>JBHHZE010000006.1:0-95889 GCA_046757925.1 Gemmatimonadales bacterium
AAAAGTGAAATGTGAAATGTGAAAGGTGAAAAGATGCAGTTTTCACATTTCACATTTCACATTTCACCTCACCCACCAACCCACTCGTTCATCTAGGAGACCACGGCTTGCTGTCCCGTGTCCGCCCGAACCGGCGGCAGTCGACCTGCCAAGAGTTCTGCTACGGGCTTGGTCATCTCGACTCGGGCTAGCACGATCTTGAGCACCGCGGTGATCGGCGTGGCCAGGAACATCCCTACGATGCCCCACAGTAGTCCCCAAAAAATCAGGGCCAACAGAATGGTCACGGGATGGAGGTCGAGGTTCTCACCCATGACCAGCGGTTCCACCACATTGCCCACGATCATCTGGAAGAGTCCGGGAATGGCCACGATGCCGATTACGGGCCAAGCGCTGTTGAACTGAATGATGGCGATCGGCACGGGCAGCAGGGTGGAGATGACCGACCCGACCGACGGTATGAAGTTCAGCAAGAAGGCCAGTACCCCGAACACGAGTGCCAGGTCGAGTCCGAAAATCGACAGGATGATGCCGACCACGAGTCCGGTCATGGCCGATATGGCGAACTTGGCGACGATATAGCGTTGGACCTTGTTGTGGATTTCGCGGTACACACCGACGCGCTGCTCCACCGGCTGGCGACCGATCACGAGGTAGACCACGAAGATCAGGACCAACACCCCGGTTGTCACCATGTCCACCACTGTCCCCGCGGTGCTCTGCACCAACTTGAGCAGAGGGAGCCTCCGGATGCCCTCCAAGAGCGGTTGCTGACCGAGGTCTATTCCCAACCTGTCGGGGATCGAGAGCACTCGGGTGGCGATCCCGTTCAGGCGGTCGCGGTAGATGTCTGCGGAATCCAATAGTCCCCGGGTCGAGACGGTGATGAGTAGCGCCAATAGGGTGAGGATTCCCATCGCCACCAGAAGCGCAATCACCACCGAGACCACCCGGGGCACCCTCACCCGGTCCTGGAGCAGATCCACCAGGGGTGAGACCAGGTAGGAGATGAAGATCGCGAGGACGAAGGGGACCATGACCGAGCGCGTGTATGCCAGGGCGGCGGCGGTCGCCACCGCTGCCAGCACCACCAGGGGGACGGTGATCAATCGCGATTGCTCTGACGGGGCAGTTGGCATCCATGTCTCCGCGGCGGCGTTGATTACTTGGCCTCGGACCGGATGATGTGGTCTAAGCAGCGTCGTGTCAATAACATGGGGCGGAGTGGAGCGGGGGCAGCAGGCCTGTTGCGTTCACGCAACACTGAGGGTCCCGGGTGGCGAGAGCCCTCGTCCTTGTGCCCGATTCAGTGCCTATCGCATGGGCACAGTACGTGCCGAAGTTCTGGAAGTCATGATATGTCCACGATGCAGTGCAGGAGAGATCTCCGAAACCACCGATCAGTGTGTGGTATGTGGCTTTGCCCCGTTGGGCAGCCTTGTGGTGGGGAAGCCGGTGGTGGACGAGGTCCGCGAGACCGTGCAGCGCGAGGTCCAGGGTCTGTTTCACATAGACCGGCTGCTACACCACGGCAATAGATCGGTTGTTTACGAGGCCCGAGTGGCAGGTACGGCAGAGCGTGTCGCGCTCAAGGCGATTCCGTTGCAGATGGGTCTTCAAGTGGATGTGGCGGAATTCGAGCGACGGGCGGACTTGGCCGTTTCGCTGTCACACTCTCACTTGGCGCGCTTACTGGACTTCGGCCACACTGGTGCTCTCCTGTGGTATTCCTCAGAGTTGGTGGGTGGCGGTTCGCTGCACGACTTGCTGGTCGATGCTGGATACGTAACGAAGGAAAAGTGCCTACAAATCGCTGAGCAGGTCGCCAGCGCGCTGGACTATTTGCATCGGCGTGGCGTGGTGCACGGGAATGTGAAGCCTCGCAACATACTGCTGGATGAGCGGGGTTGGGTGCGGCTGGCGGATGCTTGGGTGATGAGCGCATTTGCGTCCGATGGCACTGGAGGCGGGTTGAGGGTCGAGGAGGCATACAGGGCGCCTGAATGCGTCCGGGGTAGGGGAGCGAGTCCCAGTGCGGATCAGTTTTCGTTGGCGGCTGTCGCTCGGCGGATTGCTCTGGAAGCCGACGGGCGTGGACGCGCCGCCGGTTTGGCGCAGTGTTTCGAGGCTGCGGTTTGCCGGGCGTTGGCGCCGACACCTGACAGGCGCTTTCCGTCGGTGCTGGATTTCGCTACAGCACTCCGCGGCGACATGGCCCCAACCGGTTCGCAGTTTCTGGTACCAGATGGTCGGCCAAGGCACTCGGATATCCTGTTGATAGACCCGCCCGATTCAGGGCAGCATTTGCCTGCCGTCAAGATTGCGGTCAGCGTTCTCATTGTCTTTGCCGTGGTATTTCTGGCCGGCGTGGTGTGGTTGCGACCGCCACTTTGGGCGTCGTTGTTGGGCCCTTGAGCCAGTTAGATCTCAGCTCGCAAGAGCGCTCTTGACGACAAACCAGACATTGGCGGGCCGCTCGGCCAAGCGTCGCATGTACCACGGGAACCAGGCCGATCCATAGCTGATCAGCACACGCACGCGGTTTCCCGACTCTGCCAACCGCAGTTGCGGTTCCCGCGCAATGCCATAGAGCATCTGGATCTCGTAACGGTCGCTGGGAAGCTCGCGCACAGCAGCGTCTTTCCTGATCTGTTCCACCAATCCGATGTCGTGGGTGGCGAATGCCGACACAATAGCGTCGGACTTGCACGAGACGTCGAGCATCTTGCGGGCGAGAACGAGGTAGTTCTCGTCGACGTCATTCTTGCGGGGAAACGCGACGGATGCCGGTTCGCGATATGCGCCCTTCACCAATCGAACGCTCGTTCCGCCATCTAATAGTCTGTCAAGATCGGCCCCGGTTCTGTACAAGTACGCTTGGAGGCAGACACCTATATTGTTGTTGCTCTCTCTGGCACGCAGTACTAGTTCGAGAGTTGAATCGACGTACTCCGAACTTTCCATGTCGACCCAAACAAAATTGTTTGTTCGGTGTGCACTCTCGAGCAGCACCTTGAGTTGCTCATGACACAGATCCCTGCTGAGATCCATGCCGAGCTGCGTTGGCTTTACCGATATCTGGCAGGGGATGCCGAGCTCGCCCACATTTTCGAGGATTGAGAGATACTCCGTGGTTACGGCTTCGGCGTCTGCTCGGCCATCTATGTTTTCACCCAGAAGTGTGAGAACCGACAGCACCTGGGAGTCCGCCAGTTTTCGGGCCGCCTGCAAAGCGGCATCGAGCCTCTCTCCGGGCATGAATCTCCTGACGGCGCGCTTGGCGAACTTACGTCTACTAAACTGTCTACCGATCCATTCGTTCTTTGACGCCCACAAGAGCGCCTCGCGTGCGATGGCCAATGTCTGCTTCCTCTCAGGATTCCATTGCAGTTTCCATGAGTGCGATGCGGTCGCGCACCAGCTGTGGGAGTGGAGTCTTTCTACCAGTTGTGTAGTCGAAGGATACGATAACACCCGTGCCTTCCGCGACGATCTCATCTGAACTCAGGGATATCACGGCATACCCCATGGTGAATCTGTCGTCGTCGATCTGAATCGCGCGCCCGCCAACGAGAACGTTGTCGGGATAGCGCAGTGGCTTCTTGAATCTACATTGTGTCGAGTGGAGAATAGCTCCGATTTTGGCACTCTCGTAGGACTCGATGAATCCACACCTTTCGAGGTAGGCTATACGGGCCGACTCGAAGTACCGGAAGTACACGGTGTTGTTTACGTGTCCGTATGCGTCCATCTCTCCCCACTGTACGGGGATGCGGATGACCACGGGGTAGGGGGTCAGGAGACCGTGTTCCGGTTGGTCCATTGACATCGTGACAATGTAATCAGTTACGAGCGTGGAGCGATCTTCCTGCCTGCCGCGAGCGCCGGGGCTGTCACTGGACGGTCCATGACGAAACAATCGCGGGCCTGGCGTGTAGCCGTACGTGAAGGTACGATCCGGATTAGGTCCTAACCGAGTGAGCTAGATGGTCCGTCGGTTTTGGGTGTTGGCCGCACTCACCCTCCTGCAAGTGCAGCTTGGAGGCGCGCAAGCGCTCAAGGTTTATCACGTTGCCGTAAAGGGCTCCATAGGGCGCAACCTGGGAGAGATTCTGGACCGCGCCGTCCAATCGGCGGTCCGGGAAGGTGGAGTCGCCATTATTTTGGACCTACAATCCAAGGGCGGGCGTATCGATGCCGCCCAGTTCGCGACACGTGCCATCGACGATCTACCGATACCAGTGTATGCTCTGGTAGATGCGCGTGCGTGGGGATCTGCAGCACTCGTTGCACTGTCAGCAGACTCGATCTACATGACACATGAGGCGTCAATCGGAGCTGGATCTGCCGGGTCGGGTTTCGAACAGTTGCCGTTGCCCGCGTTTCGTGCGATACGGGCCGAGTTTGGTGCACGAATGACGGCTCGGGCGCTCGACCGTCGTCTTGGGGAGGCGATGGTGGACCAAGCCATCGCGATTCCCGACGTCGTCCGCCCGGGTGAACGGCTCACCCTGAAGACCGCCGAGGCTGTTGAGTTGGGCGTGGCAACTGCGGGAGTCACAGGAATCGAGCAGCTGCTGGCTCGTCTGAATCTGTCGGCCGCTGAAGTCGTGAACGTCGGCGAGGATTGGCTGGGAACGGTCATTACGATCGACAATCACAATTCGCGCGACCTCCGAGTCTTCTTCGTCCGCAGCGGCTCCCGCTCCCGCTTCCGCTTGGGCACGGTTACGAGCAAAAACTCGCAGACATTTCAGGTTCCCAACAGACTTCTGGTGACCGGGGCTGTGATCGAGGTAGCGGTAACGGTTATCGGTTCGTCGCAAGGCATAACCACGGAGAGCATACGCGTGGAGCCCGGGCTGGTTGTCCAATGGGCCATTGAAGAGCACCTGGCGAACTCGAACTATTTTGTTTTCGTACGCTAGGCTGCGCAGACAACGAACCCCCGCAGCGCTTTGCGCGCTGCGGGGGCCGTTGCTAACAGCCATCCGCTAGACTAGCCGGGCGGTCAACTGCAGCCCGCCGATGGTGGAGGTGTGCGAGCGTCGCACTCCCGCTGCGGGAACGGGAACTTGTCGTGAACCACAAACGATGGAACATCCAGCGGGAGTTGGCTGAGTCTCCCGTAACGCCGCATGTCAATCCAACGATGTCCCTCGAAGAGAAGTGAGTACCGCTTATTGTACAGCAGCTCGTCCAGTTTCTGGCTACCCGTCATCACCTGCCAGTTGGCCAGTGTGATCGCCGGCAGCCCGCCCGATTGCTGGCGGATCAGGTTGATGTCTGCGAGCGCTGCGTCAGCCGCTGCGCCACCCATACCGATATTGGCTTCGGCCCGCAAGAGAATGAGTTCCTCGTTGCGAATGATCGGCACGGGTGCCGAGAGGCTCGTGTAAATGGTGAAGGCCCGGTCTGACGACACTCCCTCGCCCGCTTGATCGTTAACCGTCGGCACCTGGATCACTTTCCTGTCCAGTCGTTCGTCCCCTGGTTGCGCATCGGTCACGATCGACGGATGCGCGAGAATCAGGAGGTTGGACGGGTCGAATATGCCGTTGCTCACGTCTCCGGAGCCCTGGCTGTAGGAATGGTACACGCCCACCTTGAGCCCAGACACATCGATGGACGGGTTGTCGTCGATGAACGATCCCGTGATGTCAGTCAGCGCCTGGGCGAAGTTGCCCATGTATACATCTACGCGCGTCTTCAAGGCGCGATTGAACTGTTGGAACGTTGCGGGAGTATCGAAGCCACTGAATCCGGAACTGAGTGGAAACGGAAACGAGCTTCCCCCGTTGCTCAGCTCACCGTTTGCATCGTCCAACAGCGTAACGATGCGGTTGAATACCTCCGTCTTGCTCACGATAGGTGCGGGGTCTCCCGTAGGATCACCCGCCACATCGACCGGCGCACCGAGGTCGTCCCTCGTGTTTATCACGAGTAGCAGATCGAGTGCCTGCATGGTCTTGGCGAAGCCCCGAAGTGCAGCGAGCTCCTCCGATGTGAATACGCCACCTTCGGCTTCAGCCGCATCGACAGATGCAAGCAACCCGTTGGCGTTGCGAATATTGATGTAGCGAGCTACCCAATGATTCCCGCCGAAAGCTCCGTTACCGCCGTTGAGCGGATCGCGCAGCAGTTCTGTAACGAATCGTGGATCGGCTGCGTCGAAATTGTATGATTCGCGTCCGAGTATCCCGAGCTCGGATACATATCCGGCCCGTCCCGCAATGCCGTTACGAGCGCCGATTAGCAAACCAGTTGCCTGAGCGGCGATGTTTGCTCTGTTGGGGTTGTTCTCGATTTCACCGAGTCCCGGATTGTTGAAGTCGGGAGTCGTGAGTGTGTTGCACCCACCCAAGGCCATACCCATCGCGACCGGGGCGAGGTACAACATGCGTTTCAGTCCTATCATGGTCATTGCTCTCGCTCTCATGGTTAGAAGCCCAGGTCGATCCCGAACCACCAACTTCTGGTGCGGGGGAAAGGTGCAACGTCGATGTTCCGCCCTATGCCTTGGTTTCCGAAGTTGCTTACTTCGGGATCCATGCCGCTGTAATCTGTGAATGTGATGATGTTGCGGCCGCTCACGGAGAGGCGGACATATCGCGCTGCCGGCCAGATCCTGTTGATCACGTTGCGGGGTACCTCGTACGAGAGCGTCAGCTCTCGCAGTTTGAGGAACGAAGCGTCCTCAACATAGACCCTTATGTCCGTTCCGAAGGTCGTGATTCGATGCAACCCCTTGGGATCGCCGCTGCCAGGATCGATTTCGTCGTAGTCAGCGGTATTGCTCCCCGCATCGTACAGCAGTCTGGTCAAGTTGACGATGTCGCTTCCCTGCTGCCAATCCCATAGGGAAAACAGGCTGAAGCCATGCCACTTGATGTCGTTGTTGAAGGTAAATCTGAAGTCGGGATTGGAATCTCCGACCTTCTTTATGACGGTCCCGCCGCTCCCGTCCGGCACGTTCCCCACTATCTGGGTGGCGGACTGGCCTTTCTCGATCTTGAACGATCCTAGTCCGGTGCCGAATCCGGCATTCGCCGGTAGGAATGCGGGCACCGGAAGGTCTGTTACCTTGCTGCGATTCAGCGAGAACGTCGTTCTGAATACCCAACTGAAGTTGCTGCTCTGAGCCGGGACCAATGCCAAACCTACGTCCACGCCGTTTACGCGCATCCGGCCACCGTTGAACACCTCTTGGGTGAATCCCGAAGACGGAGCAAGCTGGCGCTGCAGGATCAGATCGCTGACGCTTCTATGCCACCCTGTGACGTCGAGGGAGGCCTTACCACCGAACAACGTGGCGTCGAATCCTGCTTCGATCTCGCGTTGACGTTCCGGCTTGATGTCGTTGATCACGACCGGGCCCTGAACCTGGAAGCCCGGCAATCCGCCAATGTTGACCGTGGCGGTGAGCGGCGTGAACTTGGCGCCGAACACCGGCTGGTTGGCCGATTCACCGTAGGCCGACCGGAGCTTGATCTCGTCTAGGAAACCGTTCTGTACCGGGACCCGGTATGAAGCCGCGGCCTTGGGATAGGCAAACAGCTTGTCGTCGTTCGTGCTGGCGCTATTCTGGTCAGCTCGGAAGCCGGCTGTAAGCAGGAGCCGTTCCCTGATCAGGACTTCCTCCTGTACGTAGAGCCCCAGTGTCTTCACCCGTTGACGCAGCTCGTTCACCTGAATGTTGGTAGCCGCGTTCACGTTGCTTTGCCCAGGAACTACGTTGCGAGCCGTGATGCGCGAGACATTGAGGTCGGTGGTGGAGTACTGGATGCCCGCAGACGTAGTCGCCGTGTAGGCGCCGCTGATAGGACTGAACTTGTACACCACGCTGCCATCCAAGTTGATGTTCTCGTTGTCGCTGTTACTCAACAGCGACGTACCGGGGAGACCATCGTCGTCCTCGAACTGCAGAATGGATGGGAACAACAGCGCGTTCTTCTGCGAAAAGCGATCTACGCCGACGGAGCCCACTAGCTTGACGTTGTGTTTCTCTGAGCGCACGGCCTCAGCCTCGAGCCTTGCCGATCCTATGAAACGGTATACGTCTTCGTCATTCGACATGCGGCTGATCGTTTGCAGAGGATTGCTTCGCTCGAATGGGTTGGCGGGAAACGTCCCTGCCGCGTTGGCGCAGATGGGGCGTGGATCCGACTCCTTACAGATGCTCAGGTCGAACACGTTCGGTGTGAACGGGAAGACCATGAACGGGCTCACGCCGGCGTTGTCGTTGTTACTCAGTGCACGCTGAGCGTTGCTGTGTGCCAGATTAGAACTCACCTGAAGCGCGAACCGACTCCCGATCTTCTGGTCGACGTTCACCCGCAGCGACTGCTTCTCGAACCCCGAGTTCGGCATGATGCCGCCGTCGTCGTGCCACAGACCTGAAACGAAGTACCGCGTGTCCTCGTCGCCGCCCGAGACGCTGATGGAACTCTGGCTCGAGAGAGGATGCCGACCCGCTAGATCTTCCTCGAGATCGTACGACTTGCCGGGCTGAAATCCGTATTGTGCTGCTGTGCCGGGAGCAAGCCCCAACCCCGAATCCGCTGCCGCGGCGCTAGCGAAATTGCGGGGACGGAAACCCAGCTTGTGTGCTAGATCGAAGGTCCCAAACCGCTCCGAGACATTGATCTGAGGCCGCCCACTGCGGCCCCGCTTGGTCGTGATGATGATCACGCCGGACGATGCCTGAGATCCATAAATCGCGGCCGCCGACGGGCCCTTGAGAATCTCGATATTCTCGATATCTGCCGGGTTGATATCGACTATGCGGTTTACCTGGTTGTCCTGGGTAAGAGATGGGTTGGATCCACCGCTCGCCGCAGTTACCGCATTGGCGTTCGACGGGATCGCCACGTCGCTCACGAGTACGCCGTCGATGACATAGAGTGGCTGTGCCACCGCATTGATCGATGTGACACCTCGAAGCTCTACCTGGAGGCCTCCACCGGGGGCTCCCGAGTTGGCCTGGATGTTGGCTCCAGCCACCTTCCCCTGAATTTGCTGCTCCACGCTGGCCGCGGGCGCGACTTCGAGTTGATCGGCAGAGACAGTGGAAACGCCGTTCGCCAGGTTGCGGCGCTCCACGCCGGTAGCCTGACCGGTCACTACAACCTCTTCCAGCTGCAGGATGTCCTGCTTGAGTGAGACATCCAGCGTGCGCTGGGTTCCGGTGACCGTTACCAGGGCTCGCTGGAAGCCGATCATCCGAAACAGAACGCTTACCCTACCGATTGGGATGCCGATGGAATAGGTACCATCTTCCCGAACAGTCGTCCGAATCGTGGTGTTGGGAATAAGTACCTCTGCACCAGCAAGTGGCTCGTTGCTTACCGCATCGGTGACTCGTCCGTTGAGCACCCGCGTCTGAGCGGATGCATCGACGCGTCCGAGCAATAGCAACATCAGAAGCGTGAGTAGACCCATTTTGATCCTCATGGGCACCTCCTTATAGTTGCGTGTGAATAAGGAACTATCCGGCAGGCAGGTCCGTCATAGGGCCGAATTCCCAGCCGCCAGATGGTAACGAACTTCGCGATCATCACGTTTTCGGGACTTATATGCACGGTCTCCACAATCGGTTCCAGAGCGCTTGCTTGGGATTCCGCACACCTTCCAAACTAGGCCGGCTACCCAGGGCGGGGGCCGCCTTGGGTCAGGTGAAGGAGAGTCCTACTGGCAACCGTTGGGAAGAATGGTGGGTCGGCTAGGTTTGGTCAAGGGTACGGAGAGGGTGGGATTCGAACCCACGAGACCCGAAAGGGCCTACCGGTTTTCGAGACCGGCTCCTTCAACCACTCGGACACCTCTCCTTGGCGTGCATTATAGGCAGCCGGAGCCGTACTTTCCAGGCTGCGATCCCGGAGCCGGCTTCGCCTTGTTGCGAGCATTCCGGAGGGTCTCGTTGACGGGGTCTCCGGTGGTGTCTAACTTGCCCGCGGAAATGACTTCCCCCGAGCGCACAACTCTCTTGGATGCCGCAGCCGTCTCGCAGGCCCTGGACCGGATGAGCCGGGCAGTTGCGGATTTTGCCGACGGCCCCCAGAAACTGGTTCTCATTGGCATACGGAGGCGGGGTGTGGAGCTGGCCGAGCGAATCGCTGCGTCCCTGTCCCAGACAGAAGGCGTCGATGTTCCACGTGGGGCTCTCGACATCACGCTTTATCGCGATGATTTGCAGACGGTGGGGCCGCGGCCGGTTGTGGGAGAGACCCGGATTCCGCTAGACCTTTCTGGATGCTGTGTGGTGATCGTGGACGACGTGCTGTATACCGGGCGCACGGTGAGGGCGGCCCTCAACGAAATAGCGGATTTCGGACGCCCGGCGCGGGTCGGGCTCGCCGTCTTGGTGGACCGGGGTGGCCGGGAACTCCCGATTCAGGCCGATGTCGTGGGAGAGACCGTTGCAACGCCACCGGGCACGCACGTTGAGGTGCTGGTATCCGAATTGGATGGTAGAGACGCGGTCGAGTTGGTTCGGGTGAAACAGTGACGGTGGGCCTCGGCAAAGACCTGCTGGGTTTGGAGCACCTCTCGGTTGACCAGTTGCGGCTCATATTGGATACCGCTGAGCCCTTCAAGGAAGTGAGCGAGCGCGCGATAAAGAAGGTGCCCGCCTTGCGCGGCAAGACGATAGTGAATCTGTTCTTCGAAGCATCCACCAGAACGAGAGTCTCGTTCGAGTTCGCCGAGAAGCGGCTCTCCGCCGACACCGTCAACATCGCGGCCAGCGGGTCGTCGGTGCAAAAGGGTGAGAATCTGGTGGACACGGCGCGCAACCTGGAAGCCATGCGGATCGATATGGTGGTGGTGCGGCATCCCTCTTCGGGAGCCGCGCGGTTCCTGGCAGAGCGGATTCCATCGAACGTGATCAACGCAGGCGACGGCCAGCACGAACATCCTACTCAGGCGCTCCTCGACATGCTAACCATCCGCGATGCACTGGGAAGAATCGAAGGCCTGAAGGTGTGTATTTGCGGTGACATTCTCCACAGCAGGGTTGCCAGGAGCAATATCTGGGGGTTGCTCAAGATGCGCGCCGAAGTGGCGGTGTGTGGTCCACCGTCACTGCTTCCACTGGGCATAGCGGACTTGGGCGTAACGGTCTTCCGCCGAATCGAAGCGGCAATCGAATGGAGTGACGCGCTCAACGTGCTGCGCCTTCAGCTCGAGCGCATGCAGGCCGGCTACATTCCGTCCCTGCGCGAGTACTACCGAGTCTTCGGTGTCACCGCCGAGCGGTTGGACAAGGCGCCGAAGGATCTGGTGATTCTACATCCGGGCCCGATCAATCGCGGCGTAGAGATAGATTCCCGCGTGGCCGACGGGCCGCACAGTGTCATCCTGCATCAGGTCACCAACGGCGTGGCGGTACGAATGGCCGTGCTTTATCTGGTGGCCGGTGGCGCACCCGAGTTGGCAGAGGCGGCAAAGGGACAGGTCCGGGCTCGAGGAGAATCGCAGTGAGACCGGTTTTGCTCAAGGGCGGTCGGATCGTAGACCCGTCACAGGACTACGATACAGTTGGCGATCTACTGATTCGGAGTGGCACGATAGAGGCTATCGGCGTCGGGTTCGACGCTCCGGAGGAGGCCCTAGTCCTGGATGTATCAGGTCGCGTCGTAGCGCCCGGATTGATCGACCTGCACGTACATTTGCGGGAGCCGGGCCGGGAGGACGCAGAGACGGTGGCCACTGGAGCGCGAGCGGCAACGGCGGGCGGCTTTACGTCGATCTGCGCCATGCCCAATACCGATCCCGTAACCGACAATCAGGCAGCCGTGGGTTTCATCGTTAAGCAGGCGGCCGATGCCAGGGCGGCGAGGGTATACCCGATCGGGGCGATCACTCTGGGCCAGCGTGGTGAGAAGCTGGCCGAGTTTGGCGAACTCGTGCACGCTGGTGCGGTCGCCGTAAGCGACGACGGTCATCCCGTTGTCTCGAGTCATATGATGCGTACCGCATTGGAATATGCGCGTACGTTCGATATTCCCGTCGCGGATCACTGCGAAGATCCAACCCTCGCTGCCGGTGGGGTCATGCACGAAGGTGAGGTGTCGACACGCCTGGGTCTCAAGGGAATCCCTGCAGCCGCCGAGGAGATCATGGTCGCTCGAGACGTGCTTTTGGCGGAGCTTACCGGTGGACACGTACACCTGTGCCACATCTCGACGAGACGCTCGGTAGGTCTGATTCGTAGCGCAAAGGAACGTGGGGTCAGCGTTACCGCGGAGGCGACGCCACACCACTTTACGCTGACTCATTCGGCTTGCGAGGGCTACGACACTAACGCCAAGATGAATCCGCCCCTCCGCGAGGCCCCGGACGTGGAGGAGGTGCGAAACGGACTCAGGGATGGGACTCTCGATGCGATCGCCACAGATCATGCACCACATCACTATGAGATGAAGGAGCGGGATTTCGATGATGCCCCATTCGGAGTAGTCGGGCTCGAGACTGCTCTGGGTTTGGGTATCACCGAGTTGGTGCGGAAGGGGCTGCTGTCGCTGGGTGAGCTGATCGCTCGAATGAGTGTGGTTCCGGCCAAGATTTTCCATTTGCCTGGAGGAACGC
The DNA here is from genome assembly GCA_046757925.1 of Gemmatimonadales bacterium. Taxonomy (GTDB): domain Bacteria; phylum Gemmatimonadota; class Gemmatimonadetes; order Gemmatimonadales; family GWC2-71-9; genus JAZDCZ01. The sequence goes on from JBHHZE010000006.1 coordinate 12,589, forward strand.
TCGCGCCGGGGGCGGTCGCGGATATCGTAGTCTTCGATCCCGAAGCCAGGACGGTCGTGGAGACCAGCGACTTCGTGTCAAAGAGCCACAACACGCCGTTCGTGGGAAGAGAGCTGTACGGTGTCGTGGAGAGAACGATCGTGGGAGGCCGGTCGGTGTTCGTCCGCAGCGGACAGTGAATAATGCGGCGTGACGTAGCGCGGGCTATCGCTCACTGTTGCCGCAGGATGGCGGACATCGGGCTTATCGCCGGAGCCGATGGCAACGTCGCGGTTCGCGTCGGGACCGACCGTGCCATTGTGACACCCAGCGGTCTCGTGAAGGCAGAACTGTCATCAGAGGATATGGTCGAAGTAGATCTGTCCGGCCGCCAAGTTCGGGGGCACCGCCGGGCGTCGAGCGAACTGGACATGCATCTCCGTATCCTGCGGCTGCGCTCCGATGTGGGTGCCGTTGTCCATGCCCATCCTCCCGTGGCCACCGGCTTCGGGGTCGCGGGTCTGGCATTTGACGACTGTGTACTACCAGAGCTTATCTTTCAAGTTGGCCATGTGCCGCTGGTACCATACGGCACACCGGGTACCCCGGAACTTGGGGACGCCTTGGAGCCATACATAGCTGACTATGATGCGGTTGTTCTCGCCAATCACGGGGCTGTGACGATGGGGACGACACTGGATGATGCGAGAATAAGAATGGAAAGCCTGGAGCACGCGGCGAAGATCATTTTTACTGCACGTATGCTTGGCAAGGTGCTTCCTCTCGATCCGGCGCAGGTGCGGCACCTGGAAAGGTTGAGACGTGACCGAGGTTTACCGGGTCCGTACCCTGGTTGTCCCACGGATCCAACGGAGACATGAATGGGAGAAGATTCGTTGAAATCGGCTGGCGACATCAAGCGCCTGCGCGATGAAAAAGTCAAGCTGGAGGGTTGGCTCGCGCGACTCTCGGACGCCGGAAACGAGACGCCGGACAATGTGCGCAGCAAGGTCGAGGGTGACTATAGAGAACGACTCGGTCAAGTGGTGGCGGAGCTTCAGAGCCATAGCGCTGAAATAAGGGCAGTGCTGGACAAACAAAGAGAAGTGCGGGCCGGGATCGCCGAGGAAGAGACCGGGGCCACCGAGAAGCTTGCCGAAGCTGGGTTGCGCCACAGCGTGGGGGAATACGATAAGAAGGAGTGGACGAAGATCGAGTCGGAGATCAACGCAACTCTTCAGGAGCTCCGCGGTAAGCTCGCCGGTGTTGACTCTGAGATACAGGAGCTGGAGGAACTCATGGCGATAGTTTCCGAGCCGGAAACGGCCGGGCAGGTGAGCCGTGAGTCGATGGGGGTCAAGGCTGGGGGCGACGGGGTCGACGAGGTCGACGAGGTCTCGGTTGCGGCTCGACCGGAGGAGTCGGTCGGCGGTGCCGCGGGTGAACCAGCCGCCGCATCGCAACACGATGCTTTCGATGGTCTAGATTTTCTGAGGTCCGTGACGGAGGACGAGGGCCATGGACCAGCGGCGGCACGGGCCAGCGGTGAGACGGTACAACCGGTAGAGGCCTTGGAGCAGGGGCCGGATCTGGGGGAGCCGAAACCCGAACCTGCACCCGCACCCGCACCCGAGCCTGTACCAAAAGCGCCGCGGGTCTCCAAGAGTGTTGGGGCCGAGGGGGTCACGTCATTTGCCGATACTACTGGGCAACCGAAAAAAGCCCAGGCCAAAACCTTGAAGTGCGCTGAATGTGGTACGCTGAACCTGCCTACAGAGTGGTACTGCGAACGCTGCGGAGCCGAGCTGTCGGTGCTCTGAACCGGCTAGCTCTTTAGGGACACGACCTTCCTGAGCCGCCGCTTGTTCCGGGCGGCGGCGTTCTTGTGGATCAATCCCTTCCTGGCTGCCCTGTCGAGCAACCGCTCGGCCGCCTTGTACGCAGCCTCGGCACTCTCGGCTGTGGCGTTTCTCACGGCCTTGACGGCGGTTCTGAGTGCAGACCGCTGCACTCTGTTCCGTGCGCTGCGCCGTCGGGACTGCCGCATTCTCTTTTTTGCCGAAGGGCTATGGGGCACCCACTAACTCCTCAATCCAAAACGTAGAAATCCATCAATTTCAAGGCGGAAGTGTACCTCGCAAGTTGAGGCAAGTCAAGGCACTACGCACTTTGACACTCGCTCGGGGCACCGTTACCTTTCGCCCCACGTCTACCCGAGGATTAACGTTACAGCGTGCAAGAATTCCTTTTGGCACTTCCGGTGTTATTGGTGTCGGTAGTGGCACACGAGTATGCGCATGGATATGCGGCTCTACAACAGGGGGATCCGACGGCGGCCCAGTTGGGCCGTCTGACGTTCAATCCGGTCAAGCACATCGATCCTTGGATGACCGTTCTGCTTCCGGCGATGCTATGGTTTGGCTCGGGTGGCCAGTTCGTATTTGGTGGAGCCAAGCCCGTGCCGGTCAATCCCCGCAATTACCGCAACTACCGGCGCGGAGACATCATAGTCTCTTCGGCTGGGATAGTTGTCAACTTGGGTCTGTTCATTGGGTTTGTCCTATTGATCGCTGCCGTGGGATCTCTGGGCAATCTCCTGCCGGCGCTGAGGCCCTTGCTGGCTAGCTTGCAGAGGATGTTCTATTGGGGCGTATGGCTCAATGTCCTGCTAGCTTTTTTCAATTTGATTCCGATACCGCCGCTCGACGGGTCGCATATCTTCTATCACTTCCTGCCGCCCGCGCTCGGTGCGAAGTATCGTGAGCTCTCACGCTACGGATTCCTGGTCCTCCTGGCGCTGATGCTGTTCTTCCAGAATCTGTTTTTCCTGCTCTTGGCGCCGGCAATAATGCTCACCCGCGTTGCGGTGTCGATAGTTGGACCGTTTGCCCTGCAACCACCGCCTTTTTGAGATGGGTACTCTAGCCGCCGTTAGGGACGACGTCTCGTTCGTCGTCAACCTGGAGGGATTCGCAGGTCCTCTCGATCTGTTGCTCCATCTGATCAGAGAGCAGGAGATCGATATTGCGGACATACCCATCGCCCAAATTGCCGATCAGTTTCTCGAAGCCATCGAGGCGCTTGGCCTGAATGAGGCGGCCAACTACCTCGACATGGCCTCGTGGCTGCTCCGGATCAAGATCCAGATGCTGTTGCCGCGTCCGTTTGACGACGAGAATTGGGAGGATCCGAGAGCCGAGCTCGTGCGGCGGTTGCTCGAATACCAGCAGATCCGCGAAGTGGCCGACTGGTTGGAGCAACGCGCCGATCTGAGGTCGGGACAGTTCCCCCGGGGGTGGACGGCGGAGTTGCCGGCACCGGAGGCCCCACCGTTATCGATAAACTTGGACGAAGTAGTCGCTGCGGTTGAGCGAGTCCTCGAGGCCATACCTCAACCGGTGTTGCACAGAGTGGTGGTACGGCCCCTGGATGTAGAAGGTGCAACGCGGCGGATCGAGACAATGCTCGAGCGTATGGATCAGTTCGACTTTGCCGATCTGTTCGACTCGGCATCCACCATTGTCGATGTGCTGTCGGCGCTGCTGGCGTTACTGGAGTTGGCGAGGCTAGGTCGTGTCCGACTGGTCCAATTACACGCCTTTAGCTCGCTGGCGATCAACCGTGAAACGACTGACGCAGCTATTTGAGGCCGCATTGTTCTCTGCCGGACATCCGTTGCCGGTAGGAGAACTGGCGAAGCTCGACCGCGAAGCGACACGCGCAGAAGTCCAGGAGGCACTGGAAGAGCTCAGATCGGAGTATGAGCGGAAGCAACGGGGTATCGAACTGGTGCAGGTTGCAGAAGGTTATCAGATCTTGACTCGTCGGGAGTTCGCCGATGAAATAGCGCGTGCGCGATTGGTGATCCGGCCGCGTAGACTTTCTGCAGCGGCGCTCGAGACCCTCGCGATCGTTGCATACCGACAACCGGTCGGACGTGCCGAAATCGAGGAGATCCGGGGGGTCTCGGTGGAGGGTGTACTCCGGTCGCTACAGGAACGAGGGCTGATCGATATAGTCGGTAGGGCGGAAGCGATGGGCAGGCCGTTGCTTTACGGTACCAGCGCGGGTTTTTTGGAGCTGCTTGGCATAAATGATCTGAGCGAGCTGCCTCGACTCGAGGAACTGTCAGTGGCGCTGCGGATGCCATCGGCGTTGAGCGGTGGTGGAGAATGACGGTGATGCGGTTGCAGCGTGCGCTCGCCAGAGCAGGGGTCGCATCCCGCAGAGGTGCGGAGGAATTAATTAGGGGAGGTTGTGTGACCGTCAACGGTGTGGAGGCGACGATCGGAACCAAGGTTGATTGGTCGATGGATGTGGTCTCCGTGCGTGGAAGAAGGGTAGCTCCAGTGGCACAGGCGTCGATCGTACTGCACAAGCCTGTTGGCACCGTCGTCACACGCCGGGATCCTCAAGGAAGGGCGACTGTCTTCGAACTCGTCCCTCCAATCCCGGGGCTCACGTACGCGGGGCGACTGGATGTACTGACCAGCGGACTCTTGTTGTTGAGCACAGACGGCGATCTCGTGCATCGCCTGACGCACCCCAGGTTTGGTGTGAAGCGAACGTACCGGGCGCGCGTGCATGGACGGTCGGCTGACGCGATCAGGAAGGACCTCGCTCATCCGATAGTGATCGATGGTAGAGCGGTTGAACTGGCGTCGTACCGCGTCACTTGCAGGCGACCCAATTCCGTCGACATTGTCGTCGTAGTTCGCGAGGGGCGCAATAGAATCGTGCGGCGGGTTTGCGAGAAACTTGGCGTCAAGGTAGATGAACTGGTCAGGTTGAGTCATGGCCCTGTTCACCTCGGGCGCTTGGCGGTTGGGGAGTGGCGATATCTGACGAGACGGGAGACTGCCGCGCTTGGTGTGAAGCGCACGGCTTGACTACGGGGAACCATGGATCTGGCGGGTAAGAACGTATTGATACTTGGCGGCAGTGGCCTAGTCGGCAGGGCGATTGCTCGGCGTCTCTTTGTCGAGAATCCCGCGTCTGTTGTGCTCGTAGCGCTTGGGGAGGACGAGGTACAGGAGGCGGTGGAAGACCTCACTGCTGAAGCAGGTAACACCGAAGTGAAGACTTTTTGGGGAAATGTTTTTCTTCCAGCGGATGCCGCGCGGCTGGGGTGGTCCGAGATGTTGTCGAAGGAGAAGCTGAGGGCATTGGTCATATCCGATCTTCTGGGCGAATTGACCGGCGATGTGGTCCAAAGAAGTTTGCTTTTCCAGGCATTCCAGCGGTACAAACCAGAAGTCGTGATTGATTGTATCAACACTGCGACGGCGTTCGCTTACCGGGATGTATTCAGCAGCGCCCAAGATCTCCTGAGCGCCGCCCGGGACGGTAGCATCGATCAACGGCAGATCGAAGAGCACATCCTGACACTCACGACGCCGCAATTGATCAGGCACGTTCAAATTGTGGTCGAGGCTATGCGAGCCGCTGGGACTCGGGCATACGTGAAAATCGGTACGAGTGGAACCGGGGGGATGGGATTCAACATCCCTTACACACATTCGGAAGAGCGGCCGTCCCGCACGCTCTTGACCAAGTCCGCCGTAGCCGGAGCGCATTCACTATTGTTGTTCTTACTCGGTAGAACGCCCGGCGGTCCGGCTACTATCGAAATCAAGCCTACCGCGGCGATCGCCTGGCGCGACATCGAATTTGGGACGGTGCACAAAAAGCGGATTCCCGTTCGGCGGTTCGACTGTCCCAAGGCGCTTTCGTTGGAAGAGGCATTCGAGTCAGAAGCGTGTGGATGGCTGGATACGGGTAGCTTGTTGGAGGCACCGTTCATAGATGTTGGTGAGAACGGGTTATTTGCCCGCGACGAATTCCAAACCGTTACGTCATTGGGACAGATGGAGTTTATCACTCCTGAGGAAGTTGCTGAGTACGTGATCATGGAGCTACAAGGTCGGCCCACGGGCCGGGATATTGTGGCGGCTCTCGATGCGGCGACTGCCGGACCGACGTATCGAGCAGGCCTGCTGCGGGAGATTGCGGTCGAGAAGCTGAAGCAACTGGAAGTCGAACACGGTGTCCGCGTTCCCGCGTTCGAGATGCTGGGGCCGCCGCGTCTCTCAAAGTTGATTTACGAAGCGTTTCTTCTCTCGCGCTTGTGTGACACCGTTAGAGACCTGGCGGGAAGCGACGAGAGCGGTTTATCCGAGGCCGCAGTGCAGCTCGTATGTGACGACAAAGATCTGCGATCTGCCATCATCTCCATAGGTCTTCCGATAATTATTCCCGGAGAGAAAATTTATAGAGCCGTAGACGTATTGGTTCCTCCCGTGAATGGCGATATCGAGCGGGCGGCGGCGAACGGATGGGTGGATCTGAGACCGGCGAACCTCGCGGATTGGATCAGACGGGCCAGACGGATGGCGGAGCAGTCGGGCGCCGCGCAAGGTACGGTAGGGAGCAACATCGATTGGGACATAATCGACGCCAACGACCTTATTGAGCCGTCCAGATTTGCCACGTGGATCTTTCACAATGAAGATGGCGGCCGGCGCATTAAGCGCTGAGAACCATGCAATTAACGATCTAGGGGGATGTGCGTGACATCTCGGGCAATGAAGACGCTGGATGCCAGTCTGACTTCCTCGGTGGCCGAAGAAGTCGGAAAGCGCATTGTAGGTCAGGAGCTCATGGTCGAGGGACTGCTCGTGGGGCTTCTGACTGGCGGGCACATATTGCTGGAAGGCGTTCCGGGTCTCGCCAAGACCCTGGCTGTGCGGTCTCTCGCGGAAGCGATCCGAACCAAATTCCAGCGAATCCAGTTCACTCCCGACCTGCTTCCCGCCGACATCATTGGTACCATGGTTTTCGATCAGAAAACCGGTGAGTTCCATCCCAAGCGAGGGCCCCTGTTTGCCAACATTATCCTGGCGGACGAGATAAACCGTGCCCCGGCCAAAGTCCAATCGGCGCTGCTCGAGGCGATGCAGGAAAAGCAGGTGACGATCGGCGGAGAGACGCACAACCTGGAAGAGCCGTTCCTGGTACTCGCAACACAGAATCCAATCGAACACGAGGGGACATACTCGCTGCCAGAGGCACAGTTAGACCGTTTCATGCTCAAGTTGCTGGTCGGATATCCCAGCCGCGACGAGGAAAAGGAAATCCTCTGGAGAATGTCGGGTGGCCAGGAGATCCCGCTCAAGGCAATCGCAGACCCCAGCGAAATCATAGGCTTGCGAACGACCGTTGCCGAACTGTACATGGACCAGAAACTCGTCGACTATATCGTCGATATAGTGCGTGCCACCCGGGAGCCTCAGTCGATCGGGCTGCAGGAACTGCGACCGCTAATTGCCTATGGCGGCAGTCCGCGAGCTACCATATACCTCGCGCAGGCGGCTCGGGCTCATGCGTTTTTGAGAGGGCGGGCGTATGTGGTTCCGGAGGACGTCAAGGCAATGGCGCCGGACATACTCCGCCACAGGGTCCTGCTCACCTTCGAGGCGGAGGCGGAAGACGTAACATCTGACAACATCATATCTAGAATCTTGGATGCGGTGGACGTACCGTGAGGCAATCCGTACGTATGGTCAGCCCGGAGGTCCTGCGTCAGGTGAAGACGATCGAACTTCGTGCGCGCAAGCTGGTGAGCACGTTGTTTTCCGGTGAATATCGATCGGTCTTTCGAGGCCACGGGATTGAATTTGCAGAGGTGCGGGGGTATCAGCACGGTGACGATTTCAGGGCAATCGATTGGAACGTTTCGGCTCGGATGGGGTCTCCGTATGTGAAGGTGTTCGAAGAAGAACGTGAGTTGACGTTGATGCTCGTGGTTGACCGGTCAGGTTCGGTCGAGTTCGGTCGGCCGGTAACGAAAGCTCAACGGGCTGTTGAGGTGGCCGCAATTCTGGCCCTCGCGGCGGCCCGGCAGAACGATCGGTCGGGCGCGGTCATCTTTTCGAGCGGAGTCGATCACGTAGTGCCTCCGGCCAAAGGAAAGCGACATGCCCTCCGGCTGATCCGCGATCTTCTAGCATTTTCTCCCCAGGACCGTGGCACGAACATCGGCGCCGCACTCACATATGTGTCGCGGTTGCTCCGACACAGGTCCATTGTCGTTATTCTTTCGGACTTCCGGTCGCGAGACTGGCATGAACCTCTGAAAAACCTGGCACTACGGCACGAGGTGATTGCCATAACCGTAGACGATGGGCGGGAGATCGAATTGCCCGAGGTAGGGTGGATCCAGTTGAAGGATGCGGAATCGGGCTCCGAGGTATTGGTGGACACGTCGCATAAGGCGACACGGGTCGAGCTCCAAGTCGCGGTGGAGCAGTTGCTGTTGGCCAGGTCGAGGGCACTCAAGAACGCACAGGTCGACCACATTGGTCTGCGCACCGACCGACCATACACCGAGCCACTGCACCGTGCCTTTTCGGAGCGTGCGCGGCGCCTGCGAAGGTGAACTTCCTATCGGTCGTACTGGCTGCGCAAGCGTCGGTATGGTCGGTATCACCGTCCGCTCCGGCAGTTGGAGATACGGTCCGGTTGACGAGACGAATCTCTGCGAGACCGGAAGTCCAGTACCAGCTCAATAAACTGGAAGCTCCTGCCAGCGTCCGATTACTTGCTCAGCCCAACCTGGGCTATTCCGAAGGCTCGGTTGTCGTCTCCTACACGCTCGCGTTCTTCGAACCGGGTTCGGTGGAGCTGGCCATGCCCGACCTCGAATTGATCGATCAGGACGGCATAGTGGAGCATGTGTCGGGCGGTACGGCGTTGGTGACCGTGCGTTCAGTTCTGCCCCAAGAAGATTCCGCGTTGGGGGCCAAACCGTCGCTTGGCCCCTTTGTACGGGCCAGCAAGAGACCTGAGTATCTTGGTATCACGGTTCTCTTGGCGGTTGCTGGATTGGTTACTTGGACCAGCCTACGGCGCAGGCGCGCGCGCAGACCGGTGCAGAGTGTTGCGGTACCGGGGGAAATTGAAGTGCCGCTGCTCGAGTGGGCGCGCGCCGGGGAATCCCGAGCCGTTGCGGCGGCAACATCGGATCGCCTGCGGCACAGGATCGCCCAACGGTTCCCCGACGCCGGACGGGATTTGACGACGGAGCAGTGCCTCGCCGCGATCGAGATAGGTCGTCCCGACTGGCCGGTTCGGGACATAGCCGATACGCTGCGTGATCTGGACCGGGCACGATTCGCACCGGCAATCTCTCACGATGTCCTCGATTTGGTGGAGCGGGCGGAAGCTTTGCACGCGGTCCTGTCTGAGGCACATCTAGCGAGCGCTTGATGTCCGTCGCGCGGCCGGTAGTGCTGCTGTTGCTGTTGGCTCTACCCGTATGGATATGGTGGAGAACCAAGCGGCCCAAGCGCGCTGCGCGTTACAGCGACGTTGCTTCTTTGGAGGCGAGTCAGCTGGGGCATCGATGGGTTTCCGAGATCCCCCTGGCATTGAGAACGATTGCCATAGGCGCATGGGTCTTGGCAGCGTCGGGTCTACAGATAGGAGCGGGGGAGACGGAGTCGACTAGCGAGGGCATCGCCATTGTGTTGGCGGTGGATATTTCCAGCAGCATGCTTGCCAAGGACTTTGCTCCCTCTGACCGTCTCGACGTGGCCAAGAAACAGTCGATCGCGTTCATCGAGGGGCGGAAGTTCGATCGCATCGGATTGGTGATCTTTGCCGCTGACGCTCTGACCAGGGTGCCCATCACCGTAGACTACCAGGTGCTCCAGGAATCAGTTGGACGGATCAAAGTGGGTGAATTGGAAGACGGTACCGCCATAGGTACGGCTATCGCGACGGCCGCCAACCGTCTCAGACGTGCTCCGGGAGCCAGCAAGGTAATCGTCCTCCTGACGGACGGTGAGAATAACCGTGGGACGGTTGACCCTCGCACGGCTGCCCAGGCGGCCCAGAAGCTCGGTGTGCGAGTGTATACGATTGGAGTCGGCACCGACGGCGAGGCCATGATGCCGATCGGCAGGGGACCATCGAATCAGATCCGATATCAGATGCTTCCCGTCCAGATAGACGAAGATTTGTTGCGTGATGTTGCTCGCACTACAGGAGGACGGTATTTCCGGGCCACAGACGCCGAGGCGTTGAGCAGAATTTTCCGGCAGATCGATCAACTGGAAAAGACCCCGGTTACGATTACTCGTTACACCGACGCAGACGAATGGTATCGTCCGATGGTACTCACCGGACTGTTTGCATTGGTGCTCGAGCTTGCGATGGCGGCAACGGTTGCTGTGAGGATACCCTGATGGTGTTCGATCTTCCCAACGCGCTCAGGGCCGCCCCCGTTGTGGGGTTGGTAGTCGCTCTGCTGGCCCTCTGGGCGCGGGGCGTGCGGGTGAGGCGCGCAAATTTATGGTCGAGCGGGCTTGGGCATGAAGCGCGACGGATGGGGAGATGGGGAGCTGTTCCGCTGGCATTGGCAGCTATCGCCGCCATGGCAGCGTTCGCAGGTCCGCGTTGGGGCACCAGAGTCGTGGAAACCGAAACCAAAGGTTTGAACCTGGTGCTCGCGGTAGACATATCGCGCTCCATGCTGGCAGAGGACATGGGTCCTTCGCGACTGGACTTGGCTAAGCGCGAAGCCGGTAGAATCATTCACGACTTGAGAGGCGATCGAATCGGGTTGATCGCGTTCGCCGGCCGGAGTTTCATTATGTCGCCTCTCACCATAGATGGCAGTGCTCTGAATCTCATGGTTGAGGGTCTCGATCCCGATATTTCCAGTGCCGGCGGAACCGAATTAGCCCGTGTGTTGGTCCAGGGCCACGACCTGTTGTTGGCCAAGGAAGAAGTCGCAGACCGTGTTCTGGTCGTATTCACCGACGGGGAGGCACACGACTCGTTGCCCGGAGTGATCAGAGCCGCCGAACGGCTGAGGCGCGACGGCGTACACGTCGTGCTCGTGGCTGAAGGAACGGTACAGCCCACGCGGATTCCGGTTCGCGATGAAACCGGCACCTTGATCGGGTATCAGAGGGATCCGTCCGACAAGATCGTTCTGACGAAGCGACGTGACGACATAATGTCGGCGGTAGCCGATGCTACCCATGGCATGGTGGTATCCGCCGAAGAGGCGGATCAGGCGGGTGCGGTGAGAGAATTTGTCTCGGCTCTCAAACGGGTGCCGGAGGCCACAACCACCGCTGCACAGGATGTACTACGCGCATGGATTCCACTGCTGGTGGCGGTGACCCTATTGCTTGGTCAGGCTCTCACGCGGCGCACCGCTGCCTTGGTGGTCCTGGTACTTTCTGTGACGGCGACTTCCGTCGCGCAGGGGCAAGCGCCGCGCAATCCCGCCGAGGTCGCATGGATGGATGGTCGTTTCGATGAGGCTTCCCGATTGTATTTGGAGCAGGTCAGAGCGGGTGCGGGAGGGGACTCCGTTTGGTACAATGTGGGGACGGCAGGGCTCGCCGCAAATGATTCGGCGATGGCGCGGTCCGGCCTGGAACGGGCGGCCCGGTCGCTCGATCCCGGAGTGAGGTTCCGGGCAGAATACAATCTGGGTCTGCTGGAGTTGCGTCTGTCGGAAGTCGACTCGGTCAACCGGATGCAACACCTCGAGGAGGCCAGGCGACACTATGTCGATGCGCTGTTGCTGAAACCGGGAGATGTGGCGGCCAAGTGGAACCTGGAATTGACGCTCCGGAGGATGCCACCACCACCAGAGAGCGCGCCTCCTCGCAGCCAGGGCTCAGCTGGTGAAGAGGACTCTCCACCTCCGCCCATGCAAGGTCTGAGCGCAGCCCAGGCCGAGCAGATCCTCAATTCGGTGGCCGAAGAGGAACGCGAGACTCGGCGCAAACTCAGCCGACGTAGATCACAAACCCGTACTACACGGGGGAGGCGCGATTGGTAGCCGCGGTTCTGGCCATGGCGCTATCGGTCCAGCAGGTGCAAATCGACGCATCGGTGGACAGAAAGCAAGTGCTGCTGGGTGAAGAATTCATCCTGACAGTGAGGGTAACGGCCACCGGCAAGGAAGCAGTCCAGCTGATCGACCCGCTCCTGACGGGAATAGCCCTGCGGGGAACCAGTGATCGCTCCGAGGTGTCCATAAGGTCCGGCACACCCACCCGCGTCAGGACCAGAGAGCTCCGACTCAGTGCCATTAGGGCCGGGAAGGCGACGATTGGCTCGGTGCGGGCTAGGATGGGTGACTCGGTGGTATCAACTGAGCCGATCGAAATCACTGTGGCAGCCGTGAAGTCGACGGGTGCAGAGCTGCTGGACCCTCGCATTCGCAACCTCGTTGAGAGTCATGACCCTGACTCACTTCCCGTGGACGAAGCCTACGTGGAAGTCATTACCTCCAGCGATTCTATCGTTCTTGGAGAGCAGTTCGATCTTGTCGTCGTAGCATGGTTGCCACGACCGATACGTTCTCGCCTGAGGAATCCTCCGCTGCTCAATCAGCCGGAACTGAGCGGCGCGTGGACGTATTCGGAAGGAGGTGGTCGCGCGGTAGCGCTTGGTCGACGAGTGCGCAACACGTGGTACGATCTGTACGTCAGTTATCAGGCGGTCTTCCCGCTTACGACCGGTCGTTTTGCGATCGGTCCCGCCAAGGTTTCCTACAGCCTTCCGCTCAGTTTTTCTTTCCTCAGCAGGGAGCGGAGACACGAAGTGTCAAGTGACAGCGTGTTCGTCGACGTGACAGGGCAGCCGCTGGAATCTCGACCTCCGCAATTCGATGGTGCGGCGGGAGCGGACCTCGAGTTTTCAATCGATTCGATTCCCTCGGAACTACGTGTCGGCGAAGCGGGAAGGGTGGTGGCAACTGTGAGTGGGCGTGGCAACGTGTCTCTCTGGCCTGAGCCCCGGTTTAGGTGGCCCTCGGGTCTGCGGGTGTATCCAGAGAACGTCGAAGTCGATCTCATTCCGACGGATTCCGCTGCAGGGATAGCCGGTTCCAAGCGGTTCAAGTACTTGGTGGTGGCAGATTCGGCAGGTGTTATGCGGGTTGGCCAGCCGACATACGAGTACTTTGATCTCGCTACTGCGGACTATGTCACGTTGCGATCGCAACCCCTGAAGATTCTGATCACCGGACCGGTACGCGCGCCGCAACTGCTGGGTCGCGACGCTCTGCTGACAACTTCTAGGTGGGCCGGGGTCGCCCGGATGCGTATGTCGATACCTTTATGGGTGTGGCTGATCGTAGGGCTAATTCCCCCCCTGACGGTTTACTTGGTTCGGTTCGGGCCCCGGATTCGCATGAGCCGTTCCCGGGCAGTGGTGGAGAAGGTGGGAACTCTGCCGCGGGTAGGAGCCGAATTCAATGCAACACTCGAGCGGCTGGTGCGGGGCGCTGAAGTGAGGGACCGTGTGTATCTCGCAGATGCGCTCAGGGCGGCAGGGGTAGACGAACACGTGGCTATGCATGCGGCACGGGTGAGAGATAGGTTGTGGCAGGTTCAGTACGGTCCGGCCGGTGAGCTGGATCCCGAGGAACTCGTAGCCGAAATGCGGGAGGTGATCAGGGCACTGGTCGGCGCGTCGGGTGGCAACGGTACGGTGGGGCTCGCTCTGGCCAGTCTGCTGATACTCATAGTAGCTCTGGCGCCGTCGTCCCAGGCGCAGTCGGCGGAAAAGTTGTTCGAGACTGGCGCATTGCAGAATGCCGCGGACAGCTTCGCCCGCCGCATAGCGGCGGAGCCTTGGTCAGCGGCCCACCAATACAATCTAGGGTTTGTGATGAGGCGTTTGGGTGCCGACGCCGAGGCGGAGGCGGCCTGGGTACGGGCAGCGAGGCTCGAGCCCCGTAGGAAGGCCGTCCGGAGGGCGTTGAGGGATCTTCCCAGAGGCGACATGGCTTCTCGCAAACTGATGTGGATCTCACCGGTCACACCATCGGAGGCTATTGTCGGAGCGGCCGTGCTCTGGATTCTAGGATGGCTACTAGTGGGGTTGCGAGTGGAGCAGCCGGCGGTCGCGATTCTTGCCCTTGCGGTCATCGGCGTTGGGTACGGAACGTATGTCGAATGGCGGTATGGACAGTCGTTGGCGTTGACGGTTCCGGCGCTGGTACCGTTACGTGAGGCCCCCTACGGGCCCGCACCGTCGCACAGATCTTTGGAACGGAGCAGCGCGGTGAAGGTCTTGGACATCAAGGGAGTATGGATATTCGTGGAGCACGGATCGGGGAGGGGGTGGGTGATGCGGTCGGAGTTGACGCCGATATAATGGGGAGGATCAGTGTCTTAGCCGATTCTGTGGCAGACCAGATTGCTGCGGGTGAAGTGGTCGAGCGTCCTGCATCGGTTGTGAAGGAACTCGTTGAGAACTCGCTCGACGCTGGCTGTAACAACATAACGGTCGAATTGGAGGACGGAGGGAGAACTCTCATCCGAGTGGGCGATGACGGGTGTGGGATGGACCGAGATGATGTCATGCTGGCCATAGACCGTCATGCTACGAGTAAGATCGTGGTGGCCGCAGACCTGATCGGTGTTTCCACCTATGGGTTCCGGGGTGAGGCGCTCCCGGCCATAGCATCGGTCTCACGGTTCGAGTTGGAGACTGCCCGCGAGTCGACCGGTGAAGGCACGAAGATCACGGTCAAGGGTGGGCATGTCGAGTCGGTGGAAACGACTGCAAGGGGGCAGGGTACGACGGTGACAGTGAGAAACTTATTTTTCAACACTCCGGCACGCCGCAAGTTCCTTCGGTCTGGTAGAAGCGAAACGCGCGCGACGATGCAGGCTCTTACCGTGTTAGCGCTTTCCCGCCTCGAGGTATCCTTCCGCTTGACCAGTGACGGGCGGGTTCTATTGGATGCGCCGAGGGTATCTGATGTAGCAGATCGCATAGCATCGCTGTTTGGCAGATCCACGGCCGAACAACTGGTTCGGGTGGACTACTCCACGGGTCCTGTTTCCGTCCGCGGATTCGTACAGCGCCCTGCTGAAGTAAAACAGACGGGACGGAAGGCACATTTGTTCGTGAACGGCAGGCCGTTCAAGGATCCGTTTCTGGTTCGAGCCGCAGAATCCGGCTACCGGGCTACCACGCCGCCCGGAACTCGGCCGACGTTGTTTCTGTCCATTGGGATTCCGGGTGACCAGGTGGACGTGAACGTGCATCCGGCGAAACTAGAGGTGCGGTTTCGCGATCGCATGTTGGTCGAACGAGCAGTGGAGACTGCGGTCCGTGAATCGTTGAGACCCATTGAGGCTGCGGCTTTAATGGGATCGAGCGACCCGACCGGGAGTGCAGGGAACTGGTCACGGCGTACCTGGAGCGGCAGCGGTGCCGGAGGAGACTGCCCACCCGATGTGGTATTGCCAGACCTCTTTGCGCCAGCGACGTCAGAGTCCCGATTCGCTCATGTTCCACGTCGTCAGCTAATTCAGGTTCTCAACACCTATATCATCTTTGAGACGACCGACGGCATAGCGATAGTGGATCAACACTCCGCTCATGAGAGGATCCTCTACGAGCATGCGATGGCCGAATTGAACGGCTCGGCGGCAACTGCCCAGCGGCTCTTGTTGCCTCTCACGGTGGATCTGAATGCCGAGGGACTGGACGCAGTATCGGCTAACGGTGAGCTTCTCACAGCCGTGGGGTTCGAAGTAGAGGAATTCGGTGGTAGATCCGTGGTCATACACGCGGTTCCCAATCCGCACCCACGATTCGATGCGCGACTGTGCTTCGAGGAGTTGATTGCCGATCTTTCGGTTGGAAGACTCGGCGGGTTGAATCGACTCGAAAGATTTGCGGCGACTTTTGCGTGCAAGGCGGCGATAAAGGCCGGTCAGGTCTTGGAGCGCTCCGAAATGCAGGACCTGATAGATAGGTTGTTCGCCTGCGAACTCCCACCACATGACGTGCACGGTCGTCCGACCATAGTCAAGCTCCCTCGGAACGAGCTGGAACGAAAATTTGGACGATCGTAATCCTCTTGTACCTGTAATCGTTGGTCCCACCGCGGTAGGGAAGACAGCCGTAGCAATGGCGCTCGCCCGGTTGCGGCAGATAGTTGTGATCTCGGCGGATTCACGGCAGATCTATCGCGGTCTGGACATTGGGACCGCGAAACCTACACCGGAACAGCTCTCGCTCGTCCCGCACTACGGGATCGACATTGTTGACCCGGGCGAGCGCTACAGCGCGGGACAATTTGCGGCAGCGGGTGCCGAGTGGTTGGCTTCTCTGAAGCACGGTATCTCTGCAATCGTAGTTGGCGGAACCGGTTTTTACGTAAGGGCGCTAGCCGATGGGTTGTTCGAGGAACCGCCGATTGATTCGTGGCGGCGAGAGAAGCTACGGCGTTGGGCGACGAACGCGGGCCGCTTGGGGCACTGGGCCTCCCGGTTGGACCCGTGCTATAGTGGCGGTGGGCGCCAGCGTGCAGCGAGAACGGTCGAAGTGGCACTCCTTACGGGTCAGCCACTGTCGTGGTGGCAGGCGCGAGCGAAAACCCATGGAGCAATGAGGCCATTCTACGTCCGATTGACGCTACCACGATCCGTGCTGCATGACCGCATCGAATCGAGAACCCTCAATATGCTGGCGTCGGGCCTGGTAGCGGAAGTCGACCGGATGCTTGCGAGTGGCGTATCTAGCGATGCGCGTGGGTTGGACGCGGTCGGTTACCGAGAGGTCGTGCGACATCTCGAGGGAGATCTAGAGGAATCTAACCTTGCTGAGGCTATTATCATTGCTACCAGGAAGTACGCGAAACGCCAGGAAACGTGGTTCCGTCACCAATTGCCGGCAAGGAACGTAGTGACGCTTGATGCCACTACGGCGTCCGATGCGCTGGCGGAGCGAATCGCGGAACTGTGGGACGAACAGGCGAATTAATGCGAATCGGAATCACTTGCTATCCGACGTACGGGGGATCTGGGGCGGTCGCGACGGAATTGGGGCTCGCTCTGGGCCGTCGAGGACATGACGTGCACATTATCTCCTATGCCTCTCCTTTTCGACTACGGGAATTCTCCGATAGAGTGTTCTTCCACGAGGTCGATCTCAGCGCCACATATCCACTCTTGGAATATTTTCCCTACTCACTGGCCTTGGCTGTCAAACAGCATGAGATCGGTTTGAGAGAGCGGCTCGACATTCTTCACGTACATTACGCGATCCCGCACGCCCCAGCTGCTTTCTTGGCACAGCAGATGCTGGAAGAAGATCATGGGATCAAAGTCATAACGACGCTCCACGGTACAGACATTACACTAGTTGGCCTCGAGAACTCGTTCTTCACCGTTACCAAGTTCTCTATAGAGCGGTCTGATGCGGTGACCGCCGTATCCAATTATCTGCGCGCAGAGACGTATCGAAAATTCGGGTGCAGTCGCTGTGACATCCAACATATCCCGAACTTCGTCAATCTTTCGGAATACTATCCGTCAAATGAGCGAGGTGGCGACTACGGACGGCTGGTGCCGGACGGCCATAAGATGCTTGCCCATGTTTCGAATTTTCGCGATGTGAAGCGAGTGCCGGACGTCGTCAGAATCTTTGCAGCGATCACCGGCAAGATACCAGCTGTCTTGATACTTGCCGGCGATGGACCGCAGCGACCGGAGGCGGAGGCGGAGGCGGAACGACTGGGTGTGTCAGATCGTGTCCGTTTCCTTGGAAAAATAGATACGGTCGCAGAATTGCTTCGCGCGGCCGACCTCTATCTTCTGCCAAGCGCCTCGGAGTCCTTCGGACTGAGCGCCCTCGAGGCGATGGCGTGTGGTGTTCCCGTGATAGCGAGCGACGTAGGCGGTATCCCCGAAGTCGTTCTAGACGGCGAGACCGGAATGTTAGCGCCCGTCGGCGAAGTGGCAACCATGGCGGAGAAGGCTCTTCAAGTCCTCTCCGATGAGGGACTTTTCACGCGCATGAGGCGGGCCTCGATCGAGCGCGCCAACGAGTTTTCAACTGACCGGATTGTACCACTATATGAATCCCTCTATTTGAAGGTTGTGGAGCAGTGACTCTGTGGGAAGGCCTTCTGTTGGGAATTGTGCAGGGGGTGACTGAGTTTCTGCCAATATCGAGTTCTGGTCACCTCGTAGTAACTGAAGAGTTGTTTGGATTGGCAAGCCCGGGTGTTGTAGTGGAAGTAATGCTTCATGTGGCTACGTTGATGGCGGTGATATTCGTATATCGCGGCAAACTGTGGATTCTGGTGACTGGTGTACTCACACGAGATAAGGCAGTCTGGCGCTACGTTCTGTTGCTTGTGATAGGTACGATCCCTGCCGGCCTGGTAGGTATCCTGTTCTCCGACTGGATCGAAGAGCTGTTCGGCTCTTTGATAATGGTTGGCTTGGATTTCCTGATAACGGGCGGTGTCCTATGGAGCACGGGCCGGATTCCACGGGGTACCAAGGCCCGTGAACCATCCTCACTTGCAGCCGGTGTTATCGGGCTGTCGCAGGCAGCGGCGATCCTACCCGGCATATCCCGCTCGGGCTCGACCATCGCCTCGGCGATGTGGCTCGGAATAGAACCGGTGGATGCAGCCGAGTATTCTTTTTTGTTATCGATTCCGGTCGTTTTGGGTGCGGCGATGCTGCAACTTCCCAATCTACCCGCTGATGTGGCCTCCGTGGGTTCTGTGTCACTGGCAGCGGGCTTCCTGGCGTCATTGGTGTCGGGAATTATGGCCATACGGTTCCTTGTTAAACTGTTGAGACGTGGGAGGTTTCACAGGTTTGCCCCCTACTGCTTCGGGATTGGCACCGCTACCATCCTGTGGGCTCTGTTTGGGCGATGATCTACGACGGTTTGAGCCCCACTGAGCTCGCGAAGCGAATTCAGGCTCCAAATTGCGTCAGCCTGGCGAAGGTCACCAGCACGCTGGACATAATTCATGAACTGGCGTTCGAGGGCGCGCCGAGAGGAACAGTTGTTATTGCGGATGAACAGGTGGCGGGGAGGGGGAGGTTGGGCCGCAATTGGAGGAGTCCGCCCAAGATTGGAATCTGGTTGGGTTACCTCGTAAGGCCGCGGGCACGGATCGGCAGCGGAGTGCTGTCGATAAGAGTTGGTTTGACATTGGTGCAAGTTCTCAAGGATCTCAATGCAGAGGTATTTCTCAAGTGGCCCAATGACCTCATGGTTCGTGACCGCAAGATCGCTGGGGTGTTGTGCGAGGCGCGCTGGTTGCGTGACGGGTTGCAGTGGGTAGGTGTCGGAATAGGGATCAACGTTTATAGTGGTTTACCTACCGAGATATCCCATCGGGCGGCTGCCTTGGATCGGGTGTTGCCGGGCATCACGAGGATCGATGTGCTCGGGCGCCTCGTGCCAGGCCTTCACACGATGTCGGAAGCTGAACTGCTCACGACCGAAGAACTGGAGGCCTTTGAGCAGTCAGATTGGTTGCGTGACAGGGCTATCAAAGCTCCGGTAACCGGAATTGCGCGGGGAATAGATAGGTCAGGCGGTCTGAGAGTGGAAACCAGATCGGGAATTGAGCAAATATTTGGAGGAAGCGTTGTCGCAGCTTGAGATTCCGTGGTGGGCACGCGGATCGGCGACAGCTTTCTTGCTGCTTGCGTCGTGGTGGTTGCTCAACAACGATTCGCTCCATGGGATCGTCGGCGATTCGATAGCTACGCTCGGCTTGGGAGTGGTGACGATGTTTATCATTCTGGGCATGCACCTTCCATTGGGGCTCTGGCCGAGTGACGGCCCGTGGAGAGATAACTTTTCTATACCTGCAGTGTTGATCGTCGCTGCTGCATTCTCGATAACCATTCTCGCATCCGCAGGCGGGTCCGACGTCCTCATCTCTCAAGTGGATCTGGGAAGAGGTATTCTGGTTGTCGGTGGAGTGGTAGGCTGGGGTTTTGCGGTGGCGTTCGTGCACCAGCGTCCGTTTGTGCGATGGTACACCGCGGCGACGGCCCTGGCCTTGTTGCCTCTAATAGTCAGTCTGCTCTTAGACACTGCAATTGGAGATCCCGGGTCGGCGCACGTGTGCTTGCTTACAACCGGTGGCGCCGCTGTGACCGGGGCCGAGTCAGCCGGGTGTGCGGCCGCAGCGGTCCCTTCGCTGATCTTTCTGTCGGCGATAACCATAGCGTCCAAGTTGGTTGCGGAAGAGATCGCATTTCGGAGACTGCTGGTTGGCGAGCCGCATGGCGCAGGCTTGTTACCCGTGCTGATTGGGACTGTTGGGGCTACGGCCTGGTACGGTCTCTTAGTATCGTCAGGTATCGGCGATAGTGGGTTGGTGTTGCTAGGATTTGTCGGGGCACTGACTGCGTCATGTCTCTATGTACTCTCGCGCTCGCTACTGGTATCGGCATTGTATAGTGGCGTGTTGTCAGCAGGGGTATTGACTTCGCAACTGGCGCGACAGCTGACCGACACCCAGACTCTTCCCCGCGCCCCGGGGCCAGGGATGTGGGTAACCACACTCGTGACAGGAATTGTTATGTCTGTGCTTGTGCTGCGACGCAACGGTCTGGTCAGGAGTCCTTTCGCAGAGGAACCGGATGCTTCTAGTAGTTGATGTCGGTAATACCGAAATCACCGTTGGGGTCTTCGATCGAGAGCGTTTGATCGGGAGCTGGAGACTTACGTCGGCAACGAGCCGTACCTCGGACGAGTGGGCGGCGGTTTTCACATCGTACCTCGGCCATGCAGGCCACTCTACGGAGGAGATTCGGGCGGCGGTCGTGGCATCGGTGGCACCCGGAGTTACTGAGCTGGTTACGGGAGGTATCGAACTGGCGACGGGCATAAGACCGGTTTCGGTCGGTCCGAAATCTGAGCTCGGTGTGATTTTGGACGTGGACGACCCGATGCAGGTCGGTGCCGATAGGATTATGAATACCTTGGCAGCCGCAGAACTCTACGCACGAGATACGATCGTGGTTGACTTTGGTACTGCGACCACATTCGATTGCATTACGGCGAATGGTCATTTTTTGGGCGGCGTGATTGCGCCAGGATTGCAAGTCGCCGCCGACAACCTGACGGAGAGGGCTGCCAAGCTTCCGGCCACAGATCTAGCTCCGCCGCAGCGGGTCATTGGCCGTTGTACCGAAGAGTGTCTACGTGCCGGCATACTCTTTGGTTCGGCAGACGCGGTTGACGGTACCGTTCGAAGGATCAAGGCCGAGTGGCCGGATGGCGGTGAGCCTTACGTTGTTGCGACAGGAGGACTGGCTTCAAAGATCGTAGCACTGGCTGCCGAAATAGATGTCACAGAGCCACACCTCACTTTGCTCGGTCTAAGAATCGCGGCCCGGCGACTGGGTCTCGGCTGGTAGAATCACCCGTCTCCCGCGATCTCTGATGACTCCAAGCTTCGAAGCACCCGAATACACGAATCGTCTGATTAATGAGACGAGTCCATATCTCCTTCAGCATGCGCACAATCCGGTCGACTGGTATCCATGGTGTCCCGAGGCACTGGAGCGTGCCCGCAATGAGGATCGGTTGATCTTGTTATCGATAGGCTATTCGGCGTGCCATTGGTGTCACGTAATGGAGCGAGAGTCATTCGAAAACGAGAGAATCGCCGCCTTAATGAATGAGCTTTACGTGAACATCAAGGTGGATCGTGAAGAGCGGCCCGACCTCGATGAGATCTATATGGCGGCGACCCTTGCGATGAATCAGGGACAGGGCGGGTGGCCAATGACGGTCTTCCTGTCCCCTGAACTGAAGCCGGTCTTTGCTGGGACTTATTTCCCTCCGGAGAGGCGGTTTGGGAGGCCGGGGTTCCCTGACATCTTGGTTGAGATCGATAAGGCGTGGCGGAACGACAGGGACAACTTGCGAAGACTCGCGACTCGTGTGGTGGAGTACGTGAAGCGTGAGAGAGCAAGTGTAGGGTCACCTGCGGTCGTGGGGACAGCGGAGTTAGAGCTGGCGCTCGACCAGTACTACGATGCCTTCGACGCCTCGTTTGGTGGATTCGGGTCCGCCCCAAAGTTTCCTCCGGCCACGGCCCTTTCCCTGTTATTGCGCCTCCATGAGCGGTTCGAAGATAGTCGGGCCTTGGATATGGTGCGCAAGACCCTCGATGACATGGCGAAGGGGGGTATGTACGACCACATCGGAGGTGGGTTTGCGCGCTACTCCACGGACCGGCGTTGGCTGGTCCCCCATTTCGAAAAGATGCTGTACGACAACGCCCTGTTGGCAATGGCATATCTCGAAGCTTACCAGGTGACCGGTGACACGTTCTATCGAGACATTACCACTGAGATACTGGACTACGCGCTACGTGACATGCGTTCTCCGGAAGGCGTGTTTTATTCGTCGACTGATGCGGACTCAGAAGGTGAGGAAGGGAAATTCTTCGTATGGACACCGGTCGAGATAGCGGAAGTATTAGACGAAAGCTCGGCGCGGGCTTTTTGCTCGTACTATGACATCACACCACACGGTAATTGGGAAGGTAGAAGTATTCCCAACACTCCTCACACCCTCGAGCTTGTCGCCTCACAACTAGGCCTAACAGCTGATGCCCTTCGAGACACCCTGCTGGAGTCTCGAAACAAGGTATTCAAACACCGCCTCGGGCGGGTCGCTCCTGCGTTAGACGACAAGGTGCTGACTTCGTGGAACGGGATGATGGTCAATTCGCTGGCCGCTGCGTATCGTGTCCTCGGCGAGGAGCGATATCTGCTTGGTGCTAGAGGCGCAGCTGACTTCCTGCTGGCCGAGCTCAGGACCCCCGAGGGGAAGTTGCTCCGATCGTATCGAGCCGGAAAGGCCCATATCAATGCATATCTGGAAGACTATGCATACCTCGGGGAGTCGCTGATCGAACTCTACGAAGCAAGCGGAGATTCCACATATCTTGAGGAAGCGCTAGGACTTTTTGAGATCGTTTTGGCTGAGTTCCGCGATCCGGAATCACCAACTTTCTTCCACACGCCGGAAGGGCACGAGCATTCGATCGTGCGTTATCGGGAATGCGCCGACGGCGCAATCCCTTCCGCCAATGCAACGACGGCTTGTTGCCTTGCCCGACTATCCTATCACTTGGAGCGCTCGGATTTGCGGGAGGTGGCGGCTGATATGATCAAGGCCTTCGGCGGCTCAATCCGCCAATTCCCACGAGCATTTGCGAAGAGTCTGTTGGCCCTGGACTTTCTGCTGGACGGGCCAATCGAACTCGTCATCGTTGGCGAGGAGGGATCCACAGACCTGAAGGCGTTGCGTGCTGAAATCGCAACAAAGTTCGTTCCACAGCGGATCGAGGCGCTTGCAATTGTAGGCAAGGTATCGAGCGAACTTCCACTGTTGCGAGATAAGTCCCCGGTAGGCGGAAAGGCGACACTCTATATATGTCATGATGGTACCTGTAGAGCCCCCCTCAGCGATCGCGCTCTGGTGGGCGATGCCATTGATAAGGTATGCAAGAGCCGGCGGAGGGATAGGCGTGCGACCTAGCGTGTATGTGAGTGCACTTCTCGTGTTTCAGGCATGCGCGTCGGGAGATGCACAGATTGTACCGGTTATGGGCGATGTGACAGTTGCTGCCGAGGAAACGGTTTACCGCATCGCCGGTAGGAGCGAGGATCAGTTATTGGATCAAATGATGATGCTGGGGCCAACTGTCTCGGGACAGCGGTTTTTCGCATATACGAGTTGGCGCGTGCGGCTAAGCGCGGAGCGCGATACTGCAACCGCAGAGTGCGAGATAATAAGGTGGCACGTTTTCCTCGATGTTACTACGACACTTCCGGAATGGCAGCCTTCCTCAGACGTGGCGTCGTCGCTTAGCGAGATGTGGGATTCATTCTTGAATTCGCTACGGGATCATGAGGAAGGTCACAAGAGGTTGGCTGTGGACGGTGCGAAGAAAGTACTACGAGTGTTGCAGCAAATGTCCAGGAAACCGTGCGATGAGGCGGAAGCGGCTGCCCGCAGAGCTACGGCGAGCATCTTCGGTCGGGCGAGAGCGAGGAGCTCGGGCTACGATCGCGCTACGGAACATGGCGCCTCGATGGGAGCGATCTGGCCTTGGAGGTGAGCGACCCTCACAGCGAATCGGCATATGTCCAAGATCGTCTAACTGTTCGGAACAATGCGAGGAGCGTTACATGAGGTCATGGGTTCTAAGAAGCACACTAGTTGTTGCAGCCGGCGTCGCGATGGCAGCGATGGGGTGCCGCAGCGATGCAGGAGATAGTGCGAGCAGAGCTACCGAGATAATAACCCTCCGCACGCTGGGGCTTGCGTACCTCGAGGAGAACAGACTCGAAGAAGCGGAGCAGCAGTTCGGCCGTCTCATCGAGTTGGCACCCAAAGAACCACTGGGATACGCGAATCTAGGACTTGTGGACCTGAGATTGGGCAAGTATGAGGACGCAGAGAAGGCACTTGTCGAGGCGCGGAAGTTGGCACCGGACGATGCCGATATCCGTCTCCTCATGGCCAAGGTATATGATCTGACCGACCGAACGAATGCCGCCGTGCGCGAACTAGATCAGGCTGTTGCGTCAGACTCCAGTAACGTCAAGGTCATGTACGCGCTGGCCGATCTGTTGCAGCGTTCAGGCGGTGATGGGATGCGGAGGAGTGTGGAGTACCTATCGCGAACAGTAGAGCTTGCTCCGGCCAACATCGCTGCACGCCTTCAGCTCATCGAGGGTCTCGTACGGAACCAGGAAATGGACGCCGCAATTGCCCAGATGGAAGAGGTCAGGCGACAGGTGCCTGAACTTCCCAAAGAAGCCGTTGACTTCTTCGAGCGGAGTCTGGCGGCGCTTCGGGAGGGCCGTTCGCCGGAGGCGCTACAGGCGACTGTCGTAGTACACAATTTCTTGAAGGTGACTCCGATCTATCAGGCTGGCCTGCGTGATCTAAAGGGTCCCGGTGGCGCTGATGTCGGCTTCCCGATCATCACCTTCAGTCGCAACGTGTCAGCTGGAGTCGGAGATCGCTCTGCCGTTCTCGCTGCACTGCGGTTCACGGATGCCTCGGCTGTGGCCGGTCTCGCCGTGGTACCGGCAGGTGACACGAGCCGACCTGCGACCAATGTTAGAGGCGGACAGCTCTCGGTAGCTGACTACGACGGGGACGGAGACCAAGATCTTTTCGTCTCCAATTGGAAGCCGGATGGGTCGGAGAGCGTAGCCTACCTGTTCCGCAACGACCTCGGCAAGTTCGTGGATGTTACCTCCGAGGCAGGCATCGATGCAACCGGGACCGTTACGGGGTCAGCCTTCGGGGATTACGACAACGACGGACTGCTGGATTTGTTGGTGATCCAGCAGGGTCCCAACGTCCTTTACCACAACGCCGGGAACGGGCGGTTTGAAAATGTGTCGCGGTCTGCGGGTGTCGGTGGTGCTGCCACGAGCCACCGCGCTCTCTTCGCCGATTTGGACCAGGAAGGCGATCTGGATGTCTTTGTCGGAGGCCGCGGTCCGAACGAAGTCTATAGAAATAATCTCGACGGTACGTTTGTCGATCAAGCGCAGAGGATGGGACTTGCAGGCAGTAATCGAATTGCCAGAGATGCAGTTATGGGCGACTTCGATGAAGACGGGGACCTCGATTTGTTCGTCACCAATCAGTCGGGTGGGAACTCGCTGTTTTCCAACCAAAGGCAGGGACGGTTTCGAGACGTAACGTCCGAGAGCGGACTGGGTGCGGTGGATGGTGGCGGTGCAGCAGCGGCAGGTGATTACAACAATGACGGATTTCTTGATCTGTTCGTCACCTCTCTCACGGGTGACTCATATCACCTCTATCGCAATAACCGTGACGGAACTTTCTCCGAGGACGAAAGGTCAAGCAGATCGTTCCGGGCGCTTACGAGAATGCGAGGACTGGATGCCGAATTCGTGGATTTCGATAACGACGGGTTTCTGGATTTGGTGGTAGTAGGGGAACCGATTGAATCTGGTGCAAAAGGTGTGTTTCTCCTCCATAACGATGGCTCAGGTAAGTACGAAGACCGCTCGTCGCTCCTACCCGGTCATCTCCAGTCAGGGCGCATGATCGCAATAGCTGACTACAACGAAGACGGGGACATGGACCTGTTCATAGTGGGGCTGGATGGCAGGCCGCGGTTGATCAGGAACGATGGAGGCGACGCGAATCACTACATCAAGCTACAGTTGGTTGGCTTGAGAACCGGGAACGGGAAGAACAACCATTTTGGCATTGGTGCAAAGCTCGAGGTTCGGGCTGGAGACCTCTATCAAATGAGAGTGGTAACCGAGCCCACAACTCACCTAGGATTGGGCGAACACCTCAAGGCAGATGTCGTGCGTATTGTCTGGACCAACGGCGTGCCGCAGAATCTGTTTTTCCCTGGTAGTGACCAGGACTTGGTCGAACAACAGACCCTCAAAGGTTCGTGCGGATTCCTCTACGTATGGGATGGCGTGAAGTATGATTTTGTGACCGATGTGCTCTGGCAGAGTGCGCTCGGCATGCCGCTTGGCATTATGGGAGGGGCGACCGCCTACGCACCATCAGGAGCAGCCCACGAGTACATAAAGATTCCAAGCGGACTGCTGAAACAGAAAAGTGGCATATACTCCCTGCGGCTCACGGAGGAGCTATGGGAAGCGGCATATGTCGATAAAGTCAATCTAGTCGTCCTGGATCACCCGGACTCGGTGGATCTGTTCGTCGACGAGCGGTTCGTCCCTCCTCCGGCTTCAGAATTGCGGCTGTACCAGGTAGGTCGTAGGTATTCTCCGCAGGCCGCCTTCGACGATAGATCGAACGACTTGCTGGCTACCGTGCGGGCCAAGGATGATCGCTACGTGGCGAACTTGATTCCGGGTCCGTATCAAGGGATCACGAGAATGCACGACCTTGTGCTGGACCTCGGAAGTCCGGCGAGTTCGGGCGATGTGGTGCTGTATCTGAATGGCTGGGTATTTCCAACCGATGCCAGCATCAACGTTTCGATGTCGCAGGCCAAGCTCAAGGTTGTTCCACCGTACTTGCAGGTGATCAACTCGGAGGGCGACTGGCAGACCGTCATACCCGACATGAGCTTTCCGAGCGGCAAGAATAAGATGGTGGTCGTAGATCTGAGAGGTAGGTTCCTGACCGGTGATCGGCGAGTCCGTATAAGAACCAACATGGAAGTGTATTGGGACTATATCTTCTTTACAATTGGAATCCCGAACGCCGAACTCAGACGCACCACACTTTCGGCGAGTTCGGCTGCTATCCGCTACAGAGGATTTTCTCGGCTGTTTCGTAAGGGGGGTCGCTACGGGCCCCATTGGTTTGATTACGATGACGTTACCAGGGCCCAACAGTGGCGTGACTTAGAAGGTAACTACACACGCTATGGTGATGTTCTTCCTCTCATGGTCGAGGAAGATGACAAGTACGCGATCGTGAACTCGGGCGATGAGATTCTGTTTGAGTTCGACGCGGAAGATGCTCCTGCGCTCGAGACGGGTTGGACCCGGGATTTTCTGGTATACAGCGTGGGCTGGATAAAAGACGGAGATCTCAACACGGCCGAGGGTCGGACGGTGGAGCCGCTTCCATTCCATGGCATGTCGACCTATCCATACCGATTGGATGAAGCCTATCCCAGAGATCGAGAGCACCTCGATTACCTCGAGAAGTACAACACTCGCAAGGTCGGTCCGAGAAAGTTCTAGGGTGGCATGGAGATTCTCACAGGCACGAGTGGATACTCGTACAAGGAGTGGAAGGGCAACTTCTATCCGCCTTCGATCAAACCCGGCGATATGTTGGCCTACTACGCCGAGCGTTTGAAGTGCGTGGAAATCAATAACACGTTCTATCGCATGCCGACAGAGAAAACGGTGTCGGAATGGGCCGGCCAAGTACCCGATGACTTCGTCTTCGTGATCAAGGCGTCGCGTCGCATAACCCACAACAAACGGTTGCATAACGTAGAGAGCGAAATATCGTTTCTGCTCGGACAGCTGTCGGTATTGGGACAGAAACTCGGCGCACTCCTCTTTCAGCTGCCACCGAATCTCAAGAGAGACCTGGATCGATTGAAAGAGTTCTTGGGCGTGTTACCGGACACCGTACCGGCGGCGATCGAATTCAGAAATAGTAGCTGGTTCGAAGACGAAGTGTACGAACTTTTGCGGGGGCGCAATATCGCGTTGGTCAAGTCGGATACCACAGAGGCGAGCGGTAGCACGTTGATCGATACGGGAGATATCGGCTATCTCCGGTTGCGGAGGGAGGAGTACAGTGATGTCGACCTTCGGAACTGGGCTCGACGCATTGGAGACCAGGAATGGAGCAGGACTTTCGTGTTTTTCAAGCACGAAGACGGTGGTGCTGGGCCCAGACTAGCCGCGAGGTTGAGCGTGCTAGCCCAAGAGGTCCGAAGTAAACCCGGGAATCCTACCGTACCGCTGGAGCTGGACTCATGAAACAACTGCTGACGTCGTCCATCCTATTGGTGCTGGTCGTAAGCCCGCTTCGAGCGCAGGATTCCGAAGATGACGTGATGCGGCCGGTTAGAGTGCTGTTCGATGCCATGAGGCGCGGTGATAGCGCTGCGGTAAGAGCGGTATTTCACGAGGAGGGTAGGCTGACGCGAGCACCAGGTCATGACGAGGAACTCATCGTCAACGAGGCCGCGTTAGAGCGCTTCATCGCTGCCATCGGGACGCCACACGATAGCATATGGGATGAGCGGATATGGGATTGGCAGGTCGAGATCGACGGCAATATGGCTCAGGTGTGGATCAAGTATGCATTCTACCTTGGTGGCAGGTTCAGCCACTGTGGGGTGGATGCACTGCAGTTGGTGAAGTCAGGCGGTCGTTGGGTGATACTGAACCTCATGGACACGATGCGACGCGGTGACGCTTGCAGTGCTGCGCCTCGGCCGCGGGATGGATCGTTGAACTCAGCGGGCCTCCCCGATAACTTGGTACTGGATTCTTAACTCTTGCGATTGGAGATGGGCTGAATGACCGCTGCTACGCAACCAGCGACCCCTCGTAGCTACGAGGTCGGCACAATCGTCGGTGGAGGACTGAAGCTCGGTATCATAACCGCGTTGGGAGTAACCGTATTTGCGCTCGTGTCGCGGGTATTGGAAGGGACTCCGGAAACTGTCGTGCAGTCCCTACTGGTGTTAGCCGGCGGTGTCATATTCGGCTTCCTACCGGCAGTCTGGCTGAGGCCGAGTGAGGTCGATTCGATTGCCTGGAGCAGTCTGGTAGGGCTGTTAGGTGCGCTGACATTTACCATAATCGACACTGCCGTGCTGAGGCCACTGCACCTGTATCACTTTACCTGGGATCTGATCGGCGGAGGCAGTGGGTTCTGGTATATCCCGGTGTGGTGGATGGGATCGGCGGTCACGGCCTGGTTGGGATCGTGGAGTTACGCCATCGCAGGTGATCCTGCGAAGCTGACCAGCACGGTAGCCCAGACGCTCGGCTTGGCCCTGGTGATCTTCCTGATCCTGGTGGTGACGGGGATTGCCCCGTTCCACACGGCTGTCATGGCGCTCGCGTTCGCATTGGCATTGATAGTCCACATTCCTCTGGCAGCGACATTGCGTAAACAGTGACGGGTACGCCTACCGCGCGGCTTGGGCGAACCATCCGCTGGCTGCTCACACCCATCGTGGTCTGGGCAGCCACTTTTGTAGGGGCATGGCTCGGCGCGACGCTTGGGGCCAACATGGTGTGGTTGGTCGGTGGTGGACTGCTCGGCGCAGGTGGCAGTATGGTCGGCTGGGTGTACATGATGCGAAGGCCCACCCGCAAAGAATCGGGCACTAACGAGAAAGGACCGCCGGCATAGCCGACTGCCTCGGGCCACTACTGTTTCTGCGTCATCCCGTCGAACACGATTCCCACGAACACGTCAGGTTTCAGAAACCCATTGCCCCACTTACGGTCCAGATCTTGGGTGGGCATCGCGGCAATCACAGCGTCCCTCGATGCCCCATGCGCGATCAGCTCGTTGACTCGATCGCGCACCGATACCAACATGCTTCTGTATTGACGCAGCTCCACTCTATTGGACAGCGGCCCATGGCCCGGAATGATTTTCGTGGCTGAGTTGGAGATCGCCAACACGAGATCGGCGGCCTCGATCATACCGTCAATGTTGCCGCCGGTTGACACATCTATGAACGGATACATGCCGTTGAAATAAACATCGCCGGTGTGTATTACGTTCGCTTTCTTGAAGTGAATGATGGCATCCCCATCCGTATGGGCTGGTGCCACGTGCACTATATCCATCTCGTCGCCGTTCCAATGGAAGCTCAGTGAGTCTGTGAACGTGATTACCGGCAGAGCTGCTGCAGGTGACGCGGGTGTCTTGGAGTCGAAGACGGCGTTGAAATGCTCGACACTCATCTGTTTGCGGACGTTCTGATGGGCGACAATAATTGCCCCAGCCTTGTCCATGTTCTCATTCCCGCCGGTATGGTCACCATGCCAGTGGGTATTGACTACGAACTTGACCGGTTTGTCCGTGACACGAGCTACTGCAGCCAGAATTTTGTCTGTGAGGGGGGCATATTGGTCGTCAATCACAAAGGCATCGTCCTCTCCCACTGAAAGACCGATATTTCCGCCCTGACCCGTGAGCATGTAGATACCTGGAGCGACGTCCACGATCTTTATGGTCACGTCTTGCATGTTCTGCTGTGCCCGAGCGGCATTGCCGAGCATGGCAACCATAGCTGCCGCAAGAGTGACAATACGCATGTGTCTGACGATGGGAATCACCATGTTTCTCCTCTATGCAGTTTCTTCTGATTGGCTCAGTGACAACGACGCGCGGCGCGCTGTTTGGGCCAACACTGCCGCACCGACCAAGATCGAGTCGTCTGCAGGCAAGAACCGAGATGTGTGCGCCGGCACCATCGCTTCGCCCGGACCGCGTGCTCCAACCCGAAGAAAACTACCATCTACCCGCTCCAAGTAACAGGCGAAGTCTTCTCCTCCCAGGTTGGGCTCCGGGAGCTGCACGAGCGCGCTGTCACCCAAGAGCTCGCGCGCGGCCTCGCGAGCCATGCCAATTGTGCTGTCCTCGTTCAGAAGCGGCGGTGTCCCGTCATTGATTGAAATCTGGGCACTTACGTTGTAGGCCGCAGCGAGCCCAGCCACGCACCGCTTCAGCTCCTCATGCAATTTGGCCCTGGTATCGGTGTTACCTGCCCGCACGGTTCCCGCGATGCGGGCCCGGTTCGGTATGACGTTGGTTGCGCGCCCGGCCTCCAGCACCGCCACAGTAACTGCTGCCGGAGTGCCGGGTGCCAGGCGGCGCGACACGATCGTCTGGAGAATTGTCACCAGTGCCGCAGCGGCAACTACCGGGTCGTTACCCTCATGCGGTCTCGCGGCGTGAGAACCGCGCCCTTCGAGGTCGACTGAGAACTCATCGGCCGACGCAGCCAGGCTGCCCGGCTGAGCTACAATCTCTCCAACCTCGAACCGCATATCGACATGTCCTCCAAATATTGCAACCACACCATCCAAAGCACCGGCTTCGATCATCGCTGACGCACCGCGGCCGGTCTCCTCAGCAGGCTGCAGCAGCACCACTACGTCACCCTGCGGAGGTTCCTCCGCCAAAAGGGCAGCCGCTCCCACGGTCCAAGCAGCGTGAACGTCATGTCCGCAGGCATGCATGATGCCCGCGTTCAGCGATTCGAATGCTGCTCCCGTCTCTTCCTGGATCGGCAGGGCATCGATGTCCCCCCTGATGGCGACAACGGGCGCTCGTGGGTCGTTTCCGGGAACTCGAGCTGCGATTCCGGTGGGTATTACGCGTCGGATTTCGCTCAGCCCGAGATCCGAAAGGGCTTGCTCCAGTCGGTCGGCAGTATCCCGCTCATCAAACGAGAGTTCGGGCTTCCGGTGGATCTCATGGCGCAGGCTGATGAGTTTCTCTCGCGTCTCCGCACTGAACATCTGTAAGACTCGTGTCACTGTCATTTGATGTCTCGACTCCATTGCCTTCCAAGCTGCGGGCGAGCATGTAATAGGGCGGCTCACTGTCACCCACAAAATCAGTTACATGATAGCCCAAATCCAGATACTTGTGAAACGCACGACGCGTGCTGCTGCGCCACTCGGTGGCTTCGTCCGCCGCAGTCAGCTTGAGAGACTGGATATCGGACGGTATCTCGATGTGTGCAGTCATGGCATGCTCGCAACGTGCCGGGTCCTCAGGTGTGGGGGAATCCCCGATGTGCCACCGGACCACGAGTCGATCGCTGCCAATCACCGAATCGGTCCTGGTTGGTGGAGTCATGTCATACATATCGTCCACGTATTCTTCCACCACGGCTCCAAGCCTCACGATGTTGAGGTGTGCGTTTCGAGCCACCAGGGGATCGTACGTCCAGAACACCGTGTCGATACCGAGCTCGATCAGGCTTTCACGTTGATAGAATTTGAGTCTCCGGCCAACGGCACGGTCGCGATAGTCTTCGCGGACGGCGAGCATGTGAGACCAGTGTACGAGACGACCCGCGCGGACTCCACTGATTCCAAACACACACCCGATCATCTCTTGACCGTCGAACGCTCCAGCGGCGACACCACCCACCTCCTGAGCGATTTTGAGGATGGTGGCGGGTACCGTGTCCTCGACATCGGCGCCCCATATCAAATGTTGTAGGGCGATGCAGTTGGCGTAGTCGAGCGCGGTCCGAAGTGGGCGAATCTCGAGCGAATGGCGCTCGGACGCGGAGGTCATCGTATTGAAGTGCATGGCGATTTCAGGTACGGTTGTCCAGATTTACTACTTCGGTATCTGGCTGACAAGAATCCGCTCGGCTCCAATGCAGGAGGTCAGAGATGGTCAAGCACTTGGTAGGGTCGGTGTTGGCTGCGCTCGGTGTCGCTGCAGCAATCCCAACCGAGTACTGCCGTGCACAGGTGGCTACTACGATAAGAGTGAGAGTGGTGGCCCACGACGCGAAGGTGATAGGCAGCTCAGTTGGAGGTGCCCGCGTATACGTGAGGGCTCCATCTACCGGTGAGATACTGGCCGAGGGTGTGCAGGAAGGTGGAACGGGGGACACCCGCGCAATAGTCATCGATCCGGTAAAACGGGGCGCGGCGATCTTCGACTCACCAAACGCGGCAGTATTTACAGCTCGTCTCACGCTGAACGAGCCAACAGTGCTGGAGTTCGTCGGAGAGGGGCCACTTGGTTTCGAGCATGCAATGCAACGAGCCGTTAAGTCGATGCTGGTGGTCCCAGGCGAAGACATACTGGGTGACGGCGTGGTTCTGGAACTCCATGGGTTCATTGTCGAGTTGCTGGAGCCGAGAGAGGTTGTTGCCCGCGAGGGCGATTTCAAGGTCGTCGCTAAAGTCCGGATGATGTGTGGTTGTCCGCTCGAACCTGGTGGGCTGTGGGATGCCGATCGAGTCCGAGTGAAGGCGGTCGTGTATCGGAACGGAGACCTGATTCAGAGTGCCGATCTAGCGTATGCTGGAACGCCGAATACATTCGAAGGTGAGATATCTGTTGGGAACGCCGTTCACGGTGCGGAGTTGATCGTAGTGGCGTCTGATCGGTCACGCATTAACTTCGGTAAAAGTCCCGCGACAACCATCAAATGAGTTGGAGTTGACTATGAGTCTACGATCTCGTCTGGTTACCTTCGCTACGCTCCTTGCCCTGTCATTGCCGGCGCACGTCGCATTACTGGCTCAAGATACGGGGCGCACGGTGCTTCACGCTCCCGACCGCCGTCCCGACGAAGGCCAGGGACCGTTCGATCGCCTGATAATCCGCGGAGCGACGGTTTATGATGGCACTGGAGCCCCCGGACGTGGCCCGATGGACATTGTGGTGGAAAACAACCGAATTGTCCAGGTGACTAACGTCGGTACTCCGGGCTCACCGATCGACGACGCTGAGCGACCCAAAGGCGCGACCCACGAGTTGGATGCGAGCGGTATGTACGTTCTCCCGGGGTTCGTCGATCTACACGGACATACCGGCGGATTACGTCAGGGCACTCCGGCCGAGTATGTCTACAAGTTATGGATGGGACATGGCGTGACCACGGTGCGGGACCCGGGATCGGGCAACGGGGTGGATTGGACGCTCCAAGCACGAAAGCGCAGCGCGGCCAACGAGATCGTAGCGCCTCACTTGTTCGTCTATGTACGACCGGGTTCCGGCTGGGACGATGGTCCCATCACCACGCCCGAATCAGCCCGGGCATATGTCAGATGGGCGGCGAAGAAGGGCGTCGACGGTTTCAAGTTAGGGTCGTTCGATCCAGCAATCATGGAGGCTCTCATTGACGAGGCCAAGAAGAACGGGTTGGGAACCCAAGCCCATCTCGATCAGATGGGAGTGGCACGCATGGACGTGCTGGATGCAGCCCGTTTCGGCCTGGGCTCAATGGAACATTGGTACGGCCTGCCAGAAGCACTATTCGACGACAAGACGGTTCAGGACTTCCCCTTCGACTACAACTACAACAACGAGTACGATCGCTTCGGACAGGCTGGGAGGCTGTGGAAGCAGGCTGCAAAGCCGGGGAGTAAGAAGTGGAACGCCGTGAGAGACGAACTTCTGGCACTCGACTTCACCATCGATCCAACGATGACAATCTACGAGGCTAGCCGGGACGTGATGAGAGCGAGGAATGCGGACTGGCACAAGGAATACACTCTCCCCTCGGTGTGGAAGTTTTATCAGCCCAGTCGGACGAGTCATGGATCGTATTGGTACGATTGGACCACCCAGGACGAGATCGAGTGGAAGAACAATTACAGGATTTGGATGACGTTCCTCAACGATTACAAGAACCACGGAGGAAGAGTCTGCACGGGCTCTGATTCCGGGTTCATCTATAAGCTCTACGGTTTCGACTATATTCGAGAGTTGGAGCTACTACAGGAGGCCGGATTCAATCCACTTGAAGTCCTGAGAGCTGCGACACTCTGTGGAGCGGAGACGTTATCGAAACCCAAAGGGATACCGGTCCAGTTTGGCGTGATTCGCCCGGGCATGCAGGCCGATTTCGTGGTTGTCGAGGAGAATCCTATCCGGAATCTCAAGGTTCTTTATGGCACCGGCACCGTGAAGCTGGACGAAAACGGCAACCCGATCCGAGTCGGCGGCGTCAAGTACACGATTAAGGATGGGATTATATATGACGCCAAGAAGCTCTTGGGGGATGTTAGGCGGATGGTTGCCGACGCCAAGAAGGGCCAGGCTGTCGACGCAACTTCATCCAGTGGAAGCCGATAGACTCTAGTTGAGACTTGCATGGGCGCGTCGGTAGAGCCGCTACCGGCGCGCCATGTCGCCGCCGGGCCGGCTAACCGGCCAATCCCGCGGCGAGCCCGCCGAGGGCAGCAAACAGCAGTTTGGTAACGATCCAGAGGCCGCCCACGATCGCCAGTGGGGTTCCGAGGCCTTGAGCTTCGGTCTTGATTTTGTTACCCAGGGCGATCAAGAATACGTTCCAGGCTCCGAAGACGGTGATCTGGTTGGCGAATCTATAGAGGAACGGCTGGGTCTCCTGGTCGAATAGAAATCCCACAGAAAGCTGAAGTTGATCGAACCCAGCGAACACCGTGAGTGCAACAACGAGTACCGCACCCGCGATCGACGCGACATTGGCGTGTGCAACTATCGCGAATTCATCCTTGAACCGAACGGGGCTGCCGGACGTGGCTCCAAATATCAGCATGAGTACGGCAGCGACAATCACGAGGCCGACAACGCCGCCTACAGATCCAAAACCAAGGATCGACACTCGACTGCCGGGGGACGCTGCAGCATCGAGGCGCTCCTGGAACTGCTCGTCGGTCAGCCCGCCTCCTCCACGAAACGCCTCTAGCTGTTCCCTAACCTGATTCTTTAGAACCCGTTCGGGTGTAGCGAACGCGACCACGACGGAAGCCAGAACCAAGAGAACTATGGGAATCAGCGCCCGCGGCTTGGAGGCGAGAGACTGGAACACCTTGGCAGGCTCGTCCAGTACGCGCAGTGCGAGCCAGAGCGCTCCTGCGCTTTGGGAATCGGTGGATGCTGTGTTATTCATGGCGGCAAAGCTCCTGTTCTAACGTGTCTCGTTCTCAGTAAGCGTGCTGTTCAACAAGCTCGACCGGTGGTGTATGGTCCCCTGAGCGATCGGCTGACTACTCGAATCTGGGTCACAACCCACTCTGGCGATCCATTCCCGCGCGCGACAACAGCGTAACGCCGATCACCGTCCGCCAAT
This sequence comes from Gemmatimonadales bacterium, assembly GCA_046757925.1. Taxonomy (GTDB): domain Bacteria; phylum Gemmatimonadota; class Gemmatimonadetes; order Gemmatimonadales; family GWC2-71-9; genus JAZDCZ01. The sequence goes on from JBHHZE010000006.1 coordinate 48,704, forward strand.
ATGCCAATGGCCCGAGGCTGGAGGTCGACCTGAACATCGTAGCAGCCGTTGGGAGGCCGGATCTCGGCGCGAACGACTCGCCTCGGACGGGAATCGAGCGACCGGTATACTTGGTAATTACCGATTCTCTCGGGCGGTGGTGAGCCCTGCTCTTGCTGTTGTGGCACACCCAAGCGAGCGAGAGCTCCCATCGCAGTACGCTCCGGCATCCCCACGTTCAGTCCTCCCCAGCTCCGGTTCGGGATGCGAAGGGTGATCGAGTAGATGATCGAGTTCACTGCATCTATGGCCAGGTCGGAGCCGTAGGTGTACCGCATCAACCGCGATGATTCTGGATTGCTCTTGGGTGCCTTCGCACCCAGAGCTCCGAACGCAAACGTGATAGGCGCGTTCGGGTTGATCGGCAAAGGCCGCGGCTGACCCAAGAAGGTCGCCGGAAACGCCCCGGGCACGAAGTTGGGGCCGGATGTCATGATTAGTACGGCAGTCATGATCGCTATGGACACACCTCCCACGGCAAGCAGTCTCCGTTGGCTTGCGAAGCGCCACGTCTTTTCCAGTGGGCTGTCGACGAGGTCGGGTGTTTTCGGACGCGCGGTGACTGAGGCCGCTCTCACGAACGGGCTTCGCGCCGGCTGGCGCGGAGTCCTGGGCGCCACCGGTTGAGGCTTGGGCTCTAGCTGCCTGGTGACCCCTTGCTGAGCGCGGGCGAGGCCCTGCATCACGGAAGGCCTGCCCTGTCGGGTGGCTTCGCGGTGGCACGCAGGGCATCCCCGGGGGTTCTCGTCGTTATAGGGGATCTTGTGAGTGGGACAGCGAACCAGTGCCATCGGTCTATAGCTTTGGCAAGGTCACACCTTGCTGCGCCTGATATTTTCCGGCTTTGTCAGCGTATGACACCTCGCATGTATCGCCAGCGTCGGCTTCGAAGAACAGCACCTGGGCAATTCCTTCGTTCGAGTAGATCTTGGCGGGCAGGGGGGTGGTGTTCGAAATCTCGAGGGTGACAAAACCTTCCCATTCGGGCTCAAAGGGCGTGACGTTCGTAATGATTCCACAGCGGGCGTAGGTGCTCTTGCCAACACATATCGTGAGTACGTTCCTGGGGATGCGAAAGTATTCCACCGATCGCGCTAACGCAAACGAATTGGGTGGAATGAGGCACACGTCACCCTCGAACTCGACGAACGATCGGGCATCGAAATTTTTTGGATCCACCACCGAAGAGTAGACGTTGGTGAAGATCCGGTACTCACGGGCAACTCGCATATCGTAGCCGTACGACGATACTCCATAGCTTATCGCCCCTGAGCGGACTTGAGACCGTTCGAACGGTGCAATCATCTCGTGCTCGAGTGCCATTTTTCGTATCCAGCGGTCCGACTTGATCGCCATATAGAGCTATCCCCATGGGACGGTGTTCTTTGTGCCGAGGTCTCGAGGGCCCTCGGGGCGGTCTGGAGCACCGGGGCCGCGCTGGGCTCCCGGAAAGATATCAATGCTTAGCTATTGCGCCACTTGGACTTGCTTGACCCCTAACCAGAGCCTGAGTAACTTCATGCCTCGCTAGTACGTGAAATTTTTCACGAGCCCATCGATCAGAATGTTGCGAGAGTATACTCCCTTAGTACTCCTCATGGGTTTTGTGGCAGCCAACACAGCTGGCATGCTGGTTTTTTCCCATCTGGTTTCGCCGCAGAGGCCGACGTCGGTGAAGAGTATGCCCTATGAGTCGGGCGTGACGCCGCTGGGAGGCACGCGCGACCGTTTTAGCGTCAAGTTCTATCTTGTCGCTATGCTATTCATAGTATTCGATTTAGAAACGGTCTTCATGATCCCATGGGGCGTCGCGTTCCGGCAACTCGGCATACTCGGGTTGGCCGAGATGGTCGTATTCGTCCTGATCCTGATGGTTGGCTACATCTACGTTTGGAAGAGAGGAGCCTTCCAATGGGATTGACCGCAGCCGAGACGGGAGTCGTCTCCAAGATATCGCCCAATTGGCTCACGAGCAGGCTGGACTTTCTCGTGAATTGGGCAAGATCCAACAGTCTATGGCCCATGCCGTTCGGTACGGCATGCTGCGCTATCGAGTTCATGGCTACCGCTGCAGCCCGATTCGACCTGGCACGGTTCGGGATGGAACGGATGAGCTTTTCTCCGCGTCAGGCGGACGTTTTGATCTGTGCCGGACGGCTGCCGTTCAAGCTGGCCCCGATCATCAGGCGGATCTACGATCAGATGCCACAGCCCAAATGGGTGATCTCGATGGGCGCGTGCGCTTCCACGGGAGGCATTTTCGACACTTATGCCATGGTCCAAGGAATCGATACGGTGGTTCCAGTGGATGTCTATGTGCCAGGGTGTCCGCCACGGCCGGAGGGCCTGCTGTACGGAATCATGCTGCTGCAGAAAAAGGCCCGAGGCGAAACGATGGCCGACAAGGGGATACGTGAAGAGGAAGTGTTGCAGCCGGGCGGAATCCGACTTCCGTCTGGCCTGGTGGATGAGCTCTCCGAACCATTCGGTAATTCCGTGCATCAGACACGGTCAGCCTAGCACAGAGAGTGAACCCTTCAGTCGGCGAGCTTCGGGCCGAATTTGGAGACTGCATCGGCCATAGTTCCGTGGTGTGCGGTGATACCATAGTCTATGTCGGCCGCGATAGAATCAAAGATGTGCTGCGTTGGCTGCGCGATACCTCCGACCAGCAATACAACTACCTCGTTGACCTGACCGCGGTCGAGTATCGCGATCCGGAGCGGTCCATCGAACTCGTCTACTTCTTGTATTCACTCGCACGCAAAGCGCAGCTTTGCGTGAAGGTTCTACTGCCGAAAGACCAGCCCCTCGAGGTGGACTCGATCGTACATCTGTGGCAAGGTGCGAATTGGTTGGAGCGGGAGGTGTACGACATGTTCGGCATAACGTTCCAGGGCCACCCGGATCTCAGGAGGATTCTGATGTGGGACACCTACGCCGAGGGACATCCCTTACGCAAAGATTTCCCTCTGCGTGGGCGCTTCTCACGATCCGAACAAGTCCGCCAGGCATTGAACGCCAACCCAGAGGCGCAATACTCCATGGAAGAACTGTCGTTGGCGGAAGCGTACAACGATCTGCCGGAGCAAATGCGTGAGCGTTTGGCGCGGGGCGAGCGGGCCGTGATTCCCGACCCAGCAGAAGGATAATACGATGGGCGAGAAACGCACCCTGGAGGTCGGGCTCGGTACATCAGGCATAGATGCGCAGGGTAGGCCGATTAGCGTACCGCTGGGGTTGGCTGGCCAATCGCGTGGCGACTTGGATGATGGCGGACTCGGCGCGGAGCACCTGCTGCTCAATCTGGGGCCGCAGCATCCCGCAACTCACGGGGTATTGCGCTTGGTCATCGAGCTCGATGGCGAAGTGGTTCAGCGAATCATTCCTCACATCGGATACCTGCACTCCGGGTTCGAGAAGCTCGGTGAATACCGCCACTACAACCAGATCATTCCTCTCACCGATCGCACAGATTACCTGGCACCGATGGCAAACAATGTGTGCCTTGCGCTTGGGGCGGAGAAATTGATGGGCATCGAGATCACCGAACGGTGCAAGGTGTTGAGGGTCATTGCGTGCGAGATGAGCCGCATCATTTCTCACATCGTGTGGCTGGGCACGACGGCGATCGATCTGGGAGCTTTCACTCCGTTCCTCTGGACGTTCCAACAGCGCGAGTTGATCTACAACCTGCAGGAAGCCTGGACGGGCGCCCGGCTCACGACGAGCATAACGCGGGTCGGGGGCATGATGGCTGACATCCCCGACGGATTTGAGGATGGGCTGCGGGATTTCTGCAAGAACTTTCCGGGAGTCTTGGACCAGGTCGATCGGCTCTTGACGAAGAACGCCATATGGTGCGGTAGGATGCAGGGAATGGGAGTGATGACGCGCGATGAAGCCATCAACTACTCGCTGTCCGGTCCAATGCTTCGGGCCAGCGGGGTTCCGTACGACGTACGTAAGGATCGTTCCTACTTGGATTACGAAACTTATGACTTCGACGTACCCGTGGGCGAACACGGCGATGTATACGACAGGTATTTGGTTAGAATGGAAGAGATGCGACAGTCTGTACGCATCCTCGAGCAGGCATTGGATCGGTTGCCGGAGGGCCCGATCAATGTGGACGATCCCAGAGTCATCCTTCCGCCGAAGACATCTGCCATGAATGACATGGAGTCTATGATCTTTCACTTCAAGCAGGTGATGGAAGGCATTCCGGCACCGGTCGGTGAGGCCTACATGGCCGTAGAGAACGGCAAAGGGGAACTCGGTACGTACTTCGTCTCCGACGGCACCGCAAAGCCCGTACGGTGGCGTATCCGGCCGCCGTCATTCCTCAACCTGGCTGCGTTACCGAAAATGGGCGAAGGCCACCTGCTGTCGGACGTGATAGCTATCAACGCAAGCGTGGACATCGTTATGGGGGAGATAGATCGGTGACCGTGCAGCATGACGAGTACAGGCCGGTTTTCGTGGGCGACAGACGCGGCGAACTCGACGAAATACTGAAGCGTTACCCGCAAAAGCGAGGAGCTATGCTGCCGGCGCTGTGGATGGTGCAGGAGGCCCGAGGATGGGTCTCGGATGAGGCCATATCCGAGGTGGCGCACGTGCTCGATCTCACACCGGCATATGTTAAGGGCGTCGTCACCTTCTACACTATGTATCACCAGCATCCTGTTGGCCGACATTTCATTCAGGTTTGTACTACGACGCCCTGCAATATCTGTGGAGCGGAAGACGTCGTAGACGCGATGCTGGAACATACCGGATGTGGTGAACTGGGGGCTACGTCGTCGGATGGGAGGTTCACTGTGGTGGAGGTAGAGTGTCTCGGGGCTTGCGGTTTCGCGACACCGGTGATGATCGATGACGACTTTGTTGAGAATGTGACTGCGGAATCGGTGCCGGGCCTCCTGGCAAAGTACGTATGAAGAAGGGTTTGGAGAACGACTGATGGGTTATCCACACGAGTCGCACCCGAAAGAGACCGTCGTCTTGAGCGAACATTTCGGCGATCCCGCGATGCGGAGCTATGACGGTTGGGTGGCGAGCGGTGGTTATGAGGCGCTCGAGCGGGTTCTGGCCATGGAACCGGCAAGCGTGATTGAGGAAGTCAAAGAATCCGGTCTGCGAGGTCGGGGTGGTGCGGGATTCCCGACGGGTGTCAAATGGTCGTTCATGCCCAAGGAAAAAAAGGGGCCACATTATCTCTGCTGCAACGCTGATGAGTCGGAGCCGGGAACGTTCAAGGACCGCGAGATCATGCGCTGGACACCGCACGCACTCATTGAGGGATGTGCGATCGCTCAGTACGCGATCCAAGCTGAGATTGGGTACATATACATTCGGGGGGAGTTTACCGAGCCTCTGGCAATCATGGAGCGCGCAGTAGCCGAAGTGTACGCGAGCGGCGTGTTAGGGCGGGATGTGATGGGTACTGGCAAGCGCATCGATATGTATATTCACCGCGGGGCTGGGGCGTACATTTGCGGCGAAGAGACAGCCCTGATGAACTCGATCGAGGGTGGGCGCGGCAACCCCCGAATCAAGCCGCCGTTTCCCGCAGCGGCCGGTGTGTTTGGCAGGCCTACTACGATCAACAATGTCGAGACGCTGGCGGTGGTACCTCACATTTTCAACCGAGGTGCCGCATGGTACAACGCGCTGGGATTGTCCAGCCCCAAGAGCAAGGGTACAAAGTTGTTCAGCGTGTGTGGTCATGTGGCGAAGCCCGGCAACTACGAGTTGGAGTTGGGCTTCCCATTGCAGGATCTGATCATGGACCTGTGTGGTGGGATTCGCAACGGCGGCGAGCTCAAGGCGTGCATACCCGGCGGTTCCTCGGTACCGATCCTGAATAAGGAGGAAGTCGAGAGTTGCGTTCTCGATTACGAAGGGTGCCAGGAGGCCGGGACGATGCTTGGGTCCGGCGGGGTGATCGTCTTCGACGAGACGGCCGATATGGTTTACCAGATCATGCGGCTCGCCCGCTTTTATGCCCATGAGTCGTGCGCACAGTGCACCCAATGCCGTGAGGGTACCGCCTGGACCACGCGTATTCTCCAAAGGATTCTGGCGGGAGATGGGAGGACGAAAGATCTCGATCTCCTGCTGGACCTTGCGGAACAAATGACCGGTCGCACGATCTGCGTGCTGAGTGACTCCTGCGCCGCACCGGTGGTGAGCGGCATCAAGAAGTTCCGTTCGGAGTTCGAAGCGTACATAAAGCCTTCGCTGCACGCAGTTGCGGCGGCCGTGTGAGAGCGAGATGAGCGACCGAGATATGGTGACTCTTACTATTGAAGGGGCGGAGGTAACGGTACCGAAGGGCACTACGGTACTCGAGGCTGCAAAGCAGGCCGGGATAGTGGTGCCTCACTATTGCTATCATCCCGGTCTGCCGGTGGCCGGTGTGTGCAGGATGTGCCTCGTTGAAATCGAAGGGGTGCCCAAGCTCCAGATTGGCTGCGCCACCACTGTGGCGGATGGTCAGAACGTTCGCGTGTATTCAGACGAGGCAAAGAAAGCGCGACAGAGTGTACTCGAGTTTCTCCTCATCAACCATCCGCTCGATTGCCCGATCTGCGACCAGGCAGGCGAGTGCGAACTCCAGAACTACGTTTTCGAGGAAGGCCGGGCGCGGACCAGGTACACGCCGGATTTCCCCAAACGGTTCAATCCAGTGGAAGATTTTGGTGACGACATAATTTACGTTCCCAACCGCTGCATTCTCTGCACCCGTTGCGTACGATTCATGGAGCACGTCGCCGATGACGGCGTTCTGAACGTGAGTGAGCGGGGAGATCGTGCATTCATTGGGATTCACCCGGGAGAGCGACTCGACCACCCGTGGGCGGGTAACGTTGTGGATCTCTGTCCCGTTGGCTCTCTGATTTCCAAAGATTTTCTGCACAAGGCTCGGGCCTGGGACCTGGACAAGACCGCGAGCATCTGCACCGGGTGTTCACAGGGTTGCAATGTCACGATCGATTCACGTAGCGATGTTGTGGTGAGAATCAGGCCGAGAGTGAATCTGTCCGTCAACGAGTACTTCATGTGCGATCACGGCCGGTTGGAGTACAAGTGGATGAATCGCGGTGACCGCATCGAGGCCCCACTCGTAGCTCAGGGTGGAGAGTTGGTGGCCACAGATTGGGATCATGCGTTGGCTGTGGTCGCCGGGATCGTTAGCGGGTCCGGTGGCAAAGCGGCTGTGTTGGCCTCGCCGCGGGTATCGACGGAGATGTTGTTTCTCGCACGAGAATTGGTGAGCGAATTCCAATTCAAAGGTTCGTACCGAGTCGATCGTGCTACGGAAGAGTTTCCATTGCCAGGCGTAGACAATCTGGGACTGAGACGGGAGCGGGCCCCGAATGTAATGGGAGCCCGACTGCTGGGGTATGGTGACGACTTCGATGAGGTCGTTGCGAATCTGGACGACGTATCGCTGGTCATGGTGTTGGACGAGGGATTGAGGGGGGTGAATGGCAAACAACTCGAGGCAGCTGCCAATATCGTCTATTTGGGGACAGTATTACCCGACATCGCACGAAGCGCGGTGGCGGTGCTGCCGGTAACGAATACGCCTGAGGAGGACGGAACATTCGTCAATCGGGATGGGCGGGTTCAGAGGTATTTTCAGGCCAAGACAGGGCCGGGAATGGCGAGACCGGGTTGGTGGGTGCTGGGCGAGATTCTCGCGGAGATGGGTCGTGGTGAGCCTCTGTCGGATGCCGCCCAAGCTTTCGACCTGATACCCGACAAGGTGCCCGCGTTCGCGAAACTGAGCTACGATATCTTGGGATATGGTGGACAACCCGTGGATGCTGCTGAGCTGACGGGAGCAGCGTCGTGACGCCGGAAATCAAAGGCTTTCTTCTGTTAGGGGTGATAAAGATCCTGGTAGTGTTCACGGTCTTGAATGTGGGCGTCATGATGGTGATTTGGCTGGAGCGCCGTCAGAGCGCGTTTCATCAGGATCGACTGGGGCCGAACCGCGTCGGGCCGTTTGGCCTGCTGCAGTCTGTCGCAGACGGCATCAAGAATATGATGAAAGAGGAGACGTACCCGGCCGAAGCGAATCGTACGATGTTCATCCTGGCTCCCACTCTGTCGTTCATCCCGTCGTTGTTGCTGTTTGCCGTAATACCGTTTGCTGCACCACTCCCCGTTGCGTTTGACTTTAGCTTGCCGGTGCTGGGCCGGTTCACCTATGACGGCCTGCTACCGATGATGATCGCCGATTTGTCCATCGGGATACTGTTTATCTTGGCTATTTCCAGCATCAGTGTGTACGGAATTGTCCTGGCAGGGTGGTCATCCAACAGCAAGTACGCGTTCTTGGGTGGTCTCCGTGCAAGTGCCCAAATGATCAGCTACGAGATAGCACTCGGCTTGAGTGTTATCGCAGTTCTGCTACTTACGGGGAACGTCACGCTGAGTGAGGTCGTCTCGAAACAGCAGACCGGCTTGTGGTATGTATTCCCCCTGCTCCTGGGGTTCGTGTTTTTCCTGATCTCCGCCTTGGCCGAAACCAATCGGCTGCCATTCGATCTGCCGGAGGCGGAGTCTGAGTTGGTGACGGGCTATCACACGGAGTACTCATCGATGAAGTTTTCGATGTTCTTCATTGGCGAGTACGCGGCAGTCATAACCATGTCGGCTCTTATTGCCACACTGTTCTTCGGTGGATGGGATGTACCGTTTACGAGATGGGACTCGCAGGATCCCACCATCCTGAAGTCGGTCGTTACTCTGCTCGCGTTCTCCGCGAAAACACTACTGTTCATTTTCGTGTATATCTGGATTCGCTGGACGCTGCCGCGCTTCCGTTTCGATCAACTCATGGCGATTGGATGGAAGGGGCTGTTGCCGGTAACGTTGGGCTACTTAATGCTGATTGCCACGGCCGTTCTCGTGTTGGATTCGCTCGGTATACCGGATGGGCGCTTGTACGGTTTCATTCTCTTTGGCGTAAACATACCGGCTATCTACGTGTTGTTCTGGTTAGGTGACCGTGGGCGATTGATCGAAGGGCAGAAACTCAGACGACCGGTGGTGAATCGATGAGTATTGGAGTCAAAGTCTTGAAGCGCCCGGAGCAGAATGTGAGTTATCTGCGTGCCAGTTTGAAAGGTATGGGACTCACGCTGAGTCACCTCGCCCGGAAGAGCGTCACAATGGAGTACCCCGAGGTAAAGCAGACCGACGAATGGACCATCTCGCCACGCTGGCGCGGCACGCACAGGATGCTCACGGACGAACAGGGGCGGGCCAAATGTGTGGCCTGCGGTCTCTGCCCCCAGATCTGTCCGGCCAATTGTATCAAGTTGGTACCTGGTGAGGATGAAGAGGGCAATCGTTATCCCCTCATCTACGAGATCGACGAGTTCCGCTGCGTGTTTTGCGGCTATTGTCAGGAGGTGTGTCCCGAAGAAGCGATTCATGTCGGTGTACACTACGAGAACGCGGAGTACCAGAGGGATCGGTTCGTATACGATCTGGAGCGGTTGTGCGCGCAGACTCATCCGGTATCGTCGCTGTGGGATCCATCTGATCCAAAGGGCGAGTAGAGCGTGACAGGATTCGCTTTCTGGACGTTCTCTGGAGTGGCCATCGCAGCGGCGTTGCTCTGCATTACTCGTAGGAGCCCGGTCGCGAGCGCACTCTGGTTGGTGCTCACTCTCTTCTCGCTCGCCGGCTTGTTCGTGATTCTCGATGCGCATTTCATTGCCGCGATCCAGGTGCTGGTGTACGCCGGGGCGATCATGGTCTTGTTCCTGTTCGTCATCATGTTGCTCAACCTTGGCAAGGAGACGGCCAGCGATCTACCGGGTTTGTTGCGGCATGGATTGACTATCGGGTTGGGAACGATCCTCGCGGCTGAGCTCTGGGCCGTAACCAAGATCGCGCCGTCGGCCGACCTGACAATTCCGGCGGATGCGCTGCGGAACCTAACGAAGAATGAAGGTGCGGTCAGCATAATCAGCGGGCCGCTCTTCCAAACCTATCTGATTCCTTTCGAAATAACCTCAGTGCTTCTGCTAGCCGCAATCGTGGGTGCCGTAGTGCTGGCCAAGAGGAGACTGTAGTGTTCCTCGAGGAATCACTTGCCGTATCGGCGATCCTGTTCAGCGTGGGGGTGGTGGGAGTACTTCTCCGGCGCAACGCGATCATCATGTTCATGTGCATCGAGGTGATGCTGAATGCCGTGAATCTGACATTTGTCGCACTTGCCCAACAACTCGGCAGAGACGGTCAAGTGATTGTCTTCTTTGTGATGGCGGTGGCGGCGGCGGAAGCCGCCGTGGGACTGGCGATTATAATCGCAGTATACCGCCACAAGCAAACGCTCGATCTCAACAAAGTGAATATACTCAGCGGATGATGCCTCAATCGATCGGGTTGGTGTGGTTGGCGGTGCTGTTGCCGTTCGTCGGCTTTTTGATAAATGGGGCTCTCAGTTTCTTGAGGCCGCAGGCCAAGCGCGCCGTGAGCGCAGTTGGTGTAGGAGTCCTGGGCGCAGCGTTTGCAGTTGCCGTGGTTGCCGTGTTCGGCCTAGTTGGCAATCAAGCAGGCGCACCGTTCGTCTTGCGCATGTGGGAATGGATCCACGTTGGTGGTCTTCACATCGACGTTGCGCTTCAAGTCGATCAACTGTCCGCCGTAATGATGCTCGTGGTGACGGGAGTCGGTGCTCTGATCCATTTGTTCAGCATAGGCTATATGCACGAGGATCGAGGCTACGCTCGGTATTTCGCATATCTCAACCTCTTCGTGTTTTTCATGCTGGTGTTGGTCCTGGGAGCCAACTTTCCGGTCATGTTCATCGGTTGGGAAGGAGTGGGCTTGTGCAGCTACCTGTTGATCGGCTTCTGGTTCAACGATAAGGCGAATGCCGATGCCGGTAAGAAGGCGTTCATCATGAACCGCATTGGAGACTTTGGTTTCCTGATCGCCATGTTCATGATCTTCTGGGCAACGGGTAGCCTGGATTTCGTAGAAGTCTTCGATGTGGCACCCCGCACTTTTGTACTTGGTGGAGGAACCGTCACGCTCGTAACGCTGGCGTTGTTCCTCGGTTGTACCGGCAAGTCGGCGCAGATTCCGCTATACACATGGCTGCCCGATGCCATGGCGGGCCCAACTCCCGTCTCGGCGTTGATCCACGCGGCGACTATGGTTACAGCGGGAGTCTATCTCGTCGCACGAGCCAACGTTTTGTTCGCCATGGCACCGGTGTCTAGCCTGGTCGTGGCTAGTGTAGGAGCGGCAACCGCGCTGTTTGCTGCTACGATTGCACTCAAACAGTGGGACATCAAGAAGGTCTTGGCGTATTCCACGGTGTCTCAACTGGGATACATGTTCTTGGGCGTTGGTGTGGGCGCGTACGCTGGAGGAATCTTTCATCTTGTGACGCATGCCTTCTTCAAGGCATTGCTGTTCCTGGGCTCGGGCAGCGTGATTTTCGCTTTACACCGTGCATATCACCAGACGCATAGCCATGAAGACGCTCAAGACATGAGGAACATGGGAGGACTCAGGTCCGCGATGCCATGGACAGCCGCGGTAATGTGGGTCGCAACTTTGGCCATAGCCGGCATACCGGGACTGTCGGGGTTCTTTTCGAAAGACGGTATACTTGCAGCCACCTTCGCACGCGGCAGTGAACACGTGGCGTTTTACGTTCTGTGGCTCGTAGGCGCGGCAGCCGCGCTTCTGACCGCTTTTTATATGACGCGCATGATGCTTTACACGTTCCATGGGCCAAAAAGAACGGGCGAGAAAGAGGCGGAATTCCTGGCTGAGGCTCCGTGGGTCATGACCGGACCACTCGTGGCGCTGGCACTGGGAAGTGTTGTTGCCGGAGCGATTAACCTGCCGCACGTTCTGCCGGGAGCAGGGTGGCTTGAGCACTGGCTCCAACCAATCACCGAGGCGAGCTCGAGGTTCTTGCCTGAAGAACATCTTGCCGCAGGCACCGAGTGGATGCTGATCGGCATTGCTACCACGATTGCAATTGGCGGCATAGCGCTGGCGTGGACTCTTCTCAAACCGGAATCGCTCGTCGTTGCCCGACAAGCACCGGGTGAGACGGGATTCGGTCGGGTTCTCTCCAAGAAATGGTACGTGGATGAAGCATATGATTGGCTGATCGTTCAGCCCCTGGTCTGGATGTCACGGAAGCTCTTGTGGCGGTTCTTTGACACCGGGGTGATCGATACTGTGATGGTAAACGGTTCCGCGTGGACCGCTCGGGCCTTTGGTTTTGCAGGCAGTGCAATCCAAAGCGGACGCCTTGGATGGTATCTATTCGTGTTCGTTATCGGTACGCTTGCGCTGCTTCGGGCGGTGATGACGTGATGGTGAGCGCATGAATGGATTTCTCACAACGATCGACTACTCCTCCTGGGTGCTGGACGTACTGCTGGTGATCCCGCTGCTCGCGGCGGTCCCCGTGCTCCTGCTCCCAGCGGACAAAGCCAAGAAAATCGCTCTGGTAGCGACGATACTCGAGTTTGGCATCTCAGTGCCGCTGTGGTGGACGTTTGAAATCGGAACAGCGGCCTGGCAGTTTGAGCACGCGTATCCTTGGATACCCGACTGGGGCATATACTATCGAGTCGGGCTGGACGGCATCTCGTTGTTCATGGTGCTGCTCACCACATTCACAATGCCTCTCGCCGTGCTTGGGAGCTGGAAATACATAGCAAAGCAAGAGCGCTCGTACTATGCATTGCTCCTGGTTCTGACGACAGGCATGCTCGGCGTTTTCGTGGCACTCGACCTGTTCCTGTTTTATGTGTTCTGGGAGATAATGTTGATCCCGATGTATTTCATAATCGGGGTGTGGGGTGGTGCCAGGCGTATCTACGCGGCGATCAAGTTTTTCATCTACACGTTTGTCGGATCGCTCTTGATGCTCGTAGCGATTCTAATGATTTACTATGCGGTCGAACGTAGTACGGGCGTTGGTTCGTTCGCCTACGATCACATACTGGACAACATCGGGGCGGTTGACCGCTGGAAGTTTTGGCTGTTTGGTGCGTTCGCCGTTGCGTTTGCGATAAAGGTACCGATCTTCCCGTTCCATACTTGGTTGCCGGACGCGCACGTGGAGGCACCGACAGCCGGCTCCGTCATTCTTGCCGGCATCCTCCTGAAAATGGGTACATATGGATTCCTGCGGTTTGCGCTCCCGCTGTTCCCAAGCGTCACGTTGGCACCGATAGTATCAGCGATTGTGGTAACATTGGCCGTCGTCGGCATTGTTTACGGCGCTCTGGTAGCCATGGTCCAGCCGGATTTCAAGAAACTCGTGGCGTATTCCTCGGTCAGCCATCTGGGATTTGTCATGCTGGGCATCTGGGCACTGACGGTCCAGAGTGTTCAAGGGGCCGTGATAATCATGATCAACCACGGGATATCCACCGGCGCGCTGTTTTTCCTTGCGGGTATGCTCTACGAACGACGGCATACGCGTGAGATCGCCGCGTTCGGGGGCATCGCGCGAGTGGTGCCGGCACTGTCGGCGGTGTTGACGATCGTGGCCTTGTCGTCAATCGGATTGCCCGGTACGAATGGATTCATAGGAGAATTCCTGGTGCTCGTCGGGTCCTTCGGTCCGCACCCCTGGGCAACGGGCGTCGCCGCTACGGGCGTCATCTTCGCCGCCGCCTATCTGCTCTGGTCGCTTCAGAGGATCATCTTCAACAAACTGTCCGATCCAGCGAACAAAAGCATGCCAGACTTGTCGGTTAGGGAGTTGATCGTTTTGACTCCCCTAATCGCCTGCATTTTCTGGATCGGGATCTATCCGGCACCAATCCTCGAACGGGTGGAGGCCTCCGCGCAGGCACTCGTAACCAGAGTGCGCGATAACGATGTGGGCCAAATCCTGGGTGCGGAGTTCGCCGTGGAAGCGGAGGGACGGTAGTGGCGTTGGATATCGGTAGCGTTGGTGGGTTCTTGCTGGCTTTGCTCCCGGAGTTATGGCTGACGGGAGCAACATTGCTGCTTCTGCTGCTGGTTGCCTGGCGCCATGGGGACGATTCAGATCAACGCATGATCGGGCAGCTAGCGTTGCTCTCCCTCGTAAGTGCTCTATTTCTCGTGATGTGGCTGTGGGCCCGCAACGCCAATGCCGTGGTGCCTGGCGGGATGATGGCGTTGGACGGCTTCAGATTCGCATTGGATATCGTAATCCTCGTCGGGGCCGTGCTCTCCGTCATGCTCTCACTGGGTTACTTGGGTAGAGAAGGCGTATTGGTTCCCGAATATTACGTGCTCGTCCTGCTCGCGACCATCGGAATGCTGTTCATGGCAGGCGCGGACGATCTCATCGTGATCTTCCTGGGACTGGAACTGATGTCGGTATCCGTTTACGTGTTGGCCGGCGTGAACCGCCGCAGTGCTGTATCCGCCGAGGCAGCGCTCAAGTACTTCCTGCTGGGAGCTTTCGCCTCGGGCTTCCTGCTGTATGGCATCGCACTGCTTTATGGGGCAACAGGCACCACTAACCTGACCCTCATACACCTTCAGATCGTCCAATTGGGCTTGACGTCGAACCTGATGCTGGTTGCGGGAACCGGCCTCCTGCTGATTGGTTTCGGGTTCAAGGTAGCTACCGTACCGTTTCATATGTGGGCACCGGATGTCTATGACGGCGCGCCGACTCCGGTAACCGCATATATGTCGACAGCCGTAAAGGCTGCAGGATTCGCAGCGCTCATAAGAGTCTTGCTCCACGCGCTCGGCGACAGCGGGGAGCTGTGGTCGGCAGCTGTATGGTGGCTGGCGGTAGTAACGATGGTGGTGGGTAACGCGATCGCCCTGGCGCAAACCCACCTCAAGAGAATGCTCGCGTACAGCTCGATAGCACACGCCGGTTATCTAATGGTTGCGATCGCGAGCGGCAGTGAACTGGGCGTGGCGGCGTTCGTGTTCTACATAGCGGCATATACGCTCATGACGATTGGAGCGTTCGCCGTTTTGGCGGCCGCCGGACGAGATGGAGAACGGGGTGTGCGGATCGACGACCTGAACGGGCTCGGCGCACGCAGACCGTGGCTCGCGTTCGCTATGACGGTATTCATGTTGTCGCTCTTGGGATTCCCCGGCACAGCCGGCTTCATGGGGAAGTGGTTTATCCTATCGGCAGTAATACACTCCGGACAGGGATTGCTGGCTGTCATATTGGTCTTGGCCAGTGTTCTATCGGCGGGTTATTACCTGCCTGTGGTGATGGCGGTGTACATGAAGCCGGCAGCTTCGGAGAGGGCGCACGAGTCCACGACCGTGGTAGGCGCGACGCGTTTAGTGGTTTTGGCCGCAACCGTACTACTGTTGTTGTTTGGAGTCTGGCCCGGTCGCCCACTGGATCTAGCACGACAGGCAGCCGAGGGATTGACGGTCAGACCTACCCGAGTACTGGTCGACTGATCGCTGGCAATCGCAATGGACATTCCTCCCATCATCTTCCGAGAGTACGACATAAGGGGAGTAGTGGACAGCGAGCTGGCGCCGCACGCCGTGCGTGCGATCGGGAGAGCTGTCACTACGCTTGCGCGGCAACGGGTGGGTGGCGATCCACGAATCGTAGTAGGAAGGGATAACCGTCCCTCGGGTGAATCGCTCGCCCGAGCCATGCGGGAAGGGATTGCACTGGCGGGGGGTACTGCGATAGATGTGGGGATGCTGCCGACACCGGCGCTCTATTTTGCGCTCCACGAACTGGACGTAGACGGCGGAGTGCAGGTCACCGGTTCGCACAACCCACCGGAATTCAACGGTCTCAAGATGGTCGTGGCGGGTGATACGCTCCACGGCAAAGAGATTCAGCGGTTGCGGCGACTCATTGAGGATGGTGAACTGGATTCCGGCAGCGGCACCCGCGAAGTCGATGAGTCGATTCTCAGAAAGTATGCAGACAAGGTCGTTTCGCTGAACGCTCCGCTCGAGAGACCGGTCAAGGTAGTAGTAGATTGCGGCAACGGGGTTGCAAGCTTAGTGGCAGAGAACATCCTGTCACGCATTGGAGCTCACGTAGTTTCCCTCTATTGCGAGTCGGACGGCAGTTTCCCCAATCACCATCCAGACCCGACGGTCCTCGAGAACTTGAGAGACCTTCAAGAGAGTGTGCGGAGAACCAACGCGGCGTTGGGAATCGCGTTCGACGGTGATGGTGACCGGATCGGTGCGGTCGACGAATCCGGTGAGGTCGTGTTCGGCGACAAACTGCTCATCCTCTACGGACGAGAACTGATTGAGCGGACGGGAGAAACCGGACCGGTCATTTTCGATGTGAAGTGCTCCAATCTCCTTCGCGAGAAGCTGGCGGAAGCGGGCCTCGAGCCGGTGATCTGGAAGACCGGACATTCGCTCATCAAGGCCAAGATGAAAGAGTTGGGAGCGACGCTGGCGGGTGAGATGAGTGGCCATATGTTCTTCGGCGGTGACTATTTCGGATACGACGATGCAATCTTTGCGGCCGCTAGACTCTTGAGCTACCTGGCCCGCCAAGAAGGACCGCTATCGGGGTTGATGGCCGACTTCCCAGAATCGTTTGCAACTCCCGAGATCCGAATCGACTGTCCGGCGGATCGGCAGGACGCTATCGTGCAGGAAGCCTCCAACTATTTTGGCGAGCGGTATGAAACCCTCACTCTCGACGGCGTTCGCATCAACTTCGACCAAGGGTGGGGCCTCATCAGAGCCTCGAATACGCAACCGGTAATAGTGATGCGGTTTGAGGCGAATTCGAGGGAAACACTCGAAGCCTATCGGGGAGAGGTGGTAAGCTGGTTGCGGGGGCAGGGGATCTCACTCTAAGCAGATGAGCAAGCGCGGCCGGTGGGCATGGGCAACGGCCATCTGCATTCTGGCGGCTCTTCTCCTGGGACGCTGGCTAGCCGTTACAACCGCCAACAGCCTGTGGTTTCAGTCGATCGGGCTGGCGAAGCCCCACGCCGACATCGCCCGGATCAGATTTGCCCTGTTGAGTACCGCGTTTGCTGTGGCTTCGGTATGGTGCATCGGCAATCTGTATTTCGTTTACAGAGCGGTCGGCTCCGTACAGGTCCCCCGCAAGTTGGGGAACCTGGAAATCCTGGAAGAGTTGCCGCGGCGACATTTGATCGTAGGCACGGTTGCCCTGGGATTCGTTATTGCAGCGGTACTGAGCCACGATGCCGGCAATTGGTGGTATGCGCAAGTGCTGTCCCACGCGAGCGGGGGGCCGGATCTGCGTGACCCGATACTGGGGCGGGAGTTCTCGTACTATTTGTTTCGGCTGCCATGGTATCGCACCATCCATTCCTTTGTCACCACCGCCTGCGGTACCATGCTGGTAGTAACCAGTGGCCTCTACGCCACCATCGGTGCTGTGCGCTGGTCCGGGCGGCGGCTAAAGGTCAACGAGCTTGCCAGAGTTCACATCGCCGTTCTCTTAGCCGGCTTCGCCCTGGTTCTATTCTGGGGCTATAGGCTGGAACCGGCTGAGTACGTTGCGGGGATTCCAGGAACACCGTACGACTCCGTGCTCGTCGATATCCGACTACCCGTCGCGCGGCTGCTCAGCTCCCTTGCACTGGTGGTGTGCGGAGCTTCAATAGTATGGGTTTGGTCAAGTCGTATTGCGGTGATAGTAGCCGGTTGGTCGGTACTGCTTGGGGTATCCGTGATTGGTCACTATGTGGTTCCGGGTTTCGCGGGAACGGTCAGGTCGCCCGACGACCTCGTGTTGGAATCGGTTGCGAGCGTGCAGCCCCAGTTCACCGACATAGCGTTGGGACCTCTCTCGTGGGATACGCTCTTCATACAATCTGCGCAATTGAACTCCGAGGATCTGGCGTGGCGGATGGACGACCTGGGATCCGCTCCGATCTGGGACGAGTTCGCCCTGTGGGAAGCCTTGAACCGCTCGCTGGATGACAGTTCGTCCATTGGCTATTCGGCGGCGAAGTTGGATGTATATCGCGCGCCGGACGGGACCCGTCTGCCCGTATTGGTAGCCGCACACAAAACCGGTTTGAACGTCGCAGGCGGCGGGGAGCGGAAGTTGTTATGGAGCGATGTTCACACGGGATCCTATGCATACGCTCGTGGCGCAGTGGCGGTGAGCGCTGCGGACGTGGGACACGATGGAGGCCCAAGGTTCATTCCGGATCTAACGGAGCCGGATTCCACCGTGGCACAGCTGAGGGATCTTCGCCTCGCAAAACCAGAGCTGATGTTCGCACCGATGCTGCGAGACTTTGCTGTGGTACCGGCGCCCGGCGAGGTGAGTGGAGTGAGAGCGGACGGACTTTGGCGGCGGCTCGCGCTTGCCTGGACTCTGCAAAGTCCGCGGCTCGCTACGACACCGGTTGCCGCCCGGAGTTCGATTGTTTGGCACAGAGACATCTCCCCACGCCTGCACATGGCTGCACCGTTTGCCGATTTTGGCGAACCTTGGCCGGTGGTGTCGGGCGAGCAGGGACGGGTCTTGTGGATGGCGAACGGATATGTCAAATCCAGACTCTCGCCCTTATCGGTCTCCTTCGACTGGAACGGTGAGGAGATCCGGTATCTGAGGGCCGGAATGATTGGGGTCGTAGACGCGTATTCCGGCGAGACGTCGGTTTACCTGCTACCAGAGCCCGACCCGCTGAGTGCGGCGTGGTTCGACCTGGCCGGCGGAATCGTGCAGCCGGCAGATCGTATTCCACGCTCCATCATGGAGCACATACAGTATCCACGGGACCTGTTCCGCCTCCAAGTGAGATTGCTCAGCGAAACAGGGCTCGGTAACCCGGTCGACGGACGTCCGGCAGCACTCGGCCCCGTGTTGACAACAAGGCGTGACGACCCGGAGCCGTTCTGGTGGTTCGGGCCGTCTGCGGTTGATCCCGTGCCTCATCCGTGGCTCGGCGCGACGATAGAGACGGGCGACCCACCGGTGATCACCGGCCTGGCGCAGGGAGCGGTGAAGGGGGGCAGGTTGGAGTTTGGTGTAGTCGCATTCAGTTCCCATTTGGAGATGCCGGGTGCGTCGCGTCTGGCCCGGAGGTTTGCTCGGCTGCGCTGGAGTGACGACGTTGTTGCGGGTCCGTTGAAGACAGTTTTGGCGGGAACCCGAGTTCTTCACGTTCAGTCGTTGTACTCGCTGTACGATAGTGTCCCCGGAGTAGAGTTGACTGAAGTAGTGGTAGCCAGTGGCTCTGTGATTGCCCAGGGCCGTACGTTGCTGCAAGCGCTCGATCGGGTGAAACGGGCTGAACTGAGGCCGCCGAACGTTGCCGCCGGGGAATGGACGGAGGCCCGCATGTGGTTTGAGCGGATGGAGACGGCCAGGCTGGCCGGCAGCTGGGCGGATTTCGGAAGAGCGTATCAGCATCTTCAGGATATCTTGCTCGGCCCCCGAGACTCAGGCCGGTAGCTGGGTTGATGGGACTTCCCCAGCCGAGTAGCTTGCAGCCCTCGTGAACTCGTCACCGGGCACTATCGTCATCGCTGTGGGAGGCAATGCTCTCGCCCCACTCGGCGAGCAAGTCACTATACACGACCAATTTCATCATACTCGACAGTCTTTGGCGTCTGTCATAAGGTTGGCCAAGGAAGGTTGGTGTATTGCGATAGTGCACGGGAACGGTCCGCAGGTCGGCAACGCCCTCGAGCGGAACGAACTTGCGCGGGATCGCGTTGAGCCGCTGCCACTCGGAGTGCTCGTTGCCGCCACCGCAGGGTGGATAGGATACATGATCCAGCAATCCCTCCAGAATGCTTTGGCCGAAGCAGGCAGCGACCGGGATGTGCTGACCGTAGTAACACAAACGCTGGTGAGCGAAGATGATCCGGGCTTCAAAGAGCCGACGAAGCCGATAGGCAACGCCTTCGGCCGGGAAGATTTCGTACGATTGCAGAAGCGTGGGGTCCCCATCGGCAGTGACGGTGCCGGACGGTGGCGACGGCTGGCAGCCAGTCCAGAGCCAAGTGATGTGGTAGAAGCCGCGGCGGTCAAACAACTGGTGTTGAGTGGCAAGATCGTGATCGCGGCGGGTGGTGGTGGTCCACCGGTATATCGCGACCGGAAGGGCCATTGGGAAGGCGTTGATGCGGTGGTGGATAAGGACCGAGTCGCTGCCGTGCTAGGATGTCGCCTCGGTGCGGAACGACTGCTGATTCTTACGGATGTAGATGGAGTGTACGAAGGATGGGGCACGGAGTCCCAGCGGCACCTCCCGAGGTTACGACCGACTGAGGCAGAAGCGCTCTTGAGCGGCGGCGCCCTCGGGAGGGGAAGTATGAGACCGAAAGTTGAGGCGGCGGTCCACTTTGTGAGACACGGGGGCGGGTGCGCAATCATAGCACACCTCGAGAAGGGTCTGGAAGCGATCCAGGGCGAGACGGGGACAATTATCGCAGGAGAAGATTGAGTGAATCTGCATGAGTACCAAGCTCGGCTGCTGTTGAAGCAGGGTGGAATTCCGGTGCCGGATGGCGAGGTTGCGAGCACTGCCGACGAAGTCGGCGCAATTGCGGAGCGTCTCGGCGGTGCTGTAGTGGTAAAGGCTCAGGTACATACCGGCGGACGCGGCAAGGCCGGCGGGGTCAAGCTCGCCCGAAACGCAGAGGATGCACGATCCCGTGCGCAAGAGATAATCGGCATGAAGATCAAGGGACTCACCGTGGAGACGGTGTTGGTGGTCCCGGCGGAGGAGATTGCAAGTGAGAGCTACGTAGGGGTGATCGTCGATCGGGCGGCGGAGTGTCCGGTCGTTATGGTCAGCCCTGCAGGTGGAGTCGACATCGAGGAAGTAGCGGCAAAGACGCCCGAAAAGATATTCAAGCAGTCGGTCGATCCCCGGTATGGACTACTGCCACACCAGGCGATGGCGTTGGCTTTCAAACTGTACGATGATGTGAAATTGGTGAGGCGGGCCGCGACGATAATGCGCCAACTCTACGCTGTATTCATCGACGTCGGAGGCTCGCTGACCGAGATCAATCCACTGATAACCACTCCCGATGGTCGTGTTGTGGCATTGGATGCGAAGATCGTGGTCGACGACAACGAACTGGATCGTGAGCCCGAGATAGCGAACTTGAGGGATGTGGCATCGGAGGATCCTGCAGAGGTACAAGCGCGAGAAGCTGGGTTGTCCTACATCAAGCTCAACGGGAACGTGGGTTGTTGCGTCAACGGAGCAGGCCTTGCGATGGCAACGATGGATCTCGTCAAGTACCACGGGGGAGAACCGGCTAACTTCCTGGATATCGGTGGCAGCAGCAATCCCCATAAGGTAGTTGCGGCGTTAGAGATCATCACGAGCGATCCCGACGTGAAGGCGATTCTCTTCAATATCTTCGGAGGGATCACTCGCTGCGACGACGTTGCAAACGGGATAGTGACGGCAACGGAGAAAACGAGCATAGATCGCCCCATTGTCATAAGATTGACAGGAACGAACGAAGAGCTTGCGGTCGAGATACTCCGGAAGGCGGGATTTGAGGCACTGACCGACATGGATGAAGCGGTTGAGCAGGCTGTGAAAGTCGCCCGGGAGGCGGCGTGAGCATATTCATCGATCGAGAAACGAAGCTTGTGGTGCAGGGGATCACCGGTCGCGACGGTTCATTCCACACGCGGGAAATGATCGCATACGGCACGCAAGTGGTGGCGGGTGTGACACCGGGAAAGGGTGGTCAGCGATTCGAGAACAAGGTTCCGGTATTCGACACCGTGGCCGACGCGGTCGAGGCTACCGGCGCGAACACATCCGTAATCTATGTTCCGGCGAGGTTCGCCGCGGATGCCATCTACGAGGCGGCCGACGCCGGTATCGAGCTGATCGTGTGCATTACCGAGGGGATTCCGGTACTCGACATGACGCGAGTCGCGCCCTACATACGAGAGCGCGGCGCCCGATTGATCGGCCCGAACTGCCCGGGCCTCATATCGCCGGGGCGATCGAAGGTCGGGATCATACCGGGACAGATTTGCCGAGAGGGTCATGTGGGTATAGTCTCGCGCAGCGGAACGCTGACCTACGAGATCATTCACCAACTTTCCACTCATAACCTCGGCCAGTCGAGTTGCGTCGGCATTGGCGGCGACCCCATAATCGGCACTAACTTCGTCGATTGTCTGGCGGCATTCCAAGACGACCCGCATACCGAGGCTATCGTAATGATCGGTGAGATCGGCGGCACGGCGGAGCAAGAGGCTGCCTCGTTCGTGGCCGCAAACGTCACGAAGCCAGTCATTGGATTCATTGCGGGACAGACGGCACCCCCGGGCAGGCGGATGGGGCATGCCGGAGCCATCATTTCGGGCGCGTCGGGTACGGCGGCTGAAAAAATGGACGCGTTGGAGGCAGCGGGAATAGGGGTGATGAAGCGTCCTGCCGACGTAGTACCGTTGCTCGAGCGGAGCAGCAGACAGACGTGAAGCTGGGTGACCTGTTGGTTCTCGACCACATCGTGGTTCCCATAGAGGGGGAAAACCTCAGGGTGGCTGCGAATGCCCTGGTCGAAGCCCTCGTGATCAGCGGTGCCATTAGAGACGTCGCAAAGGTCGAGGAACTCGTGGCCGATAAGCTGCCACGCGACGTCGTCACGGTGGGACAAGCGTTCCTGCTCTATTTCCGCACAGAGGCGGTAATGAAGCTGACAGTCGGATTGGGTATCGCACCCGAGCCAATGCATCGGGAACACGACGCTGCCAGGGAAGCCAGAATAGTTCTTCTCATAGCGGCCCCACCCGCAGATTCTTCGCGCTTCCTACGAGCCGTTAGCGCCTTTTCCCACGCTCTGGGCCGCGAGGAGGTGGTTGGCGCGCTGCTCGAGGCCAAGACGGCGGCCGACGTGCTGGCGATCGACTCCCTATGTAACATTGAACTGCAGGGCTATCTGACCGTTCGCGACGTCATGGTGAGACGTCAGGTCAAAGTCCGTCCCGACGCCACGCTGGGGGAAGCGGCCAAGATCATGGTCGATCAGAATGTGCCGTCGGTGTTGGTGGTGTCGGACACTAATGAAGTGTTAGGCATGGTGACCCATGCGGAGTTGCTCCAGCGTTTGCTTCCGGTCCACGTGAAGCGTTTGACGGGTGAGTTCGGTACCAGCGAGGGCGATGTCGGTCCCGAAGACCCGAGTGGCATGGCGGTGCGTGAAGTTATGGACCGCAGCGTTCTGTGCCTATCGGAAGATCAAACCGTCGCAGAGGCCGCCAATATGATGCAAAGTAGGAAGATAGACCGGTTTCCGGTGGTGCGTGACGGTGCGCTGGTCGGCTTCCTCACCCGAGGTGATATCGTGCGCCGGCTGTTTGGGCGCTGACCACGAACAATAAGACCATTACAGAGATGCAGACACTAGCTATCATAAAACCCGACGCGGTATCCGCCGGGAACACGGGGAGAATCCTGGCCCACCTGGAGAACGCGGGCTTCACCCTCCGCGCGGCGAAGCTGGTTCGCCTGGAGCGATCCCAGGCCGAAGCTTTCTATGCCGTTCACCGGGAACGGCCCTTTTACGGCTCCCTCGTCACCTTCATGACCTCCGGCCCGTGCATGCCGCTGGTGCTGGAGCACGAGAGCGCGGTTGTCCATCTGCGAACCGTCATCGGGGCAACCGATCCCGCCGAGGCTGCCGAAGGAACCGTGCGCCGGCTGTATGCGGAGTCGAAGGAGCGGAACGCCATACACGCCTCGGACTCGCCCGAGAACGCTGAGCACGAGATCGAATTCTTCTTTGCCGAGGGAGACCTTAGAGGCCTCTGGGGTTCCGACACTCGTTGACGCAAGTGCCTGTCGGAGTTAAATATACCGGCTATGTTGCAGATTGATCTGGGGGCTCTCAGGAATGGGCCCGTCGACATGGAGCAGGCCGTGCCGACCGACGATCCCTGCTTTTCGGATCTGGATGTTCAATTAGCTGAACCGGTGCGGTTGAGCGGCAGGCTGATGGAGGCGGGCAGCGGGTGTTTCTTCTGGCACGGTAGCTTGCACACTCAGGTGATGGGATTCTGTCGTCGCTGTCTGGAGCCGGTAGAGGTCGTGGTCGATCAGCAACTCGACGTGCTGTTTACTGAAGATCAGGATGCTGACGACCCTTCGGCATATGTGATCCCGCACCGTGCGGCCGAGCTGGATCCGGGGGAGGCCGTGCGGGAAGAGCTGATCCTGGCAGTGCCGGACTACGTACTGTGCGACCCGGAGTGCCGCGGGCTGTGTCCGGATTGCGGCACGAACTTCAACGAAAGTTCATGTAACTGTGAGAACAATGAATCTGATCCGCGCTGGGCGGTGCTGGAGGCGCTCAAGTTGGGTCAGCCACACGAGAGGACCTAAATGGCGGTACCCAAGCGAAGGACATCGAAAAGTCGCAAGCTCAAGCGCAGGAATCACGATCGGGCCGCGGCCGTTGCAGTGCAGCCGTGTGAGCGATGTGGTGACCCACGGCGCCCGCACCGAGTTTGCCCCACTTGTGGCTACTACGGCGGTGAGAAGCGTATCGAGATAGAGGAAGTTTGACGTGACCCGGATCGTGCCCGACACGATGCGGGGAGACTGCGCGGCAGCTGCGTGAAGCGCCCCATAGTAGAACTCGTCAGTACCGGCCGGTATGCGCCCAAGAAAATCCTGACCAATGCCGATTTCGAGAAGATGCTGGACACCTCGGATGAGTGGATCCGTGAGCGGACGGGAATTGCGGAACGGCACATAGCGGACGATGATGAAACTGTTGCCTACATGTCCGACGTGGCGTGCCGTCAAGTGCTCGACCAAGTCGGTCTCACTCCGCTCGATGTAGACGCCATAGTGATGGCGACGGCGACCGCCGACCGCCTCCTCCCGTCTAACGCATGTGACCTGCAGGCAGTGCTCGGCGCCAAGAACGCGGCCGCATTCGACGTGGGAGCGGCATGTAGCGGTTTTCTCTACGGCCTCACCGTAGCCGAGGGACTCGTCGCCAGCGGCACCGCCAAGAACATTTTGGTGGTTGGTGGAGAACGATTGTCCAGGATAACGAACTACGAAGACCGCACCACGGCAATTCTGTTCGGTGACGGTGCGGGTGCCACGCTGGTCAGACCGGCATCCAATGGTACCAGAGGCATCCTCTCCAGCTACATCAAGTCCGATGGAACGTTGGCGGAACTGTTGTACCGACCGGGGGGCGGTGGTGTCCATCCGCCCGATCAACGTCTGATCGAGGAGCGTGGCTACTTCATTACCATGGCCGGTCGTGAGACCTTCAAGTCCGCAGTGTTGTCGATGTCGGATGCTTGCGACCAGGCCCTCACGCTGGCTGGCCTGACGGCGGATGACATTGACATACTGATTCCGCATCAGGCTAACATCCGCATCATCAACGCGACGGCAAAGCACGCCGGCATTCCCAAGGACAAGTTGTACGTCAACATCGATCGGTACGGCAATACGTCAGCCGCATCGATCCCCCTGGCTCTCGACGAATGCGTTCGGTCGGGGGTGATCACGGCGGGCACGACTGTCTTGCTCGTTGCGTTCGGCGGGGGATTCACCTGGGCGAGTGTGGTACTGCGGTGGTGAGCACCGTTCTGCTCTGCCCCGGACAGGGTACACAGCATGTGGGAATGGGACGGGACTTGGCAGAGACTTTTCCCGCGGCACGCCGTGTCTTCGAGGAGGTCGATGAGGCGCTCGGGTTCAACCTCTCTGCGCTGATGTGGGAGGGGCCCGAAGACGAGCTGACACGGACTCACAACGCCCAGCCGGCTATCCTCACGCACACGATGGCGGTGTACGCGGTAATCGGCGACAGCATCTCTCCGCGCTTTGGCGCAGGACATTCGCTGGGGGAGTACAGTGCGTACGCCGCGGCCGGCACGCTGGGAGTTGCGGAGGCGGCGCAATTGGTGAGACGTCGTGGGGAACTCATGCTCGAGGCGGGCGAGGCGCGGCCGGGGACCATGGCGGCGGTGATCGGGCTGGAAGCTGAACGGGTCCGGGAATTGTGCGAGCAATGCAGCAACGGCGAGCGCGTCGTCGTGCCGGCCAATATCAATACGAACGATCAGACCGTGATTTCCGGCGATCCCCCTGCGGTGGTCGAGGCTGGAGAGCGGTGCAAAGACGCAGGGGCCAGGAAAGTACTTCCTCTAAAGGTGAGTGGTGCATTCCATTCGCCGCTCATGGAACCGGCCCGGCGTGGGCTGACTCGGGAGTTGACCTCGGTCGCACTGGCCGACCCTGCGTTCCCGGTGATCGCCAACGCGACCGCCACCCCTGTGGAAGACGCAATCACGGCCGCTGAGCTACTCGCCTCCCAGCTGACTTCGCCCGTCGAGTGGGTTTCATCCATGAAGTTGGCCGCAGAACACGCGGGTGGTGAAATGAATTTTGTCGAGGTGGGTCCGGGGAAGGTATTGTCAGGTCTAGTCAGACGAGCAGTCCGCGGCTGTCAGACCGTTGCGATAGGGAGCGCTCGAGACGTAGAGCAGTTTGTGGCGGGGGTGGCGTGATCGACTTGACCGGCAAGACGGCTTTGGTCACCGGTGGCTCCCGGGGCATTGGCAAGGCAATCGCCACGAAGATGAGTGATCTCGGTGCACAGGTTGCGGTGGTCGCAAGGGATGGAGCTGTGGCGGAGGACGTTGCAAGAGAGCTGTCGACCGACGGCCGCAGGGCGCTCGGGCTGAGTGCCGACGTAAGTAGCCCGGAGCAGGTGAACCGGGCCGTCTCGGAGGTCGAAAGCCAACTCGCACGCATCGACATTTTGGTGAACAACGCCGGACTGACGAGGGATGGCGTGCTGGTGAGAATGACCGAAGAAGCCTGGGACACCGTGCTCGACGTGAATCTCAAAGGGGCGTTCAACACCATCAAGGCGGTTGCGCGGGGGATGATGAAGCGGCGCTCCGGCCGCATCATCAACGTGACCAGTGTTGTTGGCCTGACGGGCAATCGAGGACAGGCGAACTACTCGGCTTCCAAGGCGGGCATGATCGGTCTTACCAAAGCTGCGGCGAAGGAACTCGCCAGCCGTAACATTCTTGTCAACGCGATTGCGCCGGGGTTCATTGATACGGACCTGACAAGGGGCCTGCCCGAGGCGGCACAAGCGGCGCTTCTCCAGCAGATTCCACTGGGCAGGCTCGGGTCCACTGATAATGTGGCTGATGCCGTGGTATTTTTGGCTTCCGACCTTGCAAGCTACATTACGGGCCAGGTGCTCGTGGTGGATGGCGGCATGGTAATGTGATATCTCACCAACGACGAGGAGAAAATGAGCGATATTGATGAGAAAGTGAGAGACATCATAGTCGAGGAACTGGGTGTCGAGCGGGAAAAAGTGACGGACGAAGCTAACTTCATGGATGACTTGGGTGCGGACAGCCTCGACTCCGTCGAGTTGGTCATGGCCTTCGAGAAGGAATTCGACGTCGATATTCCCGATGAAGATGCGGAAAAGCTTCGCACGGTGGGAGATGCGCTCAAGTATCTGCACGGGCGGATGGAGTCGTAGAGTCCTTGAAGCGCAGGGTAGTCGTCACCGGCTTCGGGGTAGTGTCCGCTCTGGGGAATTCCGCCAACGAAACCTGGGATGGGCTGATCGCCGGCCGTTCGGGCGCGGGTCCCATCGAGCGGTTCGATGCGTCGGAGATGGACGTACGGTTCGCGTGCGAGTGCTGGCATTTCGATCCGCTCGAGCATATGGACCGCAAGGAAGCGAAGCGTGCGGACCGCTATGCTCAATATGCAATCGCCGCGACCGATATGGCGGTCCAACTCGCAGGCTTGGACAATGGTCGTCTCAAGCCCGATCGGACGGGCGTCATAATAGGAAGCGGGATCGGTGGGATCTGGACGTTCGAAGAACAATGCAAGGTGTTCCTGGAGAAGGGACCCAGGCGCGTGTCCCCATTCTTTATCCCGATGTTCATCCCGAACATGGCGGCGGGACTCGTCTCCATTCGGCTTGGCGCCAAGGGACCGAATTACAGTACGGTATCTGCGTGTGCCTCGTCCGCGCACGCCATAGGCGAGTCGTTCCGGCTCATTCAATCCGGTGCCGCCGACATGATGGTCACAGGCGGCGCGGAGGCCGCGATTACGCCGCTGTCATACTCGGGATTTGCCAACATGAAAGCGTTGTCCGTCAGGAACGACGAACCCGAGAAGGCATCGCGTCCGTTCGATCGCGATCGCGATGGATTCGTAATGGGCGACGGCTCGGGCATAGTAGTGCTGGAAGCTCTCGAGTCGGCGCTGGACCGCGGTGCAACGATCTACGGTGAGCTGTTGGGCTACGGCATGAGTGCCGATGGATACCACATGACCCTGCCTGCTCCCGGGGGCGAGGGTGCGCGCCGGTCCATGGAAGAATGTCTGAAGGACGCGGAACTCGACCCCTGTGCGGTCGATTATGTCAACGCCCACGGCACGTCGACACCCTTTGGCGACATCGCCGAGACCAGGGCCGTCAAACAGGTATTCGGCGGCCACGCCAAGGAGTTGGTGATGGGCTCGACCAAGTCGATGACCGGCCACTTGCTGGGCGCTGCGGGCGGGCTCGAATTCGCAATTTGTCTGCAAGTGATGGAACAGGGGGTTATCCCACCGACCATCAATCAGGAGAACTCCGACCCCGAGTGCGATCTGGATTGCGCGCCGAACACACCGGTCGAACGGGAAGTGAAG
Organism: Gemmatimonadales bacterium; assembly: GCA_046757925.1. Lineage (GTDB taxonomy): Bacteria > Gemmatimonadota > Gemmatimonadetes > Gemmatimonadales > GWC2-71-9 > JAZDCZ01. Next base: position 77,422 of record JBHHZE010000006.1, read on the forward strand.
GTTGCAATATCCAACTCGTTTGGATTCGGCGGACACAACGCCACGTTGGCGGTACGTAAGTACGAGTCCTGACCTGTGAAGCGAATTCCGCTTTCCGATTCGCGGCTCGAGCCGATCGCCGAGAAGGTGGAGGCCGCTGAGCGGCTGAGCGCCGATGACGGTGTCGCACTGTATGAGAGCAGCGACCTCATCGGCATCGGCGCGATGGCCAACTTGGCCAACGCCCGACTCCACGGCGACCGTGTGTTCTTCTCCGCTAACCAACACATCAATCCCACCAACGTCTGCATCTTGAGAAACACATGCGTGTTCTGTTCGTTTGCTCGCATCCCGAAAGAAGATGGCGCCTACACCCGGACGCTCGATGAAGTGTTTGCGGAGGCAGACGCGGCCTGCGACAACCCAACCCGCGAATTCCATATAGTGGGCGGGCTCCACCCCAAGCTCGAGCTGGCTTACTACCTCGACATAATTCGTGGGCTCAAGGAGCGGCATCCCAACGTAGATATCAAAGCCCTTACGGCCGTGGAGATCGCACACTTGGCACGCATCGAGAAGACCACAACTCTCGACGTGCTGCGGCAGCTCAAAGAAGCCGGTCTGACCAGTCTGCCCGGTGGCGGAGCGGAGGTGTTCAGCAACGCCGTAAGGTCGACCATCGCCGATCGGAAGCTGGTGGCAGAGGATTGGCTGAGAGTGCATCGCGAGGCGCATGGGTTGGGGATCCCCACCAACTGCACCATGCTGTACGGTCACGTCGAAACAGCGCGGGATCGTATAGATCACCTGGCATCGCTGCGGGAGCTGCAGGACGAGACCGGCGGGTTTTTGACCTACATACCGCTCGCCTATCATCCCGATCACAACGTGTTGGGTGCGGAGCTGAAACGGCAGGGCACGGCGACCACGGGCTTCGAGGACCTGAAGAATATCGCAATCGGTCGGCTCTTCTTGGATAACATCGCTCACATCAAGTCACACTGGCCCATGGTCACGCCGTTCATCTCACAACTCTCGCTCGAGTTCGGATGTGACGATGTCGAGGGTACGGTAGTGTACGAACGGGTATATCATGAGGCCGGTGCGGTAACTCCGATGATGATGTCGTACGGCGATCTCGTGCGCCTCATCAAGGACGCCGGCAAGAATCCGGTGGAGCGCACTTCGCGCTACGAAACGGTGCGGACGTTTGAGTCGGACGATCCGGTGTTCTCGGAGCGGTCGGCAACGCCCATCGGCAGCTCTGACGAGATCCTAGAGTTGGTGGGGGCGGGGAGAGCCTAGAATGCGATTGGGGCGGATCGGCTACATCAACTGCTATCCAGTCTACGGTGCTATCGACCGGGGGATCGTGAGCGTGGACGCCGATCTCGTGACCGGCACGCCGTCCGAGCTGAACGGTCTCCTCGCGGCGGGTGAGTTGGACGTGTCAGTGGTGTCGGCAGTCGAGTATGCACGCAACGCGGGAGCGTATCAGTTACTACCCGATCTCGCCATCTCGTGCGACGGACCCGTTCAGAGCGTCGCACTCTTCTCACACTGCGATGCGCGAGAGCTGGATGGTGCGACCGTGCTCACCTCGGCGTCGTCGCGCACGTCCATCCATCTGCTCGAACTGTTGTGCAGCGATGTTTGGAACGTGACGCCTAAGTTCGTAGCGGTTAGGACCGAGGCCGGCGACATCGACGCTCTGGCGGAACTGCCGCACGAAGCGGTGCTGGTGATCGGCGATGCAGCCTTGTTGCTCGCGGCGCGTGGGATCTACGCGCATCGCTACGACCTGGGACAGATGTGGAAGGAGTGGACCGGGCTGCCGTTCGTGTTCGCCGTGTGGGCGGCACGGAGAGAGGGAAGGGGACCCAACTACCTGGATCGGGTACGCCAGGTGCACGGCGGCTTGATTGCATCGCGTGAGTGGGGTTTGACAAACGTAGACGTGCTAGCGCAGGCGGCAGGCGAAAAGACCGGGCTGGGGTTTGCGGAATGTCGGGAATACCTGAGCGGGCTCGACTACGCGCTGTCGCACCGGCATCTCGAGGGTCTCACCGGTTTCTTCCGCCGGCTCGCTGCGCGGGGCACCGTGCCCGAAGGCACCTTGTCGTTCCTGTCCGTGGCATGATCTCATGATCGATCGTACCAGCTCCGAGTTTTGCAACTATTTAGATCTTTACGAGAACGCGCCGTTGCTCGAGTTGGGTTCGCTTGCCGATGCCAGGCGCAGTGCACTCCACCCGGACGATGTCGTCACCTACATCGTCGATCGCAACATCAACTACACGAACGTGTGCGTTGCGGATTGCAAGTTCTGCGCGTTCTATCGCCGGCCCAAGCATCACGAGGGCTACGTGCTCTCGTTCGAGGAGATCGGTGCCAAAATCGACGAGGCGAAGCAGTTGGGTGCGGTCCAGATTCTGATTCAGGGCGGCCACAACCCATACATCCCGTTCGAGTGGTATTTGGACTTGATGCGCTACGTGAAGAGCAACCACCCGATCCACATTCACGGGTTCTCGCCGTCCGAGGTCGACTTTTTTTCTACCCGCTTCCGCATGAGCGCCGACGAAGTGATTCGAGCGCTCAAGGATGCGGGCCTCGATTCGATTCCCGGTGGCGGTGGCGAGATATTGGTGCAGGAGATCCGCGATAAAGTCGCCAAGAAGAAGGCGGGCGCCAATCGGTGGTTGGAGATCATGGAGTTGGCGCACGGCATGGGCATGAGGACCTCGGTCACGATGATGTACGGGTTGGGCGAGACGTTGGCCGACCGAATCGAGCACCTGATGCGCGTGCGGGAGGTGCAAGCGCGTACCGGCGGGTTCACCGCGTTCATCACGTGGCCGCTCCAACCCGAGCACACCGAGATGGAGGGTACCCCCAAGACCGATGCCGTAACGCACCTGCGAACGGTCGCAATCTCGCGACTCGTGTTGGACAACGTTCCCAACTTGCAGGCGTCGTGGGTCACGATGGGTTTGAAGGTCGGCCAAATCGCCTTGAAGTTTGGGTGCAACGATTTCGGTTCGCTCATGATCGAGGAGAACGTCGTATCGGCCGCGGGCACGGCGCACTGTGCCACGCTTGACGAGATCCGGCGCCACATCGTAGACGCGGGTTTCACTCCCGCGCGTAGAACGCAAGACTATTCGATCATTCCCGAAGAGGCTGCGGCCTAGGTGAGCCCAAAATGAGTGACAAGCCGGTACTGATCGTGGTCGGCTCTCAGAGTGACGAGGAGCGTGTGGCGCCCGCGTTCGCCGTGTTGGACGACGTGGGTGTGGGTTACGACTTTGTCGTTTCGTCGTCGCATCGCAATCCCGAGAAGACGGCCGAGATCGCCAAGAGCGCACGGGATAAAGGTTACCGAGTGATCATTGCCGGCGCGGGTTTGGCCGCGGCGTTACCTGGTACCGTTGCGGCCAACAGCGACCTGCCTGTTATAGGGCTCCCGTTGGAGGTCGGCCCACTGCGAGGCGTCGATGCGCTCTACGCCGTGGCACAGATGCCGAGTGGCAATCCGGTGGCGACGGTCGGGATTGGTAATTCCAAGAACGCCGCGTTGTTGGCGATACGGATTTTGAATGCGTAGGTATTGGACGGTCTAGCGGCGTTTTCTTTTCTTTGAGCTTTTCGTTCGCCCCAGCTTTGGGAGCGTCTCGAATCCGGCCACCCGGAAGTGTGTGTCAAGCGCAAAGGCGGTCTTGATTCGTTCCGAGCGCATCAGCTCGAAACTCACAGCATCGGCGAGGCTGAGCGGGTGATCTCCAAACGGCCGCAGCCAGCGATCGATGGCGACCGTTTCCAGCTCCTGCGTCACGAATATTATTTGATGTGTCGGGTCCCTTCGGACCGACTCCAGGAACGTAAGGCCCGCATGTGGGCCAATCCGCCCGGTCACGAGGGCCTGTAGTTCTGCGACTACCAGATTGGATGTAAGCAGACGTTGACCCTCATCCACAAGACTCTCGTAGCAGTCCCGCGCCACAGCGTGGGTCGATTCGTGTTCGTTCAGCGCGGCGAACCAGGCAGACGTGTCAAGAAAAACGCCGTTCAACAGTCCTCGTGATTATCCAGATAGGCCTCGGCCAGGTACTTGTCGTGGTTCACGCCCATATCGGGCGGTAGGTCGGCACCCTTGATGGACAGCATGAACTCCAGCATAGGGCTCCGTCGTGGTGCCTCGTGTACGGCGAAGCTCCGCATACCGCGGCGCAGCACTTCGGCACGGGACAGCCCGGTGTCGGCCGAAAGGCGGTCGAGCATGGCCCGTTCGTCGCGGGTCAGGTATACCTGGAGGGGCTCCCTGACAGACTTGGCCTTAGGTTTGCGTTGTTTGGACATAGTGTAATAATATCTAAGGTCGTTAATTAAGCAAATTTAATTTATCAATGGTGTACTCGATCCCGCCGACACGTCCGGCGCCCGCTTTCGCTCGGCCTAGGAATGATGCATCCCCGAGGCAACGGACTCATAGCTCACCACACTAGATAGGTCGGAACAGCTCCGTTAAATCGAGCGAGAATGCCTCACCGGCACCGTCCGGCTGCCAGGTGATAGTGCCGCGTTCGGTGGTTGGGAACGTCATGTCGGGGTGCCAGACTTCGACCGTCGCGCTCTCCGGGTCGACGATCCAGTACAGCGGGATGCCCACCTGTTGGTATAACCTGCGCTTGGTGAACCGGTCGTAGCGCTGAGTGGAAGGACTCAGGATCTCGACTGCCAACAGCAGGTTCTTCATGGCGGCCCAATCGAGCGTGCGCGCCTGGTCGAGATCGACCACGAAGAGGTCGGGTTGGACGAGAATGTCGGGGCCCCACGATATGTCGGCCGGTGAACTCAAGAGTTCGCCGACATGGTTATCGCGCAGGTATCCGTCAAGCGCTACCAGCAATCTGCGGAGCACCAGCTGGTGCAGGGCCCGCGGTGCCGGCGTCACGAGCAGCTCCCCGTAAACCGTTTCGTAGCGGTTGCCGTCGTCGGGCAGCGCGCGGACCATGTCCGCGGAGTAATACTGCGGTGCGGCCATACGCATAACTTCGCCTCGGCAGTGGTAGAAGTGCAAGTACAAAACACGTGTCACGGTAAGCGGTAACTGTGCATCCCGTGTCATCGATTTTACGCGAGCAGTGGTGAGATATTGCGGTCCCTTCTATCTTTCGCGCCATGAAAACAGCTAAGCGAACGCATGGCTTCACCGAGTCTGTGATCCGTGGTATGACCAGGCTTGCCAACCAGCACGGCGCAATCAACCTGGCCCAGGGCTTCCCCAACTTTCCGGCGCCTAAGGTGTTGAAGGACGCGGCTGCAAAGGCGATCCACGACGATATCAATCAGTACGCGATCACGTGGGGCTCCAAGCGCCTGCGCGACATCTTGGCTGCCAAGTACGCCGAGTGGTATGGGATGGAGGTCGATGCAGAAGAAGAAATAACCGTGACCTGCGGGTCGACCGAGGCGATGGCGTCGATCATGTTGTCGATCGTGGATCCTGGTGGCGAGGTGATCATCTTCGAGCCGTTCTACGAAAATTACGGACCCGATGCGATCTTGTGCGATGCCAAACCGGTTTACGTGTCGATGCCCACGCAGGGCCCTGTCGACATGGACCGTGTGGCGGCGGCGTTCTCGCCCAACACGTGTGCGGTTATCATCAACACGCCCAACAATCCCACCGGTCGGGTGCTCACGCGTGAAGAACTCGGTGGCATCGCCGAGTTGTGTCAGCGGTTCGACGCGTACGCCGTGACCGACGAGATCTACGAGCATATCTATTACGAGGGTGAGCATATCCCGATTGCCACGCTGCCCGGCATGCGCGATCGGGCGATAACCGTGAGTGGCGCATCCAAGACGTTCAGCGTGACCGGCTGGCGTGTGGGAACGATCGTTGCGCCGAGTGCTGTGACCGATGCGATAAGAAAGGTGCACGATTTCTTGACCGTCGGCGCGCCCGCGCCGTTGCAGGAGGGTGTGGCCGCGGGTTTGGAGATGCTCGGCCAAGACTACTATCGCTCTCTGGCAGACGACTACCGCAAGCGTCGCGACGTGATGCACAGTGCACTTGTGACGGCGGGCTTCAAGTGCGAGCCGCCGCGCGGCGCCTATTACATCATGGCCGATTTCTCGTCGCTCAGCGATTTGCCGGACGATGAGTTCGCCTACTGGTTGACCGAAGAGATCGGTGTCGCGTCGGTGCCCGGTTCCAGCTTCTACAGCCGGCCTGAGTTGGGGAGGAAGCACATTCGGTTCGCGTTTTGTAAGACCGAAGATTTGTTGCAAGCCGCGGCGGAGCGGTTGGAGAGGGTGGGGTAGGGGGGGCATCAGCGATCTCCTTTAGCAGCAACGGGTGTGGTGGCGGCTGCTACTGAGTATCGATTCGGCATGGCCACCCAGGCGAGCGGTTCTCACCTAGGTGATCCGCAGCCGAATGCTCACGGCTGCGTGAGCGCCCTAGCTCCCCCGGAATCGGGGCTGCATATTGGGCAGCGTGTGCCAGCGTGTCGTTGAAGAAGGTGGCTCTCACATGTGATGCGAGCGCCGTTGACGCGACCGGCTTTCCATCCTTCACGTCAAATTCACTAACGACTCCACACCACGAGATCGGCTGCAAGACTAGACACTCCTTCGGGAGGGGTGGTGTTTCTGCTTGAAGGAGACAACACCCTCCCACCTACAAGGAGTCTATCATGACCAAGTTACGCCAGCGGATGATCGACGATCTCCGCATCCGCAACTACTCGCCTAGGACGATCGAGACCTACACGCGCTGTGTCGCCGGCTTTGCCAAACACTTCCGTCGGTCGCCCCAACAGCTGGGGCCCGAACACATCCGCGAGTATCAGATCTTCCTGGTCCAGACCAAGCACGCCTCCTGGTCGCTGTTCAGCCAAATGGTGTGTGCTCTGCGCTTCCTCTATAAGGTGACGCTCGGCCGAGCGGAACTCATCGAGCACATCCCCTTTCCCAAACAGCAGAAGGAGCTACCGGTCGTCCTCAGCCACAACGAGCTGGCGCGCTTCTTCGACGCCATCGCCAACCTGAAGCACCGGACCATCCTCATGACCCTATACGCCGAGGGCCTGAGACTGTCTGAGGCACTGGGCTTACTGGTCAGTCGACAGCGACCGCATGGTCGTACGTGTGCGTCAGGGCAAAGGCGAGCCGGCAAGACTCCCGATCGGCCCCTGTCGCCCACCGCGGTGCAACGGGCCTCGATCCATGCCCGTCTCAAGGCACGCCTCTCAAAGCCAGTCAAGACCCACACGATGCGCCATCGCTTTGACACACACCTGCTGGAAGCCGGCACCGATCTACGCACAATCCAACTCCTGCTCGGCCATGCGAGGATTACGACCACCACCGTCTACCTGCATGTCGCCACGAGCGCCCTGCAGTTGACCGAGCATCCCCTCGATCTGCTGGAACTCGCGACCAAGCCTAGCACATCGTCGTGGAGGGTCGACCAGTTGTTTCCCGAAAGGGTGGACTGCTTGCCAAACTCTTGGGTAGACCTTGGCCGACTGACGAAGACGTAATCACAGCTGTGCGCGAAGCTACTTGGTAGATCGTGGGCAGGAGCCAGGTAACAACGTTTTGCAGCTTGAAAACAACGTCAGGTAGGGGCAGACAGATTGATACTAGACCGACATCGGCAGGTACGCTAACTTGTACATATACATGTACAGGCTTTTATTATGACGAAACCCCGTGTCAGACCCAGTTCCGACATCCGACCACTATCCGAGTTCCGGGCCAACATAGCCGCATACATCGAACAAGTACGGGACTCCGGCCGACCGCTAGTCCTTACTCAGAACGGGCGTGGAGCCGCCGTCGTTCTCGGGGTTGAGCAGTATGAGCAGATTTGCGATGAGGTTGAGCTTGTGCGTGACGTGAAGACGGCCGAAAACCAGATCGCTGCCGGAAAGGGAGTTTCTCACTCGCGGGCCAAAGCCGAACTAAGGCGTCGATTGAAGTGAGGATCGTCTGGTCCCCGCTATCGCTTGACCGCGCGGAGGAGGCCGCCAGATACATTGCAGAACGAAGGGCTACCGCAGCAACGCGGTGGATCGACGAACTTTTTCACGCCGTCGATCGGTCGCGTGAATTCCCGTTCAGCGGGAGGATGGTTCCCGAGTTCGAGCGAGACGATCTGCGCGAGTTGATTGTGGATTCCGTGCGGGTCGTTTGTCGTATCGAAGACACTCGGGTCTTGATCCTCACGGTAAGACCGACCGGCAGTCTTGCCTCGGTGCCATCGTGGCGTTAGGTTCCACAATGGTACCGAAAAGGAACCGACATGCCAACGTTGACTATCAAGGGCCTGCCTCCACCACTCTACCGGCGGCTGAAGACCCAAGCCGCCACACATCGCCGTAGCCTCAACAGCGAGATCATCGCATGCCTTGAACGCAGTCTGGCGGCCGGTCCGGTTGAGGCTGGCAGCTGGCTCCAAGAGGTCAGGGCGTTTCGCGCCCGAGCTGCAGTCCGTCCGTTGACGCAACGCGAGCTCAGTGCGGCCAAGAAGGCCGGACGTGCATGATCGTCGCGGACGCCAACCTGATCGCCGATCTGTTGCTGGGAGGACGCGAGGCGAAGGTGGCGGAGACGGTGTTGGAGCTTGATGCGATTTGGACTGCCCCAGTCCTCTGGCGTAGTGAATTCCGCAGTATTCTCGCTGCCTACATGCGCCAGCGCGATCTATCGATCAGCGATGCATGGCGGGCGCACGAACTGGCGGAACGGTTGTTTGTTGGACGTGAGTTCTCTATTGGCGGCGAAGTCGTACTCCGATTGGTTGCGGACTCGCGGTGTTCGGCTTATGACTGCGAATACGTGGCGCTGGCTCAGGACCTGGCGGCGCCGCTGGTGACCCGCGATCGGCAGGTGCTGCGCGAGTTTCCTGCCGTGGCAGTAACTCCAAAGCGCTTCATCGCGGACAACGCCTGAAACCTTTGTTGATGCTCTCCACGAACTCGACGGGACAACATGGAAGGAGCGCCCCGAATGAAACAACTGGGCCTGGCAGTAGGATGCGCCCTAATCGTGACGACCATGTCGTGCGACAAGAGGCAAGACGTTCAGCGGATTACCCGTACGGAGTTCGGCAAAGATGGCGCAGTGACGGTCGAACTGGATCCGGTTGCCATCACCGAGCCGCCAAGGGGGTGGACAATTGCCGCCCAGCCAAGCGTCGTCATCGGGGGAGACGAGTCCCGCAATGAATACCAACTTTCCAACCCTGTAGATGCCACGCGCCTGTCCGACGGACAGATCGTTATCGCCGACCGAGGGAGTGCGTCGCTTCGCTGGTACGATCGCGATGGACGTTATCTCCGCGACGTTGGACGCCTGGGAGAGGGACCGGGAGAGTTCCAACACCTGAGATGGATCGATCGTTGGGGTAGTGACTCCGTGATAGCCTACGACTTGAGCCTCAGACGTGTGTCGGTGTTCGGGCCGGGCGGAGAGCTTACGTGGTCGGCGTCGGCCGGCGAGTTGCCGCTGCTGCAGGAGTTCAGCCCGTTGCAGGTCCTGGGCGATGGGCTGTTACTGGCCATGAAGTGGGGATCCCAATCGGCTGCCGCTACTGCGGGTTTCCGGCAGCGTGAACGCCAGCTGTATGTTTTGGACCTTGCCGCGGGAAGTGTAGCGCCAGCCCCGCTCCGGTGGGTTGGCGCATTCTATTATCAGGAGTTTCTACCACCCCGTGCCCCGTACTTGGATATTCCCGTTCCGTTCGCCCCGGTCATGGAATACGGGGCCGGCAACGGACGAATGGTGGCAGGCGAGACCTCCTCGCTGGATTTCCAAGTATACGATGCCGGCGGTCAACCACTGTGGGAGCTGTCGGTGGATCATGCAGCTCGCAAAGCGACGTCGGGTGAGCAGTCGTGGGCACGTCAAGCGCTCGAGCGCCGCTCGTCGAACCCCGCGATCCAGCGTACGGTGGCCCGGGCGCTGCGCGAAATCGATCTCGCCGTAGACGTACCGCTCTTCGGCCGGCGGGCGTGGGAGCGAGTGCCGTCGCCCAAGCCGGAGTTCCGATCGATTCTCGTCGATAGCGACGGTAACATCTGGATTCTCGGGTACGTCGCAAACGACCAAGAGCAACGTCCGTGGATGGTGCTTTCGGACGACGGCGAATGGTTGGGGCGGGTCGTGCTTCCCGCCGCACTGGAACCGTTTGAAATCGGGCACGACTTCGTGTTGGGATTGACGGAGCGGACGGATGGTGATACCGCTGTCGTGCTCTACGAAATGGTTCGATCCGGAAAACACTAGGCCCCCGTTGGGGCGTCACCAGGGGCGAAGGACAACGTGTAAAGGACATCCCCTGGTAGCGACTTTCGGGTGGCGGATCGGTGAGACCCCAAGTCCCAGGTGAGGAACTGCACCGATGGCAAACCCGATGTGGTCAGAGCCATACTGGTGGCTCTGCGTCATCAAGTAAAGCGACAAGCTCTTGTAGGTGCCGGATTGTCCGCGTAACTTGAGTAACACATGACGGGTACACTTCTAGTTCAGCTTTAAGCTCGCGGAGAGTGAAGATGCAGTTCGGGTCCCGGCGCGCTCTTTACTGGTGAAGCGTCGCTGCTGGCTCGTAGCTGTAGTAGTCATAGGAGGGTGCAGCGGCACAACAGACCCGCTGCAATCTCGTCAGCAGGCGGTGGTCAGCGGTTCTATCGAGTTCCTTAATTTCGAGGGCGGTTGCTGGGCGATAAAACTCTCCGATGATATTCGCTACCAGCCCACCAACCTGCCTGACGAGTTCCGCAAAGATGGTCTCTCGATCCGGGCCGAACTGAAGCGGCGCGATGACTTGGCAAGCATCTGCCAGTTCGGAACAATTGTCGAGATCATTTGGATTCGTGCTGGCTAGCCTACCCAGTTGTAGCAGCGGGGATAATCGGAGTTTCCACGGAGGGTGCCAATGAATCTGGAAGGTGCAATTGCGTTGGTGACGGGTGGCGGCGAGGGCATCGGCAAGGGGGTTGCCCGAGCTCTCAAAGCCGAGGGAGCTAAGGTCACGATCACGGGCCGGCGCGAGGATGTTTTGGGTGCCACGGCAGCCGAGCTGGGAGTAGATTCTGTTGTCGGTGATGTGGGCAACGAGGCCGATGCTGTCCGGACGCTGGCCGCCGTAATAGACAAGCACGGACGCCTCGACATTCTGGTCAACAATGCAGGATTCGGTATCTTCAACGCGCTGGTCGACATGGAGCTTGCCGAGTTGGAGAGCGTGTTTCGCACCAATGTATTCGGTGCCTTTCTGATGGCGCGAGAGGCGGCACGTCAGTTCATCAAGCAGGAGAGCGGGGCGCTGATCAATATCTCGTCCACATCGGGCCTCAAGGGGGGCCGCGGGGGCACCGCGTACAGCTCGTCCAAGTTCGCCTTGAGGGGCATGACCGACTGTTGGCGCGATGAGCTACGGCGGCACAACGTGCGCGTCATGCTGGTAAACCCGAGCGAAGTGATGACCCAGTTCGCAGCCACGGCCGGCCGCAAACAGGAGACTTCAGATAAGAAACTGCGACCGTCCGAAATAGCCGACGCGATCGTCGGGGCGCTCAGGATTGATGACCGCGGCTTCATCCCCGAGTTCTCGGTCTTCGCTACCAATCCGTTCTAGTGCCCGAACTGACCATCGAGCTGAAGAAAACCAAGGACGGCTCGACAGCCTTGAGTTGCAAGCGCGCCGATGGTTCGGTCACCTGGCAGCACCACAAGGCCACGCAGGGCCCGTTCTTTTCACTACATGATCTCACCCACTACGCGGTCGAGACTGTCTTGGGATATCGGGAGGGTTTCTTCGGGTTGGTGGCAGGCGGTTGGGACATCTCGGATTTCGAGAAGCGCGGTGCTATTGCAATGCTGCCGCGTGAGGCTCAGATGGCCGAGGTGATCGTGGGTTTCTTGGATACGGAGCGCGCTTCGCGGAGTCGCTGGCCGGCGGCCGATTTCAATGCACACCTGGCCACACACTGCGCACAACATGGGATCGATCACGTCGCCCAGCTCACTGATGACTCGTTGAACCGTACTCGCGATCTTCGCAGCAAGTTGTTTGCGCGTTGGGGGTCGCTTGCGATAGGAGAAACTCTGACGTTGGAGTTTGCACGCGGTGACCGCGTGAGTTGAGCCTTGTCGAGCGGCTCGGTGGAGAAGAAATGGTACGAGTGACAAGATCTCGCCTTGCAAAGGCGGCTGCACGGCGCCTCTTGGCGGAATGTTTCGCAGAGCGAGGATATATCCGCCGACCCAACAAGGCCCGTTTCGATGAAGGGTCCGAGGGGTACAAGAAAGGTACCGAGGTTCGGCTGGTGCTCGACACACGAGCGGAACTGCGGGAAGTGCGGCGTGCCTTAAGGCGCGTGGGATTCTATCCTAGCAAAATGTTTATGAAGCACGGCCGCTACGTGCAGCCCGTGTACGGCGACGAGGCGGAAGAGTGGTTCAGGCGCGCGAGCGCACGGAAGTCATGACGTGGTACCACCCAACAGGGCTTTCACATCCTGCTGTCCCTCGAGCAGTCGATCTACTTGATCTGCGAGGTCCCGTGCGGCACCCAACTGGGTGGTGACGCTGTCCAATTGCACCGTACCCGCCTTGAGGCGCAGAAGGTCGATACGCACGTTTTCGAGAGCGGCGACTGTGTCGGCAAGTCGACGCTGGGCTTCGGCCCGCGATCTTCGAATGCGATCGGCGGCGCGCTCCCTCTGACCGGCGAGCGAGTCTGCTGCAATCGCGTCGCCCGCAATGTCTTGGCCTCCGTAACCCAATAGGTCATCCAACTCGTCGATCCACCGGCGCATGCGCTGGGCGTCCGCTTCGAGTCCCGCTACTACCTGGGGCAGGTCGGACATCGCCGCCCGCGTTTCCTTGGGCAGAGACGCGAATATGTTTTCTATTGCGGTTCCAATAGCGATCTCGGTAGGCCGGGCGGTAAGCGCCGGTGCTCTGTCCGGCTTCTGGAGCCCAATGCCCGAAAACTTGAACAACCAGGTGCCTATTCGCCCGCGCCAGAACTTCAGCCGCGCCTTGGCGCGGCGCTCCGTCCGCTTGCCGGCAGCCGACCCCATGAGGGAGGCACCGACCACGAGAGCGATCGTCGGGAGGCCCAACCATGGCACCACGAACATTCCGGCCACGCCCAGCCCAGCCAGACCCAAGGAGGCGTAAGCGGCGCCACGGAGTCTGCGCGCCGTCTCAACGTAGCTCTTGCCATACAGGAACTCGAGTTCCTCATCGCGCGATGCTAGATCGGCCTCCAGCGCCCGCACAATGTCCGATTGCTCGTATCCCGTCTTGAGCACGCGACGTACTCGGCGACCAACCGCAGCCAAGGGGTATGCTAGCACGGTCGCCGCGATTCCCGCAGCAGCTAGTTGGACGGCCGGGACCCCCGATAAAATCAGCGGCGGGCCGAGCCACAACGTGCCCAGGACGTAGAGAGGCCAGGACCGTCTGATACTGTCCTTCTTCGATTCCTCCATAAACACGCGCACGGCAATCGGCAGTTCACGCCTCTTCTCCAATGATTCGCTCAACGCCTGCGCTACCGCCTCGCCGGTTTGAGGCCGTTCAGCCGGATCCTTACGCAAGCATCGATCGACCAGTGCGGCAAGCGGGCGCGGGACACCTGGTGCCACGTCCAGGAGTTTGGGCGGTGTAGTGCGGATGTGGCCGCTCAGTATTTCTTGCGGAGTCGAGTCGTCGAACGGCAGGCGACCCGAAAGCATAACGAAAGCGACGATCCCAAGTGAATAGATATCACTGCGCGCGTCTACCGGCTGGCCCGTGGCCTGTTCCGGGCTCATGAACTCAGGCGTCCCGGTAATCTCGCCGATGTCTCGGTGCGACATTGCATCGGCGACCTCGGCAATCCCGAAATCGGTGACCAATGTACGTCCGCCATCTTCCTCGATCAGAATGTTGTCCGGTTTGATGTCACGGTGTATCACGCCGTGGCCATGCGCGTGGAGGAGGGCCCAAGAGATCTCGCGCAGTATCGGCAGTGCCTTGTCGGGGGAGAGTGGCCCCTTATCGTGCAGCAACTGCCTAAGAGTTATCCCCTGGACATACGCCATCACGAAGAAAACAAAGCGGTCGATCTCTTCGACCGAAATGATGGGAACGATGTTGGGGTGTGAGAGTTTTGCCGCCGTGCGGGCTTCACGCAGAAAACGCTCTCGCAGGTCGGGTACGGCGGCTAAGTTCGGCGGCAGCAGCTTGAGGGCCACGGGACGGTCCAGGCTCACCTCGCGCGCCAGATACACGATCCCCATCCCGCCACGTCCGAGTTCACGTTCGAGCGAGTAGCGGCCCGCGACGGCCTGTTGCAGGTCCAGCAGCTCGGAACTCAGTGTCTCGGGCATCAATAGATTGTGCAGCGAGCTTCGCTCTTAGGCAAGCTCCCACCTTCCAAACCGGGGCGCAAATCAATATGATCCGATCATGCGACAGAGATTCGGAATAGGGTACGACTCCCACGTTTTCGGGGCGAAGCGGCCATTGGTACTGGGTGGTGTAGAAATCGAACACGACAGCGGCCTCAAGGGACATTCTGACGGGGATGCCGTCGCCCACGCGCTGATCGATGCCCTGCTCGGGGCGGTTGCAATGGGCGATATAGGCCAGCTCTTTCCCAACACGGACAAACGCTGGGAAAACGCGAATTCACTGGAGATGCTCGCCGAAGTGAAACGCCGAGTTACCGCGGCCAGTTACACGATCGTGAACGTAGATGTTACCGTCATTACCGAAACCCCAAAACTGAATCCCCATATCGCGGCCATGCGCGAGAACGTCGCACGAACGCTGGGTATTGGAGTGGGAGCGGTGTCCGTCAAGGCCAAGACCAACGAAAAGATGGATACGGTAGGGAAGGGAAAGGGACTTCAAGTCTTCGCTATCGCGTCGGTGGGAGGGGCCTAGTCCGATAGAATACCTGCTGCAGCAGTTCCCATCCTTACCACCAACGGTTCTCTATATGAGCGTTGCCGTGTTGGCCGCTGTCGAAAACCTGTTCCCACCCATTCCGGCCGACACTGCCGTGGCACTCGGCGCGTTCCTATCGAACACCGGAGCTGTCTCCGCTTGGGGTATCTTTGGTGTAACCTGGATCGCCAACGTGGGATCTGCGATCGGCGTATATGTGGCCGCCCGAACGATCGGGCGCGATTTCTTCAAGGGTCGCCTCGGCGCGCGGCTCCTAAGGCCCGAGTCACTCAACCGCCTGGAGAAGCTCTACAACCGACACGGCACGTGGGGAATATTTCTGAGCAGGTTCGTTCCAGGCGTGCGAGCGGTGATACCGCCGTTTGCGGGCATTGCCGGACTGGGTTGTGTGACGGCGCTCGTTCCCATGGCTTTGGCATCAGCAATCTGGTACGGCACTCTGACTTTCATCGCCGCCAAGCTATTGTTGAAACTGGATGACATTCCCGTACTGCTCGCCCGCGTGAACCGGGCTGGAATCGCCATCTTGAGTGTAGTCACTGTCGGTCTGTTAGCCTGGTTCCTCTGGAGCAGGTGGCAGCGACGGGGAACGGGGCAAGCATGACACCGCCGCCGGTCTTAGATATTGAACGTTCCTTCCTGCTAGGCCCCTTTGAAGATTACCTGGGCTTTGAGGCCGGTAACAGCCGGAATACGATCGCCAGCTACTCGCGAGATGTCAGCCGGCTGGCCGCGTTCGTCGAATCCCGCCAGGGCAGGGCACCCGGCGATGTGACTCCGGAACTGCTGCGGGATTTCATATTCCACCTCAAGGACCTGGGTCTGGCCGCCACCAGCATACGCCGCGAGATCTCCGCCATCCGCACGTACTTTCGATTTCTCCTGGCGGAGGGACACCTAAAGTCCGACCCGAGCCGCCGGCTCGAGACCCCCAAGGCCTGGCGCACGTTGCCGGAGGTGCTGACCGTCGAGGAGATAGAAACACTCCTGGCTGCGCCCAACCCGGATGAACGATTGGCGTGGCGCGATCGCTCGCTCATCGAAATCGGTTACGCCACCGGCGCCCGCGTTTCGGAACTCGTCGGTTTGGGACTGGCGGATCTATGGTTCGACGACGCCTTGGTCAGAGTGTTCGGTAAGGGCGGGAAGGAACGTTTGGTACCGATAGGGCGAAAAGCCCTCGGTGCCGCCGCCGTCTACGTGCGAGAAGTTCGACCCACAATGGATTCCGGTCGAACCGACGGCAAGCTACTGCTCAACGTGCGCGGACAGCCGCTATCAAGAGTCGGCGCCTGGCAGATAGTCAAGCGTTGCGCGGCGCGCGCCGGGATCGTCAAACGCGTTACACCACACACGTTGCGGCACACGTTCGCAACACATTTGCTCGAGGGCGGTGCGGACTTGCGAGCGGTGCAGGAAATGCTGGGCCATGCAGATCTGGCCACCACGCAGATATACACGCACGTAGATCGCGATTACCTGAAGAGCGTCCACAAGAGCTATCACCCACGTCCATGATCGTTCTGGTACTCGACAACTACGATTCCTTCACCTACAACCTGGTCCAATACCTTGGTGAACTGGGGGCCGAACCCGTGGTGAAGATGAACGACGAGACAACACTCGAGGAGATACAAGCGGCGGCGCCGGCGGGGATAGTGATTTCTCCGGGACCGGGCGTTCCGGAAGACGCGGGTATCAGCATACCACTGGTGCGCTGGAGCGCCGGGAGGATCCCGCTGTTGGGGGTCTGTTTGGGTCACCAAGCCATTGGCGCTGCGTTTGGGGGCAAGGTGGTACGGGCAGACAGACTGGTGCACGGTAAGACCTCCCACGTGGTTCACACCGCCAGCGGGGTCTTCAGGGATCTGCCGTCCCCAATGACGGCGATGCGCTACCACTCTCTCTTGGTGGAGCGGAGTTCATTGCCGGACTGTCTCGTCGTCAACGCCTGGACCGGCGATCGTCCGGAGGGTTCCCAGATAATGGGACTCATGCATCGGAGTGAAGGCATTCATGGCGTTCAATTCCATCCCGAGTCGATTGGAACCGAGTTGGGAAAGACCTTGATACACAACTTTCTGCAACTGCTCTAATACATCAACAGCTAAGACCTTGTTACTTAGTGTCTTACGAGCTGTGCCTTTAAGTATCGCATGAGATCAAGTCCAACGCTCGTAGCGACCTGCCAAGCACGGCCATGCCGGGCTGGCATGACTTTTGACAGCCGGGCGCTGCCTTATTAACTTTGGCCGTGCATATCCTCACAGTCATTCCTGCGCGTATCGGCTCGACCCGACTCCCCGAAAAACCGTTGTCTCTGCTCTCCGGCGAACCACTCATCCGTGTAGTTGCGCGTAACGTTCTCCGCTTCGGGATTGCTGGTGCAGTGGTGGTTGCCACCGACGATCCGAGGATAGGGGATGCGGTGACATCGCTGGGAATCTCGGGGATCTTGACCGACGCGGCTCACACTTCCGGTACGGCAAGGGCTGCGGCGGTCTTGGAACTGCCGCAGTATGCGGACGTCGAGGCACTGCTCAATGTACAGGCCGATCAGCCGTTTCTGAGCGAGAGCGCGGCAAAGGGAGCGCTTGCCATGATCGAGGCCGGCTTTCCGATGGGGACTGCCGCAGGGTCACTCGACCCCAACTACTTGAACGACAGGAGCAAGGTCAAGGTATGGGTCGATTCCGCCTGGCGCGCCCAGGCCTTCTCACGCGGACCCACACCTGGCGACGGAGTTACGGGTGACGTATTCCACCACGTGGGGGTCTACGCGTACACTAGGGACACCTTGCTCAAATGGAAGACATTGCCGCCGACTGAGGGGGAAATCGCAGAGAATCTCGAGCAATTGCGTGCGCTCGATCACGGCATTCCCATTGGAGTGTCTATATTAGATGAAGCCGTACGGTCCGGAATCGACACGCCGGTGGATCTGGACCGCGCACAGACGGTGTCCGATAGGTTTCAGGTGATATCATGAGTACGAAATACATCTTCATCTCGGGCGGCGTCGTATCTTCCCTGGGCAAGGGCATTGCTGCGGCGTCGTTGGGTCGGTTGTTGGCGGAGCGGGGTCTCACCGTATCGCTGCAGAAGTTCGATCCCTATATAAACGTCGATCCGGGCACGATGTCGCCGTTTCAGCACGGCGAGGTGTTCGTCACGGATGACGGTGCTGAGACCGATCTCGATCTGGGTCACTACGAGCGCTTCACCGATCGATCATTATCTCAGATCAACAACGTCACCACCGGAAGGATCTACCTCAACGTCATCACGAAGGAGCGGCGCGGAGAGTATCTGGGCGGTACGGTGCAGGTAGTTCCGCACATAACCGATGAAATAAAGGCAGCGATACGCCGGCTCGCGCCCGATACGGATGTGGTGATCACCGAAATTGGAGGCACCGTTGGTGACATCGAGTCGCTGCCGTTCCTGGAGGCATTGCGGCAGTTCAGGCAGGAGGTCGGCCGCGACAACTCTCTGTTCATCCACCTT
>JBHHZE010000007.1:0-90347 GCA_046757925.1 Gemmatimonadales bacterium
TCGATCTGCAACACGTTTTCCGGACGGGAGCGGCCTAAATGGCGATCGAGGGGCCACTCAAGGAACTAGGCATACACGACGTCTTCCAACTGCTCGACCTCAGTAGGAAGACCGGTAAGCTCACTGTAACCTCAAAGCTGCGCCATAACAGCGGCAGTGTATACTTCGAAAACGGAGTCGTCGTCTACGCCGAGATCGAAAGCAACCCACACCTGCTAGGTAAACTTCTCGTGCGGTCGGGCAAGATTTCCGAAGCTGACCTCAATCGCGCACGCGACATGCAGCTTCGCGGTGACGAACGTCGTATGGGTGAGATCTTGGTGGCAATCGGAGCGATCGCACAGAGAGAACTCGAGCATCAGGTACGCTTTCAGATTGAAGAGGTGGTTTTTGAGCTATTGAGCTGGAGAGAGGGCTACTTTTCGTTCGTCGAGGGCGAGTTGGGCGAACTGCCATCAAAGGTAGCCATTCCAACAGAGTCGTTGCTGATGGAGGGAGCGCGCCGCATAGACGAATGGTCGCTGATCCAGCGACGAGTGCCGAGCCTAGATGTCGTGCCGGCGATCGCACCTCTGAGTTCGAACGGAGATCATGGTCGTATGGATCTTCTGCCTGCCGAGTGGGAAGTGTTGACGGCGGTGGATGGAGAGCGCGACGTGCGTCAGGTGGCGGGAGCGCTCGGAAGGTCCGAGTTCGAAGTTGCCAAAATCATCTTTGGGTTGGAAAGTGCAGGGATCTTGGTTTTGAGGTCGGGGCCGCGTGTGCGTCGATCGGTGGCTGAGGCCGGGGAGGCGTTCGAAGGTCTAATGCGGCGCGCCGAGGAAGCGCTTGCGGCCGGGGAGCCGGGCACCGCGCGGAGATACACTGAGAACGCATTGTCAGACTATCCGCAGGAGCCAACCGCATTCATGATGCTGGGCCAGATAGATTTGGCAGAACACCGTGCTGTAGATGCCGAGGAGCACCTGCGCCGTTCCTTGCGGATGGAGCCCATGCTTGCGAAGGCGCACCGGCTGCTGGGTAACGCGCTCGCTATGCAGGGACGACACCAGGAGGCCGTCGAGTGGTGGCGGCGATGGCTGAAGTTGGAGGATGATTCGGAGGAGCGAGACCGAGAAGTGGTGCGCGTTATGGAGGCGCTGGACGCTGTTGCGAAACTCGACAATGCCCTGGGTGCCCATAATGACTGACGACATCAGATCGTTGACCGCCGAACTGGCGCGCGAGCCGGAGAGCCTGGTGTTTCTCGAGCTGGGGGAATTGCTCCGAGAGCGTGGACAGCTCGAGTCCGCCGCGAAGGTCACAGTCGCCGGACTGGATGTTCATCCACAGTCGGCCCAGGCGCACGACCTGTATGGTCGGATTCTGGTGGACATGGGTCAGCTGCAGCGCGCGTACGATGAATGGATGACGGCACTGGAACTCGACTCTCGGAGCCTAGGTGCGCGCAAGGGGCTCGGTTTTCTTTGCTACCGTTGGGGAGATCTGGACGGTGCGCTCGAGCACCTAGAGGCCGCGCTGGCGGTGAATCCGGATGACTCGCGGGTTGTCAGGGCGCTCAAGATGGTGCGCGAAGCTGCAGCACGTACGTCAGGCGCCCGAGACTCGGTCGGCCGCGCGTCGGCGTTAGACGGGTTGGGCAAGGAGGCGCACGGAGTACTGTTGCTTGATGTGAGAGGCCGACTACTCGATGGAGAGCTGCTGAGTCACGCGCACGAGTCGGTAGCAGAGGAAGTTGCCGCACATATTGCGGCGGGTGCTCGCGAGGCTGACAGAGCCGCGCGAATCCTGGGACTGGGTGCTTGGGAGTGGGTTATTGTGGAGGGCGATCGGGGCAATATCTACGTAAACAGACCGTCCGACGACGCGCTTCTGGTGGTGGTCCGCGGTCGGCATGTTCCTGTCGGTCGGTTGGCTCTCATAGCAGACAATGCTACCGGTGGAGCGCAGAAGTGGCTGGCAGCGCAGGGGCGATGAAGAACCGGTATCAGGCGGCAGTAGATCGCGTGACGCAAGTTAACGGAGTGCGGGGGGCATTGGTGGTAACGAATGACGACGGATTGATCGTGGCCGACTCGCTGGTTGAGGGCGTACGCGGTACTGCCCTCGCAGCGCTTGCCACGAGTTTGACGAACAGGATGGCGCAGGCGACCAGGGTCTGTTCTGGAGGGACGCAGCTCTTCCTACATCTACAGGCCGCGGACGGATCAATATTCGTCATGCCCGCATCTGATGACGTGATGATTGTAGCCGTCGCGGATGAGGACGCGAACGTGGGTTTGGTGAGGCTCGAAATGACCAATGCCGTGGAGTCTGTTGCGTGAAGCTTACACGGGCGGTAGAACCATGGCTTGTCGATCCGGTCGAGCGCTTCATCGATGAAGCTGCTGCGAGGCTTACCCTTGTCATGACTCCCGCCGGCCAGGTTCTGGCTCAGCACGGTTTCACGAGAGCCGTTGACGTAATGGCTGCAGCAGCGTTGGGTGCGGCGATCGTGTCGTCGACCAACGAAATAGCCAGATTGGTTGGTGAAGAGAAGTTTACTGCATTGAACCATCAGGGGGCTCAGCACGGGATTTTCCTCGGCGAATTTGAAACGCCGCGCGGACGCTTGTTGTCATTGGTCGTCTATGGACCTGAATCGTCCATAGGGCTGGTGAGATTGTTTTTCGAAGATTTGGCCAGAGACCTCGCGGCCGCCTGTCCCCGAGAAGCGACACGAGGACCGGTGCTCGCCGCCGATTTCGAACGCGAACTGGATGAGAGCCTCACTTCGCTATTTGGACGATAGATACATGTCACTAGTCAATTTTACGACACGCGAGATCACGTGTAAGATCGTGTACTATGGCCCCGGCCGCTCCGGGAAGACGACCAATTTGCTCTACATATATGGACGTGTGCCCGAGGCAAGGCGCGGGCGAATGGTATCGCTCGCAACACAGACTGACCGTACACTGTTCTTCGATTTCCTACCGTTGGAATTGGGCTCGATCTCTGGGTTCGCGACGCGGTTTCAGCTGTACACGGTACCGGGACAGGTCTACTACAATGCGACCCGCAAACTGGTACTCCAGGGTGCGGACGGAGTGGTTTTCGTTGCGGACAGTCAGGCGCGCCAACTGGATGAGAACATCGAAAGCCTTCAGAATCTGCATGAGAACCTGGTCGACCAGGGCATTGACGTACGAACAGTGCCGCTCGTGCTGCAGTATAACAAACAAGATCTACCTACCGATCTCACTCTCACCACAAGTGAACTCGATTCTGCGCTGAACTTTCGTGAGACACCCAGCTTTGCTGCCGACGCGATCAATGGGAACGGCGTCTTCGAGACACTGAAAGGGATTTCGGAGTCGGTTCTACGCAAGCTGAGTGAGGAAAGCCCCGAGTGACGACAGAGCTGAATCCAAAACTAGGATTCGAGACGTTTCTCACAGGACCAGACAACGAGTTGGCCGCGACGGCAGTGCGACGAGTAGCCGAGGCTCCGGGAACCGCCTATAACCCTCTCTACATTTGTGGAGGTGCCGGCGTTGGCAAGACACATCTGCTCATGGCGAGTGGCAGAATGGCCCAACTACGTGCAGCCTGGATGAAGGTCGAGTACCTGTCCCTGGATGAATTTGCGGAAGCCCATCAGGCGGCGGCAGCCGCCGGCCAGAGTGAGGCATTCAGCAACCGGCTCGCCAGCATCGATTTCCTCCTGCTGGATGACATACACCAATTGGCTCAGCGACTCGAGGTCCAGTCATCGGTACTGCACTTGGTGTCATCGATGATGTCCGCTGGGCGACAGGTTGTGGTTGCGGGTGCGACGGCGCCGCGTGACATCGAAGGCATAGATAGCGCGCTTGCTGAAACGCTGGCAGCGGGGCTAGTCGCAGACATCGAGCCACCCGCATATCTGACGCGCCTGGGCATCCTGAGGCGACGGTCTCGAGACAGAGAGACCCGGTTCGAGGATGGCGTATTGGAGGCGGTTGCGGAGTTCGAGATCACCAACATCAGAGAGTTGATAGGTGTGCAGAATAGATTGGTGGCGTTGCAGGCTGTAGGGGGAGAGATGATAGCGCCCGCGGCGGCACGTGCCCTGCTCGCGGGTGAGTCCTTTCCACTTCCCGCTGAATTGGAGGAGCGTGACGAGCAGAGAGAACCGGCGGAGAAAGATGAGTTCGCCGATTTTCTAGCAGACGTGAGTGTTACAGTGCAGGAACAAGTGCGAGCGTGGCAGTCCAGTTTGGAGGAGGCAATAAGCAAGTGGGAGCAGCAGGGATATATTACTACTCGCCTCAAAACGATGCTGGAGCAAGATACGTTGGCATCCGTGGAGGATGCGGTCATGGGTTTCGGGCGGGATGTCGAACAGCTCGCTTCTCTGAGAGCGGCCATGGCGACACTCGATCAGGCGGCGTCCGAGGACCCTGTCTTTTACGATCCGGATCGAGTTGCCGAGGCGAGAGCATTGGTGGAGGAGCGTGCTCCCAGCAGCGAGCCTGCCGATCTGCCATCGTCGAGCTGGACCTTCGAGTCACATGTGGCGGGCGAGTCCAATCTCGCTGCTCGAGAAGCGGCGCGGGCGGTGATTGCTGCCCCCGGCACGGCTCACAACCCGCTCGTACTAGTCGGACCTACGGGCGTGGGCAAGACCCACTTACTACACGCGATCGGTAACGAGCTGTCCAGTGTTGTTGGATCTCCGGTTATCTGTTATGCGGCGCAACGATTGCTGGATATGGTTACACAGGGCAAAGAAGAACCGGAGATGCGGGCATGGCGTGCCCGATTTGAGCAAGCCACAGCCCTATTGGTCGACAACGTAAATCTGGTCCTGAGCGATGCCGCAGCGCAGCAGGAACTCGCCAATCTCCTCGCTACGTTCGTTGATTCCGGACGCCAAGTTGTCGTAACCCTCAACGCCAAGCCCGAGGCGCTGGACCAACTGATCGAACCTCTCCGGCTACAAATCGGCAGAGGGAATGTGGTCGAGATCAGTCCGCCTGACCGTGAGCTGCGTCGTGTGGTCGTGAGCCGCATGCTGAGGGAACGATTGGGAAGCGCAGATCGGGAACTGGCCGACTATTTGGCAGACCGGCCGGCTGAGTCACTGCGAACGGTGATCGGCACGGTGCAGCGGATCATTGCTACTGCCGAGTCAGATGGTACGGCCGTTAGTGCAGCTCTGGCTCGCGAGCTTACGCAGGGATCGGCCCCACGAATGCGGAGGCCGTCTTCTCCAAGGCGCACCAGCGGCATATTGACGTCGCCTACAGGTGGCGTCCGCAGCAATGAGAAGGTCATCTGGACCTGGCCCAATCCGGGAGATCGGCTCATTGAGGAACTCGGCTAGTGGCCATCAAGGGAAGCCTCCAGGAAGCATCGTTGCCCGATGTCCTCCAACTACTGTCCCTGGGTAGGAAGACGGGTTGTCTCTCAATCACCGATCGCTCGAATCTAGGATACATATTCTTCGTTGAGGGACGCGTTAGCTTCGCTACGGTGGTGAATCGACGCGATAGGATAGGCGACATCCTCGTTAAAGGCAATGTCATTACTCAGGAACAACTCGATGCGGCGATCCAACGGCAAGTGGATCAGCGGGAGACGAAAGTAGGAGAGATCTTGGTGGAGATGGGAGCTCTCGACAGGTCGCAGCTCGAGCACTACATGCGCATGCAAATCGAGGACGCCGTTTACTTTCTGTTCACATGGAAACAAGGCCATTTCACGTTCGAAGCCGATCTCCGGCCCAGCCGCCAGGACTTTCTGGTATCTATCGATCCGGAATCGCTATTGTTGGAAGGCGCCCGGAGGGTCGACGAATGGAGTCAAATAGAAAAGAAGATTCCGTCGTTCGATCTATTGTTCGAACTGGACAAGGATCATTTGGCCGCATCTGATGTCAGCTTGTCAGAGGAGCAGCTGCGAATCGTGCCGCTGCTCGACGGATCCCGTGATGTGACCACCATAATGGAAGATGCGGGGCTGCTGGAGTTCGATGTGGGCAAGGCCCTCTACGGGCTCATCACCGCCGGCTTCGTGCGGCAGGTGGGTCGTCGGGAGTCGCGCGAAGAGCGCCAACCGGATAGTGCACGTGTCGAGGAACACAGGAATCTTGGAGTGGCCTTCTACCGCACTGGGATGCTCGACGAGTCGAAGCGCGAGTTCCGCCGGGTAGTTGAACTCAAGCCATCGGACAGTCGTGCATATTTTCACCTTGGGCTCATTAGCTTCAAACAAGCCCGCTGGGACCAGGCGGCCGATTACTTTGGCCGGTCGGCTGAGCGCGGAGGCGCACGGCCAGCAGTGTTGTACAACCTCGCCCTCAGTTTGGAACATGCCGGCAAGATTGACGAAGCAGAGTCGACCTACGCCGAAGCCGCGGCCCGTGCACGTCACGATCCAGTGATCCTGATGGGTTGGGGGTACGTTGCTCTGCGCCGCGGGGATTTTGAAGTTGCGGCCGGTCGGCTCGCCCGAGCGGCAGAGGTGGCGGGAGATCAAGAGCTACCCGCATTGTGGTACTGGATGAGATCCCTAGCCGCCTCCTCCCAGGGTGACCTCCAGGAAGCCGAGAAGGTCTTGCGAGAAGGTCTCGAGCTCTATCCCGACAATACAGTTCTCAGAAACAACTTGGGTGCGCTCTTGGAATTGCTCGGGCATCTTGAAGAGGCCCAACAACTACTGGAGCGGGCCCTTGCTGACGAGCCCTCGCTTCCGCAGCTGTCAAAGAACCTGGGAGACCTATTCTATCGTGCTGGACGCTATGACGAGGCGTGGGATGCGTACCAGCGAGTGGTGAAGCTCGAGCCCCAACTTGGGGACGACGTCTACTTCAAGCTTGGGAACATTGCATATAAGAGACTCGATCAAGATCGAGCGATGGAGTACTGGACCAAGGCCCTGGCAGTGAATCCCCAACACGAACTCGCGCGAACGAATCTGGAGACGGTGAGCGCATTGAAGTGATCGAGACTCAGCCAGATCCTGGGCTAGTTGTGCTCCTGGGAAAGGTCGGAGGCGAAACCGGTTTGGGCTGCAGCGCGTACAAGCAGAGTTGTCTCAGGCGACGCATTGCGGTTCGAATGCGGGCGTGCCGTGTGCAGACGTATGCCGAATACGAAGCCGTTCTCGATCGGGAGCCTGAAGAGTACGAACGACTGCTTGACACCCTTACGATCAACGTCACGAAGTTCTATCGCAACCGGGATACTTGGGAGACGCTGGCAACACGGGTTCTACCGGACTTGTGGCAGAGATGTAATGGGAGTGTACGATGCTGGTCGGCAGGTTGCTCCTCAGGGGAAGAGCCGTATACGCTCGTAATTCTGCTGTTGGAATTGAGCCGCCGAGGAGGAAATGCCTCAAGGCTAGTCGGTCGAGTAGACGCCACGGACTTGGATCGAGAGAGTATAGCCAAAGCGCAAGAAGGAAGGTATCGGGATGCGGCGTTCGAAGAGATGCCGCCCGCATTGGTGGTCCGCTATTTTTCTGAAGGCCGTCCGAAAACGATCCTGCCATCGGTAAAACAGAACGTAAGGTTCCAACGCCATGACATCATACTCGAGCCACCGCCGGATCCGCCGTATCACCTCATCATATGTCGCAACGTGCTCATTTATTTTGATAGGCCGACTCAGGAGAGGTTGCTGTGGCAGTTTGCGGATGCCCTGACGCCGGGAGGGTACCTGGTGCTGGGCAAGACTGAGACCTTGTTTGGGACGGTGCGAGAGCGGCTTGAACTGGTTGCTGCCAGAGAACGCATATACAGATTGCCATGACCGATTGGGAACAGCTTACCCTCGTACGCCTCGGTGAGCTCGTAGTTGCCACGAAGCGTGGGACGTTGGCCGCACTCGGCTTGGGCAGTTGCGTGGCGGTCCTGATACACGATGCAAGCCGGCAGATAGGTGGCTTGGCTCATGTACTACTTCCGTCACGCTCGCTCTGTCGCAACCGCAACAAGCCGGTGAGATCTGCTGACGCCGCCGTTCCGCTCCTGGTGAGCAAGATGATAGAGGCTGGAGCGGAGCGTACCCGGCTGGAGTCCCGTCTCGTGGGTGGGGCGTCCATGTTCGCGGACCTCATGGCCAGGGGCGCAGTCCATATTGGCGA
This sequence comes from Gemmatimonadales bacterium, assembly GCA_046757925.1. Classification (GTDB taxonomy): domain Bacteria; phylum Gemmatimonadota; class Gemmatimonadetes; order Gemmatimonadales; family GWC2-71-9; genus JAZDCZ01. The sequence goes on from JBHHZE010000007.1 coordinate 8,116, forward strand.
GCGCAATCTCGCAGCTTGCCGACTGGCCCTGCGGTCGGAAGGCGTAGAGGTGACCGCAGAGGCCGTGGGAGGTGAGACGAGCCGTTCGGTATGGTTCGATGTCCGGAGCGGCGTTGTAAAGGTTAGATCCCCGTATGGTGAGCCAGTCCAGATCTGATGTTCGACCGGCGGTGCTGGTCGTCGACGATAGCATTCTCATGCGTCGTGTACTTTCCGACATCGTGAACGGGTCCGAAAGGTACAGTGTGATTGGTACCGCCCGGAACGGCTCCGATGCCATCGGGAAAGTTCGCTCACTCGAGCCCGACCTGGTGACTATGGATATTGAGATGGCGGGAATGGGTGGTCTGGATGCCATCGAGCGGATCATGAGCGAAACTCCCGTGCCCATCGTTGTGGTGAGTGCGTACGGCCAGCCCGGTACCGACGCGGCGATTAGGGCACTTGAGTTGGGGGCAGCGGAAGTGGTGGCCAAGACCGGACCCTCCGACATCGAACGGCCCGCCATGGCGCCTCAGCTCCTCGCCGCGCTCGATGCGGCTCACGCGGCGGACGTCGCCCGCATGGTAACGTTGCCACCCACCGCTGTCGGCACGGGTTACGCTCCAGCGGGTCACATATGTGCCGGTCAGGCGTCAGTCGGGGTCGTCATTGCCGCGAGCACCGGTGGGCCGCGCGCGCTCGTACAGCTCGTTCCTCAACTTCCCGAAGGGTGTGGCGCTGCGGTGTTGGTGGTACAGCACATGCCGCCCGCGTTCACCAGGAGTTTGGCTGCCCGCCTGGATGGTGCCGGTCCGTTCCGCGTCGTGGAAGCCGAAGACGGTGCGCAGGTCTTGGGCGACACCGTGTACGTAGCGCCGGGCGATTACCACATGAAGGTCAGCACAAATGGGATGTTGCATGTCGCGCTCGACCAGAGTCCACACATCTGGGGGGTTAGGCCTTCGGCCGATCCCCTGTTTCGTTCCGTTGCCCGGTACTTTGGCGCGCGCTCGGTCGGAGTGGTCCTCACGGGAATGGGTAGGGACGGGGCAGCGGGTCTCAAGGCGATTCGCGACGCGGGGGGCGCCACGTTCGCCCAGGACCGGGCGACGTCCGCGATCTTCGGCATGCCGCGAGCCGCAATTGAACTTGGTGCTGCTGAAGTAATTGCACCGTTGAACGAGCTCGCAGGTTTGGTGGGGCGCACTTTGTCCACATGGGCAGGTGCATGACGGGTTTCCTGGTGGTTCGCGTCGGGCAGCGGCACCTTGGTTTAGAGATAGACCGGATGGTTGCAGTCATCGACGGCTTCGATGTTGACGTGGTCCCGAGTGTCAACCCTGCGGTGAGGGGAGTGACTACTGTACACGAACGAATAGTCCCGCTGATCCATCTCGGGTCGCTGATCACAAACACACGACCTCCGGATCCGTATGGCCGCACGATGGTCCTCGCCGACTGTGGAGGCGCAGTAACGGCGTTCGAGGTGGACGATGCCAATGAGGTAGTGTTCGAAACTCCACAATCGGTCCCGGATGGTCTCGAGATCCCGTGGGCATCGGGCGTGGCGAGATGGGAGGGAAAGTTGATCCCGATAGTGAGTGTGGCAACACTGGTGGATCGCCTCGACCCGGTCATCCTGAATGGAGCAGCATGAGCCTAGACGACGAAGTCCAGCTGGTAACGTTCACAATCGCTGGTCACGGCTTCGCGTTTGACGTGTCCCGGGTTGAACGAATTCTCCGGTACATAGACCCGGCTCCGCTTCCGGAAGCTCCAGGGTTTCTCGAGGGTACCATTCAGTATGGTGACGAACTGCTGCCGGTGGTCGATCTGCGGAAGCGCTTTAGCGCACCGGCCCCAGTGGTGGAAGAAACGCGGATAATCGTTGTCGATTGGGAGACCGGGCGAGCCGGGATGGTGGCTGACAAGGTGCTGGAGGTACTGAAGGTGGCGGCAGATGACATTAGACCTCCGCCACCGATCGTGCGAGGTATGGCAGCGCGGTACGTAAGCGGCATTGCTAGAATCGGAGAACAGACAACGATCGTGTTAGCTGCGTCGAAGTTACTCGATGATGAGGAGCAAATCACGCTGGATAAGTTGACGACGGGGAGTTCCCATGAGTGAATCCATTATGGCACAGGTGCGAGCTTCATATGACGCAATCGCACAGAAGCTCCAATCGGGCGTTCCCATCTCCGAGCGGGATGCTCTCAAGCAAGAAATCATTGCTTTGTTCAAGACGGTGGATCAGGCGATCACGGATCTTTCCGCCCTGAAAGAGGGCATCCGTGAACTGGTCGAGCAATACAAGCGGCTGGCCCAGAGCGACGAGGGGGGGACCGCGCCCCAATTCACCGGTGCCGTGCCGGCGACCCGGGTCGACCACATCGGTGCTTCCACTTTTATCGAGAAGGGTTGGAGCCTCATATCCCTGGGTGACTACCCTGGGGCGCTTCAAGCTCTTTCGAAGGCTCTGTCGCTGTCGCCCGGTGACGTACAGGCGGAGTCGTTGCTCGGCTGGGCCCAGATGTTGAATGAGGACTATGACGATGCGTTGGCTACCTTCCAGCAGGTTCTCAGCAAAGAGCCGGCTAATTCACTGGCGCGGATCAACGTTGGGTATATCTGTCTCAAGAAACGCATTTTTGGTGAAGCGATCGAACATCTCTCCAAAGCCATTCGGTTGGACAACGACAAGAAGGCAACACTCTACGCGCACTTCTATCTTGGTCTCGTCTATCAAGAGCGCGAGATGTATGAGGACGCGCAGACGTTCTTCGAAAAGACATTGGAGTTGGGGCCGAATCTCATCGAGGCATACTTCGAATTGGGCCGGGCGCAGTGGTTTGCGGAGGAACGGGACGAGGCCAGGGAGACCTGGGCCCGAGGTTTCAACGCCAACAAATTCAACCCGTGGGGCAAGCGTTGCAAGGAAATGCTGGACCTGGTGGAACAGGGTCAGGAGCCACCACGTTCATAATGATGGGGTTGATAACTCTGGCTGTGCAGGATCCGCAGCTGGTTACGGTGGGTAGGGTGAGAGCTATCTATTGGCCCCAGCAGGAGACTGCGGCGATGGCACTTGCGGAGATGGCCGATGCGATGCGTCCCTGGCCGGGCCTTCCCAATCGAGGCCGGCGACCGGTCCGTCTGATCGTAGCACCGGACGCTGCAAAGTTCGACTCGCTGACCAAAGGGCGCGTGCCCGAGTGGGGAGCGGGTGCGGCTTTCCCCGCGTCCAATACGATAGTGGTGAGATTGACAGGGGACGTGATGCGCGTCCTGCGGCACGAAATGGCGCACCTGGCGCTCCGCGAAAGTGTTAGAAGGGCGCCTCTTTGGTTCGATGAAGGGTACGCCGCGAGGGCTGCCGAGGAGTGGAGCCGGTTGGATGTCCTGCGCGTCAACTGGGCCCTCCTGACAGGTGCCGCGCCCTCGTTGAGCCGGCTGAATGGCGACCTTCGCGGCGATGAGGCCCGGGCAGAAACCGCCTACGCCCTCGCCACCACCGCCGTGCTGTTGCTGGAACGGCTTGGTGGAAAGCGTGGGCTGGCACCGTTGATTGAGAACCTGGGAGAAACCCGGGACTTGGATCGTGCGCTCCGTGTAACAAACCAGATGACTCTGGGTCAATTCGAGGCGTTGTGGCAGCGGGATCTCCACAAACGCTATGGCTGGGCGCTCGTTTTCGGGTCGATGGGCATTTTTTGGGCAGTCGTGGGACTGGCCCTCGCGAGCCTATGGGGTTGGCGCAGACGACGTTATCACCAGCGCAGGCTGGACTTGGATGAGGGCTGGGCCGTTCCGGGTGAACTGGATGACGCCACGCAGGCCGACCATGCAAGTGCTTGACGCATATGGAACTTCCGGGTAGCCTAAGTGTCTATGCCTGGGAGAAATTCGCCCGCGAGGCTCCACTTCCGGAGCAGAAATCTGGTAACTTTGGGCTGCGCATTGGGGGCGGTGGGTGTAGGCTACCTACTGCTTGCCGGCGGCAATACGACTGTGGCACCAGTGCTCTTGGTTTTGGGCTACTGCGTGTTGTTTCCACTGGGCCTGGCGCTTTGAGGGCGAATAGCTCAGTTGGTTCAGAGCGCCTGCCTTACAAGCAGGAAGTCGGGGGTTCGAATCCCTCTTCGCCCATTGCAACGGAGGTGCCGTATTCTTAGTCTGACCACTAAAAGCTTCAACGGGGAGTATATCGCTGTGCGGTGGCTACGCTCATCTCTCGGGACAGGGCTTTTATTCGTTGTCGGTTTCGCCGGAGTGCTGCCTTCGCAGCTGAATGCGCAACAGCGCAAACCACGAATGTTGTTCCTCGCTCCGGCACCCCAATCTCCCGAGGACTCCACATACGTGCATGAAATGGTCGGAGCCCTTAGGATAGCGGCGCGGAACAAGTATCGCCAGAAGTGGGGTGTAATCAAGAAGACGGTGATCGAAGACCTGCTCGTGAGCTCGGGTTTCTCCGCCACCACCATAGTCGATCACACCATGGTCGAACAGGTGGCCAAGGCGCTCCAGGCAGACGGCTACATGTACGGTTGGCTTTCTCGTAAAGGACGGACGCCGGAACTCACGTATCGGATGGTCGACGTGCGGCGGACCGGAATGGCGGGGTGGATGAAGGTCATAGGTCAGCCGGAAGATCCACCACGAACGTTTGCACGTCGGGTGATGGACTCTTTGCGGACCCAGGTCAAAGCGGCCGATTTGGCCCGAGACTGCTCCGCCAGACGTGATCGCGGCGACTTCAAGCGCGCACGCGACAGGGCATATAAGGCGTTCGAGCTCTATCCCAACCATCCTGCGGCTGCAATGTGCTTGTCCTACGTGTTCGAGGCCACGCGGCAGGGCCCGGACAGCATCATCTGGGCGTACGAGAAGGCGGCGAAGGGTGATTCCCTGTACCTGCTGGCATGGGAGAATCTGGCACGGCAGTATCAGCGCCGGGGTGATACAGCCAGGGCCGTGAATGCCTTCGCCAAGCAGCTGCGAGCGCACCCCGACGATCAAGACATCCGCTATACGGTGGCCGCCGGGTATATTGCCACCAAGAATTACGCACGGGGCCGTCAGATAATCGAGGAGGGCCTCCGCCGCGATCCCGACAACTTGAAATTCGTGGGGCTCAAGGCCCGAGGGTGTTTTGAAGGTGCCATGTGGGACTGTGCCCTCGAAGCCTTGACCCAGCAGTACGAATTGGATTCTTCGTTGGTTGGAGACACCTCGTTCTACCAGCAGGTCTTTGCAATTGCCAGACAGGTGCGCGACACCGCTGCCATGCTCCGATGGGCCAGCGAGGGGCTCCAATATGCGCCCAATTCGCTGCCGTTCTGGAGGGCGCGAGCGACACTGTTGCAGCGAGCAGGAGTTCAGGACTCGGCGCTCATGGCGTTCGAGCGCTTGATCGAACTCGACCCGGCCGATGCGCTGACGCTGCTAACAGTTACGACCATTCATGCTAGGGAACTGAAGATCGATTCAGCCACACCACTCGATACAGCGGCACTCACCGAACTCGAAGGCCTGCTGGAGCGACTCGGTGGACTCAGTAAAGACACGACCGTGATCATGAGAGTAGCGGGGATGTACTATACGACAGGTCAGAAGCTCGTGCAGTTGCAAATAGACATTCCACTTGGCGTTAGCTGGCTCGAGAAGGCCCAAAGCTACGATTGGCAGAACAAGGTCACGGCTCCGGCCAATTTCTGGATCGGCTTTGGCCTATTTGTCGTCGCCCGCGCGATGGACACGGAGATCCTGGATTCCGAGTCCTGTAGCCAGATTGGTGAGTACCAGCAGGTCCTGAACCGGGGGTTCCAGGCGATGACCGCAGGCCGCAGCGTGGCTCCGAAGAACGCGGACCAACTCTTGAGCGTGTACCGGCAGCTCAGGGCACGGCCCGCGCAGTTCCGCCAAGCGTACAAGTGCAAATAGCGCTTGCAGCTTGAATCGGGTTCCGGCTCTGCCTACATTGGGTGTCCGGGTTTTTGAGGGGTTGTAGCTCAGCTGGTTAGAGTGCCGGTCTGTCACACCGGAGGCCGCGGGTTCGAGTCCCGTCAGCCCCGTGGATAATCAAGTGAATGCGATACGCCTAGCCCCGCATGCTCGAGCACGCGGGGCTTTTGCGATCTGGCAGCGATGATGGCCGTTTACCACACACCAGTTCTGTCGACCCACATTGCGGCCCTGGCGCAACACCGGAGCCGGCTGGTCGACTGCACTGTGGGTGGGGGTGGTCACGCGGCGACCCTGGTGCGATACGGAGGCGAGTTGTTGGCCATAGACCGGGATCCCGAGGCTATCGAGCAAGCTCGCAAGACCGTCGCGAGCAGCCGCGTCCGTTGGCTCAACTGCAACTTCGCCGATGATCGAGCGCTGGGGGCGATTCGCGAGTTTCGTCCGGATTTCGTGCTGTTCGATCTGGGAGTTTCCGGACACCAACTCGACTGCGACGGGCGGGGGTTTTCATTCAGGCCAGGTGTGCAGTTGGATATGCGCATGGGTGAGGAGGACACGAACGCGGCCGAGATGCTCAACGATCTCCCCCATTCCAGTCTCACCGCGGTCTTTCGGGAGGGCGCTGACGAGAGGAGATCCCGAGAGCTGGCGACAGCCATAGTACGCCGGAGACAGAACTCACCCTTCCGCACCAGCGACGATTTGGTGAATGCGATACGGTCCGTCCTCGGCCCCCGCAGCGGGCCGTCCGACTTTGCGCGGATATTCCAGGCGCTGAGGATGGCGGTGAACTCCGAGCAGGCCGCACTGCAGGTTGCCTTACCGGCAGTCTTACAAGCCCTGGTGCCGCAAGGGATCATGGCGGTCATTAGCTATCATTCAGGCGAGGACCGGATTGTAAAGAGCTTCTTTCGGGAATGGGCACGGTCGTGTGTCTGCGCCCCGGCGGTGCCGGTTTGCAGTTGCCGCGGTCGAGCGCTGGGCCACATGGATCCCCGCAAGGGGATCCAGCCGACTGACGATGAGGTCGCCAGGAATCCGAGGGCGCGAAGCGCCAGGCTGCGCGTGTTTGTGAAGGCCAATGCGTGTTAAGGGCCGGATCTGGATCGGCCTTTGGCTGCTTTTTGCACTCTCGATGTTCGCATGGGTGGTTTGGCGCGACACGTCTGGGTTCGTGGATGCAGGAAGGTTAGACAACTTGCGAAATCAGCGCTCCGCACTTCAGTCACGTCGTGCTGAATTGATCCGACGCATCCGGGAGGCCGGGAGCCGGGCTGTTTTGGGACCGCAAGCGGAATCGCTCGGGTTACGCTTGCCTGCTGACAGCGAAATCATCATCCTGCAAGCACCGTTACGCGAGAGGCGTTGAGATGGCCAAACCGACAGTTCGCCTGACCGCGGTCCAGGCTGCGTTCGTTGTGGCCATCTTTGCGATCATCGCCCGGGCAGCGCAGGTACAACTCATCAAGGGCAAGGAGTACTCCCGAGCGGCGAAAGCCCAGCAAACCGACCAGGTGGTCTTGCCGGCGCGGCGCGGAACGATCTACGACCGTAATGGATTGGTGCTGGCTCTAACCGTGGAGAACTTTCACGTGGGCGTGGCCCCAAACGAGCTACGTCACCCCAAGCGGGATGCGGTGGAAATCGCACGGCAATTGGGCATTCCCCGTACCGAAGTCCAACGACAGTTGTTGCGCCACTATGCATATTTTCGAGGCCCTTTCTCATCGGCTGCGGTACAGCCGCTGCACGAGATGAAAGGAGTCCACCTGTCCAGTGAGTTGGCCCGCTTCTATCCCGGTCCGGATTTGGCACGTCCCATAATAGGATGGCCGGCCACGAAAGATCGCCAGGCGGCAGGGATAGAACGGATGCTCGATTCGGTGTTGACAGGAGTTGACGGGAAGGCCGTCGTCCTCCGCGACCGCAACGGCCGGCGCTACGAGTCACCCGCCCGGTTGGGTGCGTTCCCGGTACCGGGTAGCGATGTGTACCTGACATTGGATGCCGGGCTTCAGGAAATCGTAGAGGATGCACTGAGTGACGCTCTGCAACGGCTGGACGCGGTCGCTGGTGATGTGGTGGTGCTCAACCCGCATACAGGTGAGATCTTGGCCGTCGCGTCACGCACGATGGACGGTCGCAGCACCGCAAACGCGTTTACCTCGGTGTTCGAGCCGGGTTCCAGCGCGAAAGTTTTTGTTGCGGCGGCTCTTCTCTCGAAGGGGCTTGCAAAACTTGCGGACACTGTCGACACCGAAGGTGGAACCTATGTCATGCGATACCGAACGATCGAGGACGAGCATCCGAGCCAAAGACTTTCCCTGCAAGAAGTGATAGAACAGTCGAGCAACATCGGGATCGTCAAATTCGCTCGTGCCCTGACCCCCGCGGAGCAGTTTAGGACGTTGCGAGACTTTGGTTTGGGAACCCCCACGGGTGTTGAGTATCCCAGCGAGTCCCAGGGAATCCTGCGCCGGCCGAATACCTGGAGCAAACTCACCTCTGCGAGCTTGGCAATGGGCTATGAGATTGCAGTGACGCCACTGCAACTAGCGCAGGCCTATGCCGTAATCGCGAATGACGGTGTTCTGGTGCGGCCCACGCTAATCAAAGAGGTTCGTAGCTATGACGGGAGGATCACTTATCAACACGTCACCGAACCGGTGAGGCGGGCCATTACTCCAGAGGTCGCAGCCAAACTGCGAACGGCGCTTCGCGGTGTCGTGTATCGGGGAGGCACCGGGGAGACCGCAGCACTGACGAGCTACGAAGTCGGAGGCAAGACGGGAACAGCGAAGCGGGCGGGCCCTGGCGGATACATCCCCGGTTCCTATACGGCGAATTTTACCTCGCTCTTTCCGGGCGATAGCCCCCAGCTGGTGATGGTTGTAAAACTCGATGATCCCAGGGGAGCGTTCGCCAGGGTCACTGCCGCTCCTCTCACGAGACTGGTGCTGGAACAGATTCTTGCGGCCGAGACCGACGCACTGGACCGCGGTCGGTTGTCTCGCCCGAGTTCTGCTGCCGGGCGGCCTAGCATCGAGCCGGGCGAGTCAACGCGGATTCAGGTCCTGCGCTGGCCTTTGAGGAAGAACGTCGATTCAGTACGGGAGCGGTCGGTTCCCGATGTCACAGGACTCACGCCACGTGCCGCCGCTCTCAAGCTGCACGGCGTCGGGTTGCGGATGCATCTCATGGGTTGGGGCCCCATTGTGTCGAGCACCCCGCCTTCCGGCACTACAGTTCCGTTGGGAACCGTGGTGGGTGTGACGGGAAGTCGGCAGAAGGTGCCGTCGCAGTGGAACTAGAACAGATCACGCGCGGACTGAGAGACGCCGGCCTTGTTGTGGAGCCGACCACGGACAGTCCGGCGATTACGGGAGTGACCGATGACTCGCGCGCCGTTTCTAAAGGGAATCTGTTCTGCGCCGTCCAGGGTACGAGGCTGGATGGGCACGATTACCTCGAGGATGCCGTGCGTAGAGGTGCCGCGGCGGCACTGGTGGCCAGACGATGCGAGATTGCGTTGCCGCAAGTGGTGGTCAGCGATAGCCGGGCGGCGGCTACGCGGGCTGCGCAAGAGTGGTATGGTCACCCGGCACAGCACCTGAAGATGATTGGTGTTACCGGTACCAATGGCAAGTCCACAACGGTTGCACTGGTGCGCCACGTTCTGAATGCCACGTCGTCGGTCGGCTCGATCGGCACCGTCGGTGTTATCGACGGCGCCGGCAACAGGCTGGGCGGGTACCATGCCCTCACCACGCCGGGTGCCGTGGAACTGCAGTCTATCTTGGCCGAGCTACTGGAGCGACAAGTATCGACAGTGGCGATGGAAATCTCGTCGCACGGCCTGGATCAGGGCCGGGTCGCCGCAATATCCTTTCACGCGGCAGCATATACTAACCTCACCCACGAGCATCTCGATTATCATACGGATATGGATGCCTACGGGGCTGCCAAGATGAAGCTGTCGGGCCACGTGCGAGAGGGTGGTGTGGAAGTGTTGAACGCGGATGACCCCGCGTGGGTTCGGTTACCAGTCAGAGCTGATGTGCGGAGGGTTACGTATGGCCACCGCAGCAGCGCAACCGTGACGGCGGAGAAGATCCGCTATGATAGTGCGGGGTCCGAGAGCATATTCCATTTCGGCGGAGACGCTTACCCGGTCAAATTGCCGTTATTGGGTGACTACAACGTCAGCAACGCGTTGGCGGCTGCGGCAACCGCTTGGGGGCTTGGTGTCGAGCCCCGTGCGATCGTCGAGCGGCTGTCTAGCTCGCCCCAGGTACCGGGACGAATGGAGCTGCTGGAGTCGGGTCGGTTCACGGTCTTGCGCGATTACGCACACACCCCGGATGGCTTCGAGCGCGCGCTCGCCGCGATCAGGCGCATAACACCCGGGCGCGTCTTTCTGCTGTTTGGTGCGGGTGGAGACAGAGACCCAACGAAGCGGGCTGTGATGGGCAGGATCGCTTCGCGCGATGCCGACATTGTGATCATAACATCCGATAACCCCAGGACTGAAGATCCGGAGTCCATTCTGGACCAGATCGAATCCGGCATGTGCCGACCGGCCGATGTTAGACTGGTCGATCGGGAGGATGCCATTCGAAAGGCGATTTCCATGTTGCGTGACGGCGATTGCCTACTCTTGGCAGGGAAAGGACCGGAGACCTACCAGATAGTGGGCGACACGAAATTTGCCTTCGACGAGCCATCGTTGGTGCGAGCGTCGGTGAGGGAGCGCGGGTGTTGACGTTCTGGACCTCGGAGCGTGTATCGCACGCTCTGAGTCTGGCCGGCGGGTCCCCGCTGACATTCTCCGGAGTGAGTACGGACACCCGGACACTCGAGCCCGGCGCACTCTTCGTTGCGCTCAGCGGCGATCGGTTCGACGGTCATGATTACCTTGCGGCGGCCCGCGCCGCCGGGGCGACGGGGGCGGTAGTCAGGACGGGCAGCCCACGCGTGGAGGGACTGCGATACTTCGAAGTGCCTGATACGCTTCTCGCACTAGGTCTGTTGGCGCGCGAGCGCCGGAGAATGATAAGAGGGCCGGTGGTCGGGGTGACGGGGACCAACGGAAAGACATCTACCAAGGAGATGTTACTAGGCGTCCTGAAGACGCGGTGGAACGTCCACGGTACGAGTGAGAGCCTGAACAACCGGGTAGGTGTGCCGCTAACGATTCTCGCTGCGCCGCCCGACTGTGAGGCTCTGGTTGTAGAAGCCGGTGCGAATCTCTCCGGTGAGATCGGGAGCCTGCGCGACATTCTGGAACCGACAGTGGGAGTGGTGACGAACGTGTCTGCCGGGCATCTCGAGGGGTTTGGGTCGCTCGAAGGCGTCTTGGAGGAGAAAGTTACGTTTCTGGCGGGCGTGGAAATGGCAGTGGTGGGAACGGAACCCCCGGAGTTGAGGACGCGTGCGGACGCGTTGGTCGATAGAGTCGTTTCGGCGGGCACCGATCGATCTGCTTCCGTGAGACCTGACAAGTGGGGGCTGAATCCGGACGGGCGAGGCTGGCTCGCGTACGGGGGTCACAGAGTGGAGTTGTCGTTGGTCGGTCGGCATCAAGTTGAGAATGCTATGCTGGCAGTTGCCGTCGCCACCCAACTGGGGGTTCACGTTTCCGAGGTGGCGGCGGCACTCGCCCAGGTGAGTGGTCCTGCGGGCCGGTGTGAAATCGTCAGGTGTGGTCACCTCACGATCCTCATGGATTGCTACAATTCAAATCCCGGTTCTCTCAGGGCATCGCTCGAAACAGCGGCAGCGTTGTGTGGCTCGGCACCGCTGATCGTCATCTTGGGTACAATGTTGGAACTGGGTACGCAAAGCACCGTACTTCACGCAATGATGGCCGAAGAAGTACTCGAGTTGGATCCTCAACTGGTAGCGGCGTCGGGTGAGTTCGTACGTGCGTTCGAGCCGCATGCAGGACGCTTGAAGGGCCGGTTGTTGGTGGAACACGACCCGGAATTGCTGGGGCGAATGGTTGCCGAAAGACTCGAGGGCGACGCTTTGGTGTTGGTGAAGGGTTCGAGAGGAGTGCACCTGGAGCGTGCTATCCCACACCTAATCACGAACGACGAGACTCCGTGTTCTACCATCTCCTAGCACCGCTGAACTCGAAGTGGTTCGCATTCAACGTGTTCAACTACATTTCGTTCCGGGCCGCTGGAGCGACCGTTACTGCCATCCTACTGGCCTTCCTGATCGGCCCGGTCATCATCCGCAGGTTGCAGGCCAAGGGAGTGGGGCAGGTAGTGCGCAGCGAAGGGCCAAGTTCTCATGGCGTGAAGAGCGGAACTCCTACAATGGGAGGTCTGATCATACTGGCCTGCACGTTGATCCCGACTGTGCTCTGGGCACGCTTGGATAACCGCTACGTCATGGTGGCGGCGGTTGCAACTCTTTGGATGGGCGGCATCGGGCTAGTGGACGACTACCTCAAGTTTGTAGAGGGTAAGTCGCGCGGGCTCGTGGCACGCTATAAGTTGTTTGGCCAAGTCACGTTTGGCATCGTCCTGGGATCGTATCTGCTGCTCTGGCCGGTGGCGGACAGTATCCCGGCCAATGCTACGACCCTTCCATTCTTCAAGTACGTCGTAGTGTCACTGCCAGCCGTGGCCTATGTGGGTTTCGTGACCCTCGTAGTTACCGGCACCAGCAACGCCGTAAACTTGACCGATGGGTTGGACGGGCTGGCAACCGGTCTTACAGTTATTGCGGCCGCCGCCTTCGCGATATTCGCCTATATCTTTGGACGAAGTGATGCTGCGAGATACCTGTTCGTCTACTATATGCGTGATTCCGGCGAACTGGCGATCTTTTGCGCGAGCCTGATGGGTGCGGCGTTGGGTTTTCTGTGGTACAACGCACACCCGTCGCAAGTTTTCATGGGTGACACCGGCAGCCTAGCGATTGGCGGCGCTTTTGGCTCTGTAGCCATCCTCCTCAAGGCCGAGTTCCTGCTGTTGTTGATCGGCGGCGTCTTTGTCGCAGAAACGGTATCGGTAATCATACAGACCAGTGTGTTCCGGTGGCGGAAACGCCGCCATGGTCGGGAGTTTGCCAGCCGGCACCGAGTGTTCAGGATGGCCCCTCTGCACCATCACTTCGAACAACTCGGCTGGGCTGAGTCGAAAGTCGTTACGAGGTTCTACATAGTGGGAGTCATGTGTGCGCTTCTGGCACTTGCAACGTTGAAGATTAGATGATTCCCGCATCTTGGCGTCGCGGAGAGATTGCGGTCATTGGCCTGGGCAAGAGCGGTGCTGCGACGGCCGAGTTTCTCTCCCAGCGTGGACTGACGGTATATGCCTCCGACTGTGCCGACACCGCGCGGCACCGCGCTGCGGCTGAGCGGGTTGCTCGACCGGGGATCACCGTCGAGTTGGGCCGACACGACATAGGACGCATCCGCCGCTCTTCATTGGTGGTTTGTTCGCCCGGCGTGCCTCCCGAAGCGGAGCCGCTCGTGGCCGCCCGGTCCGCTGCTGTTGAAGTACTTGGCGAACTCGATCTTGCAGCGCTGTTCTTGGATGAGGTCAAGCTCGTTGTGGTCACCGGAACCAATGGGAAGACGACAACCACTGCGCTGATCGAACGCATCCTGACGGAAGCCGGATTGGACGCAGTTGCCGCCGGCAACATCGGTAGTCCTCTTATCGAGGTGGCGGGTGCCGAGGTGAAGCCTGAGTGGGCGATCGTGGAAGCGTCGTCGTTTCAATTACATGATGCCAGTCATCTGCGGCCCAAGATCGGCGTTGTGACCAACCTTGCACCCGATCACCTCGATCGCTACGAGTCTGTCAGCGAGTACTATGAGGATAAGCGGCGTCTGTTCCTCAATGCTTCGGCTGATGCCACATGGGTCTTGAATCGCGACGACGCTCGCGTGCTTTCCCTGGCTGAACGAGTGGCGGGCGTCAAACGACATTGGAGCATGCGGCAGCCGGAGGACGCATGGTACGATGGCGACAGAGAATGCTTGGTTTTGGGAGATGGCGACCTCCTTCAGCGGAGCCACCTGGCATTGTTGGGCGACCACAATGTTGCGAACGCTCTTGCGGCATCGCTGGTCGCATGCGTAGCCGGAGTAGATCCGGGGGCGATCGCGCGTGGCCTACGCTCGTTCTCTCCACTCCCTCACAGACTCGAACCGGTCCCGTCCGGCGGATCGGTTGCTTGGATCAATGACTCCAAGGCAACCAACGTTGCATCGGTAATGGTAGCGGTGGCGGCCATGGAGCGGTGTTTTGTGCTGATAGCAGGTGGACGCCCCAAGGGTGAATCCTTCGTGGAGCTGGGGGAATCGCTCCAGGCACGGTGTCGCGGAGTTGTTGCTTACGGTGAGTCGCGCCGGATCATAGAGAATCAGGTTGGTCGATTCGTGTCGGTAGCGGCTGTTCCGAAGTTCGAGGACGCGGTCATTCGAGCAAGGAGCCTGGCGTGTAGTGGCGACGCCGTGCTGCTATCGCCGGGCTGTTCCAGTTTTGACCAGTTCGAGAACTACCAAGTGAGAGGAGATGTGTTTCGGGAACTGGTAGGGGCAATGTGAGCCCGCAGCGAGAATCCGCAGTGTCCACGCTGCTGGAAGCTCGGCTGATTGGTGTAATCGCGGTTGCATTGGCGGTCTTCGGCATTGCGGCGATCTACAGTGCTTCCAGCATTTGGGCCGTGGAGAACGGACAGTCCGGTCGAGTGTTTGCGCTGCGCCAGGCCATGGCTGCGGTGTTGGGGATCATCGCTCTGAGGATTGCCTCTCGCACCGACTACCGGTTCTGGCAACGGCACGCGTGGGCGCTGCTGGGAGCAGCTGCCATGCTCCTGATAATACCCATACTCCCATTTACGCAGAATATCTCCCCCGCATTGAACGGTGCACGGCGCTGGGTTTCACTAGGCCCGCTCAGTATTCAGCCTTCAGAACTTGCCAAGTTCGCGGTCGTCGCATGGACCGCCATGCTAGCGACAAAGAAGGCGGATGTAATCCGCAGTTTCAAACGAGGTCTCCTCCCGTTCGTAGTGGTGCTCGTGCCCCTGAGTGGATTCATATTGCTCGAGCCGGATCTGTCTACCGCTAGCCTGACGGTTCTGCTCGCCGCGATCGTGGTATTCAGTGCGGGAGCAAGGATCGGCCACTTTCTCCTGATATCATTCTTCGCGGTGCCGGCTCTATGGCACGAGATCGCAGGAACTCAGTATAGAATTCAGCGAATCTTCTCGTTCCTGGGTCAAGGTCAAGAGCTCGCGGAGTCAGGTTGGCAGATAAAGCAGTCGCTGATCGGCATCGGCGCGGGTGGGCTTTTCGGTGTTGGATTCGGACAGGGTCTTCAAAAGCTCGGCTACCTGCCTTACGCATATTCCGACTTCATCTTCAGCACTATTGGTGAGGAATGGGGATTTGTGGGCACGATCGTGATAGTAGCTCTGTACGCCTGTTTCATTGCGCTGGGTTTCCGAATCGCGCGAGCGGCACCTGATCGGTTCGGTATGCTCTTCGCAACCGGTCTCACGTCGTTGATCGGAGTTACCGCGATCCTGCACGTGGCGGTAACGTTGTCGCTGGTACCAACTACCGGATTACCGCTTCCGTTCCTGTCGTATGGCAGATCTAATCTCATCGTCTCCCTCGTCGTTGCAGGAGTGCTCATCAATATCGGAGGCGCGAACGGGCGGATCGGCAGGCGGCGGTGAAGGTGTTGATCGCCGGGGGCGGCACGGGGGGACACCTGATGCCGGCCCTAGCCATCGCCGACGCGCTTGTGAAACTGAATGATGCCGTAGAGCCCGTGCTGGTGGGTGCCGTGCGGGGCGTGGAAGCCGAAATCCTCCCGCGCAAGAAATATCAGCATTATCTCCTCCCAATGCATCCGATCTATCGTCGTGCATGGTGGCGCAATTTCCGGTGGCCGGGACTCGCGTGGCGTCTCATGTCTCAGTGCCGCGAGATGCTCCGCTTGGAGACCCCGTC
Organism: Gemmatimonadales bacterium; assembly: GCA_046757925.1. GTDB lineage: Bacteria > Gemmatimonadota > Gemmatimonadetes > Gemmatimonadales > GWC2-71-9 > JAZDCZ01. The sequence continues at coordinate 24,053 of JBHHZE010000007.1, forward strand.
TTTAGTGGTTGGAACCGGCGGCTATGTGTCGGGCCCGGTTCTGTGGCAGGCCTTGCGCGAGGGCCTTCCGGTCGGCCTGCAGGAACAGAACGCCTATCCCGGCATCGCTACCCGGTTGCTGGCACGCAGGGCACGCCAGGTGCACCTGGGCTTCCCGGAGGCTGAAACATTTCTGAAACCCGGGTCCAACACGGAGGTGATGTCGTACGGCAATCCCATCGTGCCGCCTCCCGTCCCGCTGCCGGATCGTGACTCCGCCCGCAACGCACTCGGCATACCGCCGCATGCACGTGTGCTCCTGGTGACCGGCGGGAGCCAGGGAGCGCGGAAGATAAACCAAGTGGTGAGGAATCTAGCCGAATCCGACAGCTTGAATGGTGTGGTGCTATTGTGGAGCACTGGCAAGCACATGTGGGATGACCTGAAACACTTGCATGCTCCCCCGGCACGCCACGTGCGATCTTTCTGGGACCCGATGGCGGACGCCTATGCCGTGGCCGACCTGGTGATTTGTAGGGCGGGGGCCATGACCACGGCCGAAGTCTGTGCCTGGGGCTTGCCAAGCATCCTCATACCGCTGCCCACGTCTGCGGCCCGGCATCAGGCGCGGAACGCTGAGGCACTTGCGACTGCGGGGGCGGCGATCCACCTGCCCGAGCCGGAGCTGACCGCGGAGCATCTGTCCACGCTCGTGGATCACCTGCTCGGAGACGTTGGGCAGCTTGCCACGATGACTCAGGCTGCCCGATCTCGGGGCAGGCCCGATGCGGCCCAAAAAATCGCCGCCGAGCTCCTGGGCATGGTGAGCTAAGTCCAAGACCTTTCGCAACTTTCGTGTTTTCCTTATATTAGCTCCCCGCCGATGCATCTGTTCACTCCCGAGGATCCTCGACCCGTCCATTTTATGGGGATAGCTGGTGCAGGGATGAGCGCGCTGGCACTGATTGCCAAAAGCCGGGGTGTGCCAGTCACCGGATGCGATATCGAACCAGGGCCAGCTTCCGACGTCGCGGACGCCGGAATTGATGTCTTTGAAGGACACGATACAGGACACGTAAACGGTGTAAGAGCAGTTGTTTACACTGCCGCCGTGGCGCCCGAGCACGTCGAATTGCAGGCGGCCCGAGACGCCGGAGTCCCGGTTGTGAGGCGGGCCGATGCGTTGAGCGAAGCGGTGGCCGGTGGAGTGCTCGCGGCAATCGCAGGGACACATGGCAAGACCACGACCTCGGCCATGGTAACGGTGGCGTTACGGGCAGCCGGTTTGGATCCCACCGGTATTGTGGGTGGGCGCGTCGATTCTTGGGGAGGTAACGCGAGTATTGGAAAAAGCGATTTGTTTGTTGTCGAGGCCGACGAATACGATCGTGCGTTCCTGTCGCTGGACCCCGATGTCGCGGTGATCAACAACATCGAATCGGATCACCTAGAATGCTACGGCACGGTTGCCGCACTAGAGGCCGCGTTCGCGGAGTTCGGCGCTCGAGCGGGCAGATTGATGGTGGGCGCGGACGATCGCGGCGCGGCACGCATAGGCCGGAGCGTCAACGTACCAACCTGGCAGGTCGGCCTCTCAGCTTCCGCCGACCTCAGAATCAGCGATGTGGGCGGAGGATCGGAGCGCAACTCGGCCAGGTTGACCCTGCCCGACGGACGCTGTCTCGATCTCGCTCTTCGAGTGCCGGGCATTCACAATCTTCGGAATGCGGCCATGGCGGTTGGCACCACCCTGGCGTTGGATGGCGACGTCGCACTTGCAGCTCAAGGTCTCAATGACTTTGGAGGTGTGGACCGGCGGTTCCAGGTCCTAGGTACCTCAGCCGGTGTGACGGTGGTGGATGACTATGCGCACCACCCCACGGAGGTCGTGGTGACGATAGGCGCGGCGAGGCAGCGATATCCCGGACGACGGCTGGTGGCGGTGTTTCAGCCGCACCTCTACTCCAGGACCCAAAGTCACGGTGAGGCTCTCGGAATCGCGTTGGCCGCCGCAGACATCGCGGTTGTGACGGATGTCTATCCTGCGCGTGAAAAGCCCATCGAGGGCGTGAGCGGGGCGATCGTGTTCGAGGCTGCCCGAAGGGCCGGAGCTGAGGTCGAGTGGATATCCGATCTCGAGCGCGTTCCCCATGACTTGGCGCAGCTGGTCCTGAGCGGCGACGTCGTCCTCACGATGGGTGCCGGTACGATCACCGAGGTTGGACCGGCACTCATCCGCAGATTGTCAGGCACGGTGGCATGAAACGGCGGTTCGCGATATCGATACTGAGCTTGGTGGTTGTCGTAGCAGTCGTGGTAGGAGGTCCCTTTGGACTTAGCAAGATCGGTTTCTTTCAGATCAGACAGGTGGAACTCGTGGGGGTGCGGTACCTGTCGCCTCAGCGGCTACTCGAACGATCGGGACTGGCCGCCGATCAGAATCTGTTCAGCTCGCTCGAGGTCGTGGATCGGAATCTAGCAGCAATGCCGGGCGTGGTAGATGTGAGGCTGAAGCGGCGGTTGCCGGGCACATTGCGTATACTGGTAGAGGAGCGCGTGCCGGTGGCGTTCGCACCAACTGAATCGGGACTACAGCCCCTCGATGCCAGCGCTCGGCCCCTCCCGTACGATCCGGTCAACGCGGATCTAGATCTGCCCATTGTACCGGACGCCGATTCTTTCGTCATAGGAGTTCTTGCCACCATCCGAACGGCGGACTTTTCTCTGTATAGCGATATCGATGCAGCCCTGAGGGGGCGTGACCGGGATGTGATCCTCGAGCTGGGATCGCAGGAACTCATGCTGAGAGGGTATCCCACGAGCAGCGAGATAACAGCGATAGACGTGGTCCGGCGCGAGCTGTCGGAAACCGGCCGCGAGTTCCACCAAATCGACGTCCGGTTCTCGGGGCGGGTCATTGTGCGTCGGGGTGGAGAGTGAAGCGCGAACGTCTGGTGGCAGGTCTCGATCTGGGGAGTTCCAAGACATGCGCGGTGATTGCAGAGGCTCAGGGTAGCGCCCGGAACCCCGGGGCCAAGGTGCTGGGTGTGGGGATCAGCCGAACCGCCGGCGTGAAACGCGGCGTGGTCACCGACATTGAAGAAGCCACGAGATCTGCCAGTCAGGCGATGAAGGATGCGGAGAGGATGGCCGGCGTGACAGTCCCCACAGTGTATTGTGGCATAGCCGGAGAGCACGTGAAAACCCGCATTTCACCTGGATTGGCGTCGGTGGCGAGCGAGGAAATCTCCCGCGCCGATGTCGATAGGGTTGACGAAGTCGCCAGAAGAGTGAGTCTTGGTGACAACTACGAGTTGCTGCACCACATCCCCCAGGAGTATAAAGTGGACAATCAGGGGGGGATCAGCGACCCGGTCGGGATGGCCGGACTGCGGCTCGAAGTTGAGATGTGCCTCGTGGCGGTGCAGAACAAGGCCGCTCAGAACGTCCGCAAACTGGTTCAGCGAGCGGGCTACCGGGTGACCAAACTGGTGCTGGAGCCCTTGGCGGCATCTCTGGCGGCGGTTACGCAAGATGAAAGGGAGCTGGGGTGTGCCCTTGTGGAGCTCGGCGGGGGTTCAACCACCGTTTCGATCCTCCACGACGGCAAGCTCAAGCATCTGGCGTCACTTCCGTTTGCCGGGTCCCATGTGACCAGCGATATGGTCCAGGGCCTCGGTGTGACCCAGAGCGATGCAGAGCGGATCAAGGAGCGTTGGGGAGTCGCGTACAGCCCGCTGGTAGACCCCGCCGAGATGGTGGATCTACCGGGAACGCCCGGTCAGGGCCCGCGCCAGGTGAAGCGAGAGTTGTTAGCGCACATTATTCACCAGCGGTTGGATGAAATCCTTGGCTTGGTGTTGGATCAAATCGAGCAGGCCGGATTCAGAGGCAGGCTCCCGGCTGGAGCGATATTGACGGGTGGTGGTGCACAACTGACCGGTGTGATAGAGCTTGCGAGAGAGGTCTTTGCTATGCCGGTACGGAAGGGCATTCCGGAACAGGGCGTAACTGGTCTCGTCGACAGTGTTCAGGCGCCGCGATATGCGGTACCCGTTGGGCTCGCTCTTTACGGGTCGAGGGAAATTGTCAGGGGGCGGGCTGACGGAGGACCCGGAGTAGATAGATTGTTCAAACCTGTGAAGCGCTGGTTGCAGGACTTCTTCTAAAAATTACGGGCTAAGAGGATCCCATGGTCTTCGAACTTGAGGAAACTGTTGCGCAAAACGCTCGGATGAAAGTCGTCGGGATCGGCGGAGGTGGCGGGAATGCTGTAAACCGCATGGTCGACGAGCACCTGATGGGCGTTGAATTCATTTCAGTAAACACTGATTCCCAAGCGCTGCTGAATAACAAAGCCGACCTCAAGGTCCAAATCGGCAAGAAGCTCACACGCGGGCTGGGGGCGGGCGCGCGGCCCGAGATTGGACGTCAGGCCATTGAGGAGAATCGAGACGACGTGCTGGCGGTGCTGGAAGGAGCTGATCTGGTTTTCGTAACCTGCGGTATGGGAGGCGGTACCGGCACAGGGGCATCTCCGATCATCGCCCAACTCGCCCGTGACGTTGGCGCGCTCACCGTGGGTATCATCACGAAGCCGTTTCTGTTCGAGGGCCGCAAGCGGATGCGGCAGGCAGAAATAGGGATTTCCGAAATGAACCGCCACGTGGATACCATGATCGTGGTACCGAACGAGCGTTTGCTTGCCGTGGTGGGCAAGGATGTCCCATTCCAAGACGCTCTCAAGAAGGCAGATGAGGTTTTACTCCACGCCACCCAGGGCATATCTACGTTGATCAGTGTGACCGGCATGGTGAACGTCGACTTCGCGGACGTCAGAACGGTGATGCAGAACGGCGGATCGGCGCTCATGGGTACCGGTGTGTCGCGAGGTGAGGATCGGGCGCTTGCGGCCGCTCAGCAAGCGATCTCGAGCCCGCTGCTCGACGACATCTCCATCAACGGTTCGACCGGAGTCCTCCTCAACATAACAGGGGGCAAGGACCTGTCGTTGGGCGAAGTGAATCAGGTCAGTGGTATCATTCACGAGGCCGCCGGAGACCACGCGGAGATCATTTTCGGGGCCGTGCACGATGCCGCGATGGAGGGCGAGATCCGAGTGACCGTCATTGCAACCGGGTTCGACAGGGCCATGAGCCAGGCCGACGGTCCGTTCGGACGCGGCGCGGCGCCGGGCGTGCTTCCTTTCCCGCAACGCCAATCGCGCTCGACGGCGGTGCCCAGGAGTTCAGCCGTACCCAAGGTGGTGACGCGTCCAGAGGAGAATCCCGAGGTCTCTGAAATGGAGATCCCGACCTTCATACGGAGACAGATGGACTGATGCTCGCCAAGGCGATCAAGGCGCTGGCCGGCGGCGGCGTTCTGCTCGTCTTGGTGGTGTGGACGGCCCGTGTAGCTGCCTCCTCGCGCATACCCATCGCTGCGCCGATCGTCGTGACCAAGGCCTATGTGGAACAGGCCGACACCGTTCGGGCCAACGAAACTCTCTCCCATGTTTTTGCTCGTCACAACATAGCAGGGAACGACCTCGCAGCCGTCATGCGCGCGGCCGACGGTCTGAATCCCCGCCGGATTCTCCCGAACCAAGTTTTTCGTTTCCGCTACGTCGTGGGTGACGCCACACCTGACCGAATAGTGGCCAGGTTGGGAGATGAGCGCATACTTACGATTTCACGGGACTCGGGCCAAGTCTGGCGGGGTGAGTCAACTGAGATCACGTGGTCGGTCCATTTGGAGCGTGCAGAAGGGAACATCAGCTCATCGCTCTACGAAACACTGGATTCGTCGATTCCCGATTCGATACTCCCGAGAGCAGAACGCACTCGACTCGCGTGGGACTTGGCCGATGGTGTCTACGGATGGGTCATCGATTTCTACCGCGACATTTATCCCGGCGATCATTTCATCCTGTTGTTCGAGAGGCTGACGTCACCGATGGGTGACGTGCGGTTCGGTAGGGTAGTTGCGGCGAAGATAAACACACGGGGGGTTGAAAACGCCGCCTACGTCATGACCGACCCCAATGGCAACAATGTCTACTACGATGCCGCGGGACTCTCCCTCCGGCGTTCGTTCAAGCTCCGTCCCATATCGTTTGCACGATTGACTTCGCGCTTCTCGCACCGCCGCTTCCATCCCATCTTGAAGCGCTACAGACCACACCTGGGTATCGACTATGCGGCCGCTTTGGGTTCTCCCATAGAGGCGACTGGTGATGGAACCGTAATTCGGGCAGGCCGGTGGGGCACATACGGTATTATGGTCGCCATCCGGCACCCGAAGGGCATTGAAACCAGGTACGCACACATGCGGGCCGTGGCGAGAGGTATCAAACGGGGTGTGAGAGTGAAACAAGGGCAAGTGATCGGGTACGTGGGTATGACAGGCATGGCCAATGCCCCTCACGTGCACTACGAGTTTCTCAAGAATGGGCAGCATCGGGATCCACGAGCTGGCCCGCAGGGTGACCCAAAGCCGGTCCCCGAGCAGCTGCGGGTGCAATTCGAGTCTCTAAAACTCGCCTATGACCGGTTGCTGAGTTCGACGAAACGAACATCGGTCGACTGATCCTCTCGGTAACAACCAATGCAGATCTATCCCGCCATCGATATCAAAGGCGGACGCGTCGTCCGTTTGCTCGAGGGTGACACCGTACGAGAGACCGAGTACTCTGACAGCCCGGTCACTCAAGCGCAGGCATTCCTGCGCGATGGCGCATCGTGGCTCCATGTCGTCGATATGGACCGTGCTTTCGATACCGGTGACAACTCGGCACTAGTGAAAGAGATCGCGACCCTAGAGGGCGTTCGGGTACAGGTGGGTGGCGACATCGCTAACTTGGAGTGGGCGAGAGAGGCGGTGAAACTGGGGGCCCAGAGGATCGTTCTGGGAACATCTGCCGTCGTTGCTCCACAACTGCTCGAAAGGCTGGTGGACGAGGTGGGTCCCGAGAGATGTGCCTTAGCGATCGATACCAGGGATGGACGACCGGCGCTGAGAAGAGGCGGCAGTGTGCATGAGTCGGTAGCCGAACTGGTGAACCGCGCAATAGCCCGAGGGGTAACGACCATTGTTTACCGGGATCTTGCCAGGGACGGCATGGTAAGCGGTGCCGACGTGGTCGGCGCTCGTCGTGTGGCTGAAATGGGGGTCGACGTGATCGTCGCGGGAGGAGTATCGGGAATTGATGATCTCCGAACTGCCGCGGCTGCGGGAATCGCCGGCGCCATCGTGGGACGGGCGCTCTACGAGTCGCGCCTTACACTGCGGGAGGCCATAGCGTGCTCACGGTAGCATTGGGGGTTCTGGCGGTGGCGGGGATGGCGGGTTTCATATACGTGGTCAGGGAGGGTTTGGGGTTGGAGGGGTTCGGCCTTACGGTTCTCAGGACCCTGGGCCTGGGTGCACTCCTGTTGTTGCTCGTGAATCCCGGAGACACTGTCAGAGTGTCAGGCGGCCCTCCGGTCGTGTTGCTCGATGAATCGCTCAGCATGGGGGTTGAGGGAGGGCGGTGGTCCAGCGCCGTCGATACGGCTCGCGCGATCGCGGGCACGAACGGCAAGATCATCAGGTTTGGTAGCGGCCTGACTCCGTTCGATACACTGCCGCCTTCGGCCGGAACCTCGCGTCTGGCGGATGCGGTGCGCGCGGCCAGAGCAGCCGGCGGACCGATCTACCTGGTGACCGACGGCGAAATCGAGGACGCGGGCTCCATTGCGCGAATGCTCCTACAGGGGATCACCACCGTCCTACTCCCCCGCGACACTCTACCCGACGCGGCGCTGCTCGCCGTTCGGCTGCCTGATCACGTGCACCTCGAGGACTCCATCGAGATTACGCTTACCATCGGAACGTGGAACAGCCCTGACAGCAGTAGGGCACAGCTGGAGGTCGCCGTGGGTGACCGCACGGTACGCACGGTCCAGTTACGTCTGCCACCGTCACCTGGGACGGCGACGAGGAGGTTCGCGCTGCGAGCCAAGACGCTGCCCCTGGGAACCACAGTTCTTCACTTGCGCCTCAAGATGCCCGGCGATTCCGTGAGCGCAGACGATGAGAGAGATAGGATGATCACCGTGTCGCGGCAACGACCGGTGGTCGTGTTGGTAGATCCGGCAGATTGGGAGGGGCGCTTCTTGGTCAAAGAGCTGTCTGGCATTCTGGAGAGGAGCGTCGACTCCTATGCACGCGTGACGTCGGATCGCTGGGTCGATACCCGTACCCTACAACCGACTTCGCTGCAGGACGTACGTGCCGCCGCCGAGAGGGCGGGCCTTCTGGTAACGCGAGGTAGCCGAGGCACCATCCGGCGCTTACGGAGAACTGCGCGGCCGCTGTGGCAGTGGCCCGCAGTCAACGATACGCTTACCCGACTATTCCCTGGAGACTGGTACATTACGGCCGCAATTCCTCCCTCTCCACTCGGCAGGCGACTGACGGGCATCGCAGCGGATTCGCTTCCGCCTCTGACAGGAATGATCCCGCTGGTGCCCGCCGGTGACGATTGGGTCGGTCTCACAGCGCAGAGAGGGCGGCGGGGGCCCTTGCGCCCGGTGATCATCGGCCGTGATTCCGCCGGGGCGCGCCGGCTCATTACAGCAGGGACTGGACTCTGGCGTTGGAGTTTCCGAGGCGGAGCCGCACGGGAAGCCTACAGGGCCGTGCTCGCGGCGGGAGTGGAGTGGCTTCTTGGATCCGAAGCCGTGAGGACTCCCAGCAAGCTCGCGGTGAGTTCCGTCGTGGCACGTGGTGAGCCCGTTGTCTTCCGTTGGAACGGGGACTCGGTTCCTGACTCACTCGTCGTTACCATCACGCGGCAAGGTGAGTCTCAATCGATCACCAGCCTTCTCCGGCCCGCCGAGGACGGCACCGCGGCTCAGATGCTCGAACCCGGCATTTACGACTGGTCGGTCTCGACGCTGCATGTCTCGGGCAAGACCGCGGTCGAGCGCTACTCCGACGAGTTCCACCCCCGACCCATCACTATCGGCCACGATTCGACTGCCGCAGGTGCAATATTGGTAGAGCGGTTTGCCCGCGAGAACTGGTGGCTGTTCGCGATCGTCGTCGCAGCACTGGCAGGGGAGTGGGCATGGCGTCATAGGCGGGGGTTGCCGTGAGGGGCGGGCTCTGGAACAAGATCAAGCGTGTCGCACTCACGGATGTAGGCGTGCTGGTCACGGGAATCGACCAAGGCTCGTTGGACGACGTGGAGCGCATCTTAGCCGAGGCGGATTTCGGATCGATCGCCTTCGATCTGGCGGAACAATTGTCTGAGAGGCTCAGGCGTGGTGAACTCAAGTCCCCGGCATCGGTGAGGAGTTGGCTGGAGGACACGATAGTCGATTACGTGACACCCGAGGTTGTGCCCGGCGAACTCAACTTGGGGGACGGTTGCGGCCCGGCCGTTATGCTGGTGCTCGGCGTCAATGGAGTGGGGAAGACCACTCAGATCGCAAAGCTGGCGCATCGGTTGGTCAGCGAAGGGCGGAGTGTCCTCGTGGCGGCGGCCGACACCTTCCGGGCCGGGGCGCAGGAGCAGTTGAAGGTTTGGGCCTCTCGGTTGAACGTCCCTTGCATCTGTGGAAGTCCGGGTGCCGACCCCGCATCGGTTGCCTACGATGCCGTGGAGGCGGCAAAGGCTCGCGGAACGGATGTCGTGTTGATAGATACAGGCGGGCGTCTGCATACCCACCACGATCTGGTGGAAGAACTCAAGAAGATCGAACGAGTGGTTGGGCGTAGGCGAGACGGTGCGCCCCACGAGAGTCTGTTGGTACTGGATGGCACGGTGGGCCAGAATGCCCTACAGCAGGGACGTACGTTCACGGCGGCGGTCAAGGTGACAGGCCTGGTTGTCACCAAGCTCGATGGTACGGCCAAGGGAGGCGCTGTGGTCCTCCTGCAGAAAGACCTCGGCATTCCCATCCGGTTCATCGGTGTGGGCGAGACTCTCGACGACTTGGAGGTTTTTGAGCCGCGTAGTTTCGCTGAACAGCTCTTGGCTGATTAATGGGTTTGCGGTTAGAAACCCCGGTGCAATTCCTCAAGGGAGTGGGCCCCCGCCGTGCCGAGGCGTTCGCCCGAATCGGCATAGCGACGGTCGAAGATCTGCTGTACCACGCCCCGCATCGCTACCTGGACGCCACCTCGGTAACTCCGATCGCGAAGGCCGTTGTGGGGGAAGAGGTCACGCTCGTGGGCACCGTCGTATCGAAGGGAGTAGTTCCCACGCGTAGCAGATTGCGGATATTCCGAGCCGTCATGAGAGATTCGTCCGGCATCATCGAGTGCGCGTGGCCGGGTCAGGCGTTTCTCGATCGGGTCATTCAACCCGGACAGCTGCTCCTGGTGACCGGACCGATAAAGTACTATCACGGCAGACAGATAGTCCCACGTGAGCAGATCGTACTCGCCGGGGCCGATGATGCGGCGGCCAACGAAGAGCTGGGAAAGGGTCTCGTGTTACCCGTCTATCCCGCCACTGAGGGGTTGAGTCATCGACTCGTCAGACGGCTGATCTCGTCGCATCTGGAGGAGATGGTGGCCTGCGTCGTGGACGTGCTTCCGGCGGGTCTAGGTAAAGCCGCCGGTGTAGCGTCGTTGAGTGAGGCTCTCATGTCCGTTCACCGACCATGTTCGATTGCGGTGGCCGAACAGGGGCGCAGGCGTCTCGCGTTCGACGAACTGTTCGATCTCCAACTGGTCATCGCGCGCGCAAGGTACTTGGCGAAAAGTGCCCGAACCGGTATCCGCTTCGAGATAAAGCGGGAACTCACCAGTGCTCTCAAAGATTCATTGCCGTACGAGCTGACTGCCGGGCAAAAAAGAGCCGTCCGGGAGATCGCCGCAGACATGACCGCGAAGGAGCGAATGCATCGGCTGCTAATGGGTGACGTCGGCACCGGCAAGACAGTCGTAGCCCTTTTTGGAATGCTGTTGGCTGTCGAGAACGACTATCAAGCGGTGTTCATGGCGCCCACCGAACTACTTGCCGAACAACACACCGCGACAATGACCGAGTTGCTTGCACCACTCGGCATCGTGCCGGAACTGCTGATTGGTAGGTTGTCCGCTTCGGAGAAAGAGGAGATCCGGCGGAGGTTGGCAACGGGCGCCAGCAGGATAGTGGTTGGAACACATGCCCTGATTCAAGCACGTACCGATTTCGACAGATTGGGACTCGTAGTGATAGACGAACAGCACAGATTCGGCGTGGAACAGCGGGCTACCCTGATAGAGAAGGGTGAAGCCCCCGATGTGCTGCTGCTTTCCGCGACGCCCATACCACGGACTCTAGCCCTGACATTGTATGGCGATCTCGACATCTCCACGCTCAAACAAAGACCCTTGGGTAGCGCTCGTGTGAAGACGCGTGTTCGCTCGGGCAACTCCAGGTCCGACATATATGACTTTATCAAGGACCGCTGCTCCCAAGGTGAGCAGGCGTACGTCGTTTATCCGGTCATCGAGGAATCCGAGCGCGTGGATCTCAAGGCTGCTACCACCATGGCAGAGGAGTTACGGGGTCGGCTCTCTCCGCTATCGGTGGGCCTGGTGCACGGAAAGCTGAAAGCCGAAGAGCGGTACGCCGTCATGCGTGCGTTTAGAGATGGTAGCGTGAACGTGCTGGTGGCGACTACAGTGATTGAAGTAGGTATCGACGTACCGAACGCCACCATTATGGTGGTCGAGCATCCCGAGCGCTTCGGTCTTGCACAACTGCATCAGCTCCGCGGCAGGGTCGGACGGGGGAGGGAAGAGGGTCACTGCATCCTCCTGTCGGATGACTTCACCGCGGCGTCCCGCATCAAGACATTCGCCCGTACCACCGACGGATTTCGCATTGCCGAGTTGGACCTCAAGGAGCGGGGTATAGGTGAACTTGCCGGCGCCCGTCAGTCTGGCGGCATCAATCTGAAATTTGCCGATCTGTCCAACGACACTGACTTGATCGAACTGGCGCGCTCCGCGGCCAAGGCAATTATCGCGAGCGACCCCGATCTGTCGCGCAAGGAAAACTTGCCTCTCAGGCAGAGATTGGAACGGCGTTACGAGCGAGGGTTGGAGCTGTTTCGCGTCGGTTAGCCGACAGCTTACAGGACGGTGTCGATCTTGGCGGCCAGGACGAAGTCACTTTCGGTCAGACCGTTGATCTTGTGAGTCCAGATCTTGATACCGACCTTACCCCACGCCAAGTAGATATCGGGATGGTGCCCTTGATCCTCAGCTAGGGCGCCCACGCGGTTGGTGAACTCGAGAGCCGTGGCGAAATCCTTGAACTGGTACTCGTTCTCCAGGTGGTGATCGTCGACCACATTCCAGGTGCCTCCCAGCTCATTGGCTAGTTCGGCCAACCTCGGTGGAGCCAGCGGAGGCACGCCTCCACGGCAGGGCACGCATTGCTTGTTCGCCAGGTCGCTTGTCATAGGAGCACTCTTCTCATCGAGTAACCTGGGGTGATCGTATACCTGTTACCTCTGTTGTGCAAGCTCTGAGTAACGTTTGACAGCGTGCCTTGGCCTGGCTACGATACCGCGCAATGCAAAACAATGTCTTGATCAAGGATCTCGCAGAGCACGTCGGCGAGACGGCTCGTGTCTTCGGCTGGGTCACAACCATTCGGTCGAGCGGCAAGATCTCTTTCGCGGTGCTCCGGGACGGAACCGGTTACCTCCAGTGCGTGATTAGCAAGAATGAGGTAACGGAGTCGGTCTGGGCTGAGGCCGCCAAACTTTCTCAGGAATCATCGGTGGAGATGGTTGGCGAGATCCGCGAGGACGAGCGGTCTCCTGGTGGGGTCGAGTTGGGTGTGGCCCTGTTGAAAGTCCTAGGGGAAAGCACCGATTTCCCTATTACAAAAAAGGAACACGGGACTTCCTTCCTGCTCGAGCGGCGACACCTGTGGCTCCGTTCTAAGCGACAGACGGCAATCATGCGAGTGCGTCACGAAGCCATCCAGGCGATTCGAGATTTCTTTTATCAACGCGATTTCGTGCTGGTAGACACTCCGCTGTTGACGGGCGCGGTTGGCGAATCCACCGGGAGTCTATTCGAGACGGACTATTTCGATCTGGGGAAAGCCTACCTGGCGCAAACCGGCCAGTTGTATCTCGAGGCTGCCGCCGCCGCATTGGGCAAAGTGTACTGCTTTGGCCCGACGTTCCGGGCGGAGAAATCAAAGACCCGGCGGCACCTGGCTGAGTTCTGGATGGTGGAACCCGAGGTCGCTTGGTATGACTCCGACGACAACATGAGGCTACAGGAACAGTTTGTCGCCTACATAGTGGAGCGTTGTCTCGAGCAGCGTGGCGAGGAGTTGAAGGTTTTGGAACGTGATATGACGGCCTTGGGCAACGTAACTCCCCCGTTCCATCGGGTATCCTATACCGATGCCGTAGACAAGCTGCGACAACTCGGCGCGGACGTTGAGTGGGGCAGAGACCTGGGTGCTGATGAGGAAACCAAGTTGGCCGCGTCGTTCGATAAACCCGTGTTCGTTTACAACTATCCGCGTGGTGCTAAGGCATTTTACATGAAGGAAAACCCCGACGATCCCAAGACGGCGCTATGTAACGATTGTCTGGCTCCCGAAGGGTACGGTGAAATCATCGGCGGCAGTCAACGTGAAGACGACCACGATCGACTGTTGAACCGCATCAGAGAAGAAGGCCTTCCAGAGCAAGCTTACGGCTGGTATCTCGACCTGCGGAGGTACGGAACGTTTGTGCATTCGGGATTCGGCTTGGGGGTCGAGCGCACCGTCGCCTGGATCTGCGGTATAAAGCATATCCGTGAAGCCATAGCGTTTCCGAGAATGATGACACGGTTGTATCCCTGAGATACCACTAGCTACCCTCGGACTTCTTCACGTCTTCCCATAGTTCATCGAGTTGGGAGAGATCCGCTCGGGCGAGATCGATCTCCCGGCCGCCGGCGAGGTTTTCGACAGCCCGGAACCGCTTCAGAAACTTGCTATTCGCCTTCTCCAGTGCCGCGCGCGGATCGCAGTCTAGCTTCCTCGACAAGTTGACCACCGCAAACAACAGGTCCCCGATCTCCGATTTCACGCGCTGGGCGTCCGCCCCGTTTGCCAACTCAGATTCCAATTCCTCCAACTCTTCGCGAACTTTTTGTCGCGGCCCGCTGACGTCGGGCCAATCGAACCCAACCCCGCCTGCCCTTTCCTGTAATCGCATCGCCATGATCAGAGCCGGCAGAGTAGGCGGTAGGCCGTCGAGCACACTGCGCTGTGATCCTCCACGGTCGGTGAGCTTGGTTCGTTCCCATGATTCCGGCTCGTCACCCCTGTCGAACAGGTGAGGATGCCGGCGCCACATCTTTGCCTCGATCGTACGCGTGACATCACCGGCACCGAATGTCCCGGCCTCCTCACCCAGCACAATCTGGAACGCCAGGTGGAGGAGCAGATCGCCCAGCTCCTCTCTGATGCGTTCGTCGTCTCGCGACGCAATCGCTTGATCCAGTTCCAATGCCTCTTCGACCAGATACGGTCGCAATGTGAGCGACGTTTGGGCGGCGTCCCAGGGACACCGCCTACGAAGGTCGCGGACCAGTTCTACGATACGTCCAAGCGCTGATGGTTCTTGCATTTGCGTTCTCACGCCGGTACAATACGCATCCGGTCGTGAACGTGTCAACGCAGTCGCGTACAGGACGAGCTTGGATCGAGGTTAACCTCGCCAATCTCGTCGCCAACGCGCAAACCGTGCGTGCGGCTGCCAAGGGCGCCGCGTTGTTGCCGATGGTCAAGGCGGACGGTTACGGCTTGGGCGCCGTGGAAGTCGCACGAGCATTGGAAGATCTGGACCCCTGGGGTTTTGGGGTTGCGACGCCGGAAGAGGGTGTAGTACTCAGAGAGGCCGGTATCCGCCGGCCCGTTCTTGTTTTTACCCCAGCTTCTCCGGAGACACAAGACCTGTTTCTCCGGCACGATCTGAGGGCCGTCCTGGACGACCCGGCCGTGATCGACAGGTGGCATCTGCCTTTCCATCTCGAGATCGACACGGGCATGGGGCGCTGTGGCATCAGGTACGATGACGAGTGCCTCGAGAACATCGACTCGCGAATGCTGGAAGGGGTTTTCACCCACTTCTACGCGGCGGACGACAGCCCCGGAACGGTCACCGAACAGTGGGCCCGGTTCGAGAGTGCCATCGACAGCCTGCCCCGACGGCCCGAGGTGGTTCACGCGGCGAACAGCGCCGGAGCGTGGCGACTCGACGCGTCCGTCGACATCGTGAGACCCGGGATCTTTCTCTATGGCGGACGGTGTGGCGAAGACTTACCGGCTCCAGCGCCTGTGGCCACTCTCCATGCACGTGTGGTCAGCGTTCGAAGCCTGCCCCAAGGGGCAACTGTCAGCTACGGGGGCGACTGGACCGCTACGCGAGACACGATAGTGGCGACACTCGGCATAGGGTACGCGGACGGCGTACGACGTTCTCTGCAGGGGAGAGCTCAGGTGTTGTTGCAGAACGTGCGATATCCTGTAGTTGGGCGGGTAACGATGGATTTCATCATGGTGGACATTGGTCCGGAGGGCAAAGCGAAAGTCGGTGACAATGCCACCCTGATCGGTGGTACGGAAGAAACCGCTATTACGTTGGACGAGTTCGCGTCATGGTCGAGCACGATTTCGTACGAAGTTCTGACCGGTTTGGGAAGTAGGGTCGTCCGAGAGTACTTGCCCCTATGAGCAAACCGCGCAGAGGGCGGATCGCCCTCGTCGTGTTGGACGGACTGGGCATAGGGGCTGCGCCCGACGCCGCTGACTACGGCGATTCCGGCAGCAATACCCTCGCTAACGTGGCCAAAGCGGTAGGCGGCCTGGAACTGCCTTATATGAGCTCGCTTGGCTTGGGTTGCATACGTCACGTCGATGGATTGGCTTGCGGGCAGGCGGAGGCGGCTTTCGGGGCTGCGCTGCCCAGGTCGCCCGGCAAGGACAGCACTACCGGACATTGGGAGATCTGCGAGGTCCTGCTGGACGAGCCGTTTCCTACATATCCCGGCGGCTTCCCCGAGGACGTGATCGACGCGTTCGAGCGGGGGACCGGGCGCAAGGTGATAGGCAATGTGGCTGCCTCCGGGACAACGATCATCGAGGATCTTGGCGAGAGTCAGTTGGAGACGGGGGCGTGGATCGTGTACACCTCCGCCGACAGTGTTTTTCAAGTGGCCGCCCACGAGGACCTCATCCCGCTGGAGGAGCTCTACGCTGCGTGTGAGCATGCACGACGCGAGATCCTGGTTGGCGGGAACATGGTATCCAGGGTCATTGCCCGCCCCTTCGTCGGGAACCACGGTAGCTTTCGGCGCACCGCCAACCGTCGCGACTTTTCCGTGGCTCCCGTGCGGCCGACACTGCTCGAGCGGCTTGCAGACGCGGGTGTTGCCCGAGTGGGAGTGGGCAAGGTCGATGACCTGTTCGCCGGTCGTGCGATCTCGAGCCAACATACTCCAACCAACGAGGATGCATATCGCCTGATTGGTCAGGCGCTCACAACCATGGACCATGGGCTACTTTTCGCCAACGTGATAGAGTTCGATCAGAGCTGGGGGCACCGCAACGACATTCAGGGGTTTTATAAGGGGCTTAGAGATCTCGACTCCGCGCTTCCAGGCCTGGTGGGGTTGCTCAGGGACGATGACCTGATGATCCTTACGGCCGACCATGGTAACGATCCGACCACGTCCTCTACCGATCACTCGCGCGAGGCGGTCCCGATCCTGGTAGTGGGCCCGCAGGTTGTCCCTGTTGGGCTGGGCACACGATCTACATTTGCCGATATTGGAGCGACAGTGGCCAACTATTTTGGATTACAGTCAGCTGTGGGAGAATCTTTTTTGGAGGATATCGCACCGTGGGCGGCAAGCTGAGCGCCGATTCCGATCCCGTAGTGGCAGCGGCGGTCGACGCTCGCTCGAATGCCTACGCGCCGTACAGCGGTTTTGCCGTCGGTGCGGCGGTCGAGACGGAGGACGGCCGGATCTTCACCGGTGCCAATGTCGAGAATGCGTCATATGGCCTCACCAACTGCGCGGAGCGTGCTGCCATTGGCGCGGCGGTGGCGGCCGGGGCACGGCGATTCACACGCGTGGTGGTTGTGACCGACAGCTCGCCACCGGCCGCGCCCTGCGGAGCATGCCGCCAAGTCATGAGCGAGTTTGGAGGCGATCCTATAGTGGAGGCACGGGGACCCGAGGGATCGATGCGCTGGCGATTGAGTGAGTTGTTGCCCAGTGCCTTCGGTCGGGAGGATCTGGATCAATGAGAATGGGTAGAGTAATAGGAACCGTAGTGGCCACGAGGAAGGATCCCTCCTTGGAGGGGGTGAAGTTCCTAGTGGTCGAGAACCTGAACTTGGAGCTGGAGGGAGACGGGGGTTACGTGATCGCTGTCGATGCGGTAGGCGCCGGAGCCGGTGAGGTGGTCCTGTACGCCTCCGGGTCATCGGCCAGACAGACTCACCTAACCAAGGACCGTCCCGTCGATGCCGTGATTATGGCCATACTGGATTCCTTTGAGGCGCATGGTAAAACAACTCGGCTGGCTTAGTTTATTTGCCCTGGCGGTTGCCTGCACCGAAGACATAGCGGCCCCGGGTGCTTGTCCCGAGTTCTGTCCGTCAACTCAGATCCGAGTCATCGACACCATCCTCTCGGGCATCGTCGAGCGTGACAGTTCCTTCCGAGGATATGTCACTCCCCAGCAGGCATCCCAAATGCAGCTCGTTTCGGATGGCACGATTTCTTCGCGTGCGATGATCAAGTTCCTGCGGTTCGACGATTCGGTGGCACTCAGCACTTTCGGCTCGGATAAGCCCGTCGTCGCCACAGATTCCTTTCAGATCACCCTCAACCTGGAAAGACGTTCGGCCACGGACTCGAGCCTCTCGCTCACCATCCACCGCATCCCTGTGGGTATCGATTCCACGACCACTTCCGCGGACCTCGATCCGTTCTTCAGCGACAGTACGCTAATTGCAAGGATCCCGCTCGCGGATACCGTGACCCCGGGGCCGCTCACCGTGATATTGCCGCCGACGGCGTTCCCAGCCTTAGCCACGGATAGCTTGATCACGGCCATAGGTATCGCAGTGGAATCGCAGAATCCGGCGTTCGCCGAGATCTCGGCTAACGGCAGTGGGAACGGTGCATCCATTAAGCGCTGGATACAGGTCGACTCGGCCGATGGGGTTACGGCACAGCGGACCGAGAGCCAGCAGGTCGATTTCGATAGCTTCACCACCACGTCGATCGCCCCGCCGGGTTCCGACGCGTTGTTCGTCGGGGGCAGCCCTTCGGCCCGAGCACTCCTACGGGTGAATGCGCCAGCTTTTATCGTGGATACGTCCAACGTAATACGGGCAACGCTGATCATGGTACCGAGCGAGCCGGTGATAGGTCCGCCCGGCGACACGGTGCGAGTTCAGGCGGAAAGCCTCGTGTCGGATTTCGGGCCGAAATCCCCCATCGTACCCTTGCCATCGGATTCGCTGTTGTTTGGCAGTGCCCTCCTACCGGTTGGCAGCACCGACACGGTGCGCATAGATATCACCCATATCGTGCTCCCCTGGAGGAACAACCCCATGGTGCCGCGGTCGTTCATGCTGCGGGTGACTCCTGAAGGTTCAGGGATCGGAGAGTATCGGTTCAACTCGAGCCGCGCCGCTTTTGGTAGGCCACAAATACAGTTTACCTTCATACCGCCGGCGGGCAGCGAGAACCGTTGATGCGGAGGGTGATAGGACTCCTCGCCGTCCTGGCCCTTGCGTTACCGCGGCCCGCGACGGCGCAGAACTCACTGTTCGGTGTGCTCGGCATTGGTTTTCCAGGACGGCCTGACGGCGTCAGGAGCAGAGCGCTAGGCGGCGGTTACGGCGTGTTAGACGCGCGGTCTGGCGTCAATCCCGCCGCCATAGTTGGGTTCCGTTCCCTCACGGCCGCCCTCAACTTCGGCACGACGCTCCGCAAGTACGCGGCACTGGATACATCGGTGACCGGACTCTCCGAAACGCGATTCCCCACAGGCGTGCTTGGAGGGACCTTCGGCGGCAGCGCGGTGTCGGCCTCCTTGGGCTTCTCGAGTTATGCGGAACGCACATTCGACCTCGTGACACGCGACACCATTTCCATTCGCGGTGAGCAAGTTGCGGTAGCCGATCGCCAGCAATCGGATGGTTCGATCGCCGATGTCCGGGCGGCGTTGGCTCTCAGACTATCCCAGCGGCTGAGCATTGGAGGTGCCATCCATATCCTCACCGGTTCGGCGCGCGTCACCACCAGGCGCGGATTCGAGAATCCCAAACTCCGGCCGCTGGGTGAGGTGGACCAACTGTCGTTTCAGGGAACGGGTTTCTCCGCCGGGATGATGTGGGCGGCGCATCCACGTCTCACCTTGGCTGCGGCCGTACGCTCCGATGGTACGCTCGAGACTACCCGTGATTCTGTGCGGGGGCGCGACATCGAGCTGCCAAAATCGTTCAGCGGCGGAGCGGTGTTCGCCGTCACGCGCACGATCAGATGGTCGAACTCGGTAACGTGGAAGTCCTGGTCTGACGCTGCGGCGGACTTGAGCGCCATCGGTGCGGGCCAAGCGTTCGATGTGTGGGAGTTCGGGAGTGGATTAGAGATCGGGGGCGGTGAGAGCGGATCGAGCAAGCCACTGCGACTTGGTTTACGCTACGCCCAATTGCCGTTCAGTCCAACCTCCGACCAGGCGCGCGAACTCGATTTTTCCTTCGGCACGTCGATCCTGGTCGCCAGCGAACGAGGCATCATAGACTTCGGTGTCGAACGGCTGTTGCGCGATGGTGCCGGCGCCGAGGAACGGGCGTGGCATATCTCATTCGGTCTCACGATACGGCCGTGACGAAGGTCTACTTCCACACGTTCGGTTGCAAGACCAACCAGTACGACACGGAGTTGGTGAAGCAGATGTTGGAGGATAGTGGCGCGATGAGCGTGGACGATCCCTCTGAGGCGGATGCCGCTGTGATCAACTCGTGTACCGTTACCCACGCAGGAGAGGCAAAGATGCGGGCTATGGTCCGGCGCTTGGCCAGGGGTAGCGAGAACATCCGCACGGTGGTCATGGGTTGCGCCGCCGCACTCGACGAAGGGGTCATTGGGGAGTTGCCCGGGGTCGTGGGGGTCGTGGGTGGTGCAGACCCTCATGGGGTTCTCCAGGCACTGGGATTTCAGAGCCGTGCGGCGGATTTGGGACTCCGCAGGTTCGCTCGAGGGGGCAGGGCGTGGCTCAAGATCCAGGATGGCTGCGACGAGCACTGTACCTTCTGTGCCACGACGGCGGCCCGCGGTGCGAACCGGTCCCGCCCGATCGAAGCGCTGGTGAGGGAGGCGGAGACCCTTGCGGTCAATCATCGGGAGATAGTGCTCACGGGCGTACACATCGGCGCCTACGGTGTCGATTGGGATCGCCCGAGCAGTCTGAGTCTGCTGGTGGAGGCTCTAGTTCTTCGAGTGCCCGGGGCTCGTTTTCGACTTTCTTCCATCGAGGCTACGGAAATCGACGATAGACTCGCGGCAATTATGACCGATGCCCCTCACCGGCTGGTTCCGCATATCCACGCCCCGTTGCAGTCGGGCAGCGACAGAGTCCTCAGGCGCATGGGACGACACTGGTATACATCGGACAGCTACTACCGGCGGCTCGATCGGCTCGCATCGCGGCTCCCCAGATTGGGGCTGGGCGCCGATGTCATAGTCGGATTTCCCGGCGAGGACGATGGTGATTTTGCTCAGACGGTGGCCATTGTAAATGCCCTACCGTTCACCTACCTCCACGTGTTTCCCTATTCCGAGCGCCCCACTGCTGCAGCCCAAAGACTGGGACCACCGGTCGAGCCGCGAACTGCCCGACGCAGATCCGGGATCTTGCGGCGGTTGGTGGATGCCAAGAGCCATGCGTACCGGCAGTCAAGGAATGGTGGAACCGCAGATCTAGTTGTGCTGAGTCGCAATCGGGGTCGCTACGATGCGCTGACCGAGGATTACCTTTCAGTAGGTATCACAACAGACACGATTCTACCCGGGAGATTGCAGGCTCGGTTACAGCTGGACGGGGACGACCTATGGGCGATCCCCCTCGCGGCATAGACACGATGAAGAAAGTCTATATAGAGACCTACGGCTGCCAGATGAATGTGGCAGACACCGAACTCATGGTGGGCCTGCTGGCTGGTGAGGGGTACACCCGTACGGAGAATCCCTCCGAGGCCGACGTCATGCTGTTGAATACCTGTGCAGTGCGCGATCGAGCCGAGCAACGTGTCATAGGCAGAATGGGTGATCTCAAGCGCCACAAGCGAGAAGGAGTAGTCCTGGGCGCGGTGGGTTGCATGGCTCAAAGACTCGGCCGCAGACTGCTGGACGAGGCACCACATGTGGACCTTGTTGTAGGACCCGACGGGTACCGCGCCTTGCCGAACCTGATAGCGGCCGCGGCCGATGGCAGCCGGGGTGCAGAACTCGAATTCAAATCATGGGAGCATTACGAGGACATTCCCCAGCAACGCCCCGAATCTGCCCGGGCCTTCGTCACCGTACAACGAGGCTGCGATTATCGGTGCACGTTCTGCATAGTTCCGATGACACGTGGGAGAGAGCGGAGCCGTAAATTGGAGGACGTGGTAGCCGAGGTGAAGGCTCTTGCGGAGCACGGTGTCACAGAGGTCACCCTTCTCGGGCAGACCGTCAACAGCTATCACGACGGCACGAACGATTTTGCGGTGCTGTTGGGAAGGGTGGGATCGGTTTCTGGCATACGGCGGGTCCGATTCACCAGCCCCTATCCAAACGATTTCACGGACTCGGTTGTGAGGGCGATGGCGGAAGTGCCCACCGTTTGCGAGCACGTGCACCTACCGGTTCAGAGTGGATCCTCGCGCGTACTGAGCC
Organism: Gemmatimonadales bacterium; assembly: GCA_046757925.1. Classification (GTDB taxonomy): domain Bacteria; phylum Gemmatimonadota; class Gemmatimonadetes; order Gemmatimonadales; family GWC2-71-9; genus JAZDCZ01. The sequence continues at coordinate 45,998 of JBHHZE010000007.1, forward strand.
GAATGGGTAGACGGTACGATCGTGGCGCCTATCTCGAGTGTGTCGGACGCCTGCGCTCGGCGATTCCGAACCTGGCAATCACGACGGATATCATAGTCGGATTTCCAGGAGAAACCGACACGGAGTTTCTCGAGACCGAATCGCTGGTTCGAGCGGTCGAATTCGACGATGCTTTTACCTTCAAGTACTCGCAGCGCGAGGGAACCGGTGCCGTGAAACTGCCCGACCAGGTCTCCGAAGAGATCAAGGGCGACAGACTGGAGCGCATAATATCGACAGTGCGAGCAATGGCGCGGTCCAAGAACGCAGCTCTCGTCGGAACCACACATGAGGTGCTGGTCGAGGGTCCAGCGAGAAGGGGCAGTATGGTGCAGTCCCGCACGCGTACCAACAAGGTGGTTCTGCTGGAGGGTGAGCAGAGTTGGATCGGGCGGTACATGCGCGTGAGATTGACCGGAACGACCGGCGCAACGTTCACCGGTGTTCCAGTGGAGACGGAAAGGAGGCTGGCGATCGTGGGGTGAAGAATATGTTGATCGATCTCGTGGAGCGTGAATTCGAGGCACTCAAGGGCAGCATACCCGATTTCTGCACGTGTTCCATGTGTAGGGACGATGTAATGGTATACGCTCTCAACCGTCTGCCGCCGCGTTATGTGGCGCAGGCAACCGGTGAGGTGATCTCGAATGTGGTAATGGGGGCGGACCAACCGAAAACAGATGTGTCCGTGCTCTTGTTGGAGGGCATGCGCAAAGTGAAGGCCCGGCCACGCGAGGGACACGAGAACCAAGTTGAGGTTAGCGAGAGGAACTGACGCATGGGACCGCCGATCGTTCAGCTGGTGACGATCTACGGGGCCGGCCTTTGGGTCGGCCTCGTTTTTTTGGTACCAACGTGGATAATATCGGTACTTGCAGTCACCAGCTTAGCCGGGCTCGTCCAGGCAGTGAGGAAGTGGAGTGTGGTTCTGGTGCTGGCCTTCCTGTTGGGGTTCGCAACGGGATCCTCGCTGGCGCGGCTTGGCAACTCGCGGTGCAAGGCGGTTTGGCGCTCCGGCAGCCACGTCGCGATGGTGCGACTGGCGGACCGTCCGGGATCGCGCGGTCGCACTCGAGCGACAATCCTGACGTCGCACGAGGGGTGCACGGGCGCGCTTCTACTTAGGACTTCACGGGATTCGATCCCGGCGGGATCCCGCGCTCTCATAGTCGGAACCTATCGGGGTCATGGAGTATTCCGCGCCGGCAGCATTCGGCTGCTCCGGGGGGGAAGGTCCTATCGCTACGCGGTACGCGACAAGATCGCCGGCCGCATCAGATCGCTGTTCGGCGAGCGGTCGCCACTGGTCGGAGCCCTCGTGCTGGGAGGCCGCGCGGATATTGAACGCGGGATCCGGCGCGACTTTGCGAACGCGGGCCTGGCACATCTCTTGGCGATATCGGGCCTGCACGTTGGAATCGTCGCAGCATGGATAATGATACTCGTTCGCGGTCTGGGTGGTCGACGCTCGGCATGGCTGCTCAGCGCGGTCGTGGTCTGGTGCTACGTGGCGCTCTTGGGCTTCCCCGCGTCCGCTACTCGAGCTGCGGCGTTCCTGACCATCCTGGGTTTGGCGAAGGTGCGGCAGAGGCATCCACCGCCGAGTGCGGTGCTTGCGGTGGCGCTCCTAATGGTTCTGGCAGTGGATGGCACCGCGGTGCGATCTGTTGGGGCATGGTTGTCGGCCGCCGCTGTCTGGGGTACTCAGGTGGGCGCCCGGGCGCTGTCTCGACCCCGGCTTCTGGGAGCCTCAATCGGAGCAACCCTGGCCACTGCTCCGATAACCGCATATGCTTTTGGCGCCGTTGCGCCCGTTGGTATCGTGGCCAACCTGGTAGCGATACCGCTGGCCGGCGTGGCTGTGCCGGGGGTGTTCGCGAGCCTCCTACTGGGTGGTCCCGTGGCTCGCGGTACGGGATTCGTCCTGGCGCTGATGGAGCGCTGGGCGGGGCTGGCTGGGAGACTGCCCGGGGGACATCTGTCAGGAGATCCCGGAGTAGCTTTCGCGGTGCCGTGGCTCGTGGTGCTGGTCGCGGCAACTTTGATCTGGGTGAAGGGCCCTCCATGGGTGATCGGCCGGCGCCGCGTGCTCCTTGGCGTTACCGCTGCCTCATGGCTCTTCTTTACTGTCTCGGCGACATCGGACCGTCGCGACCGTGGGCGCCTTGCCATCTACGTTCTGAACGTCGGTCAGGGCGACGCCATTGCCCTGCATACGCCGCGAGGTGCCTGGGTCTTGGTGGATGGTGGCCCGCGCGGACCGGAGTCCGATGCAGGGCGCCGCGTCGTGTTGCCGTTTTTTCGCCGCCACAATGTGCACCATCTGTCGTCCCTCATTGCCTCGCACGGCGACGCCGATCACCTGGGTGGTATACCGGCGGTTTTGCGCGAACTCGATCCCGACGTGGTGCTCGACCCGGGCCAGCCTCTCGGTACGTCGCTGTACTCCGAGTATCTGGCCGCGGTAGATGAGATGGGCAGCGATTGGCGTCCGGCCAGGGAGGGAGACGTGCTCTCGGTGGATTCGGTTGCGTTCCAAGTGTTGCATCCATCGGCCGCTTGGATCGCGACGCATTTCGAGCCCAATGAGAACTCGGTCGTCTTGCGGGTAACCTATCGCTGCTTCACGGCGTTGCTCAGCGGCGACATCGGATGGCCGGCCGAATCGGTCCTGGTCAATCGAGTTGGCGAGGTCGATTTTCTCAAGATCGGCCATCACGGGTCAGCGGGCAGTACCGCGCCCATCTGGCTCGACTCGCTGAGGCCTACGGTGGCGGTTGTGAGCGTGGGCCAAAACAGGTATGGACACCCCTCGCCGGAGGTGATGGAGCGGCTGCGGGCTCGGGGAATCGCTCTCTTCCGGACCGATCGGGGTGGAACGGTGACGCTACGCACCGATGGGCGCTATCTTGAGGTTTCTCAAGAAGAACGTAGAACGGCAATGGAGGAACTCAAGTGCCTGATCCCACCGTCATCACGATCGAAAGGTTTTTCCTCGAACAGGAGCGCATGCACCCGCTGGCAACCGGCGAGCTTACCGATTTGCTCTACGACATCGCGCTCGCAGCGAAGATCATATCCGGCTACGTCCGACGAGCCGGCTTGATCGACATACTCGGGGCGGCGGGTGGTGTGAATGTCCACGGTGAGAGCCAGCAGAAACTCGATGTGATAGCCAACGACACCATGAAGCAGGTTGTGGGATGCACCGGGCGCGTCTGTGTCATCGCGTCGGAAGAGGACGATGATCCCTTTCCGGTGCCGGAGAAATACAATCCGCGCAAATACGTGCTGTTACACGATCCGTTGGATGGCTCGTCCAATATCCATGTCAATGCTTCTATTGGCACAATATTCTCAGTGCATCGGCGCAAGAGCGACAGTGGTCCGGGGACTCTCGAAGATTGCCTGCAGCCGGGTCGCGACCAAGTTGCTGCGGGGTACGTGATTTACGGCTCGAGCACGGTTTTGGTGTACACTACCGGGATGGGGGTCCACCTGTTCCAACTGGATTCCACCATAGGAGAATTCCGGCTGTGCAATCACGACATCAAGACTCCGTCAGTGGGAAAATACTACAGCGTAAACGAGAGCTACTACCACAGGTGGTCGGACGGATATCGCCGAGTGGTCAGTGCGTTCAAGGGTTCGGACGGGCCCGAAAGGCGAAAGAACGCCCGCTACATCGGTTCCCTGGTGGCCGACTTCCATCGCAACCTGGTCGCTGGGGGGATTTTCATGTATCCGGCCCACGAGAAGTCGCCCAACGGCAAATTGAGACTGCTCTACGAGGCCGCGCCCTTGGCATTCGTGGCTGAGCAGGCCGGTGGGCTCGCGTCCAGTGGGACCCAGAGAATCGGGGAAATCGAACCCGACGGGCTGCATCAGCGTACCCCTCTAGTGATCGGTAGCCGGGAAGATGTGGAATTCGTTGAGAGTACTTTGGCGGAAGTAGACGGAGCATGAGCGACGAATTGCGCTCACCCGCGGGGCTACCTATCAAGCCTGTTTACGGCCCGGGCGACTGTGCCGCCGAGCTGGAGCTTCCCGGAGAATTCCCATTCACTCGGGGAATCTACCCCGACATGTACCGCACGCGACTCTGGACCATGCGACAGTACGCCGGGTTCGGAACCGCAGAGCAGACCAACTGCAGGTTCCGCGAGCTGCTCAGGGCCGGCCAAACCGGGCTGTCGGTGGCATTCGACCTGCCCACCCAGATGGGCTACGATTCCGACGCAGATCTGGCAGAGGGAGAAGTGGGTCGGGCAGGAGTTGCGATCGACACCGTGGATGACCTGGCCCGCGTGTTCGAGGGGATTCCACTAGATACCGTGTCGACGTCGATGACGATCAACTCGACCGCGGCGATTCTCTTGGCCATGTACATCGTGGTTGCCGAGGAACAGGGTGTCTCACATGGCGAGCTGCGCGGTACGATACAGAATGACGTGCTCAAGGAATACATAGCCCGAGGCACGTACATCTACCCTATAGAGGCATCTCTTCGCCTCGTCACCGACATATTCCGCTTCGTGTTGGACGAGGCAATGAACTTCAATCCCATCTCCATAAGTGGCTACCACATGCGTGAAGCGGGTGCCACCGCGATCCAGGAGATTGCGTTCACGTTTGCCAATGCCGTGCAATATCTGGACTATGCGGTGGACGCGGGCCTCGACGCGAATCGACTGGCCCAGCGGATTTCGTTCTTCTTCGCAGCACACAACGATGTGTTCGAGGAGGTGGCAAAGTTTCGGGCGGCCCGCCGGCTCTGGGCGCGGCTCGTGCGCAAACGGTACGGCGGTGACGACAAGAGCTGTAGGCTCCGGTTCCACACGCAAACAGGAGGGTCAACGCTCACGGCCCAACAGCCGGAGAACAATGTGGTCCGTGTTGCCGTCCAGGCGCTTGCGGCCGTGCTGGGAGGAACGCAATCACTGCATACCAACGGATACGATGAAGCTCTCGCCCTGCCGAGCGCCGACGCCGCAAGACTGGCGCTGCGCACCCAGCAGATTCTCGCCCATGAGACCGGGGTGGCTCAGGCCGTGGACCCCCTGGGAGGCTCCTACTATCTGGAGACGCTCACGGAAGCGATCGAGGGTGAGGCCCGACGCATCGTTGACGATGTCGTAGCAGCCGGCGGTGCCGCAGAACAGATCGAGCGCGGCTATTTTCAGGAAGCGATTGCGCGAGCGGCGTACCAGCAGCAACGGGAGACGGAATCGGGGGATCGCGTCGTCGTCGGTGTCAATCGTTTCGTGGAAGACGGTAGTTGTCCGCCAACGCGCTCGCCAGCGTACCGGGAACTCGCCCAGCAACAGGTTGTCCGTCTCGAGCGGGCCAGGTCGAATCGCGACCAGGAGGCGTGCGATGCTGCGCTGACGAGACTGCAGCTTGCCGCCGCCGGCTCGGATTCTCTGATGCCGGCAATTCTGGATGCAGCACGAGCGCGGGCTACCGTGGGCGAGATCTGCGACACGCTGCGGTCGGTCTGGGGAACGTTCCGGGCCCCGGCTTGACCCCGTGCCAACTCCGGGCTAAGTTCGCTAGGTTGTTGTAACTAAAGGATTTGCGACATGCCAACGTATGGGTATAATTGTCCTGATTGTGGACACGAATATGAGAAGATGCAGAAGATTACCGACACTACACGTGCCAAGTGTCCCCAGTGTGGAGTGCCCGGCGAGCGGGTCATTACGGGGGGGGCCGGCATAGTCTTCAAGGGTTCGGGGTTTTACGAGACCGATTACAAGCGGGCGGCTGAGAAGTCGGAAAGCGCCGACACGCCCGCCACAGAGAAAAAGGACGCTGAGGCCAAGCCCAAGAAGGACTCTTCGTCCGATACGCCCAAGTCGAAGGCGGGAGCTGATTCCTGACTGAGGGTGTGGGCAAACTCCGCGCCGCGTTGCAGCGGGTTGCTGCATCGTTGGGTGGGGAGGGCGTCGATTTCGTTCTGGAGCGTCCGCGCGAGGCGTCTCACGGCGACCTCGCCACGAATCTGGCACTTCGATTGGCGGGGCAACTGGGAAATAGCCCGCGCAAGATAGCCGAGCGAGTAGTGAGCGAGCTGGACGTGGTGGGAGATGTGGTCGCGAGGGTAGAGATTGCGGGCCCCGGCTTCATCAACTTTTGGCTTGCCAAGGCTGCACTGGCACAAGTTCTTCGTGACGTGCTCTCAGCCGGAGACCAATACGGGCACTCGGCGCTTGGTCGCGGCAGCAAGGTCAACGTTGAGTTTGTCTCCGCCAACCCGACCGGCCCCTTACATGTCGGGCACGGTCGGGGAGCCGCATTGGGTGATGCCATAGCATCCTTGCTCGAAGCTACCGGGCACACAGTTACGCGCGAGTTCTACGTCAACGACGCGGGTGCACAGATAGAACGATTGGGCGAATCCGTGTGGGCGCGCGTACAGCAGGCGGTGGGGCGGTGCGCCGAGATCCCCGAAGGTGGCTATCACGGCGAGTATCTCAGGGAGTTGGCCGAACGGATGCTGGCTACCGAAGGTCGCGAGTTGGCTGATCTTCCAACCGACGAAGGCATCGATCTATGTCGTAGGGTGACGATCGAGCAGCAGCGTGCGGAGCAGACTAGAGACCTCGCAGCGTTCGGTGTTGCCTTTGACGTGATATACAGCGAAAGTAAGCTGTACGGGGACCGGCTCGTCGAAGCCACAATCGCCGATCTGGAAGCGCGCCACCTGATCTATGAACAGGATGGCGCACTTTGGTTGAAGACGTCGCAGTACGGTGACGAAAAAGACCGCGTCTTGCGTAAGCGCGACGGGTCCTACACCTACTTCCTGCCCGACATCGCATATCATCGGGACAAGGCGAATCGCGCGTTCGATACCGCGATCGACGTGTGGGGTGCCGACCACCACGGATACGTCGGACGTATGTCGGCTGCCATGAAAGCGCTTGGCATGCCGGAGCAGTTTTTCAAGGTGGTTTTGGTGCAGTTGGTGCGTGTGATGAGGGACGGAAAAGAATTGCGATTCTCAAAGCGCTCCGGTGAGTTCGTCTCACTCCGCGAGCTGGTGAGCGAGACGGGCGCGGATGCGGCGCGTTACTTTTTCCTCATGCGCAAAGGGGATGCGCAATTCGTGTTCGATGTCGACCTCGCTACCAAACAGTCTGACGAGAATCCAGTCTATTACGTACAATATGCCCACACGCGAATGGCGGGAATCTTCCGAACTGCCGGGATCGACCCGAGCGAGTTCGCGGGGCACGGGGCCGACCTGTCGCTCTTGGTCGAGCAGGACGAACAGGCTGTGATCAAGCAGATCGCGGAGTTTCCCAAAATCGTAGCCCGGGCTGCCGAGTTGCTGGAGCCACATCGCATAACCGTGTACACCGAAGAGCTTGCGCGCCTTGCGAACGGTTGGTACCACAGACATAGAGTGGTCGGTGTTGCCAAGGAGCTGGAGCGGGCACGGCTCGTCTTGGCGTGTGCAATCAAGATAGTTTTGGCAAACTGCCTACACCTATTGGGCGTAAGCGCCCCGGAGCGAATGTAAAAGTGTCACTACTCGTAGTTGGAAGCATAGCGCTCGATTCCGTTCAGACTCCATTCGGCTCTAACGCCGATGCGTTGGGCGGATCCGCGGTGTTCTTTAGCTTTGCCGCGTCACTGTTACATGAGGTCCAGGTGGTCGGGGTGGTGGGCGATGACTATCCGGCCGATGCGCTCGATCAGCTGCGCGGACGCGGTGTGGATCTCGCGGGAGTGGAGAAAAAGTCCGGAGCGAGCTTTCGCTGGAAAGGCAAATACTCTTACGATCTCCAGAGCCGTGAGACGCTGGACACGAGGCTTGGCGTATTCGCGGAATTCGATCCCCAGATACCAGATGAGTTCAAGAACGCACAGATGGTTTTTCTGGGCAATATCGACCCTGAGTTGCAACTGAGTGTCCTCGATCAAATCAGGGAACCGCGACTCGTGGCAAGTGACACCATGAACTACTGGATCCAAGGCAAACGAGAGGCCCTGCTGGATTTGTTGCAACGCATCGACGTTCTCATGGTGAACGATTCGGAGGCCCGTGAACTCTCCGGAGACTGGAACATCTATCGTGCGGCTCGCTGGATCTTGAACCATGGTCCCAAGATGGCTGTGATCAAACAGGGCGTTTACGGGGCCGTGCTCGTGCAGCCCGATCGTGTCTTCTACGTTCCCGCGTTCCCACTCGAAGAGGTCTTCGATCCCACCGGTGCGGGCGACGCGTTTGCCGGAGGCTTTATGGCGCATCTGGCTCGCACCGACGATCTGGATGCCGAGAACCTCCGACGCGCCATGGTCTACGGTGCCGCCATGGGGTCGTTTGCCGTGGAGCGGTTTTCCATCGAACGGTTCCAGGAAATAGGAGCTGCAGAGGTGACGGCGAGGGTGCGTGAGTTCAGCGACTTGGTCCATTTCCAAGTGGATCCGGCGCATGATGCGGCTGGGGTGTGATATTGCCAAGACCACTGCGAGCGCACACACACTAGCCATGCAGCCGGCCGACCGATATCGCCAGGCTGGGGTCGATCTCGATACGGCAGAGCGAACGAAGGGCCGTATTCGTGATGCGGTCGCTTCTACGTATTCGTCGCTCACACTTGGCGGTTTCGGGGGATTCGGCGGCATGATCCGGGTCCCCGAGGACGTCAGCCGCCCCGTACTCGTCATGAGTACGGACGGAGTCGGCAGCAAGATCCTGGTTGCCCTGCAAGTAGGCCGGTACGACACGATTGGTGAAGATCTCGTGAATCATGCGGTGAACGACATTCTCGTTCAAGGTGCGACTCCGCTTGCGTTTCAGGACTACATCGCCGGCGCGCAACTCGAGCCGGAGATTGTCGTCTCCATGGTGGAGGGTGTGTGTCGTGCGTGCCGTCACCACCAGATCTCACTCCTGGGTGGCGAAACCGCACAACTGCCCGATCTGTATCGTGAGGGCGACTACGATCTCGCTGGTACCATAGTGGGTGTAGTATCGGAAGACACGATCCTGACGGGTAGCGACGTTGAAGTGGGAGACCTGTTGGTCGCCTACGAATCGAACGGCCTGCACACCAACGGATACACCCTGGCCCGCCGGATCGTTTTCGGCGATATGGGACTGAACGTCGACAGTGAAATGCCGGACATGAACGCGCCGGTTGGCGAGTTGCTGCTGTCTGTTCACAGGAGCTATTGGCAAGCTCTTGCTCCCGTGCTCGCGCAGCTGCACGGGCTGTCGCACGTTACCGGCGGCGGGATCGCGGCCAACCTGAGGCGTGTCATGCCCGATGGGTGTCGGGCGGTAGTTGAGTGCGACAAGTGGCCGGTACCACAGCTGTTCCGCGTGCTTCAAGCGGCGGGCAAGGTCGATGAAGGCGAAATGTTCAGAGTGTTCAACATGGGCGTCGGGATGATTGCCGCGGTACCCGAGCGGAATCTCGCAACGGTCCGCTCCGCCGCCGACCGAGCGGGCGTGACGACGTGGGCAGTTGGGAGAGTCGAAGGGGGTACCGGAGTGGACTTGGTGCGGGACGCGCGGTGACTGCCGGTCGGGTGAACCGCTCGCCGGTTTCGTGACGGAGCGACAGGCGATGGAGCGCGCGCTCGCGCTTGCTCTGAAAGGGTGGGGACGGGTGGCTCCCAACCCGCTGGTAGGTGCCGTGTTGCTCAAAGGCGGCGAGATCGTGGGGGAAGGATGGCATAGGGAGTTCGGGGGAGCCCATGCTGAGATCGCGGCAATCGAGTCGTGTGAGTCTCCCTCCGGCAGCACCTGTGTCGTGAATCTCGAACCCTGCACTCACCATGGCAAGACTCCGCCATGCACCGACGCGCTCCTGGAGGCGGGTATCCATCGCCTGGTTTTTGCGACTCGGGATCCGGATCCCACGGCGACCGGCGGGGCGGAGCTGCTTCGGCGTGCCGGACTCGAAGTCGTGGGAGGTGTTTTGCAAGCGGAGGCCGCTGCGCTGAATGCTCCGTTTCTCATGAACCATGTGCGAACCGATGTACCCTACGTGGCTCTCAAGTTGGCGACCTCTCTGGACGGGTTCATCGCCGACCGGAGCCGGAGTTCTCAGTGGATATCGGGTGAGCAGGCAAGGAGCTACGTCCAGTGGCTCCGGGCCGGGTTCGGCGGCGTGGCGGTCGGACTCGCCACCGTGGAACAGGACGACCCGCAGTTGACGGTTAGAGGCGAGGTCGAGCCCCGAATACCGCCTGTTCGGATCGTGTTCACCCGCTCAGGCAACCTGTCTTTGGAATCGCAACTTGTTAAAACATCGAGAGTTACACCTACTATCCTTGTAGTTGCCCGGGGGCGAAGTGCCGCGGCCGCGGAGCGGCTCGGGGGGACCGCTGTCGAGGTGCTGTCGGCAGATGGGCTGGGGGAAGCGCTGCAGGCACTGAGAGGAAAGGGAGTGCACTCGATTCTGGTAGAGGGCGGAGGGGTACTGGCCCGGGCGCTGCTCGAAGACAGCCTGGTCGACAGAATCTATTGGATCCAGGCGCCTATATTGCTTGGCAGTGGTGTTCCGGGCCTGGGGCTGGGAAGCCCGAGGGCTCTGGCCGAAGCCTGGGGCTGGACTCCTTCCGAGCGTCGGAGCCTCGGGGGAGATACATTACTGGTGGTCGATCGGGAACCATGTTTACCGGTATAGTGAGTGAAGTGGGCCGGATCCTGTCGGTGGAGCGTAGCGACGATCGGCTCAGTTTCCGAGTGGGAACAACACTTTCCGATCTGGCGCTGGGAGAGAGCATCGCCGTGAGCGGTGCCTGTCTCACCGTGGTGGACCGCGGTGCGCGGTGGTTTCGCGTCGATGCCGTAGTCACTACTCGGAGTCGCACGCGGTTCGATCGGTTCGGTGAAGGAGATGCGGTGAACCTCGAGCGAGCGCTCCCGGTGGGCGAGAGGCTCGGTGGACACCTGGTGCAGGGACATGTCGATGCCGTTGGAACCGTCCAAGCCATCGCGAAGGACCGGGATACGGTCCTGCTGGACGTGGTGGTCCCGCGCGATGTGGCCGAGATAACCGTGCTCCATGGATCGATAACGCTCGATGGCGTCAGCCTGACCGTCAATGCGATCCCGGCACCGGGGACGGTGCAGGTTGCACTGATACCTTACACGGTGGAGCACACCACGCTTGGGATGCTGAGGGTTGGTGACGAGGTACATGTCGAAGGCGATATGATTGGTAAGTTCGTGCGTCAGCTAGTGCGCAACAGAGAAGCCTAGAGCGGCAGGGGGTAACAGCCGATGAAGATAGGAACGATAGAGCAGGCAGTTGAAGATATCCGAGAGGGACGGCTGGTCGTCGTGGCGGACGATGAGAATCGCGAGTCGGAGGGGGATCTGATAGGCGCCGCCGCTCACGCAACGCCCGAGACGATCAATTTCATGTCGAAGTACGGTCGAGGTCTCATCTGCTTGACGCTGACACAAGAGCGTTGCGTTGAGTTGAGTTTGCCGCAGATGACGGAGAGCAACAATGAGTCATTGGAGACGGCATTCACGGTGAGCATAGATGCTGCGTCGCGGTTTGGTGTTACGACCGGAATCTCGGCCGCGGACCGAGCCAAGACGATTCAGGTGGCCATCGATCCCGAGACGACTCCTGCCGATCTCAGACGGCCGGGTCATATATTTCCCTTGAGGGCGAGGCCCGGAGGTGTCCTCCAGCGGGTCGGTCACACCGAGGCGGGCACGGACCTGGCTCGCCTGGCCGGCCTCTATCCCGCAGGCGTCATATGCGAAGTAATGGCCGATGATGGCACCATGATGCGGCGGGAACAACTGGTGAGCTTCGCACGACAACACGACTTGACGCTGGTAACCGTGGCCCAACTGGTTGCCTACCGTCTTCAGAACGAACGATTGGTTCATCGTGTGGCGGAAGCGAGGCTCCCGACGCCTTACGGAGAGTTCAAGATCATTGGCTACTCCAACGACGTGGACGATTCGGAGCACATCGCGCTTGTCTTTGGAGATCTGACCGATCGGGAGGAGGTTCTCGTACGGATGCACTCCAAGTGTCTCACTGGAGACGTCTTCCGCTCGGGGCGCTGCGATTGCGGCTGGCAGTTGGAGAGGGCGATGCAGATGATCGCCGAGGAGGGTGCCGGGGCCGTTGTGTATCTCGACCAGGAGGGCCGTGGCATTGGGCTCCTCAACAAACTCAAGGCGTACGAGTTGCAGGATGCGGGGAATGATACCGTTGAGGCGAACGAACGGCTTGGCTTTCCGCCCGATCTGAGGAACTACGGAATCGGCGCTCAGATCCTAATAGATCTGGGGCTGGGTTCGATCAGAGTGCTCACGAACAATCCCCATAAGCTCGTTGGATTGGATGGCTATGGCTTGGAGATCGTGGAGCGGGTGCCGATCGTGGCAGGCGCTACCAGTGAGAACCGCGGCTACTTGGCCGTGAAGCGGGACAAATTGGGTCATCTTTTCTCCTCCTAACATGAGTCCCACGTTCGATTCTGCGCGTCCATTGGATGGGCGGGCTCTGGTCGTGGCGAGCCGCTACAACGAGAATGTCACCCGTAAACTGCTGGAGGGCGCTGAAGTTGCATTGGGGAATGCCGGGTTCGGCGAGCGGGACATAGATGTGGTTTGGGTCCCCGGTGTGTTCGAACTTCCCCTCGTGATTCATCGGGGGCTGGCCACGGGAGAATACGTTCTAGCGGTGGCGCTCGGCGCGGTAATCCGTGGCGAGACACCACATTTCGACTACGTCGCTTCAGAGGCTACGTCAGGGATCGGGGCTGTGGCGAGGCAGCACGGCATCCCGGTGGGCTTTGGAGTTCTCACGTGTGAGACGATGTCCCAGGCGCTGGCGAGGGCCGGAGGTGAGGCGGGCAACAAGGGTATCGAGGCCGCGGAAGCTGCAGTTGCTACAGCACGGGCGCTGCAACAATTCGATTCCGGTGCTTAGGACTGAGACAAAAACCCGGGCCCGAACTCTGCAGGTGCTCTACGCTTGGGAAATCCAAGGAGGCCCCAGTGTTCCCAGTGTTGCGGCCGGGCTTCTGGGAGGCGACGCTCGGAGAGTGGAAGTGCTGGAACGGGCTGAGGAGCGGGCCGGGGCCGTAGTCGCGGCGATTCCGCGGCTGGACGCCGAGATTGGAGCAGCGGCTGACAACTGGCGCCTCGAGCGGATCGGAGTAATCGAACGCAACATTCTGCGGCTTGCGCTATTCGAAATCGAGCAAGGCTCGGTGCCGGTCAAGGTTGCCATCAATGAGGCTATTAGGCTCGCACTCTGGTTCGCCGGACCGAAGGCGCCACCGTTCGTAAATGGGGTGCTCGATACCATTGCCCACCGACTCGGCCGCTTGTGAGAATCCTCGCCGTCAATTGGCTAGATCTCGAGAACCCGCAATTCGGCGGCGCAGAGGTTCACTTCTTCGAGATCTTCGGTCGTCTGGTACGACGTGGGCACCATGTCACTCTCATCTCGTCCGGATGGCCGGGGGCGGCCGCGAGAGCAAACGTCTCGGGCATAGAAGTGCGGCGGTTCGCCGATAGGTATGGCTTCGCGCTCAAGGCGCGGGCGGCGGTACGCCGGGCCCAACGTGACGAAACGTTCGATATTGTGGTGGAGGATATCAACAAACTGCCACTGTACTTGCCGTATCTCACCAGGCTTCCGGTTTACGCAATTGTACCGCATCTGTTTGGAACCACAGCATTCCGCGAAGCTTCCTTGCCGGTTGCTGCGATGGTTTGGCTCGCCGAGAAGTGGATTCCGCGGGTGTATCGTAACGCGGCATTCCACGTGATCAGCAAGAGTACTCGTGACGACCTGATCGCGCGAGGAGTGCGGCCATCTGCGATCCAGGTGATTTTTCCCGGTGTCGATGTTGCATGGTTTTCGTCGGGCCCGGAGGTTTCCAGGGCCGATACACCTACATTTCTTTATGTGGGACGGCTCAAGAAATACAAAGGTATAGAATCGATGATTCGGGCCATGGCGCTTGTAAAGCAGGCGGGTCATGATGCAAGCCTGGATATCGCGGGCCGAGGAGATGACTTGGGACGGCTGCGCAAGCTCGTTCAGCGTCTGGAACTGGGCGGTACGGTTCGGTTCTTGGGGTTCGTAGGCGAAGCCGACAAGCGACTCATGCTGAAGCGGGCGTGGGCAGTGATTTTCCCGTCGGCCAAGGAAGGGTGGGGAATCACGAATGTCGAGGCCGCCGCCTGTGGAACTCCGGCCATCGCGTCTGACAGTCCCGGTCTCAGGGAGACCGTAATCGATGGAAGGACGGGCTCTTTGGTGAGACATGGGGACCACGTCGCGCTGGCGCGCGAAATGTCGCGATTGGCCGGCGATCGTTCACTGGTCGAGAAACTGGGAGCCGCGGGTCGTACGTTTGCAGAGAAATTTTCTTGGGATCGGGCGGCCGACGAAACCGAGGATCATATGCTCGCGACAATCGCTAACAACACAACCAATGGAGCCAAGTAGCCAAATGCGCATTACGGTAACTGCACGTCATTGTCATATCTCTGATGAGTTGAAGGCAAGGGCCGAGCAAATAGTTGAGCGAGTTGCGAAAATCGCTAGCAGACCACAAAGAGCTGAAATCATTTTTGATGTGGATCATGGTGTCAAAGTGGTGGAACTGAAGTTGACGTTACCACGCGGAATTATCAGAGTCTCGTCAGCCGAGGCCGACGATTTCCGCACCGCAGTGGACCGCGCCGCCGCCAAGCTCCGCAACCAGCTGGACAAGGATACGGAACACCCCGTGCACCACAGTTCTACTCAGTAGGGACATATGGCACACCTCACGGTTGGGGCGCTATTCGAGCGCAAGCGCGAGAAGTTGGAGCTGGACTCGCTGACGGGCAAGATGGGGTTCGATAGGAAGATCACCGTGCCCGAGGTCTCCAGTCCGGGATTGGTCCTGGCGGGCTTCACCGAACGCTTCCTGGGGGCGCGGTTGCATGTGCTTGGCGAGACCGAGATTGCCTACCTCCGAACCCTAGATACCGATGCCCGTAACCGATCGTTGGGAACGTTCTTGAACTTCGAGATGCCATGCGTGTTCGTCACGAAGGCGCAGGCAGTCCCACGCGAACTCCTGAAGCTTGCGAAGCAGAGAGGAATCCCGGTGTTTCGTTCCAGGCTCAAGACGAGCGAATTCTATCGGGGGATCACTCCCTACCTGATCGAAGCGTTCGCACCCATGACCACTGTGCACGGTTCGCTTGCCGACGTATTCGGTGTCGGGCTGCTGTTCACGGGAGAATCGGGTATCGGAAAGAGCGAGTGTGTGCTGGATCTAGTGGAACGGGGTCATCGGCTCGTGGCGGACGATGCCGTCCACGTCATGCGGCGTGGAGCCGATGTGCTGATAGGTAGATCGGACGATGTATCCCACAAGTACATGGAAATCCGCGGCGTCGGCATCGTCGATGTCTCGGCGATGTTCGGGGTGCGGGCTGTACGGCGCCAGAAGCGCATAGAGGTGGTGGTGGAATTGCGACGTTGGGACAGTACACTCGATGTGGATAGAACTGGCCTCGATCGAAAAACCACAACAATTCTAGGGGTTGAACTACCACTGGTGATCGTGCCTCTGAATCCGGGAAAGAATATCACGGTCGTGTCTGAGGTAGTTGCGCTGAATCACCTACTGCATTTTAGTGGGGTGAGACCCGCCGAGGTTCTGAATCGTAAGTTGATGAAGAAGATGGCTGAGCAGCAGGAACTCAACGAGTATCTCTCCGAGGACTATGAGTAAAGCACTGCTCGGAGTAGTGGTGTCGCATGCAGACGTTTCGGCGGCTCTAGTCGAAGCGGTAAAGCGGATAACCGGAGAATCGGAAGCGTTGGTGACGGTCACCAACGAAGGTGCGGATCTGGACAAACTCTGCAGCAATATCGACGCAGCAGTCGGCAAAAGTGCAGCCCTGGTGTTCACGGATATGGCAGGCGGGAGCTGCTTGCAGGCGGCCGTGCGTAAACTCCACGGCCGGGCAAATGTTGCGGTGGTAACCGGAGTGAATTTGCCGATGTTGATCGACTTCGTGTATCACCGCGATGCCGCTCCCCGTGATGCCGCGGCACGCGCGGTAACGGCCGGTTCACGTGGCATCCAAACGGTGGACCTGTGAGTCTGGCATTAGTGCGCGTCGACGATAGGTTGATTCACGGGCAAGTTGTGGTCGGTTGGGCCAACGCGCTGAACATAGACAGAATCCTGCTGATCGATGACCACGTGTGTGCCAACCAATGGGAGCGTGATCTGTATCGCATGGGCGTGCCGGCAGGCATGCAGGTGGAATTTGCTTCCGCCGAGGGGGCCGCGGCGATACTCGACGAGTGGATCAAGGCCCGGGAACGCTCGATCGTCGTGGTTGCAGACATCGAGACGCTGACCCGACTTTGTAACAGTACAGATGTGGTACAAAAGGTGAACATAGGCGGTGTGCATGACGGCGACGGTCGCAAGCGACGCTTGCCCTACGTGTTCCTGTCTGACGACGAACTCGAAACACTGCGAGCCATGTCCGCTAGAGGAATAGAAGTCACGGCACAGGACGTGCCAACGGCACGAGCAGTTCCGTTGGTGGAGATCGAGTAATGGAGCATCTGACCTTGCTGATCGTGTGGGGTGTTCTGGTTGGTCTGGATCTAGTCAGCGTCCCTCAAGTCATGATCGCGCGACCGTTGGTCGCCGGTACGGTCGCCGGCGTCATCGTCGGTGATCCGGTTGCAGGTGCAACGGTCGGTATCGTGTTGGAACTGTTTGCCCTCGGTGTACTTCCGGTCGGTGCCGTTAGGTATCCCGATCTAGGACTCGGCACGATTGCCGCAACCGTAGCCGCCGCGGGTGCGCCATCTATTTTCGGTACCGGATTGGGTGTGGGGATCGGTCTGCTCGTGGCGTACCTGGGAGGAATGGGGATTCATGCGGTGCGCATCCTGACAGCGCGCGATGTCCGGAGGCATCAAACCGCGCTGGATCGAGGCGATCGCCGCATGGTGATCTCGGTGCATCTGCGCGGACTGGGCCGTGATGCGCTGCGTTCCTTGGCGATCACGGGCTTGGGGATCGCACTGGCAATGACTGCGAGGAACTGGCTGCCTCTCACCACTCGAGGAGCTGTCTACCTGGGTATCGTCGCCGTGGGCGGCGCATTGGCGGCTTCGATGGAAGGCGTCTACCAACTGGTCGGACGCCGAGTAGTGCTTCGCTGGTTTGCACTGGGCTTAGCCGGCGGACTGATGGGAGTGGTAGCACTTTCATGAAGGCTTCGTCGGCGATTAGCGCGTACCTGAGAACGTTCACGATGCAAGGATCCTGGAACTACGATCGTATGGTGGGAACCGGAGTGGCGTTTGCCAGTGAACCCATACTACGCGAGCTGCCGGGCGGTGCTGAGGGCGCTCCGTACAGGGAAGCTCTGGGAAGGGCAAGCCAGTACTTCAACGGTCACCCATACCTTACACCCCTGGCTGTGGGTGCGCTCGCCCGCGCGGAATTCGACGGCGTCGATCGCGATCAAGCAACTAGACTGCGCAAGGCGCTCACGGGTCCGCTCGGCTCCATGGGTGACAAACTGATCTGGGCCGGCGCGCTACCCGTGAGTTCGGCCATCGGGCTTGGCCTTGCCGTTACCGTGTCACCGATTGTGGCGATTGTCGCTGCGCTGCTCGTCTACAACCTGGTTCATTTGACGGTGCGAACCTGGGCGCTCGCAGCCGGCTGGCGTGGCAGTGTGCACGTGGCGCAGCAGCTCGGGGCGCCGTTGCTCCAGAGAGGGCTCAAGATAGCCGGTCCCGCCGCCGGCTTGGCAGTTGGCTTGGCATTGCCGCTGGTGGCAGCGTGGTTGGTGAAAGATTTTGATATCCGAGGACTGGTTGGCGTGGGACTCATCGCGGCCTCGGGCCTCTTTATAGTGAATTGGGTGTTGCCGACCTTGGATGCCGTTCGATTTGCGCTTAGTGTTCTTGTATTGGCTTTGATCGCGGGGTGGCTGTGAGTTCTGCCGAGCGACAGGTGACCATCTCTAATCGCCTGGGGCTGCATGCGCGGCCGGCGGCGGAATTCGTGAAGTGTGCCGCGTCATATGCAGCCGAGATCACTATTTCCAAGGATGGCGTCGAGGTTAACGGAAAGAGCATTCTCGGAGTGATGACACTTGCTGCCGAGTGCGGCAGTACGGTAACGATCCGTGCTCACGGTCTGGATGCCGGCGACGCAGTGGATACGTTAGTAACTCTCCTCAGTAAGGAATACGAAGGAGAAGTATGACCAGGAGTTTACTCCTCACGGGAATCGGTGTTTCTCCCGGCATAGCAGTCGGGCCCATCTATGTCTTGGGGACCGAACTTCCGGAGTTGACTCATCGCACGATTTCAGAAGATCAGGTTAAGTCGGAGATTGCGCGACTACATCAGGCGATCGATACCGTGCGCCAACAACTCACCGAGCTGAAAGCTCGCACCAGGACTCTCGCTGGTCCCGAGGAAGCGAAGATTTTTGCGGCTCAGATAGCGATGTTGGAGGATCGAGACTTCCTCGACGATGTCGAGCGACTCGTTGCTGAGAATCAGCTGACCGCCGAGCGGGCCTTCGAGTTCAAGGTGCTGGAGGTCCGGGCGATATGGGCGCAGTCCTCAAGTGCCACACTGAGGCAGCGAGTTGCGGATCTCTTGGGAATCCAGATCAGGGTGTTGAGGTCCCTGCTGGGCAAGACATCCGATGCAGTGATGCACGACAAGGATGCGCCTCCGGCGATCGTACTTACTAAGCAGCTGACGGCTGGTTTGACGGTCCAACTCGAGAAGGACCATGTGATCGGTTTGGCGAGTGAACGGGGTACGCGAACGGCGCACGCGGCGATCCTCGCGCGGAGTCTCGGGATTCCGTGTGTGATGGGGCTCGTGGGCGCCAAGGACGATGTCGTACCCGGTTCAATGGCGATCCTGGACGGTTCGCTCGGAACCATACTCATCGATCCCTCGGAAGATCAGATACGAGATGCGCGTGTGCGCGAGGGACGCCGCCTCGAGATGACGCGCGAACTGGAGGCGGTGCTGGGAAAGCCCTCGGTAACGTCCGACGGCACTTACATCTCCTTACGGAGTAACATCGATCTTCCAGAGGAAGTCGAGATCGCAGCCGAGCATGGTGCAGAAGGTGTAGGATTGCTGCGTACCGAGTTCTTGGTGGTTGGACGTACGGAACTCCCCGGCGAAGATGAGCAGGCCAGGTTTTTCGAGAAAGTCGGCCGGAGTTTTGCGCCTCACCCAGTGGTGGTGCGCAGCTACGATTTGGGCGGCGACAAGTTTCCCGCGACCTTCAACGCCGAGCGGGAGGCGAACCCGTTTCTCGGATGGAGAGCGATTCGCGTCTGTCTCGATGAACCCGACCTGTTCCGAACCCAGATTCGCGCGCTTCTCCGCGCGCGCGCGTCTTCGGACGTGCGGCTAAT
Source organism: Gemmatimonadales bacterium (assembly GCA_046757925.1). Classification (GTDB taxonomy): domain Bacteria; phylum Gemmatimonadota; class Gemmatimonadetes; order Gemmatimonadales; family GWC2-71-9; genus JAZDCZ01. Next base: position 65,481 of record JBHHZE010000007.1, read on the forward strand.
GTTGCCTCTGGTAACAGATCTGCGAGAAGTGGAGCGCACGCGCGATCTGGTAGAAGTTGCGACAGACGAACTGCGCGCCGAGGGTGTCGAGTTTGGGGAGGATCTTCCGGTTGGGGTGATGATAGAAACCCCGGCTGCCGCGGCGATGGTTGACGAACTCGCAGAGTTGTCCGACTTCTTGAGCGTCGGTACCAATGACTTGACCCAATACACGCTGGCCGTGGATCGAGGCAACGCACGACTCGCCGACCGATTCAACTCTCTGCACCCGGCGATAGTGCGACTACTGAAGCAGATCCTCGACGGAGGGCGTAGGACGGGTCTCGATGTAAGCGTTTGCGGCGAGATGGCGTCAGAGCCACTGCCGCTATTTCTCCTTATCGGACTCGGTTTTCGCACCGTCAGCGGTGCGTCCGCGTCACTGCCCCTGGTACGATGGCTGATAAGGCGGCTCGACGTCAAAGTGGCGGAGTCCGCCGTCCAAGAGGTCCTGAGGGCACGACATGCTCGAGAGGTAACCACTATCCTGGAGCGCCATATAGCCGGGCAGGTTGACCTGGATCTGCTGGAATTCGGCCGGTTGCCGACCGGTTGAACTGGCGCTATCTTAAACGCTCACCTACACTTACGATAAACAATGAGTTCAAACAGCTATATCTTTTCATCCGAGTCAGTTACAGAAGGCCATCCCGACAAGATGGCCGATCAAATTTCTGACGGGGTTCTCGACGCAATCATTGCCCGTGACCCCACGGCCCGCGTCGCGTGCGAGACATTGGTTACCACCGGCATGGTCGTCTTGGCGGGAGAGATCACTACCAAGACCGCGTGCCAGGTTCCGCCAATCGTGCGCAGCATCGTAGAGGAGATCGGCTATACAGACGCATCGTTCGGGTTTGACTCCAAGACCTGTGCGATCCTGGTTTCGTTGGATGGCCAGTCGTGCGATATCTCACAGGGCGTTGACACCGGTGGGGCTGGCGACCAGGGCATGATGTTCGGCTATGCGACCGATGAAACACCCGAGTCGATGCCAATGCCGATCATCATGGCGCATAGACTCACCAAGCGACTGGCCGATGTGCGCAAATCCGGTGAACTCAGTTGGCTCAGGCCTGACGGCAAGAGTCAGGTGGCGATCCAGTATTCCAATGGGCGGCCTGCAGCCGTGAGGGCGGTCGTGCTGTCAACCCAACACGATGACAAAGTCTCGAATACAGATCTCCATGAGGGAGTTGCCGAGAAGGTAATCCGGCCGGTTTTGGATGACTCGGAGTTGGACGTGAGCCAGGTGAAGCTGCATATCAACCCCACAGGTCGATTTGTCGTGGGCGGCCCGCAGGGCGATGCGGGTTTGACGGGCCGTAAAATCATTGTCGATACTTACGGCGGTGCGGGAAGGCACGGGGGCGGGGCGTTCAGCGGCAAGGATCCGACCAAAGTAGATCGCTCGGCCACTTACGCGGCACGATGGGTAGCCAAGAACATCGTTGCAGCCGGATTGGCCCGCCGCTGTGAAGTGCAGATCGCCTATGCGATTGGAGTAGCCGAACCGGTGTCCGTGATGGTAGACGCGTTCGGAACGGCCAGCGTGTCTGAAGCGGTGTTGGAACAGGCGGTGAGAGAAGTGTTCGATCTCAAGCCACGGGCCATCATCGATGCATTGGATCTACGGAGACCGATCTATCGACCCACCGCCGCGTACGGTCACTTCGGCCGAGAACCGAACGACACCGAAGTAAACGGAGTAAAGGTTCGGCTCTTCACCTGGGAAGATGCCAACCGCACGTCAGAACTGACGGCTGCGGTGCAGGCAACCGAGCAGAAGCCCGAGGCCCTTGCGGCAAGGGCGTAACTTTTGAGACACTTTATATAGATAAAAAAGAATTATGACATCAGTCGCTGCAGACCCCAAGAAGACTAGCTCGGCCGGCATCGAGTACGAGGTCAAGGACCTGAGCCTTGCCGAGTGGGGCCGCCGCGAGCTTCGGCTGGCGGAGCACGAGATGCCCGGGTTGATGGTCATCAGAGAGCGGTACCGAGCGAGTAAGCCGTTAGCTGGTGCAAAGGTCATGGGCAGTCTCCATATGACCGTTCAAACCGCGGTCCTCATCGAGACGTTGGCCGAATTGGGAGCCGACATACGATGGGTGAGCTGCAATATCTTTTCGACTCAAGACCATGCAGCGGCGGCCGCAGTAGTGGGGCCCAATGGCACCCCGGAAAATCCGGCCGGTGTTCCGGTTTTTGCCTGGAAGGGCGAGACCCTTCCCGAGTATTGGAGGTTGACGGCCAGGGCGCTCATGTGGCCCGATGGCTCGGGACCGGACTTGATAGTGGACGATGGGGGAGACGCCACGTTGCTCGTTCACAAAGGCGTGGAGTTCGAAGCCGCCGGAGCGGTTCCCGATTTCGATCCCAACGGTGAGCCCGAAGAGTGGGGGGTCATACTCGATACATTGCGCGCGGAACAACAGAGAAACCCCGGACGTTGGGCGAAGGCCGCTCAGAGCCTTCGAGGTGTCAGTGAGGAGACAACCACCGGAGTCCACCGGCTGTATCAAATGGAAGAAGATGGATCGCTGCTCTTCCCAGCTATCAACGTCAACGATTCGGTTACCAAGAGCAAGTTCGACAACGTTTATGGCTGCCGCCATTCATTGATCGACGGCCTCAACCGCGCGAGCGACGTCATGTTGGGAGGCAAAGTGGCGGTCGTCTGCGGCTACGGAGAAGTCGGCAAAGGTTGCGCTCAGGCGCTCCGCGGCCAAGGCTGCCGCGTGATCGTAACGGAGATCGATCCCATCTGTGCGCTGCAGGCAGCGATGGAGGGATTTGAAGTAAAGACGGTCGATGAAGTTGTCGAAATCGCAGACGTGTTTGTCACCACCACCGGCAACTTCCATGTGATCACGGTGGATCACATGCGACGGATGAAAGACAAGGCCATCATCGGTAACATTGGACACTTCGATAACGAGATCGACCTGGCGGGATTGGAGAAGATTCCGGGAATCGAGCGGGTCAACATCAAGCCGCAATACGACGAGTGGGTTTTCCCGGACGGGCATAGTCTCCTGGTGCTCGCTGAAGGACGCCTGTTGAATCTCGGGTGCGCTACCGGACACCCGAGCTTCGTGATGTCTGCGTCCTTTACGAACCAGGTGCTGGCCCAGTTGGAACTGTGGAACAACAGCGGGGAATACGAGAAGAAGGTCTATCGCCTCCCGAAGGCCCTAGACGAGGAAGTGGCTCGGTTGCACCTTGATAAGCTTGGCGTAAAGCTCACCCAGCTCACCGAGGAACAGGCCTCCTATATTGGTGTTCCAATAGAAGGTCCTTACAAACCCGAGCACTACCGGTATTGAGCTGAACGATCGTAGTGGCGGGCTTGCTGGGCCACGCCGATCAACACCGAAAGCCGGCGCGATATGATGATAGAAGTCAAAGTTGCGCATCTGGGCCTCGATCGCTCGACGAACTCGCCTGTTGTCATTCTGCAGGAGAAAGAGGGCAAGCGAGTTCTGCCCATCTGGATCGGACCGTCTGAGGCGAGCGCGATCGCCATGGAGCTGGCGGGTGTAAAATTTCCGCGACCCCTAACGCACGATCTCGTGAAGCAAGTGATTGTCGGGCTGGGGGGCAGCCTGAAACAAGTATTGATCACCCAGGTTAAAGAGAACACCTACTACGCCGAACTCCAGATCCATCGTGCTGACCAAATTGTTCAGGTCGACGCGCGCCCGTCCGATAGTATTGCCATTGCCCTCAGGCTCGAAGCTCCAATTTTTACCAACGACGCGTTGTTGGAACTCACCTCGGTAGACTTAGTGGAATCCAACCCAATTGATGACAATCAGCTCGACACCGATTCTCTCAAGTCCCGACTCGAGAAACTGGATCCGGAAGATTTCGGCAAGTTCACTCCGTAGCATATTCAGTGTCGTAACAGCAGCCCTGTGCGTTCCGACAATCGGACATGCCCAGGGCTTAGTAGTGACCGGGAAAGTCGTACGAGTTACCGCAACCGACTCTCGTGCCGTTAGCGGTCGTATGGCCACCCTCCATGAGGTAGGTCTCGCCGGCGGGCGCCCCGTGGATTCCGCCTTGACCGATAGATCCGGCCGGTACCGCTTGCGTAGTCCCAATCGCGATTCGACGGCCAGCTATCTGGTGAGCGTGCAGCACGATGGGATCGGATATTTCTCGACTCCGCTGACGGGTAGCGCGGCCGAGAATACTGCAAACACGCTGTACGTCTATGATACCTCTTCAGTAGAACCGGAGATTCTGCTGACCGAGCGACACTTCATCGTTAGGTCGGCGCAAGAAGACGGGTCTCGTCGTGTAATCGAGTTGATCGTGCTGCGCAACCCGGGGTCGCTGACGAGGATCGCGCGGGACACCTCTGATCCGGTCTGGGAAGGCGCCATCCCGTCGGAAGCGGTACAGTTCGAGCTGGGCGAAAGCGACCTCAGCGTGCAAGCCATCTACCGGCGGGGCGATTCTGTCGCGATAGCGGCACCGATGCCGCCGGGCGAGAAGCAGATTATTTACGGCTATGTCGTTCCACGGTCCGTCAGCAAACTGATATTGCCGCTCGATCATGCGGCGGGTCGGGTCAACGTGATGCTACAAGACACGTCGGCGTCGGTCACAGGCGGCACCCTTGCGCTCAGGGGGGTGGAGGAGTTGGACGATGTGTTCTTTCGGCGATACGGGGCTGACTCGGTTCCCCGTGGCTCCCGCATCGAGGTTCACTTTGCGGCTACACGTTTTTCGGCGAACTCGCTCTGGTGGTTGGTGGTAGCAGCTGCTGGGGTGACACTCCTTGGAGCGCTGATCTGGTGGTTGAGGAGTGTGCCGCAAGTGACGTCACCGGCCTCTGATCCCGATGTGCTCGCCCTGCAGATCGCGACACTGGATGCGGAGTTCGAGCAGCTCTCGACGCCCACCCGGGTGCAACAGGAGAGCTATCACAAGAGGAGAGCCGAACTGAAGGGGCTGCTCAATCGTGCCCTTTCGTCGCAGGGCAAACTCGACTAGATTCACATGTAGTGTACAACTGATTACTGCGAGCGCGGAGTTCGGAAGCCGGTGAGAAACCGGCGCGGCCCCGCCACTGTAATGGGTTAATAGGTCGACTCAGCAGCCACTGGGAAACCGGGAAGGCGAGTCGATACCCAAAGCCAGGAGACGTTCCCGCTCGCACCACCAGCAGACACCCTCGAAGGGAAGGGAACGGTGGACGAGCGCATCATTCGCATGCACGCACGCTCATTCCTTTCCGCGGTGAAAGAGTGAGCGTTCTTGCGTTGTAGCTTCTCTGTCGCGGCGGCGATGCTCGCCGTGTGCGCCGCGTGTAGCGCCGGCGAGCGTCCGGCTGCCGGCATCGTCGTCGACGATACCGGTCGGCCCGTAGATCTCGGCCTCTCGCCTCGGCGCATCGTGTCACTTGCGCCCGGGCTGACAGAGCTTCTCTTCGCCATCGGCGCCGGTGACCGCGTGGTCGGCCGCACGCGCTGGGGCGACTATCCACCGGAAGCGCGGGAGATCCCGAGCGTGGGAGAAGGTCTGTCACCCAACGTCGAGGTGATCGTTGGGAGACGTCCGGACCTCGTGGTCTTTTACGCCTCGCCGGCCAACCGGTCGGCTATCGATCGGTTGGAAGAACTGGGAATCGCCACCGCCAGTTTCCGCACAGATCGACTGGCCGATCTCGCCCGCTCCGCGCGTCTCCTGGGGCGCATTACCGGCGACAGTGGTGTCGCCGATTCGCTCGCGTCGTTCCTCGAGAATGACATCGCAAGACTGCGTTCCACGCGTCCGCAAGGACCTGAAGTCAAAGTCCTGCTCTTGGTATGGGACAACCCACCCATCACGATCGGCGCACAGAGTTTCCTGAGCGAGATCGTGACGCTGGCCGGTGGGCGCAACGTGTTCGACGACATCGACAAGGCATCGGCCACTGTCAGTATCGAGGCGATCGTAGAACGCGATCCCGACGTCGTGTTGGTCGTTTCCGACTCCGGGGTTCCCATGTGGATGGTGCGGCCGGAATGGCAGACGGTTAGGGCGGTCCGAGACAACAGATTCGTTGTCGCTCCCGGCACGGAGTTCGGGCGTCCTACCTTCCGCGCGCCACAGGCCATCCGTTGGCTGAGGAGCAGATTCATGGAGCTGGCCCGATGAAGCGCTGGGGTTTGCTCACTGCAGGCGTGCTGGCAGCGCTCTTGCTTGGGCTTGCAGTAGGCCCGTCTCATGTGCCGCTGACGAGCCTTTGGGCTGCGGTTCACGGCACGGCCGATCATACGACCGTGGTTATCGTACGCGACCTGCGATTGCCGCGCGTGTTGCTTGCGTTCCTGGTAGGTGGTGGACTCGCGGTAACGGGTGCGGCGCTACAGGCCCTCGTTCGCAATCCCCTGGCGGATCCGTATCTCTTGGGGCTGTCGGGCGGTGCCGGCTTGGGTGCCGTGCTGGCGATAGTGCTGCACGCGGGCGGACCATGGGCGATTCCACTATCTGCGCTCGTGGGCGCGCTCCTCGCCATCGCGCTCGTCTACCGGCTGGCACTGGTCACGGGCGGCGTGCTGGATGCTCGTGTGCTCCTGTTGGGCGGTGTGGTTGTCGGTGCATTCGCGGCGTCGATCATGGGTGCGATCATCTCGGTATCACCCGCCCCGGAGGTTCGCAACGCGTTCCTTTGGATGTTGGGCGGGTTCGACGGAGCCTCCTGGCAGGCGCTCACGGTGTTTGGTGCTTACGCACTAGTTCCCATCGTAGTGATCTATCGGCAGAGTCGGCCGCTGGATCTGTTGTCACTGGGAGAAGAACCGGCACAGTTCCTCGGCGCCGATGTCGAACGATTGAAACGCATATTGTACGTCGCGGCGTCGCTGTTGACTGCAGCCGCGGTTTCAGTGTCGGGGATCATCGGGTTCGTTGGCCTGGTCGTACCGCACGCCATTCGAATCGTGTGGGGACACACACACCGAAGTCTGTTGCCCGCCGCCTTCCTGTTGGGAGGCACTCTGCTCGTGCTCGCCGATGCTGTTGCACGCACCGTGTTCGCGCCGCTTACGCTCCCGGTGGGTGTCGTAACCGCCCTGATCGGCGTGCCCGTATTCGTTCTACTGGTTAGAAAATGGGCGACTTGATCTTCGAGGCCCGTGATCTGTCGTTCCGGTACCCTCGCAGCGCCGAAGCCGCTGTGACGGCGGTGTCCGCCGCGATACATGAAGGCGAGCTCGTGGGGATCGTGGGCCCCAACGGAAGCGGCAAGTCCACGCTCTTACGATTGTTCATGGGAGCGCTCGCGCCCACCGGTGGACAAGCTCTTGCGTTCGGTCAACCGGCCGCGAAATGGAAACGCCGTGAACTGGCCAGGCTCGTCGGAGTGGTGTCGCAGCGCGAGGAGCCGAATTTTCCGCTCCGCGTCGAACAGGCCGTCATGTTCGGACGCTACGCGCACTTAGGTCCACTAGGCGCACCACGGGCGCGGGATGTTGCTGCGGTCGCTCGGGCACTCGAGCAATGCGATGTAACTCATTTGCGCAAGCGATGGCTGGCGACGCTCTCCGGCGGCGAGTGGCAGCGGGTTCGCGTAGCTCGGGCACTGGCGCAGGAGCCGCGGGCCCTGATGCTCGACGAAGCCACCGCCAATCTCGATGTGCGACACGAGATGGAAGTGTTCGAGTTGATCGCGGCACTGGTTGCAGAGCGACACCTGGGTGGTGTCCTCGTCACTCACCAGGTGAATCTCGCCGCTCGCTTCGTGGACCGGATAATCATCATGGAAGGCGGCAGAGCCAGCGCGATAGGCCGGCCGCATGAAGTGCTGACCCGTGAGGTGTTGGAACGTGTGTTCCGGTGGCCCGTTGCGCTCACTTCCTGGAATGATGTACCGCAGTTCGTACCGCTCAGGAAAGATGAAAACCCAGTGGATGATGTTCCATAGAGTTTACCACACTGCGACAGAGAGAGGTTTGTCGATGAAGCTCAATCCGATACTGCCAATGATCGTCTTGGCCGCCACATCATTGCCTGCCAATGCGCAAGTACGTGCCGATACCACTCAGCTCGAGACCGTAATCGTAACCGGCACACGTATTCCCACCCCGCGTGATGCCATGACGTCCACCGTCACCGTCCTAGACGGAGACGTGCTGCGCGAGCAGGGAATCACACAAGTGCTCGATGCACTCAGGCTGGTCCCCGGACTGAGCGTGGTGCAGACGGGATCGTTTGGCGGTAATACGTCTGTCTTTATCCGAGGTGGTGAGAGTGACTACGTCAAAGTCCTGCTCGACGGAGTGGCCATCAACGATGCGGGTGGCTCCTTCGACTTTGCCGACCTGACGCTCGATAACGTGGATCGCATCGAACTGGTGCGCGGCCCGGCGAGCGTCATATACGGGTCCGACGCCGTAACCGGTGTCGTGCAAATCATCACTAAGGAAGGCGCCGGCCCCGAGAGCGGTAAGATGGGGTTCCGCGCAGGCACATTTGGATCGACGGCGGCGGATGCGGTGTTCTCGGGGGCGGTGGATCGTGTGGGCTACTCCTTAGCCATGTCGCGGTCTGTAACCGACGGCATCTACGCGTTCAACAGCGACTATAGCAGCACCTCGGTGAGTGGGAAGGTGCGCGTGAGACCGGACGCCCACTCTGATGTCAGCCTGGTGCTGCGATATCTGGACAGCGAGTTCGAGTTCCCAACCGATTTCGATGGCTCAGTGGTAGACCGCAACTCTGCCAGCACCCGCGATCGTCTGGCGGTGTCACTCGATGCTGGCAGGTTCTTCACCAACCGGCTGGAAGGCCGGGTGCTCCTCGCGCTGAGCGATGCCGATGGGGTCATTGACGACCAGGCCGACGGCCCGGCGGACACCTTGGGGTTCTTCGCCTCCAACAGTTCGGTGTCCGCTCAACGCAAGAGCGTGGATTTTAGGACGAACATCTATGCGCCGGCTGCGACAGTTTTCGTTGTTGGTGTCCAGGTCGAGGATGAAGATGAAACGAGAACGGCGGAGTCGCAGAGTGAGTTCGGTGACTCCAAGAGTTCGAGTGATGAGGGGAGATCGAGTAGGGGATACTATGCCGAGGCCCAGTCGAGCCCGGTCAAGGGGCTCGCAGTCAATGCAGGATTGCGCGTGGACGACAACGACTCCTTCGGGACGTTCGTCACGTACCGTGGCGGTGCCGCTTACAAATTCGCTTCCGGCACCAGGCTCAGAGCGTCGGTCGGCAGGGCGTTCAAGGAGCCAACGTTCTTCGAGAATTTTGCAGCCGGCCCGTTTGCCAACGGAAATCCCGACTTAGACCCCGAACGCACGGTGAGCTGGGAGGTGAGTGGAGAACAGGAGTTCCTAAATGGTCTGTTGGTCGCAGAGGTTACTTATTTCAGTCAGAGATTTCGCAACCTGATCCAGTTCACGTCCGCGCCGGCCAATCCCGGAGACCCGAACTTCTTCAACGTGGCCTCAGCGGACGCCTCCGGGGTGGAACTCGGAGCCAGGGTATTGCACCGGTCGTTCAGCGGTACCGTCAATTACACATATCTCGACACCGAAGTCACCGATGCAGGCTTCGACATGGGAGCCGGCGCAAATTTCGTCAAGGGTGAACGGTTGCTCAGGCGTCCGACGGGGAAATTCAACGTGACCGGAAGGTATCGACTGCATCGACTCAGCATCGGCGCCACTCTGCTCCACGTGGCCAAGCGGGACGACCGAGACTTTTCTACGTTCCCAGCCACTCCGGTAACGCTGCCGTCCTACACCAAGGTCGATTTGGGTGGAGAATACACGATCGTGACCCGCAAAGGAGCAATCCCGGGATTCACCCTAACGGGTCGAGTGGAGAATCTGTTCGATGTCGCTTACCAGGAAGTGCTCAAGTTTCCCTCGCGTGGTAGGACCATTTATTTGGGAGGGGAAGTCGGGTTCTGATCGCGCTATCTTTAGTGGATGGCACTGGTAACGACGGACGCAGTAATCCTCCACTCGTTCAAGTATGGCGAGTCGTCGAAGATCGTACGGCTCGCCACGGCCGAGTTGGGTGTCCAGAGTGCGATTGCCAAGGGCGCCACGCGGGCGAAAAGTAGGTTTGGCGCCAGACTCCAAGTATTGAGCGAAGGGGTGGCACAAATCTACGTGAAGCAGAACCGGGACCTCCAGACACTGGCCGAGTTCGATGTGGTGAAGCAGCGTCGGGAGTTGGCTCACGACGTACGCCGGTACGCCGGTGGCGCGGCGCTGGCGGAATTGGTGTTGCGCTTCTCACATTCGGGACCGAATCCAGAGCTGTTCGCACTGTTGGTCCGAGACCTGGACAACATTACGTCCGCTTCGCCCGAGATACTGGATATCGTTGTGCTCTCAGCCCTGTGGGGTGCGGTGTGCGTGCTGGGTTTTGCACCGGCACTCGACAGCTGTGCCCGAGACGGTGCTCGATTGTCGGATGGCGCGGCGGTGTTTTCGGTGACAGACGGAGGGTTTCTGTGCAGCACGTGCTCGCGCGGAGTGAGTACGCGAAGACTCAGCGGCGATGACAGGCTCAACCTACTGGCATTGGTCGCCGGACGATTGGACGAGGTCGGCACGATTACCGCGCGGCACGGAGCGGCCCACAGCCGTCTCTTGAGAGACTTCGTGCAGCACCACGTGTCGGAAGGTCGCGAACTCAAGGCACTGGCATTCTGGGAAGACCTGGTGTGGACCGCCACGTCATAATCGGTACGGCAGGTCACGTCGACCACGGTAAGACCGCGCTGGTCAGGGCACTGACGGGTACCGACACCGATCGTTGGGAAGAGGAGAAGCGCCGTGGCATAACCATCGATCTGGGCTTCGCCTCGCTCGAACTCGGCGATGGGCTGTCCGCAAGTATCGTAGATGTACCGGGCCACGAAGACTTTGTCCGCAACATGGTGGCCGGGGCGACCGGAGTCGATGTCGCACTCCTGGTCGTGGCTGCGGATGAAGGATTGATGCCCCAAACCGAAGAGCATCTGTCGATCCTGGAGTTGCTCGCCGTGCGCGCCGGAGTGGTGGCGCTGACCAAGTGCGATTTGGTGGAAGATGACTGGCTCGAGCTGGTAGAAGCAGACATCGCCGACCGCTTGGCCGCTTCATCCATTCACTGGGAAGGCACTGTCCGCTTCTCCGCGGTCGAGCGACTGGGCCATGACGAGTTGATAAGTGCACTGGCAGGTGCGGCCGGGACCGCGGCCGCACGATCTTCCGAGGATCTGTTTCGACTTCCGGTCGACCGCGTGTTCAGTGTGGCAGGTGCGGGTACGGTCGTGACCGGGACTACCTGGAGCGGGACCGTGCGCGTCGGTGACGAGGTCAAGGTATTGCCGGGAAGCGATACGGCGCGCGTCCGGGGAATAGAGGTCCACGGCGAGGCTTGTGAGGCGGCGCTGCCCGGGCGACGCACCGCACTTGCGTTGGCGGGCCTCGACCGCAAGCGCGTGGCGCGCGGGCACGTGGTCGTCGCGCACGAAGGGTGGCGCGAGACCGGGGCGATGGACGTCATGCTAACCCTCCTACCTGCGGCACCGCGAGCGATCACGCAGCGCTCGCGGATCAGGTTTCATCTGGGGACCGCCGAGGTCATGGCTCGCGTAACGCCGACTGGCGGAGAGATCGAACCCGGATCGAGCGGTGCCGCGCGGCTCCGCCTGGAGGCACCCCTGGTGGGTCGTTGGGGCGATCGGGGAGTGATACGCTCGTATTCGCCGCCCACCACCATCGGCGGCTGTGTCGTCGTCGATCCCTGGCCTACACGTCGTCCGCGCCGTCCCGTCGGGCTTGCCGCACGCGCCGTAGCCGATCCGCGTAAGAGGCTGGCGGCGTTCGTTGAGGCTGCCGGGTCCCGGGGACTGGGACCCGAGGAACTCACGGTACGTGTCGGCTTGAGCCCCGCAGAATCGCCTGCTTTCGAGAGATCGTCGGTAGCCGGTATCGTGTGGGGTGGGGGCCGGCTCTTCTCACCCGCGGTTGTGCGCGGCGCACGCGGCGTGGCACTCGCTACTATCGAGCGATATCACAATGAATACCCCCTCCGGCCCGGGATGCCGCGCGAACTGGCGCGGCGCGATCTGGGCGATGCCGACTTCGCGGACTTCATCCACAGGGAGCTCGAGCAGGAGGGCCTGATCGCCGTAGAACAAAACACGGTTCGGTTGGTGAACCACAGTCCGGAGCTATCGGGTGACCAGATCGCATATGGCAACAGGGTCGCCGAGAGCCTCCGTGACGGGGGAAAACACGGTCGGTCGCTGGCGGAGTTGCAGGAATTGGGGATCGAGAACCTGATGCAGATATTGGATTTCTTGGTGAACGAGGGCTCCGTGGTACGTCTGACCAAGGACAGATACTACGACGGCGCGGCCTTGGAGAAACTCACCCGCGACGTGCTGGACGCGATAGGTGGCACCGGTCAGGCGACGCCGGCTGATCTGCGCGAGGCTACCGGGCTCAGTCGCAAGTACCTGATCCCGCTTATGGAGTGGATGGACGGCAGGTCGCTCACGGTGCGGAATGCCGACGCGAGGGTGCTGGGCCCTGCCGGAAAAGCCATCCTCGAGTCAAGTTGACAGGAGCCGTCGACCGTACGTAAGTTACTATCACATAGGGAAATACGCACTTTTCATTCTGCAAGGAGCGACTTGCCTACGAACGTTTTTTTGTGAGAAGGAGTTGAAAAAATGAAGTACGTAGCCTGGGCGGTCATGGCGCTCGGGCTCCTGTTTGCCGTACCAAGTACCGCTCAGGCCCAGCAGGAGCGGCCTGCGAAATGGGTGCGGTTGCTGCCAAACTACCCCAATCCGTTCAATCCCGGGACAACGATCCCATTCGAGTTAGATCGGGACGCGTTCGAAACGGGGCATCGGCCCGAGGTTAGCCTCAGGGTCTACAACGTCCTGGCACAGCTAGTCGCGGTCCCGGTGTTGGAGGACTCAGGCGAACCACTCGACGGGCTCAAGCTCGAGTGGAATGGCACGGGGCGTTATACCGCTCACTGGGATGGCAGGGTCATGGACACAGCCCAAAGGGCGGCATCAGGAGTCTACGTCTACCAGCTTACTGTAGATGGAGTGAAGCTGACCAGACGCATGACCATCAGCAACTAGCACGTCTGGGAGGGCATGCCAGAATAGTGCACGGAGAGGCGCGTCTACTCATCCGAGTGGGCGCGTCTGCTATTTTGGCGTATATTGTGCTCTTATGGCAGTTTTCGGGGGTACGAAACTGGCTATTAAGCTGCTGGTAAGGTCACCGGGACCGGCTGGACAAAACCTGGCGCATGTAGCCATCGGTCGGGATCGCCGGTGCATGTTTCAACAGCAACCAGAGGCTGATAGCCATTAACGAGAACCATGATTAGACCCGATCGTTTGACAATCAAGGCCGGCGAGGCGCTCGCAGCAGCGCAGTCCGTGGCTCGAGAGCGTGGCAATCCCGTCGTCAACGATGCCCATCTCTTTCTTGCGTTGATGGATCAGGAGGAAGGTGTCGTCGTGCCGGTGCTCCAAAAGTCGGGGCTCAACGTCACCGAACTCAGGCGCGACACCGAGCGAGAGATCGTGCGGTTGCCGACGCAGGAGGGTGACGGCGCACAACCGGCAATGGCGCGGGAGCTGAGCCACACACTCGATAGGGCCGACAGTGCAGCACAGCAGCTCGGCGATACCTACGTGTCCACCGAACATTTGTTGGTTGGGCTCGTGGACACGAAGGGCACCACCGCCCGCGAGCTCCTGAGTGCGCGCGGTATCGACACCGCACAGTTGCTCCAAGCGTTAGAACAGGTACGTGGGAGCCACCGCGTGACCGACCAGGAGCCCGAATCCAAGTACCGCGCCCTCGAGCGTTTCACCAAGGATCTGACAGACCTCGCCAGGCAGGGGAAACTCGATCCGGTCATCGGACGCGACGATGAGATCAGGCGCGTAGTTCAGGTCCTTTCACGCCGGACCAAGAACAATCCGGTGTTGATCGGTGATCCGGGTGTTGGCAAGACCGCGATCGTGGAGGGCCTGGCTCAGCGTATCGTAAACGGTGACGTTCCCGAATCGTTGCGTGACAAGCACATCATCGTGCTCGACATCGGTCAACTACTGGCCGGCGCCAAATACCGCGGTGAGTTCGAGGAGCGGTTGAAGTCGGTACTCAAGGAGATAACGAGCCAGGAGGGACGGTTCGTCGTCTTCATCGATGAACTGCACACCATAGTGGGCGCCGGTGCCGCCGAAGGTGCGGTGGACGCATCCAACATGTTGAAACCGGCACTGGCCCGAGGAGAACTGCGCGTGGTCGGTGCCACCACGCTCGACGAATACCGCAAGCATGTCGAGAAGGACAAAGCCCTCGAACGCCGGTTCCAACCGGTGTACGTGGGCGAGCCGTCGGTGGAAGATACGATCGCGATATTGCGCGGGCTCAAGGAACGCTACGAGGTGCACCACGGCGTGCGCATAACCGATAACGCGATCATTTCTGCCGCGACACTGTCGGACAGGTATTTGGGAGATCGCAAGTTGCCCGACAAGGCGATCGACTTGATCGATGAAGCGGCGAGCCGGCTGCGTATAGCGATCGACAGCCTGCCACAGGAGATCGACGATGTCGAGCGCCGGATGGTGCAATTGCGCATCGAAGAGCAGGCGCTCGCGCGCGAGAAGGATCGCGCGGGCAAGGAACGACTGGAGGCTGTGAAGAGGGAGCTTGCCGAGTTGGCCGAACAGTCGCAGAGCATGAAGGCGCAGTGGCAGGCAGAGAAGGATGCCATCTCGCGGTTGCGGGAGAAGAAGGCGCATCTAGAGGAACTCCGCACGGAGGCCGATCAGGTCACCCGCAGCGGTGATCTTCAGAAGGCGGCGGAGATCAGGTACAGCAAGGTCCCCGAGTTGGAGCGTGAAATATCGCAAGAGAAGCAACGGCTGGACGAGATCCAGTCGGTGGTCAGATACCTCAAGGAGGATGTCGACGCGGAGGACATAGCCGAGATCGTCTCCAAGTGGACCGGTATACCGGTGAGCAAGATGCTCGAGTCCGAACGTGAACGTCTCACCAAGCTCGAGACCGAGTTGAGTCACAGAGTGATCGGTCAAGAAGAGGCGGTGTCCGCGGTTGCGAACGCGGTGCGGCGCTCGCGTGCCGGATTGCAGGATCCCAACCGGCCGATCGGCAGTTTCATCTTTCTCGGCCCAACTGGCGTGGGAAAGACCGAAACCGCGCGTGCGCTTGCCGAGTTTCTATTCGACGACGAGCGTGCGATGGTGCGGCTCGACATGTCCGAGTACATGGAGAAACACGCTGTAGCGCGGATGATCGGCGCGCCGCCGGGTTACGTCGGTTACGAGGAAGGCGGACAGCTGACGGAGGCGGTCAGGCGCCGCCCCTATTCCGTGATCCTATTCGACGAGATAGAGAAGGCGCACTCCGATGTGTTCAACGTGTTGTTGCAGATCTTGGATGACGGGCGTCTGACCGACAGCCAGGGACACAAGGTGGACTTCCGCAATACCGTCATAATCATGACATCGAACCTTGGGAGCCAGTGGATACTCGAGTTGGGAGACGACCGAGACGACGGCGTAGCGGAGGTGGAGCGCCGCGTGCTGGATGCGTTGCGCCAGACCTTCAAGCCCGAGTTCTTGAACCGTGTGGACGACGTGATCGTGTTCCACCAACTCGCCAGAGATGATCTCTCGCAGATCGTCGATCTTCAGTTGTTACGGCTCCGGGAACTCCTCGCAGGGCGTGGCCTGGAGATAGACGTAACACCCGAGGCGCGAGAGCTCCTGGTGAGTGAAGGGTACGATCCTGTCTACGGCGCGAGGCCGCTCAAACGTGCCATCCAGAAGTTTATTCAAAATCCATTGGCGCTCGCGGTTTTGGAGGGCGATTTCGGCGAGGGCGATGTAGTCAGGGTCATGCGGTCTACGGACGGCAATACCCTGGAATTCGCCCGCGTTCCCCGAGAGGAGAGCAAACCTGCACATGCAACCACTGGAACCTAAAGCTCCGCCGCTAAATGCGGCCGACCGACTCGGCATGGATACCGCGCTCGACGAAGCGGAGTACGCCGCCAACGTGGGCGAGGTTCCAGTGGGGGCTGCCATCGTGTTCGAGGGCAAGATCGTGGCGAGCGCTCACAACGAAACGGTATCGCAACACGACTTGACGCGCCACGCGGAGGTGATTGCGATACAGCAGGCGCTGGACGCTCTGACGGTCGATCGACTGGAGGGTGCGACGCTGTGCGTAACACTGGAACCGTGCGCACAGTGTGCGGGTGCAATCATTCTAGCTCGGGTGAGTCGTGTGTTGTTTGGTGCATACGATCCCAAGGCGGGCATGGCCGGCAGCATCGAAGATCTGTTAAGACATCCCAAACTCAATCACAGTCCGGAAGTTCGGGGCGGCGTGATGGAGCAGCGATGTGGAGAGCTGTTGAGCGCATTCTTCGAGGACAAGAGATAGCATAGCGCGGGAACTATTCGGTCGTGCTTTGCCTTCCTAAGGTCGAAGCGGTCGCACTATAGGCGACCGCGGTGTAACCGACGCGCCGGGTCTGTTCGACCGGCGCGATTTCAATGACCCTTAAGGAGGGCACACATGCAGAGGATTCATTCGCGTCGCTGGTTGGCACACTTGGCCGCGATGCTTGCCTTTACATTAGTTCTATCGGTACCGGCCGCAGCACAGCACGGCATGAAACCGCCCCCGCCGCCGGCCCAGGGATATCTCGAGGCGCACGCTCACGTGCAGAAGCCGCTTGGCCTGCTTGGCGGTCCCATCACGATCGACATCACTCAGTCTAGTGGCGGCGTTTTCGTGGCGCTACCCGACGCGCGGAAGCTCGATCCCGACGTTTTCGGAACGCCCAAGATGCCGCGTGCCGCGGGCGGTACGCCCGGCATCAACGGTGTGCCACCAATGGTCCGCGGTGTCGAGGGTGGGAAGTACACCAAGATGAAGGCCATGTCACCCTTCGGTGACAAGAACATCGTGATGGGCGGTGGGAAACTGAAACTCCACATGGTCGATGCCACGGCAACGGACGCCGCGAAGAGTGATGACCGGGTCCAGATGGAGGCGAGTTGGAAGGACAAGGCCGGCAATACCTACACCGTCAAGTGCTGCAAGATGCTTGCAACGCACGGCGTAGAGTTCCCGACCTTTGGTGGCGTGGTCACTAACCACATTTTGCACGGGTTCACTCGGCTGGGAACGGCGTTGATGCCCACGGAATTCACGTACGCAGGTTTCTGGGGTATGGGTGCGGTCATCAAGAACGGTAAAGTCTTGGAGCAGCCGCGCTTGATTCACGGCATGTTGACCGAGTACGTCCGCGGAGAGGGCTACAAGCTCGACTCCGATTCGGAGGTCACGCCCACTCGTCAGCAGTTCCATCTCATGGTGGCGCCATTCAAGCCCAACATGCAGGAAGGACATTTCGACAAGAGTCCGGTCAAGACCGGATTCAAGCTGCCCAACGGAATGGAGTTACCGTTCTGGCACGTGATGTTCGAGAACCTCGACGTCAAGGCAGGACGTTGATGCGCGGTTTGAGAACCCTGTCGCTCCGGGTTGGCATCGTGGGGACCATGATGTTGGCGCCGGTTGTCATGGCTGCAAACGCATGTGAAGCATCGCAAGCGAGTGGCGGTGGCGAACCCGCCATAACCATAACCATGACGGACCAACTGATGTTCGAGCCGAAACGGGATACGATCACGGTCGGGCAGACAGTCGAGTGGTGGAACGGGTCGCTGCTGGTTCACACGGTGACGGCCGATCCCGCCAAGGCCACGCTCTCCGAGAGCGTGCTATTGCCCGACGGGGCGGCTGCGTTCGATTCTGGCAACTTGGAACCCGACAGCACATTTACACACGCGTTCACGGTGCCCGGTACCTACCGGTACTTCTGTATTCCTCACGAGGGCGCGTCCATGACAGGCGAGATCGTAGTGCTGTCCAACTAGCGGCAGGCAAGAGAGGAAGCTAGCGGCCGACGTCGGCTGGCGGTTTACCGGACCGCCGCCGGCGCCGGCTTTGGTGCGTGGCGGGTCGTGCCGGCACAACCTCATGCTCACCTACTGATCGTCTGAACCCGATCTCAAGAACTGCACAAATCTGTCCAGTGCCCGCCCTTCATCACGGCTAATCTTGGTTGCGGAATCTGACCCTGCAGCGAACTCAGTGGCGCGTTCTCTGACCATCTTTGGCACCGTCGCGGTTATCCC
Organism: Gemmatimonadales bacterium; assembly: GCA_046757925.1. GTDB lineage: Bacteria > Gemmatimonadota > Gemmatimonadetes > Gemmatimonadales > GWC2-71-9 > JAZDCZ01. The sequence goes on from JBHHZE010000007.1 coordinate 83,746, forward strand.
TGCCAGTTCCGCCAGGTGGTTCTCCGGAATCTGGTAAAACGTGCTGAGCCTCTGAAGCACGGACGAGTGGGGGCGGTGGCTAGGGTCCCGTTCCAATGACGTAACCTCGCTCGCCGGCAGGTCGAGCTTGGCAGCTAGCTCGTCCACCGTCAGGCGCTTCTTGCGACGAAGGTCGCGAAGCAACTGCTGGAAGGCAAAGTGAACGGTCTCCGCATCGGAGTAGGCGGCCCTCATATCAACAGTTATCCGTCGATCAAAAGCGTGCGCGATTCGTTCCAGCATGGTGAGCGAATGTCCCCGGTACTCGGTGTTCTCCAGCCTACTGATGACGGACTGTGTTGTACCCACCATGTCAGCCAGGTCCTTTTGGCTGAGATCGGCTGCAGTGCGGTAGTCGTAGATCATCTGAGCAACTCGCACATTGAGTCGCTCCTTCTCCAGGAGTGCGCGTTTGCGTGCGTCATCTCCAATGATGCGATGGCGGAGGATCTCAACTGCATTCGTAGTCCCGCGTTTCATGCTCATCCTGAGGGTTCCCGGTACGTATGCCTTTCGGGGCAGTCATAGAATCGTTTCCTACGGCTAGCTGCCACTGCTATTTGTGTCGGCGAAACGATCCTTTCCTTTGTGAGACCGTGGGCCAGGACGACAGTCCGGCCATAGAAGAAGTAGAGCAGTCGGTACTGAACCCTTTGGTGTCTCGTCCGAAGCTCGTGGATGCCGTCTCGGAGGATGTCCGCATGGGGTCGTCGAAGCTCGAATCCTTTCTCGGCCAACAATTCAATGCGAGCCAGCAACTTGCACTGGACTTTCGTTGAGAGAGCACGGAGCCAGTCGATCACGGGAACAGCGCCGTCACTCTCCATGAAGAAGACGACCTCCACGTGAGACATGTCAGATCCGTGATATCGCAAAATAGCGATGCACAAGCAATCCTGTCAATAGCAAAATTGCGATTCCTGTGGCGGTCGCCCGGACTGGGGTTATCATATCCCCAACTATTCACTGGACCGTTCTCGACGACACGACCGCATTTACGCAGGCCGTACCGTTTCTTTACCTTTGGAGTCTCACGAATCCTTGGAGCCGGCATGTCACTCAAGTCTGCGTTCGCAATCCCACTATTGGCCTCAGCAGTCCTGGCCCCGGCCACCCTATCCGCTCAGGTTGCCCAAGAGCGTGTGGACATGGCCGTGGTACGGCGCATCCGCGCCGAGGGCCTGGAGCATTCTCAGATACCGCAGCTAGCTCATCACCTGACCGACGTGATTGGCCCTCGCCTCACCGGGTCGCCCGCGATGCGGCGCGCCAATGATTGGACGGCCCAGAAGTTCCGCGAGTGGGGACTCCAAAACGTGACCGTAGAGCCGTGGGGTGAGTTCGGACGCGGTTGGGAGCGCGTATCCTACAGCGGGCAGATACTGACGCCGTTCCGGCAGCCGCTCGCGGCCCAGCCGATGGCGTGGACCGGCAGCACCAAGGGCACGGTTACCGCGAACGTCGTGATCGTGCACGTCGATAGCGCGGCCGACCTGGAGCAGTACCCCGGCAAGCTCGAGAACGCGATAGTCGTGACGCAGGCTCCGCGCGCTTGGGAACCCGAATACGAGCAGCGCGACAGGCGCTTCGCGCCCGGCGATCTCCTGAAGCCGTCCGACAGGGCCCGGAACAGGCGGCGCTTTACGCCGGAACAGCTGGCGGCGTTCAGGGCCAGACGGCGGTTGCGCGGCGTGATGGCCGAGTTCTTCCGCAAGGAGGGAGTTGTGGCGATCATCAACCCCTCCTCGCGGCAGTACGGCATTCTCTCGAGCAGAAACGGCGATGCCAGTGGTCGCGATCCCAAGAACCCCGAGCCGCTGCCGCAGCTCGTGGTGGCGCCCGAGCAGTACGGCGAGATCTATCGCAACGTTGAGGGCGGCACTCCCGTCAAGATCGAACTCAACGTCGAGAACCAGTTTTACGATGACGATCTAAACGCGTACAACTCGCTGGGTGAAATTCCGGGAAGTGACAAGGCGGATGAGTACATAATGGTCGGCGCGCATCTGGATTCGTGGCACATGGGTACCGGCGCGACCGACAACGGCGCGGGCTCGATAGTGATGATGGAGGCGATGCGCATTCTGAAAGCGTTGGACCTCGAACCGCGCCGCACGATTCGCATTGCGCTGTGGAGTGGAGAAGAGCAGGGGCTCTTGGGTTCGCGTGCCTGGCTCGAGAAGCATCCCGAAATGCACGACAAGATCTCGGCGTACCTGAACGTCGACAACGGCACGGGGCGGATCCGCGGCATTTGGGATCAGTCGAACGAGTTGGCGATCCCCGTGTTCGAGCAGCTGCTGTGGCCGTTCCGGGATCTGGGCGTAGTGGCAGTGCGCCACGGCAACACCGGCGGCACCGATCACCTGTCGTTCAACTCGGCGGGCATCCCGGGCTTCAACTTCATTCAGGACCCCATCGAGTACGGCACCAGAACGCACCACACTTACCTGGACACCTACGATCATCTGGTGTTGGACGATCTCAAACAGGCCGCGGTGATCGTCGCTGCAACCGCGTACAACTTGGCGATGAGGGAGGAGATGGTGCCGCGTATGCAAGCGACACCCTAGATGTGAACGGGCGCGCCGTCCGCGATTGGATCACCTCGCTCGTTGCGAGCGGGGTCGTCGGAGTTATAGTGGCGTCGTGTGGAGGTGACTCTCCCACGACTCCAACCCAGCCGGCCGAGACGGCACAGGTTAGTGTCACGATCGTCGATCCCGGCAACCTCACGCTCGATGCCCTCGGTGCCACGCTCCAATTGACCGCCAAGGTAACGGCGACGAGCGGAGCTCCGCCCGCTGTCAAGTGGCGTTCCTCGAGCACGTCTGTAGCGCAGGTAAGTGACAGCGGTGTGGTGACCGCAGCCGGGAACGGTACGGCCACGATCAGCGCCAGCGCCGGAACCGCGCGCGCTACGATCGACGTTACCGTCGATCAGGTATCCGCGGTTCTTGTCCTTGTCGAAAGTCCGCTCAACTCGGCTGTTGGGTCTTCGTTTCGGGCGAGTGTCATACTCTTCGATCGGTTGGGCTCGCCCGCCACCAATGCCGCGGACAGTGTGAGTGTAGTGATCGGCAACAATCCGTCGGGCGCTTCACTCGGCGGTGTGACCACGGCCGTTCCCGATACCGGCGTTGCGGAGTTCGTTGTCACCCTCGACGCCGCCGGAACCGGATACACGTTGCAGGTATTTGCCTCGTTCGACACGGTGACGACTCCACCGTTCGATGTTGCAGGGGTGCCCGACTTGGTTCGGTTCCACAACAGTGGTGGTGAGGAGATCGGTGCACTGTTCGACGGGCGCAATCAAATCTTCCAAAATGACTTCGGCAGGGTGTCGGCCGACTCCGTAGTGCAGATGGTATTCGACTTGTCGACGATATCGAACGAGATCACCGCGTTCACTCAGGGAAGGCCGCCGGTGTTGCTGAATCCTGTTTTGTGGACCGGTGCAGCGGACACGATCGATGTAACCTTTCCTCCCGTGATTCGAATTCCCGTAACGGCGTGGATCATCAAAGGACCGTTCGACCCGCTACGTACTCGTGCCATCACGCAGTCCGTTATTACCGCGGATATCTGGACTCGAGAGCGGATGGGGGTCGAATTCGAGAGTTTCGACATTGTCGACGCTACGAATGACCCGGATGCGCCGGCGCTGTTCAGCACCACAGCGTGTGAGCAGAGATCGCTTGCCGAGACGACGATCGGCAAGATCGCCGGCAGAATAAACATCTACTACGTGTCGCTGGTCGACGGTGGGACCGACAGGGGATTCGCCTGTGCCGGTGGCGACGTCATCTTTATGGCCGAGTTCTCAGGACAAGAGTTATTGGTGCACGAGATTGGGCACTCGTTCGGTTTGGGACACGTCGACAATCTTACGGGATTCGATAACGCCAATGTCATGCACAGTGCCTCAATCCAACGCGAGCACTTTACGGAAGGTCAGGTCTTCCGGGCACACTTCAACAGCTTCACCGCGCTCAAGCAGCTCTACGGGGTAGTTCCCAGTGAGGTACGTACATGTCCCGAGTCGTTTGCCGACGCACGTTGTTTGGCGTTGATCCTACGGCTGTGGCCCGACGGCCGGTTCCCTGCCAACACAGGGCTGCGCCCATGAAGTGTGCGCACACGGTTTCGTTCGGATCGGCTATCGCAGCTGTGGTTGTGGCGACGGGTGCTGCGGCTCAGGATCCACGCGGTGTGGCTGCGGCCGTGGACCGTTGGTTGATGCAGTCGTGCGGGGTGGGGGACGCTCAGGCGCAGGTTCAGGAGTTGACTGCGTTGGGCCCGGCGGCAGTGCCGGCCCTGGTGCAAGCTTACGAGCAAGGCCCGGCTACAGGCGCAGTTGGGCAAGCAGATCGCGCGGCCGCGCGCCGCTTCGCACTATATCGTCGTAGGTTGGAGCAGGCTGATGGACTGGGTTTGAGTGCAGCGGACCTGGCGCGCGCCCGTGCCGTCACGCTCGCTCAGTTCACGGCCCGGGCCCGGCTGGATTTCACGGCGCAGTACCGCGGTGAGGCCCTGCGCGGATTGGGGGTGCTGGGTGGTGCACGAGCGGTCGGTGTGTTGCGGTCGGTGTCGGCGCTCGGCGAGGCTCCCTACGCGGCGATCGCGCGGCTCGCGCTGGAGAGGATCAAGTAGCCGTTTTTCGTCTTTTCTTGCTACGGACAGGGTGGGATTCGAACCCACGAGACGGGGTTACCGCCTACGCGCTCTCCAGGCGCGCGCCTTCGACCACTCGGCCACCTGTCCCAGGCCACAGATGCCACAGATGCCACAGATCACACAGATGAACGCTGATTGCCAGATCTTAACAACCTGTGACATCAGCGTAAACCTGTGATCATCAGTGTAATCTGTGGCTATTACCTCGCGGCTGAACCATAGCGGGGGAGTCGTTGAGACTCAAGAGTTGCCGCAGATTACACAGATGAACGCTGATTTTGCGCAGATTCGGGCAATCTTTGGCTATCAGCGTGCTCTGTGTCGATCAGCGCTATCTGTGTCCCTCTGGCCAGCTATGAGGCGCTTGATTTGGGGCGTTGGGCCGAAGTTCAGAAGCAGTCCGACCTCCAGCCGAGTGGCGCGAAGTTCATTGATGATTTGTGCCACGTGACTCGGCTGTAGCTCCGGGAGGGCCTTGAGTTCCAGTAGAACTGAGCAGCCAACTACCAGATCGGCGCGAAACGTACCGACCGACCGTTGGTGGAAGAACACGGTCATAGGTACCTCGCGCTCGACATCCAGGCCGCGTTCTGTCAACGCTATGGCCAATGCCCGCTGGTAGACGATTTCCCGAAACCCGCTGCCCAGTGCGTTGTAGACCTCGTAGAACCCACCGATTATGGTCCGAGTAAGAGCTTGGTGAGGATAATCAGTTGTACTGTGCACGCGGCAAAGTTATCACTTGGCTCGGCTCCGGCCGTACCGATCTAACGCACGCCGGTGCAAAATTCACTAGCCGCAGATCGCACAGATGAGCGCTGATTGTGCGGATTTGAGTACATCAGCGCAATCTGTGGCCATCAGTGAGATCTGTTGCTGTCACACCCCCATCGTAGACTAGAGCGTTGCAGGACGATCGCCTCCGTCCCATGCAGACGGTAGACGACGTGGTAGGTTTCGGCTTGCGAACTCTAGTTTGGCGGATACTTTAAGGCCGTAGTGTATCTGTACTTCCGCCGTCCGGTTTCTGTGACGCCTACACGACGGCCCATGCTAATTATTGCGCGCGGCTCACGGCATAATCCGAAAGGTCACGTCAAGGATCGGTGACGCAGATGTTCGGTCTGAATGTCAGACCGCCGGGCACGTAGGTCAGTCTTTTTCCCCATTGTCTCCTCGTTCTGCTTCTCGATCCGTCTGGACGCATGGCCAGCATTTGGGTTGCGCGCGCAAACCATGGTTCTATCTGAGACTCGGCACGGAGCCGGCCTGACGCTTGTTCGGGTTCTGCGGAGGGGCCTGGAGTTAGGCGAGTGCCTCGGCGTGACTGCTGGCCGGGCGGACTAGTATTCTGAGACTACCCTCCGCACCCTGCATTCCGGTACCGAGAAGCAGCAGGCGAGGGACCGGCCCTCACCGCCACCTCGGGGTACCGGCGCTAGCGCGCTGGTGTGGTCAGCTTCGTCGGATCGTAGCGTTCTCCTTTCTTCCACAGGCGCAGCGTGATTGCGGCGAGCTTGCGAGTGAGCGTGACCCGCGCCAGCTCTGGGCGCATGCCCCGCTCGATCATGCTGCGGTAAAAGTCCTGCTGCGGACCGGGGTGGGCGGTGGCCGCCGTCGCTGCACCTTTTCGCCGCTTTGGCCCGGGGTCGCAGCGCCCGCAGCACGTCGAGTTCGGCGTAGAGAGCTTCCGCGCGGAACCGCGCCCCGCGCTCCGTGAGCCGGGCGAGCCAGCCCTCACGGTGGTGGGCATGGTAGACGGCCGTGCCACAGGTCGGAATACCCCGAGCCCTGAACAGCGCCTTGAGGCGGAGCATCACTCGCGTCGTGTCCTCCACCAAGCTCCGGTAGGTGCGGGTGAGTTCCTTGAGCACCGCCCGGTGTTC
>JBHHZE010000008.1:0-82708 GCA_046757925.1 Gemmatimonadales bacterium
CACTCGTCGTTGGAAGCGAGGCTTCCACAACGGTCGGTACTTCTGGCACCGTTTCAGTAACCGTGAACGACTCGGGCAGCCCACCTCAGGCTGACGGTGATACAGAATTCGTGACGGTCTTTTTGGGAGGGCCAAGTTGTCTCATCTAATGATTGGTGCGAGGAGGCAAGAAATGCGACGTCTAGATTGGGTACTATTGATCATTCTGTTGAGCTTCTCGGTTGGGTGTGGTGGTCAAGGAAGAGCCGCTTCGCCCGGCGACTAGGCAACCGCACCGGCCGCCTTTTTCCCGGCTCTCATCGGCGTTGTTTTGAACCCGGATACGGTACCGGTTGCCGATGCAACAGTGAACATCCGAATGTTTTGGGCGGGGACCCCAACAGTGGTGATGGACAGTGTACGCTGGGTTATTGACAGCACGGGCCGGTTCGGTTATGGGACGACCAACGGTTTAGCCGACGACACCCGGTGGTATCCTGTGACGATCGATGTGGCGCCGCCGCCGGGATCGGCGTTGGAGTCGGTGTCGGTTCGGGACTCGCTGCGGTATAGCCTGGTCTTCCCGCCGCTAGACACGACTTGGGTCACCATCGTCCTTCCGAAGAGCCGGTAGAGACATGATGCGTAGGCGAGGCATCATGCGATAGAGACTGCGGAGGCGGTCCACGCCTGCAGTCCTTCCCAGTGTGTCTCGCCGGAATCAGGTCAAGCACTCTCCGAGTTGCAATACGCGCAGTCCCGGGAATTGGGGAAGTGGCCGATCGTTCGTAAGAAACGTCGCACACTCGCGCGACAGCGCAGCTGCCAACTGCAAGGCATCCGGCGTGCGCACATCATATAGCGCACGCAACTGTGCGGCTGTACGCAACTGTTCGCGACTCACATCCACGAAATCGACACCCCTGCTCCGTGTGAGCAGGGTCTCGTACCGCTCGGCGAGGGCGAGACTGCCCACCCTAAGAGGCACCACCAAGACCTCGAGCAGGGTAATTCCCGACGTTACGATGGTCCTCTTGCCTGCAGCGACCTCATCGAACAGCGGCAGCAGCACGGGCAAGTAGGCCGGGTGCTCCTCGATGAAATAGATGAAGATGGCAGTATCCACTCCTACCACTGTGCCGGAGAGATCTTTGAGCTTCAATCCCACGCCCGCCGTTCTTCGGCTACATGCTTAACCGCATCGACCTCGCGCCAGTGTTCCTTGCCCAATCCCTTTAACTCCAGGATAGAATACTTGCCGGGCTTGGACAGGGCCTCCTCCAGGATGTAGGTCACCTGTTGTGCAACCGACCGATGCTCTCTGCGCGCGCGGGCCTTGAGCTTTCTGTAAAGCACGTCCGACATGTTCTTAATATTGAGAATTGCCATTGTTCATCCGTTATTCCTCCATATTGGAGGATGAGCGTCGAGAAGTCAAGCTTGGGGGTCATGAGTCGGACCATGAAGAGGGTTCATGAACCCTCAATTGCATTCATCGGTCAGTGCTGCGATCGCTCTCGAGAATCCAGCGCAGCCTCCGCGGGTTCGCAACCAAGACCTCACGACCGAGCAACGACGCGTTTCTCTCTCCTAGTGTCCCGATCCCTCCCGAAACGGGGATATTGACTCATATTTAGGGGCCACATCTTGGGGACCATCAATGAAGCAATGGCAGGAGACAACCGCGATTCTGGATCATCTGGCGGCGCTGGCCCGCGCAGGCAAGCGTGCCGTCCTTGCCACGGTCGTTCACATCGAGGGCTCGGCGTACCGCAGGGCCGGAGCGAAGCTCCTGATCGAGGAGTCGGGTGCCACGATGGGTGGTGTAAGCGGTGGGTGTCTCGAGGCCGATGTACGCGGGATCGCCCTGGCAGCACTGGCTGATGGCCGGCCGCGTCTCAAGCACTACGATACCGGTTCCGACGAGAACATGATCTGGGGATTGGGCCTCGGCTGTAATGGTGCCGTGGATGTGTTCGTGCAGCCGGTCACATCGGAGGCGATTCGAGAAACTCTCGAAGCCGAGCGGCAGCTCCTGGCTGGGGACGAGCGATTCGCGAGCGGAACCGTTGTCGTTGGGGACTCGGGCTTGTGGGGCCGCAGTCTCCTAATGAGCGCTTCGGGTACGGCAACGGGATCCACGACGAATCCGAAACTCGATCGACAGGTCCAACGGTTCTGTGCCCACCAAATCAAGACGGGTGAATCCCTACTGCAAGATGTGGCAGATGTGAAGGTATTTGTAGAAGTCTGCATTCCGCCGCCAAGGCTCATGATCTTTGGTGCCGGTGACGACGCGATGCCACTTTGCGCCTCGGCAGCCGCGGTGGGATTCCGAGTGACCGTGGTAGATCATCGACCGGCGTTCCTAAGTCGCGACCGATTCCCCGATGCGCTGGCGCTGAATGAGTCGAGACCCGACAATGCACGGATCGAGGTGACAGGCGATACCTTTGCTATAACGATGACGCATTCTCTCAAGCACGACACCGATTGGGTGAAGTATCTGTTATCTACCGACGTGTCGTACATTGGGATGTTGGGCCCGCGCCAGCGTACGCAGGAGATCTTGGAGTCCGTCGGCGGACTCGGCGACAGCCGCGTTTTCGGACCAGTGGGATTGGATATAGGCGCTGACGGACCAGAACAGGTTGCAGCGAGTGTCGTTGCCGAGCTCTTGGCGGTCCATTCCAAGCGCGATCCCCGCCACCTACGCGAGCGGGAGGGGGCGATAAATGTCCGCTGATCGCGCGGGGCGGGTAGCGGGCGTAGTATTGGCTGCCGGAACATCGAGCCGGCTCGGGCGCAACAAGCTACTGTTGCCCCTCGAGGGCGAGCCGGTGTTGCGACGGTCCGTGACGAGCGCGATGCGAGCTGGCTTGGATCCGGTGATCGTAGTGCTGGGCTTCGAGCCCGACAAAGCGAGGGCAACTCTCGAGGGGCTGTCCTACAAAGAGGTGCTGAATGAACAATACGAGAAGGGGATCAACAGTTCGGTACGGCTCGCGATCGCCAACGTTCCGGATGACGCTGCGGCCGCCGTCGTTATGCTCCCCGACATGCCCTTTGTGACGTCGGAGATGTTGCAAACCCTGGTCGAGCGTTACCGGAGCAGTACGGCGCCGGTGGTCGTATCCCTGTACGGCGACGTGAACGCGCCGCCCACGTTACACGATCGGTCGGTATTTGCGGAGTTCTTTGGGCAGGAGGTACAAGGCTGCGGGAGGCACATAGTGCGTCGGCACCGGGACGAATTGGAAGAAGTCGCTTGGCCTGCCGATGCGTTGGATGATCTGGATGTGCCCGGTGACTACGAGAGCGTGACTGCGCGGCTCGGCGCCGAGTAGCTGACGTGCGAGCGGACGTCCTGCAGCTCGCTTCCGACCTCGCCAGGAGAGGCGAGCCATTTGCGCTCGTGACCGTCGTGAGGCGGGAGCAGCCGAGTTCGGCCCGACCTGGCGATTGCGCGCTAGTGACCGCGGGCGGGTCGTTCCACGGCTGGTTGGGCGGTAGTTGCACGCAGCCCACCGCGATTCGTATGGCGCTGGACGCTCTAAGAGATGCTACACCGCGGCTGGTGGCGCTCAGGCCCGATCCGGAAGGAGAAACGCGGCCCGGAGTGATTGCTCTTCCAATGACGTGTCACAGTGGAGGGAGCGTGGATCTTTATGTCGAGCCGGTGCTGCCGACCCCCAGGCTCCTTGTGTTCGGTGTATCGCCGACGGCCGAGGCCCTGGTGCGAATCGGGAAGGTGTTGGGATTCTATGTGGAAGCTGTGGATCCGGATGCGGACATCGCGATGTTCCCCGAGGCAGATCGTATTGTTACACAGCTCGATTCCAAAGCGCTCTGCCAACCGAGGGCCGATGCCGCGCGCGTCTACGCCGTCGTGGCCACACTGGGCGAGCGGGACTTGGAAGCCATACCGCTCGCGCTCGACTTCGAACCAGACTACTTGGGTGTGGTGGCGAGCCGGAAACGTTTTGCCGAGCTCCGGGAATCGCTCGTCGATCGGGGTATCAGGTCGGCTAAACTAGACTCCATAAGGAGCCCGGCGGGACTGGACATCGGTGCCGCTCTCCCTGCGGAAATCGCGCTCAGTATCGTGGCTGAAATTGTACAGGAGCGGCAACGCTCATCTGCCCGCGACGCACAAGCGAGTCCGGCTAACCCGATTGCCAAGATCGATCCGGTGTGCGGGATGACGGTCGCTCACGAGACGGCGAAGCACGAGACGACATTGGGCGGAACCACATACTATTTCTGTTGCGGCACATGTCGCGAGCGATTCGTGAGTGAGCCGGAGCGGTTCGTTGCGGGCGCGGTCTGGCCCTCGGAGAGTGAGTCGTGAAGCCCGAGATCTTGCAGCTGCAGGGCTCGATGGAACAACAAGGCTACATTGCCGATAGGGAGATCGCGACGGCGGTTTTCTTGTCGCAACAACTCCAGAAGCCGCTGTTGATCGAGGGTGACGCGGGAGTCGGCAAGACAGAGGTCGCCAAGGTGATGGCTCAGGTGTCGGGCACGGAGTTGATCCGCCTGCAATGTTACGAAGGTCTCGATGTAAACACGGCGCTCTACGAATGGAATTACCAGCGCCAACTGTTGCGATTGCGCCTCACCGACCGTGATGGCAAGGAACCACGCGAGCTGGAAGAGCTGATCTTCGGTCGCGAGTACTTGTTGGAGCGTCCACTCTTGCGGGCGATCACATGTAAGAATCGCGCACCCGTTCTGCTGGTGGACGAGATAGACAGAGCGGACGACGGGTTCGAGGCGTTCTTGCTGGAGGTGCTTTCCGATTTCCAGGTGACAATACCCGAACTCGGTACGATAAAGGCAGAGCACATACCACATGTGATTCTCACCTCCAATCGTACACGTGAGATCGGTGACGCGTTGCGACGTCGCTGTCTGTATCTCTACATCGAGCACCCCAGTCTGGAGAAAGAAGTTCAGATAATCCGGACGCGCGTTCCTGAGTTGAGCGAACGCTTGACAGCCGAAGTAGCGAAGTTCGTGCAGGACTTGAGGGGTCGTGATCTCTACAAGATGCCCGGCGTCGCCGAGACCCTCGACTGGGCGCGGGCACTGGTTGAGCTGCATTGCGATCGCCTGGATGCGGCAACCGTGGAGCAAACCCGTGGATGTTTACTCAAGGATCAGCATGATGCGCGTCAGCTCGACAGTCGAACGGTCGCCGAGCTTTTGGGGCGGGTGTCGAACACGAGTCCCGCGCCTGCATGAGCGAGAGAGATTTAACCGTTCACCTGGTGAGATTCGCACGCGCCCTGCGCGAGCGAGGCGTGCCAGTAAGTGTGACCGATGAGATTGATGCGGCGCAAGCGTTAGGCATGGTAGATGTCTCCGATCCTGTTGAAGTACGGTGTGCGCTTCGTACCGCTCTCAAGATCCACGGTAGGCACAGAAGACTGTTCGCCGAGTTGTTTGACGAGTGGTTCGGACTGTCGGTCGCTCGGCGCCGGGATGCTGAGCACGAACACCCCACCAGGGAGCGCCTATCCGACGGACGTGTAGACCATCCTGAACTACAGCCGGCGCGTGCTGAGTCAGACGATAGAGGAAGCCCTAGGGGTGAGACCCCGGGATACAGTTCACGGCTCTTGCTCAGACGCAAGCCGTTCGACCAGTGTGACGCGCGGGACTTGCGGGAGATGGAGAAGCTATTGGCACGGCTTGCGGTGAAATTGGCCACGCGCAAGAGTAGGCGGTGGACACCTATGCTCAAGGGGACTCAGGTCGATCTGAGGCACAGCTTGAGACGGTCGCTTGCGGCGGACGCGGAGCTATTGTCGCTGGGCTGGCGCGATCGTGCGGTAGAGATCCCGCGGATCGTATTGCTGTGTGACACGAGCGGGTCGATGGATCCGCATACCAGGTTCCTTCTCACATTCGTGCTCTCGCTCAGCAGGGTCGTACGCAAGACGGAGGTGTTTGCGTTCAACACGTCGTTGACGCGTCTTACCAGGTGGCTCGTTCCCGGAAGGATCGCAACGACGCTCGACCGGCTGGCGGTCGGAGTTCCCGACTGGTCCGGCGGTACCAGGATAGGTGAGAGCCTGGCCACCTTCGTGGAGCTGCATTACACGCAGCTGGTGGACGGTAGAACGGACGTGGTGATTCTGAGTGACGGGCTGGACCGAGGCGATCCGGAACAACTGGCACGCGCTATGGCTGCTATCAGGCGACGTGCACGTAAGGTGATCTGGCTCAACCCGTTGCTAGGCGACGGCCGTTACGAGCCAACTGCGCGTGGCATGGCAGCCGCGTTACCTTTCGTCCATCATTTCGAGCCGGCCCACAATTTGGAGTCGCTGGAACGGCTGATCCCCTTACTAGCGGCTTGAGCCATGGCATTTCATATAGAGCAGAACTTCGAGATAGCAGCCGGTGCTGACGCAGTTTGGCGGTTCTTGATCGATCCTCATGAGGTGGCGTCATGCCTGCCTGGCGCGGCTATCACCGAGCAACTGGACGACAACACCTATTCCGGCACTATGACCGTGAAAGTGGGGCCGGTTTCGGCCAGCTACAAGGGAAAGATCACGTTCGAAAAGTTGGATCACGATGCGCGGGAGGCGAAGATAGTGACCTCGGGCCAGGACGTGCGTGGCAAGGGTGGGGCGAAGATGGACATGGTGAGCCGGGTTACTGAAGTGACGCCGGGCAGAACGCAGGTGACAGTCGTGTCTGACGTGAACGTAACCGGCATCCTTGCCCAGTTTGGGCGGGGGATGATTCAGGATGTGAGTGATCGGATGCTCGAGAGATTTACGGTGGCGATGACGGAGCAGTTGCAGGAAGGGGAATTAGGTAAAAAGGGAAATGTGAAAAGTGAAACGGGAGATGGGAGAGGTAAAAAGGGAAAAGGGAAAAGGGAAAAGGGAGAGGCAAACGGGGGGGGCGGGGAATTGGATATCGTGGCTTTGGGTGTGGCTGCCGGGAGGCGAGCGCTTGGGCGGATGCTGCGGAATCCGGTCCTGTGGATAGCGCTTGCAGTCGTCGCGATCCTCGCTTACTGGCTCTTCTTGCGTTGAGCGATCCCGTGTCGCACATTCCCACTCCCTACTCCCTACTGTCCAATAAGGAGTCGCCATGATACCAGCGGCGTTCGACTATCATGCGCCGGTCACGCTCGGCGAGGCGGTTGGCCTGTTGCAGAAGTTTGGGGACGAGGCCAAGGTACTTTCGGGCGGCCAGAGCCTCCTGCCGCTCCTAAAATTGCGGCTGGGTTACGCCACCCAACTCGTGGATATCGGCAACATTCCGGGGCTCGACTATATAAAGGATGAAGAGGGCTACCTAAAGATTGGCGCCGCCACCAGGGAGGCCGAGTTGGAACGATCCGAACTCATCGCCGAGCAATATCCTATTCTCTTAGATACAGCGGTTGTCATTGCCGATCCGCTGGTACGCAATAGGGCTACCGTAGGTGGCAACCTGGCGCACGGCGACCCGGCGAACGACCATCCGGCGACAATGTTGGCGTTGGGTGCTCGAGTTGTCGCGGTCGGACCCAAAGGTGAACGTACCATTCCGATAGGGGACTTCTTTACCGGCTTGTTCACCACCGCGCTTGCTGCAGACGAAATCCTCACCGAAATCCAAGTGCCGCAACCCGCTTCCCACAGTGGCGGTGCGTACGTCAAGCTGGAACGTAAAGTGGGTGACTTTGCGACGGCGGCGTCGGCGGTTCAGGTGACTCTTTCATCCGGCGGTGAATTCGAGAGAGTCGGAATCGGTCTGACCAGCCTCGCTCCCACACCGCTCGAGGCGACAGACGCCGAAGCGTTTTTGGTTGGCAAGAAACCAGACGAGGCGACAATCGCCGAGGGCGCGCGTCTCGCGGCTGAGGTCACGTCACCTACGGCAGATCGGCGCGGGTCGGAGGAGTACAAGCGCGAGATGGCGCGGGTGCTCACTGCGAGAGCGCTGGCGAAGGCCGTAGAGAGAGCGGGAGGGAAGTAGCGATGGCGAGTCATGAGATCAGCGTTACGGTCAACGGCACCACGCACGATGCCGCAGTGGATTCGCGTCTACTTCTAGTCCATCTCATACGCGACGTGCTACGCCTCACGGGTACGCACATCGGATGTGACACGACCCACTGCGGTGCTTGCACGGTATTGCTGGACGGTGAGCCGGTGAAATCGTGTACAGTGCTAGCGGTGCAGGCCGACGGGTGCGAGATCAAGACGGTCGAGGGCCTGGCGGAGAACGGCGAACTCCACCCCATTCAGGAGGGTTTCTGGGAGGAGCATGGGCTGCAGTGCGGCTTCTGCACGCCAGGAATGATGATGACGAGTTACGCTCTGCTCAGGCGCAATTCCAATCCCACCGAAGCCGACATCAGGCATGCTATCTCAGGCAACCTCTGTCGCTGTACCGGATACGTGAACATAGTGAAGGCGGTGCAGCACGCCGCTGCGAAGCTGAGTTCGGAGGCATCATGACCCTGAAGACTACTCCCGAAGTAGGCGGTATGGGCCATTCGTTGAAGCGCAAGGAAGACCCGCGCTTTCTCCGCGGCCAGGGCAACTACGTAGACGATATCGAACTGCCCGGCATGTTGTACATGGACATCGTGCGGAGTCCGTTCGCCCATGCCAAGATCAAGTCGATAGATAGTGAAAAGGCGTTGGCAGTACCCGGCGTACTGGCGGTAATCACCGGCGAGACGCTCGAACAATACAATCTGCACTGGATGCCGACGTTGATGTCGGACACTCAGATGGTTCTTCCCACCGAAAAGGTGATGTATCAGTCGCAAGAAGTCGCCGCCGTAATTGCGACCGACCGCTATGCGGCGGCAGACGGCGTGGAGGCCGTCGAGGTCGATTACGAGCCGCTGCCGGTTGTGGTGGATCCGTTCAAGGCCATAGAACCTGATGCGCCTGTGCTCAGGACCGATAAGGAGGGCAAGACAGACAATCGGATCTTCCACTGGGAGGCTGGTGACAGGGAGGGCACCGAGCGCGCGATCCAAGAAGCCGATGTTGTGGTAAAGCAGGACATCTACCTTCCTCGCATCCACGTGGCGTCGATCGAGACGTGCGGTTGCGTTGCCGACTTCGACAAAGTCCGAGGCAAGCTCACTGTGTACATGACCACGCAGGCACCGCACGCGATTCGCACGGTGTTCGCTCTGGTCGCGGGTCACGTGGGCCTCTCGGAAGAAAAGATTCGTGTGATATCGCCGGATATCGGCGGTGGTTTTGGTGGCAAGGTGCCGGTGTACCCCGGTTACGTCATAGCGGTTGCGGCGTCGGTGGTGATAGGCAAGCCGGTCAAGTGGATCGAAGATCGTATGGAGAACCTCCAGGCCGATTCGTTTGCGCGTGACTATCACATGACCGCCGAGATGGCCGCCAAGAACGACGGCACAATAACGGCGTTGCGGATAAAGACCTTGGCCGATCACGGCTATGCCGATGCGGCCGCTAATCCATCTAAGTTCCCCGCCGGTCTCTTCTCGATTTGCACGGGCTCCTATGACTTGCAGCACGCATTCGCGGAAGTCGATGGCGTATACACGAACAAGCCACCTGGCGGTATCGCATATCGTTGTTCGTTCCGCGTCACAGAGGCGGTGCACGCGATCGAGCGCATGACCGACATGATGGCGCACGAGTTGGGGATGGATTCGGCCGAGTTCCGTCTCAAGAATTTTATTCCCGCGGATAAATTCCCCTATAAGTCCGCACTGGGATGGGAATACGACAGCGGCAACTATCACGCTGCGCTCGAGAAGGCGATGGCGATCATCGACTACGAGGACTTGAGGAAGGAACAGGCCGAGAGGCGTGAACGGGGCGAGCTGATGGGCATCGGGATTTCGAGTTTCACGGAGATCGTGGGCGCCGGCCCGTCCAAGCACTTCGATATTCTGGGCCTCAAAATGTTCGACTCTGCCGAGATTCGTATCCATCCAACCGGCAAGGCAACGGCGCGGTTCGGCACCAAGTCTCAGGGCCAGGGCCACGAAACCACTTACGCCCAGATCGTTGCAGAGGAGTTGGGTATCCCGGCGGCGCATGTGGAGGTGGAGGAAGGCGATACCGACACGGCACCTTACGGGCTTGGCACTTATGCGAGCAGATCGACGCCCACTGCGGGTGCGGCCGGAGCGATGGCGGCGCGTAAGATTCGCGAGAAGGCTAAGAAAATCGCGGCGCATCTGCTCGAGGTGAGCGAAGAGGACCTGGAATGGGAGCCGGGAAAGTTTTCCGTCAAGGGTGCGCCACAGAAATCCACCACTATCCAGGACATCGCGTTTGCCGCCTATACGAATCATCCGCAGGGTATGGAAGCCGGGTTGGAGGCAGTGTCGTATTACGATCCACCGAATCTCACGTTCCCCTTTGGCAGTTACATCTGCGTAGTCGATATCGATCGTGGGATGGGGGAGGTCAAGATCCGCCGATTCGTTGCCGTAGACGACTGCGGTAATATCATCAACCCGATGATCGTGGACGGCCAGATCCACGGTGGTCTCACCATGGGGATGGCGCCCGCGTTGTTGGAGGAGATCAGCTACGATGATGACGGCAATATCCAAGGCGGCAGTTTCATGGACTATCTGGTTCCCACGGCGATGGAGACACCTAACTGGGAGACCGACAAGACTGTGACGCCTTCGCCGCATCATCCGTTCGGAGCAAAAGGAGTTGGCGAATCGGCCACCGTGGGTGCGCCGCCCGCGATAGTCAATGCTGTCGTCGACGCGTTGGCACATCTTGGTGTGAAACACATCGACATTCCGATCACGCCCGAAAAAGTCTGGAACGTGCTGAGAGAAAAGGGAGTGGCACAGTAGAGCCGATAATAACGTGGCTGCGGCGACTCGGGTTCGTATATGTCGCAGCCGCCGCACCGCTCAATCCTGTGCTGCCGGTGAAGCTCTCGGCCCAGCAGAGCGCACGTCTGTTCCCCAGCAGGGCCTATCTGCCGCGTCTCCTGGCCGACCCGAGGCAACCCGTGGCATCCGCCAAATTCGTATTCGTTACTCAGAGCGCCGACTCGTTCGGTTCCGGAGTCGACGGTGAGGCGGCGATAGGAACTGCGATCCCCGTGTTCATCATCTCGGGAAGTTCGGTCCGCCACAGCCTGGTGTTCGGAGTCGAGGGAGGCGTATTCGGGAAGTTCAGGCTGGAGAAAGCCGAGCGCGATCTCATCTCGACCGACTGGGTGTTCTCGGCTCCGTTCGTTCTCCATCGTGGCGACAGCTGGTATCGGTTCGGCTATCACCACACTAGTGCCCACTTGGGAGACGAGTTTGCCGAGCGCTTCAACGTGTCGCGGGTAAATTTTGGCCGCGACATAATCAGCGGATTGGCCCATTTGCAAGTGTCCCGCGGGCTTGCCGTTTACGGCGGGGGTGGTTGGGCCTTCAACGTCGATCCCAATGAAACAAAGCGTTTCTCTGCACAGACAGGTCTTGAATTGGAGCGCGTCCGAGCCTCTGCAGGCGTAGTGCCTTATGGAGCGGTCGACGTTCTGCTCGACCAGGATCGGGGCTGGGACCCACGTGTGAACATTCAGGTCGGGTTGAGAATGTACCAGATTGGTCCCGGCCGCGATCTCAGAATGGCTGCCGAGGTCTTGAACGGGCCGTCGCCCGAGGGAGAGTTCTTTGACAGGCGGACCACGTTCATCACGTTCGGTGTGTACGTAACCCCGTAGGCGTTGTGTGGCCCAACTGGATGGGAAGGGTGGGGACCCGTGAACCCCAAACTTGAGCCCCGGGTTCACAACTGTTCATCATTCCCGCCCTCCAACACTTCTCGCACCTGCGTGAGGAGATCGGCTATCGTCCACGGCTTGTGGAGAAACGGTGTACCCGGTTCCAGATATGTACCCGATGTTCGGTCTCCCGCGGCGTATCCGCTCGAAAACAGAAACGGCACTGATACGCCCCGCCGGCGAAGTTCCTTCCTGAGCTCAGGACCGCCCATTTTCGGCATGATGAGGTCGGAAATGACGAGGTCGATCTGCGAACCACCTGTCTCGAAGAGTTCGACTGCCTCCTCTCCGTTGCACGCGGCTACGACGGTGTAGCCGAACTTCTCGAGCACTCGCGTGGTGCTGCGGCGGGGACTGGGTTCGTCCTCGACTAGCAAGATGGTTTCCGTACCGCCCTGAGACTCCGCTTTGGTAGTCCGCTTGGGAGTCGCCGATGCCGCTTGGTCGGTGATGGGAAAGTACAGCCGCACTGTGGTGCCCTGACCAACGGCGCTGTACACATGAACGAATCCCTCGTGCTGTTTTACCAAGCCGTAGATCATGGCCATCCCAAGTCCTGTCCCCGCACCGGTTGGCTTGGTCGTAAAGAACGGCTCGAATACCCTGGCCTGTGTCTCCTCATCCATGCCGACCCCCGTGTCGCTGAACGAGATACAGACGTAGTCACCCGGGCGAATCCATGGGTGATCTGTGTGATAATCTTCATCTATTTGACGTGCCCCCGTGTCGATGACTATCTCGCCGCCGTCGGGCATGGCGTCGCGCGAGTTGGTTGCCAGGTTGAGGAGGATCTGTTCGATCGCGGTGGGGTCGGCCATAACCCTGTCGCCGGCGGAATCGGCGGAGACATTGACCTCAATACTCTCGGGCAGAAGCGTTCGCATCAGCTTCGAGGTCTCGGCAACGACATTTCGGAGATCGACTGCTTCGAGGACCAGCGCCCGCCGTCGGCTAAAGCCGAGCAGCCGCTTGATAAGGTCAGCACCGCTATGAGCGGCGGCCTTCAGTTCCTCCAGTTCTTCACCCGCCCCAGTCTGGTCCGGTGGAATTCGATCATCAATGAGTTCGGCGTTGCTCATGATGACGGTCAACAGATTGTTGAGATCGTGCGCAATGCCGCCGGTCAGCTGTCCTATGGCCTCCATCTTCTGCGCCTGGCGGAGTTGAGACTCAAGCTTCCGATGCTCCGTCACGTCCTCGGCGATCACTTCGAAGTGCTCCAGCTCTCCGGCCTCGTTGAACACAGACCTCCCGCTGAGCCGCACCGTGATCCGCTTGCCGTCTTTTCGCTTCCAGTGAATCTCCATGCCCTTGGTCTGCCCGACCTTGCGCCATTCATCCAGCAATCGCTTTCGCTCGGCGGGGTCGACATAGATATCTTTGACCATGTCAACGGCCAGCAGTTCGGTCTGGGAATCGTATCCGAGCATCTCCACCAGCGCCGGATTGACTGTGAGGAAACTCCCGTTGGGGCTGGACCGGTACACACCGTGAATCGCGTGGTCGACCAAGCCCCGGTAGTTCGCTTCCGATCTTCGCAGTGCGTCTTCCGCCAGCTTGCGCTCGCTGACGTCGCGAATCGCGCTCGCGACCAGGAACTCACCGTCGTGCTCCAGCGGCCCCAAGCTGATCTCAACCGGAAACTCGGTACCGTCTTTGCGCAGCCCGTAAAGCTCAACGTCCCTTTCTCCCATCGTCTGGAGCGTGGGTTTCACCGAATAGCTTGTCCTGCGTTCCCGATGCTTGTGACGGTGCCGCCGGGGCATCAAGAACTCGACGGACTGGCCGACCATTTCCTGCGCCGTGTAGCCGAACAGCCGCTCTGATTGCTGGTTGACGAGTGTGATCCGCCCCTCGCGGTTGATGATCACCATCGCGTCCGGCCCGTGCTCCACCAACCTGCGGAACCGTGCCTCGGCCCGCTGCCGCTGCTGGAACTCGACCCTAAGTAGCTCGTAAGATCCCCCTAGCTGGGCCGTCCGCTTCCCGACTTGATTCTCGAACTCGGCGGCGAACTTTGCGACTTCCTCTTCGGCCTCCTGGCGATCCGTGACGTCGATTCGGTAGCCGACGATCTGCTTGGACTTGCCCTGTCTCTCTTTGGACACAAACCGCAGCTCGTCGCATATCCAACGGTATGTGCCGTCCGCATGCTGAACCCTATATTCGTGCCGACATTGTCCGCTCTCGACGGTGGCGGCAATAGCGGAGGAAAGCGTCTCGCGATCGTCAGGATGAATTCGGCTGTTCCAAAAACCCGGATCGTCCGTAAAGGTGCTGGCGTCATAACCCAACAGGTCCTTGACGTTGGGGCTAATGAATGTGGTGCCATAGCCGAGCTCCGCGCTGTACGTGATCGCAGGGCTCGCGGACAGAATGTGCTCCAATCGGCTCCTGGTACTCGCTAGCTCCCGCTCGACCCGTTTCAGATCTGTGACGTCCTGCGCGTGCCCCAAGACATACGGCGGCACCCCCGGTTCCACACGCAGCACGTTCCGATAAGCCCAAAAAGATTCCTCTCCCCCTTTTCCTGTGACGCGCATGATGCCAGTCGCCACCCCGTCACGCCGAATACGCTTCAAGTAGTCGTCGAAAAGGTGTGCCACACTGGGGGAGAGGAAGTCACTCATCTTGCGCCCTATCATCTCGGAAGGCTCGTAGCCCAGAGCGCTGGCCGCAGCAGGATTCAGGGAAAGCGTCACGCCGTCCCAGTCGTGGGTAGAAATGAGTCCCAGGCTATTCTCGATCAGGTCACGATTGCGCTGTCCGCTCCTGCGCAACTCTTCCTCTACGCGCCCCCTTCTCTTGACATCGTGAGCATAGAAGCACAACGCCGCGGCAAGGCCCGCGACTACGATACGCTCCCAGACTTCCTCCGGTCCGGGACGAAGGAACGAGTCCGCCAGCCCGCTGGTACGGAACACAAGGGCATCCACGAGTGAATCGAGCACCCAAGAAAGCGCAGCCAGCGTAACAGCGGCAGGGACGGGTGGGCGCGTGGCGCCTTGCAACATTCTGTGGATCGCGTTCACGAGAAGATCCCTGTGGCGGTCATTCCAGGACGGCATGTGCTGCTCTCACGAGCGACCGCGCGACGGGTGGGAAGCTTACCAAAGGGGCGGTTCAGGGCGACGCTTGCCATCAGCACAGCTCTGACCAGGGACGTTTGTGGTAAGATAATAGGAGTTCCAAATTGGGACGGGGCTAATATAAAACGTGCTTCACATGCCGGGTATCCGGCGAGCCTAGGGAAATGCCGGTAGTTCTTTCAGTGATAGTTTGGGGTTTAATCTTGGTTGGGTGGCGCTTGATCGGTTACGATCCACCTGCTGCGTGGCTCGGTCGGATCCGATCAGAAAGTCTCGCCCGACACCCACAGGGCCGCGTAGCGAATCACCTGAGTCATGTTTTCCAGCTTCAGTTTCGTCTTGATATGTCGGCGATACGTTTCCACCGTCTTGGAACTGAGCTTAAGCTCCTGGGCCACCTCACGGGTGCTCAACCCCAGGCCGATCAATCTAAGCACCTCCGATTCTCTCTTGGTCAGCCCCTCCACTCCGCCGCCGCCTTCGCCGAGAATCAGCTTGCCGACAAGCTGTGCCTGGGCTTCCGGACACAAGTACACGCCTCCGGCCAGCACGTGCCTTACGGCCATCAGCAATGTCTCGGGCGCTTGCCATCCCACGACGAAGCCTCTGGCGCCGGCCCGCAGCGCCTGTTCGGCATCGAATGCCGTGTTGTATATCGACAGGGCCACGGCAGGAAGCACGGGGCTGAGTTTGGTCAGTCGCCGGATAACGCTCAGGGCATCGGCGAGCTTCGACGACAGGTTCACGACGGCGACGTCCGGTTCGAGTCTCTCCACGACATCCCGCGTCACGGATACCAGATCGGTTTCTCCGCACACAACCAGATCCTGCGTATGCTTGATCACATCCGCGAGCCCTCGGCGCGTGATCGGATGGTCGTCAACGATTAAGGTGCGGGCTGGGTGAGATCCCTCAGTCCGGGTAGGTTGCTGAGCCATCACTGTCTTCTGGTTGGGATCAATTCGGATCCGACATGCTCCGGCGTTACACAACGGGAGTCCCCAGTGGGCGCCTTCCGAAAGGACTGCCCGGAAGCGGCATAGATTATACTAGTCGGCAAAGTGAGAAAAACAATCGGTAATTGGCGCGAGCTACTAGAGCATTTAGCTTACAGGATTAGCCGTAGAGCACATAAGGATTACGCTAGTCGCCGTACCTTCTGCCCGTTGCCTTTAGGTAGGACCACACCCATCGAGAGGAATCGATCGGGCCGGAGACCCCAAGCTGCCGCTTGGAGTTAGGCGGGGCTCACATCCGGCAGCGTGACGGCTTGGCCCCCCGAGGTCATGCCGCGTTGCGGCTGGTGGCGAACCATTCGGCAATGTGGCTCGATTCAGGCGGGCGCGACATTAGCGAAACCGTAACGAATGTCATGATGTTCGCGATCAGGCCGACGAGACCCTCGTGCAATCCGAACGGCTTCCACTCCGGCCGCACCACCAGGAGCGCTGTTACGAGGCTACCTGCCACGAGTCCCGCAACTGCACCGCTGGCGGTACCGCGGCGCCACAGAAACCCACCATACACCGGGGGCGCAAGCTGCACGACAATGCCGTATGCAAAGAGCAGCAAACCAACCAGAGATTGACCGCTGGTCAGCGCGATGATGTAGCCGAGCACTCCGACAACGACCGCAAGCCAGCGTATCAGTGTCCGCCGGTCGTGTTGCGACAAATCTCCGCCATTCGTCCGCGAGTAAATGTCCTCGACCACAATCGAGGCGGCACCATGAACCAGCGCGTCACCCGTGGACATCGATGCCGCGAGCGCGCCCGCGCAGAAGAGCCCGACCACTAGTGCGGGGAGACCGGAGGTGAGAACGATGTGCGGCATGATGGCGTCGGGGTCACCGGGCGCGCTGCCGTACATCACACCTGCAAACCCCACCACAAAGAGTGGAAAGAGAAAAAGCTGAAAGGTGGGATAGAGAGCTATGGTGCGGCGAATCGTGGCGTCGTCCTTGGCGGCGAATGCCTTCATGAACAAGTGGGGCCACATCATAAAACCTATGGCTGACACGATGATTGCCGATGTGAAACCGCCGGCCGTCCAGGAGGTTCCGGCGGCGGTGAGGCCCGGTACTGTCAGCAACTCGGGTCTAGCGGCGGCGATTTCGTGGAACATGGGGCCCAGGCCACCGTAGAGCTTGTAGGGCAGGTAGATCCCGAGCGCCCAGGCAATCGTGATCATGAATACGCCCTGAAACACGTTGGTCCATCCGACGCCCATAACGCCGCTCCGCCACACATACGTGAGCACTACGGCGTAGGCGATCGCCGCGCCGGCCGCCAGCGGAACGTGTCCCCCGGTCACCTGCTCGAGCACGATCCCGGCGCCGCGCATCTGCAGGGCCACGTATGGCACCATCGCGATCACGCTCACCACGCCGGCCGTTACCGCCACCCAACGACTCTGAAATCGGTGAGCCAGCATCGATGCCTGGGTCACGTAGCCGTGCTTGCGGCCCAGTCGGGCAGCCCACACTCCAATTGCAAAATACGGAGCCATGCCCAGGACCCCGTACGCAAGAATGTAGAACGCTGCCGCACCGCGGCTGTAAGTCCAACCCGGTCCTCCCAGGAACGCGAACGCGGAATAGATCGACGCCCCGGTGACGAAGTACATGACGACGGTGCCGAAGTCGCGATCGCCGGCCACGTATCCGGCCACACTGTCGGTCGATCGGGATCCCGCTCTTATGCCGATGATCAGGTTCACCACGAGATACGCCGCTACCACGGCGACCACAGTGCGCCAGTCGGTCACTTGCTAAACGTTCTGTGTAGGAGGAAAAAGACTACCAACGATCCGGCGATCCAGATGAGGTACCAGGCGAACACGAAAGGAATCCCCAGTACGAAAGGCCTTATCGTGTTGAACGGCACGACCCCGGGGAAAGTTACGGCCAGTGCCATCGCCACGAAGTAGACCGTGGCGACCCATACTACGACGCGGTTGGATCCTTTCTTGTCCGTGGGCAGGTCGGTCTCCAGAGATCTAGGGTTGGGCAGAAGCTGAAGATGGCACACACTGACCGACTGTCAAGGTGGTTACTGTACGGTGAGCTTCCCAATCATCCCGGCTGCCTCGTGGAAAATGCAGAGATACGTGTAGTCTCCAGGCACGGTGAGGACGAGCTTGAATCGATCTCCCTTGTTCATCAGGCCTGAGTCCCAGGGCTCGGCGCCGTCCGGCACGACGTTGTGCTCGGCGACTCCTGCTGCGCCGGGTCTATCTGTAGCGGTGTGGGGGAGCGAGCCCTCGTTCACCCACACCACCGTGTCGCCCGCCGTGACAGTCGGGTGTTCCGGGATGAACTTCATATCGTCGGTCATCCGGACAGTAACCGTGTGACCGTTTGCCGGGCCCGCGTTGGAGGTTTGACCGCGAGTGGCGCCGGAAAAGACGAGGGTGCCCGCGGCCAATATTCCGAGGCCAGTTCGCGTTCTGTGGCTTGGTTTCATATCCCCTTTGAGCCTGTGTGTCTGCCTTCAGGAACCAGACTGCCTGAAGAAAGGTTCCAGTACCGTGCGTGTACTACATCCGCTGTTCGTGCATCTTCATATCGCCTTCCTGCTGATGGCGTTCGTGGCCATGTTCACGTGGCTGTTTCGTGGGCTGGCAACGAGTGTCTTCGAGGACAGGATATACCGTTTTGCGCGGGCCAACACATGGGCGGGAGTGGTAACCGTGGCGCTGTCGATGGTGGCCGGCTTGCGGGACGCTTTCTTCGGCTCGGTAGCCCGGTTCAACGGCCCGATCGGCGGGTGGCTCTTCACCAAGACCGTATTGGCCACCCTGATGCTCGGCATATACAGCGTATTCCTTTATAAGGCGTCGAAGAAAAAGAGCTATCTGCAGGAGGATAGGGCAACGATGGCCTGGTGTCTCACGACCCAGCTCGCGGGCATTTTCCTGGTCGTGGTCATCACGGTAATAGGGACCATGATAGTCTTCTATCAGGATCGTTTGCCGAGGTTTTCGGTCCCGTTCGTATCGTGAAGCCACGCCGCGCGAGGGTTGTCATTGTCGGTGGAGGATTCGGTGGGATCTACGCAGCCGCGTATCTATCTCGATCCGAGCTGGCAGATCGCGGGCTGGAAATCACACTGATCGATCGCAAGAACTATTTCACTTTCACGCCCCTTCTCGCAGAGGTAGCGGCAGGTGCGTTGGGACGGGAGCACCTCACATATCCGTATAGGGTATTGGCCCGGCGGTACAAAACTCGCTTTGTGCAGGATGCCGCCGAGGGGCTCGATCTCGATCGATGTTTTGTGAAAACTCGGCACACCGAGATCCCCTACGATTATCTGATTCTCGCAACGGGTGCTGAGCCCCAGTACTTCGGGAATGAGACGATCAAGCAACGCAGCCTGCCGCTGACGTCGGTGAACTGCGCCCTGGCAGTACGGGGCCAGGTGATGGGATCGCTCGAGCGCGCGGTCTACACGGAGAACGAGGCGGAGCGTCGCCGGTTGCTCACTTTTGTGGTAGCAGGTGCGGGCCCGGCAGGTGTGGAGATCGCGAGCGCCATACACAACCTCGCCGGTGAGGTGTTGGATCCCTACTATGGGATCAGGGCTCCGGCCAAGGTGATTCTGGCGGGGGCGGATGACAGGATCCTGGCGGCATTTGACAAGGACCTTGCACGCGAGGGTCTTGCACGGTTGCGGCAGCGAGGCGTTGAGGTGCGGCTCAACACTCGGATTACGGACATTGCTGCGGGCGTAATCACCGCTCAGGGGCCCGGCGGTTACGAGCAGATCCAGGCGAGGACCCTGGTGTGGACGGCGGGCATGGCCCCGGCGCAGTGGTTGTCGCAACAGGAGCTGTCCACCGAGCGAGGATCGCTCAAGATCGATCCATTTCTACGGGTGGAAGGTTGTGAGAACGTGTTTGCGATCGGAGATGCAACCATGCTGAGGGATGAACGAAGTGGACAGCCCTATCCCAGGGTTGCACCCATCGCGATCAGTCAGGGAGTACGGGCCGCTGCGAACATTGAGAACAATGTGCTCGGCCGATCGCTCGAACCATATCAGGCCCATCATGCCGGTAAGATCGTTTCGTTGGGTGGCGGTGTCGCGCTCGTAGATATTCTTGGGATCCAGGTTAGGGGCATCGTGGCTTGGTGGATCTACCGCTTGGCATATCTGCTCAAGTTGGTTGGTACCAAGAACAAGATCAGGGTGCTGGTGACCCTCATACTCAACAGGATCTTCGAGCCGGATCTGTCCTACGAGTGAGTCGGGGCGAGCGCCTCGTCGGGATGAAGACCGAGGCATCTCACCTGCTCTCGGAAGCGAGGTTGCTTGCGCAGCCTATCCCACGCAGGATCGACCTCTATGAACGACATCCAAGCAGCCCTTTCACTACATGCTCTCTCGATCCACTCGAGCGCGGGGTCCGGTCTGCCGCTCCAAGCGTAGACAAGTGCGATGTCGCGGGGGGAGACGTAGTGGTCGCCCGATCTTCGGTCCCTGAGGAGTTCTTCCAAGATCTTGTCGACCTCGTCGCGGCATCCGGCATCGCCGTACGCACATGCCAGAGCGGCGGTGCGTCCGGGTAGGGGGCCAGCCAGGCCGTTGGCTGTCTCGAACGCTTGAATGGCTTCGTCGACGCGACCGGTCACCAGGCAATTCCAGCCTAGGCATACGTGTGCCGGTGCGAAATTGTAGTCGAGTTCGAATGTCTTGCCGAGCTGCTCAATGGATTCATCGAACCGCCGAGCCCAATACAACTGCCATGCGAGATTGGTGTTGACGTTGAGCGAAACCGGCTCTAGTTCGACAGCACGGCGGGAGCGGCGTATGGCTTCGTCGTGTTCTCCGCGCACCGCGAGATAGTAGCCGTACTTGATGTTTGGCTCCTGTATACGTGTGGCGTTTGCACGGGCGCATGTGAATTCGGCGGCGCCCGCTTCCCAATCCCACTCGCGCCACGTGTAGACGCTGGCCAGGGTAGCATGGGCATCACAAAGTGATCCGTCGATTTCGAGTGCACGTTCTGCCGCCTCCTTGGCGCACTCGAACGCCTCTGCAGAGGGTGGGGAACCCTGCCCAGTGCCTGCGATGAAATAGGCATTTGCCAATCCGGCATGGGCCCAGGCGAACTGGGGATCGAGTTCGATCGCTTCTTCGAAACACTGCATGGCCTTTTGGCTGGAAGCTGGCGTGAACTTGTTCCAGTAGTACATACCTTTGAGATAGAGGTTGTACGCCTCGACGTTATCCGTTGGCTTTCGGTTGACGCGTGCCTGTTCTGTGGGCGTGAACTTGGCTTCGAGCGCTCGCGCGATCTGTTTGGCCACATCACTTTGGATCTCGAAGATATCAGTCAGGTCGCGATCGTAAGTTTCCGACCAGAGGTGGGCATCCGTTCGTACGTCGATGAGCTGTGCAACAATTCGCACGCGATTCTCGGCTCGGCGAACGCTGCCCTCCAGTATCGCCGCAACGCCGAGCTCGTTTCCTATCTCTCTCAAGTGCTTGTCCGTATGCTTGTACGGCATCACGGAAGTTCGGGACGTCAATCTCAGGTCGCCGATTCTCGACAGCTGGGCGATGATATCGTCTGTAATGCCATCGCTGAAGTACTCGTTCTCAGGATCGAGGCTCATGTTGGTGAATGGAAGCACTGCTATGGACTTTTCGTCCGGCTCGAGCGAAGCCTTCGACTCATTGCGAACACCGTCGGGTCGAGATTGCAGATCAGGTTCACGTCGTATCTGAAGGGCAACACGTGGATGGGCGTGGGCTAGGGCCTCCGAGAAATCGTCTATTGTCGGGAATCTCTCATCTGGATCCCACGCTGTTGCCTTTGCCAAGATTGCGGCTACCTCTTCGGTGACGGTGTGCTCTCCATCGGCCGTGTCGAGGGGATCGGCCGTCCCGGCATCGGACGCGGAGGTCGGTGTCTTGCCGTAGATCATCTCGTGCAGCACGCAGCCCAGACTGTAGAGATCGCTTCTACCGTCCACCTTGCGCGCTCCCGATGCCTGTTCCGGGCTCATGTAGCCGGGCGTGCCGATAGGGTGTCCAGCGATGGTGAGGTTGTCGCTGCATGCCTCGTATAGCGCACGCGCGATACCGAAGTCGGTAACGAGTGCGTGGCCTCCGGAGAACAGAACGTTCTCGGGTTTGACGTCTCGATGCACAATTCCGGTGTTATGGGCGTGACCCAGCGCTTCGGCAATATCCTGCGCAATACTGATCGCTTCGGGGGGGGCGATGGGATCTCCTTTGATGAGACGCGCTCGGAGTGAAAGGCCCGAAATGAAGGGCATCACGTAATACAGGAGGCCGGCGACCTCACCGGTGACGAAAATAGGCACTATGTGTGGGTGTGTGAGGGCGGAGGCTATTTCCACCTCTCGGAGGAAGCGCTCCCGGCTCACCCTATCTGAGAGAGTCGGATCCAGGACCTTGATCGCCACCTTCCTCGTTGGATGGAGTTCCTCTGCGAGGAACACGGTGGACATACCCCCCTGGCCGATCAAGCCCCTCAAGATATAGCGGCCTGAAAGCCCGTCTCTCAGGATTGCCAGTAGTTCGTCTGAAGCCACTTGGGATCTCCGGTAGTCTTCCTCTTTCAACGGTCCCCGTCATTGCGGGGTTCCCGGCAATGTGCCGTAGGTGGCTGAAAGATTGGAACTTAGCGTTACCGCGGAGAAGAGATCACACTCACCTTAATAAAAAAATCACGGTTTCTTCACCGTTGGATGACAACCTGTGACTGTCGGGTGCACCAGGAGTGGGCAACGGTGGAAAGCCTTCCTCGCGTGCGGGGCCTGCCGTCTGATTCCATCGGGCGGCCACAAACGATCCGTAGTACGAATTTGAGAACCCGAATAGCCCAGTTTGAGGCTCTCGGCTCGAGCCCGTTGGAGGTCGAGATGGTCAACCGCCTCGGTGCGACAGGTGGCTTGCAGAGGCATGGGTGATGAGTAATTCCAAACAAACTCCAGAGATAGTGGCGCTGATTCTCCTTTTTCTCGGAATCACGGTCATGACCATCGTCGGATTCGCCTCTAGGAGCTGGATGCCCGAGGTGGCTTCGGAACACGGGGTCGGAGTGGACGGCGTGATTCACTATCTGCTAATCAGTACGGGGACGGTTCTGGTGATCGGAACGTTAGCAATGGTCTGGTTTCTGTGGCGCTACGGACGCGGTAAGCCGACAGAGTCTCCGAAGACTAGTGTCAGAACGGAACGATGGTGGACGCTGGTGCCCGTCCTGGGGATGGCATTGATAGCCGAGGCGGGGGTGTTCGTTAAGGGGTTGCCGGTCTGGGAGCAAGTATATGGGGAGGCGCCTGCCGATGCTCTCGTTATTGAGGTGACAGCTCAGCAGTTCGAGTGGATCGTGCGTTACCCCGGCGACGATGGTGAGTTCGGGCGTGTCGATCCACACCTCGTTCATCAAACGGCCAACCCGGCGGGCATCGATCGGTCTGATCCGGTCGCACAGGACGACATCGTGGTGCGTAACCAGGTACACATTCCCGTTGGTCGGACAATTTTCCTGCGGCTGCGTTCGCGAGACGTGTTGCACAGTTTTTCGGTCGCAGCGTTTCGCGTCAAGCAAGATATCGTTCCCGGAATAATTGGGAGTACGAAGTTTGTGGCGACTCGCCCGGGGGAATATGAGATAGCGTGCGCGGAACTCTGCGGCATGGGTCACTACCGCATGCGAGGCACGGTAGTAGTGCACGCAGCCGACGATTATCAATCGTGGATACATAGCCAGCCGGGATGGTTGCAATGAGCAATGCACATGCTGAACAGAGCTTTCTGAGAAAGTACGTCTTCAGCACGGACCACAAGACGATCGGCAAGCAGTACTTGCTGACCGCGATATTCATGAGCCTGTTTGCCGTAGCGTGGTCGGTGTTGATACGCATACAGATTGCATGGCCGGATGCTACGTGGCCCATCTTGGGCAAGTTCTTTCCCGGCCTCTACGATAGCGGTGTCCTATTGCCGGAGCGCTACCTGAGTTTAGTTACCATGCATGGGACGTTGATGGTCTTTTTTGTCATCTCGCTCGCACTGGTCAGCGGTATTGGGAACTTCATCATCCCATTGCACGTGGGCGCTCGCGATATGGCGTATCCGTTTCTGAACATGCTGTCGTACTGGACGATCGTACCGGCGTGCATTCTCATGCTCGCCTCGTTTTTTGTCCCCGAGGGGGCCGCGGCCGCCGGCTGGACCGCCTACCCCCCACTGTCCGCGTTGCCTCAAGCGGTTCCAGGCTCGGGGCTCGGACAGTCGATCTGGCTCCTGGCCATGGCACTCTTCATCGCCTCCTTCACCATGGGAGGTCTCAACTTCGTAACTACGATACTGAACCTGAGGACCCGCGGGATGTCCATGTTCCGTATGCCGATGACCATCTGGACGATGTTCATTGCGTCGGTCCTGGGGCTGCTTTCTTTTCCCGCACTCACCGCGGCCGCCATAATGCTGCTCCTCGACAGGCACGGCGGCACGAGTTTCTTCCTCCCGCAGGGACTGTTGCTCGGCGGACAGGTGCTGTCACACGAGGGCGGTACGCCGCTGTTGTTTCAGCACTTGTTCTGGTTTTTGGGGCACCCCGAAGTATACGTGTTGGTACTTCCGGCCCTGGGGATCGCGTTCGACGTTGTGGCGACTTTTGGCCGCCGCCCGGTCTTCGGATACCGTACGTCAGTCTGGGCGCTCCTCGTGATCGCGGTGCTCAGCATGATCGTGTGGGGCCATCATATGTTCACCAGCGGGATGAACCCGTACTTGGGTGAATACTTCTCCATCGTGACGGTGATGATCACGGTGCCGTTTGCGGTTCTCGGCATGAATCTGATAGCGAGCCTCTGGCGGGCGCAGATACGTCTCAGGGTGCCGATGCTCTTTGCGCTGGGGATCGTGGCATCCGTGGGTATAGGCGGTCTGGGAGGCCTCTGGCTCGGCACCGCCACGTCGGACATGTACCTGCACGACTCCTACTTCGTAGTCGGCCACTTCCACTTCATGATTGGAGTCGTCACGTCGTTCGGAATCTTTGCGGCGGTCTACTACTGGTTCCCCAAGATGTTCGGTGGGTTCATGAACGAAACGCTCGGCAAGCTCCACTTCTGGCTCACCACGCTTACGGTGTTTCCTGCATTCGTATCGATGCACTACCTGGGACTCGGTGGACATCTGCGTCGAGTGTACGATCCAACGGCATATGAGTATGTAGTACCGTTGCAGTGGTTGAACGTGGTTATCAGTGGTCTGCTGTTCGTGGCAGCAGCCGCGCAGGCGATTTTCTTGGTGAACTTCTTCTGGAGCATTTTCCGTAAGAAGGAAGCCGACGAGAATCCGTGGGAGAGCGCGACACTTGAGTGGACGGCTGCCTCGCCGCCGCCGCATCTCAACTGGCAGGAACTTCCGGTGGTCTATCGCGGGCCGTACGAGTACCGGACAGACGGCTTGCCAGAGGGATACGCGCCGCAGACGCTTCCGGCCCGAGCTCAGACAGCCGAGGCGGCTCGATGACACCCGTCGCACATTCTGGAGCGGGAACGGTGGACTTGCCGGGCCCGGGCGACGACGGTGGTCGGCGTGAAGGGCCCTATCCTGTCGGGTTGATGGGAGTCCTGGCCACAGTCTCCATGTTGTTTGCGGCCTTCACTGCAGCGTTACTGGTGCGGCGGACTGGGACCGATTGGGCCAGTGTCGATCTGCCCGCGATTTTGTGGGCCAACACGGTGGTCCTGGCGCTATCGAGCCTCGCCGTTGAGATGGCTCGTGCAGCTGCGCGTCGTGAAGAGTCCCGCGCGGCGGCCGTGAGGCTGAGAATGGCGTGGGTGTTGGGGCTGGTGTTCCTCGCCGGGCAAATAGTAGCGTGGCGCATACTGGCTGGCCAAAACGTGTTCTTACCGACCAGCCCCCATGCGGCGTTTTTCTACATGCTTTCGGCCGTCCATGGACTGCATGTTGTGGGCGGGTTGGCAGCGCTCGCGTGCACTGCGCATCGCGCCGCTAGCGGGGCCTACACCGGGTTTCGGCATGGCGGCATGACTCACGCAGCGATCTATTGGCATTTTGTCGGCGGAGTGTGGACGTATCTTCTCGTCTTGCTCTTAGCATTGTGAAGAGGCTTGCGATGACCTCAGGAATGACAGAGGCAAACGTTGATTGGGGAGGCGGCGTATCTCCCTTCAGTGTGTCGTGGCAGAAGTTGATGATGTGGTTCTTCCTCGTAACTGACGCACTGCTATTTGCCGGCTTCCTTGCAGCATACGGCTTCGAGCGGCTGGCGAGTCCGGCGTGGCCGGAGCAAAGCGAAGTGTTTACGATGGTCCTGATAGGTGTGATGACCTTCGTGCTGATCACTTCGAGCGCCACCATGGCAACTGCGGTGGGTAGTGCACATCGGGGCGACCTCAAGACCGCCGCGCGATTCATACTGTTTACGGCTATCGGTGGTTTGCTGTTTCTCAGCATGCAGGCCTACGAATGGACCAATCTGATTCGCGAGGGAGCGAGGCTCACGGAGAATCCGTGGGGCCCTACGGCGTTCTCCGCATTCTTTTTCATGATCACCGGGTTGCATGGGACGCACGTGCTGATAGGCGTGATCGTTCTCTCAGTCCTGGCTGCGCGGGTCAAGGCCGGGCATACTGCTGGTACGGGAGTTGAGTTGGCGGGACTCTATTGGCATTTCGTGGATCTAGTGTGGGTTTTCATATTCACCTTCTTTTACCTCATCTAGAGAGGAATCATGGAGCACGGTGCATCGTCTCGAACCTATTGGGGAATCTGGCTTGTCCTGCTCGTATTGACTCTGTTCATGCTCCTGATCGAGGAGGCTTCGCTTCCCGGCGTCATAACGATCCTCTTTTTGGTCGGCGCTATGCTAACTAAGGCCGGCCTCATAGGTGGCTGGTTCATGCATCTGAGGTTCGAGCGGGCGGCGCTCGTGGTGTGTGTCGTGATCGGCACCCTGGCCACTGCGCTTGCGTTGTTTGTGCTCATTGCGCCTGACGGCGTCTCAATGTTGAGGTTGGCGCCGAAATAGTGCCGCCGTAGTAGCGGGTGTCCGACTTGCTGCCTGAGATTAATACGGTCGTCCTTCTGGTGCCGGATAGTTCGCAGGTCCGGGCTATGATGCACGGTATGGTATGGGGCGCGGTCGTCCTGGTAGCCACCCAGTTGATGGTGGTCGGTGTTGCAGTTGTGTGGTACCTCCGCAGCCGCGATTCAAGATCTTCATGAATCCTTCATAATTTCTTACCAGTCACCCGGGTACGTATTACCACTTAGCACGCCACGGCCGCGGGGTTCTGGTTGCGCCCCGGCGGGTGGGTGTCTGTGTTTCGCCCGCCTACAGCACCGCCCTGTTTCTTATGTCTCCACAATTGACTTTCGCGCACGCCGAGAAATCGGAGGGACCTGTGAGCAACACATCATTGGATCATCGTGAGCTTTACCGACTGCCGTGGAATCTCGCGGACAACGCCATTGCCTGGCTCGAGCCGACCGCCAAGTGCAACCTGGCCTGTGAGGGTTGCTATCATGCCAACATAAATGAACACAAGCCGCTGGATGTGGTTGCGGCAGACCTGGATGTGTTCGAGCGATCCCGCACTATAGATGGTGTCTCCATTGCCGGTGGTGAGCCGCTCACGCACCCCAAGATAGTCGACATTGTACGTATGGTAGCCGAGCGCGGCTGGAAACCGATCGTCAACACCAACGGGCTGGCGTTGAACGAGGAATTGCTCAGGGACATGAAGCGTGCCGGCCTGAAGGGCATGACGTTTCATGTCGACAGCAAACAGCACAGGCCGAAGTGGAAGAACAAGACGGAGCAGGAGCACAACGAGCTACGCCTACACTACGCGGAGATGGTTGCACGCGTAGGTGGGCTGTCGTGTGCGTTCAATTCTACGGTATACGGGGACACGCTCGATACCGTACCGGATCTCATGGCTTGGGCACAGAAGCACATCGATATTGTCCACGTCATGGTGTTTATTTGCTATCGCGAACCCACGCTCGAGGGCGACTTCGAGTACTACGCGGGTGGCCGCAGAGTCGATATGAGTGAGCTGGCGTACGGCGAACAGACAGGTAAGCAAATAGACATTGCGGCAACGGATGTTGTTGCGAAGATTAGGGAGCGCTATCCCGATTTCTCACCCTGCGCCTACCTCAACGGCACCGAAAGACCCGACTCCTTCAAGTGGTTGCTGTCGCTCCGCATGGGAACGGCGAACAGGATCTACGGATATCCCGGCCGCAAATTCATCGAACTGGCTCAGACATCGCACCATCTCAAGACCGGTAAGTACATGGCGTACTCACCACCCTCCACGCTCAAGCGGGGGAGGTCGTTGATGTGGTTGTGGCCGTTCGACAAGGGCGTCCGGCGTTCGTTCCTGCGGGCGCTCAGAGATCCGGGCCTTCTGTTCAGGCGCGCTCATCTTCAATCGATCATGATCATCCAGCCGATCGATGTACTGCCCGACGGGCGTCAGAACATGTGCGACGGTTGTCCGGACATGACCGTATGGAATGGAGAACTAGCCTGGTCGTGTCGGCTGGAGGAATGCATTCACTTCGGGCAGTTCGTGCGGACGGTGAGGAAGGAGCGGGTACCTGCTTCGGTAAACTAGGTGGATGGGCGGCTCACTAATTCATGATGAGCGGCCGGACGGTTGTAGTTTCTGGTGGGATGGCAAGTAGCGGGATCTTTGAGGAAGGACCGCGAATACAGTCGGCGGCGGCTAGGCCGCCAAGACGGAGCCAAAGAGGTGAAATCGAGGTACGACATCGTCATCGTCGGAGCCAGCATCGCCGGCTCGTGCTGTGCGATTGCTCTTGCGCCCGAGGGCTATCGTATCTTGCTCCTGGACGAAGCGCTATTCCCTCGCGACAAACCCTGCGGTGAAGGCATCATGCCGCAGGGCGTGGAGATTCTAGGAGAGTTCGGGCTCCTACCGGACATCCTTGCTCACGGTGGAATGAAGGTTCGAGGGATGCGCTACTGGAACCGCCAAGGTGTAGTGGCGCAGGCCGATTTCCCTGCCAGCGTGAGCGGCACCTCCTTTGGCCTCGTCATGCGACGCTACCACTTGGACCACCTGCTTATCGAGAGGGCGGCTTCGTTCACCAATGTCACGGTTCGCCAGCGGTTCAAGGTGACTGACGTGGTTGAAGAAGGCGGTGTACTCAAAGGGGTTAGCGGCCATCCCGTGGTTTCTCCAGACAGCTGCGAAGTGTTCCAGGCTCCCCTGACCATTGGAGCCGATGGGCGCCATTCCGTCTTTCACGCGGCGTGTGGGCTCACCAAGACCTATCTTCGGCGGAAGCGGTTCGGCGTGACGGGTCACCTGCAAGGGGTCGAAGGCATTGGTCCCTACGTTGAGGTGCTACCTCATCCCGACGGCGAGATCTATGTTGCTCCCAGCGGACAGGGTGTAACCCTCGTAGCCGTCCTGATTGAATCGAGGGCAATGCAGTCCTTCAAGGGCGATCTCGGTGGTCGGTACGTGCGCTTCCTGAGTGGCGTGGAGGGTTTCAGGGAGCGAATCTCGAAGAGCGAGTTGGTTCCGCCGGTGGCTGCTGTTGGGCCTCTAGGATTTACGATTGAGCCCTGCTATAGGTCTGGACTCCTTCTCATCGGCGACAGTGCCGGGTTCCTGGACCCGATCACGGGGGAGGGGATGACGCTTGCGCTGAAGAGCGTCTCGGCCGCCGTTCCCCTGATCAAGGAGGCTTTCGCCGTTGGGCATTTTGGCGTAGAACTCGGAGAGCGATATGCGCGAGCGCGCTTTCAGGTCATAGAGGATGTCTTTCGGTTTACTAACCTGCTTTTGCACCTCACACGCTACAAATCCGTCGCTGACCGAGCCGTTCGGCGGCTCAGCCATGATCAACGGTTGTTTCAGAAGCTCCTCGGCGTCGTCACCGGAAGCCACAGATACCGGGACATTTCCTTGGGTGAGAAAGCTGCACTGCTGATGGGATGAACCGAGAGTATGTGTCACGTGACAACTCGCGGCCGGCCGTGCGTATCCAGAGGGCCCTGAGTGGTCTTGTGTTTGTAACAGGATTGGGGCGACGGCTGCAATCGGCGACGCTTGCGCTGTGGGTGGCTGGTCTATTCGCACCGGCGATGTTAGTGTTGCTTAAGCGTGTACGAGCGGAAGGCGTTGGATGTTCGATTTGGGCCTGTCCTACTGCGCATAGGGCAAACACACCCGTGCTATTGCCGAGAAACCCGCAAGGGCGATTGCGAGCGATTGTGTGATGTCAGTATTTGAAGTAGCCATAGCGGCACTCGCGCTAGCAGTCGTCGGACCGCAAGAACACGTTTCCTTTCCTACCCAGGATGGGGGAGTCGTCCACGCCGACCTATACGGACAAGGTGACCGGGGTGTCGTGTTGGCGCACGGGGGTCAGTTCACCAAGGAAAGCTGGACAACCCAGGCGCACACACTGGAGAACGCGGGATTCCGGACCCTGGCAATCGATTTCCGTGGGCGCGGCCAGTCGCGCGGAGGATCCATGTCTGGTGACGGCGGTACCGCTTGCGGCCGTCCTTGAGGTCCAACCGACCTGATTAAGGGATCCTTCATCTAGGATTCAGATCCGCTTAACGCGAGGGGTGCATTGTTTGTGGACAATTCAGCCCCGAATTGTCCGAGACACCCGTATGCGCCTGACACGGCAAAGCGAATATGCGCTCGTGGGCTTGGCTTTCCTCGCGGATCGTCGGAGTGGAACGTCTGTCGCGCTGGCGGAGATAGCCCGCGCCTGCAAGCTCCCCGAGACTTTCTTGGCCAAGATATTCCAAAAGCTTGCGCGTCACGGCCTCTTGGCTGCCGACCGTGGCCCGGGACACGGCTACTCGCTGGCACGTGATGCGACTGCGATCACGGTCCGCGAGATACTCGAGGCCAGTGAGGGGTCATCCCTGCTGGATACGTGCCTGTTTTGGGCCAATCATTGTTCCGAGAGTGATCCCTGCCCACTCCATTACCGGTTGAAGGAGCTTCATCCGGTGCTCGAGTCGGTGCTGGACGACCTGACCCTGGCCGGTTTCACCGCCGATTCCCCTAATCTCGTCAACCAATCTGTCGCGGGCGCTGAGGAAGAACCATGAAACCCGTTGGTCGTCACGAGTGCTTCGGTGGCTTACTGCTTTTGCTCGTCCTTTCACCACTTGGCCAACGGTCGGTCGCGTTAGCGCAGAACGGCAGCGCGATTTTCGAGGCCAAGTGCAAGGTTTGCCACAGTACCGGATCCGACAGGCTGGTTGGCCCCGGATTGAAAGGGGTCACCGAGCGGCGAGCAGAGTCTTGGGTCAAGTCATTTATAACGGGTCCCGATGCGATGATCGCGAGCGGCGACTCCATCGCCACGCGGTTGGTTAGCGAGTATGTGGTGCAGATGCCGAACCTGGGGCTGTCGGACGCTGATGCGGAAGCGGTGATACGGTTTCTTGGAGGTGGGGAGGGAAGCGTCGATGAGACCGCAGGACAACCCGGCGACATCGAGCCGGCTACTGAAACACAGATCTTATTGGGTCAGAATCTGTTCCAAGGCAAGGCAAGGCTCACCAACGGCGGTCCGGCATGCAACTCGTGCCATGAAGTGACCAACGACGCTGTCATCGGCGGCGGAGTTCTCGCGCGGGAACTCACTTCGGTGTTCTCGCGCCTGGGGGGACCCGGGGTGCGGGCGATACTCGGAAGCCCTCCGTTTCCCGTCATGCAACGTGCGTATCTCAACAGACCACTCACGGAAAACGAAGTAACCGCCCTGGTGGGCTTCCTCCAACGTGCCGATCAGGAGCAGGCGTTCCACCAGCCCCGCGACTACGGTACCAAACTATTCGCGGCCGGTGTGTTAGGTGCCGGCCTACTCCTCTTGCTCTATTCGCTGTTGTGGAGCAAGCGCAAAAAGGGATCGGTCAACCAGGCGATATACGACAGGCAGATCAAAACCACGTGATTCACGACTAGTCAGCATTCAAGGGACCAAATATGGGTTGGATCAAAGACATCATTTCACCCGAGACCAGGAAGTGGGAGGAGTTTTATCGCAACCGGTTTCAGCACGACAGAATCGTACGCAGCACGCATGGCGTGAACTGCACTGGTGGTTGTTCCTGGCAGATCCATGTCAAGGACGGCATCGTAACGTGGGAGACGCAGCAATTGGACTATCCATTGTTGGAGGACTCTTTGCCACCTTACGAACCGCGCGGGTGCCAGCGGGGCATCTCGTACTCGTGGTATTTGTACAGCCCGCTGCGCATAAAGTATCCCCTGGTTCGTAGCGCGTTGCTCGATGCCTACCGCGCCAAGAAGCGTCAGACGGGCGATCCCATGAAAGCGTGGAAAGCTCTCCAAGCAGACGAGGATGCCAGGCGTCGGTACCAGCAGGCGCGTGGGAAGGGCGGCTTCCGGAGAGCGAGCTGGGATGAGGTCATGGAGATAATGGCCGTCGCCAATATCCATACTGCCGAAAAGTATGGTCCGGATCGTGTGATCGGGTTCAGCCCCATACCGGCGATGTCCATGCTGAGCTACGCGGCAGGTGGGCGATTCCTGCAACTGTTCGGGGGTGTGAACCTGAGCTTCTACGATTGGTACTGCGATCTCCCCACGGCGTTCCCCGAAATCTGGGGTGAGCAGACGGACGTGTGCGAGAGCGCCGACTGGTACAATGCGAAGATGATAGCGGACATGGGTGCGTGCCTCAACATGACGCGGACTCCCGACTGTCATTTCTTCGCCGAATCACGTCATAACGGTACCAAGGCTGTGGTCTTTGCGCCGGACTTCAGCCAGGTATGCAAGTACGCCGATCAGTGGGTGCCACTGCATGCGGGAAGCGATGGCGCATTCTGGATGGCCACGACCCACGTGATCTTGAAGGAGTTCCACCACGAAAAGAAGACGCCGTATTTCATCGACTACGTCAAGCGGTACACTGACAGTCCCTATCTCGTAAAGCTCGAGGAAGAAGGCGATCACTATAGACCGGGCCGGTTGCTCCGCGCCTCGGAGATTCCGGAGTACAAGGATATCTCGAACGGCGATTGGAAGTTCGTGAACATCGACGCGTTAACTGGAAAGTTCGTGGTGCCCAAGGGGAGCTCCGGATCCCGCTGGGATAAGAGCCAGGGCAACTGGAACATGAAGCTCGAGAATGCGGTCGACGATCGGCCGTACGAGCCGGTTCTCACACTGCTCGACAGATCACAAGACGTTGTGCAGGCGAGCTTGACCGAGTTCGGGCTCGACAAGACGGTATATCGCGGAGTACCGGTTATGCGAGTCGAAACTGCCGACGGCCCGGTGACCGTTACGACGGTCTACGATCTCACGATGGCTCAGTATGGCGTGGGCCGCGGTCTGCCTGGCGACTATCCGAATGACTACAGTGATAGAGACGCGGCGTACACGCCGGGGTGGCAGGAAATCTTCACGGGTGTGGCCGCCGACACGGTCATCCAGTTCGCCCGCGAGTGGGCCGGTACAGCCGAGGCCACGGGCGGCAAGTGCATGATCATCACAGGTGCAGGGATAAACCACTGGTACCACGGCAACCTCATCTACCGGGCCGGCGCGATGGCATTGATGCTGACCGGTTGTGTCGGCAAGAATGGCGGTGGGCTCAACCATTACGTGGGCCAGGAGAAGCTGGCACCTATGGATTCATGGGGAGCGATCGCTTTCGGCAAGGACTGGCAGGCCGCCGTCCGACTACAACAGGCTCCTATTTGGCATTACATCAATACCTGTCAGTACCGCTACGACGGACAATCCTCGAAATACAATACCGTTCCAGACAACGATGTGACTAGACAGCACACGGCGGATCAGATCTTCAAGGCGGTTCGTATGGGGTGGATGCCGTTCTACCCGCAGTTCGACCGGAATACCTTGTGGCTGTGTAAGGAGGCGGTCGACAGTGGCGCCGCTAACGATGACGAGATCAAGCGGTACGTCCTCGATAAACTAAAGAACAAGGAACTCGGGTATTCGGTCAGCGACCCGGAGGCCGAGCACAACTTCCCACGTGTGTGGTACATTTGGCGTGGCAACGCCATCATGGGAAGCATGAAGGGGCATGAGTATGCCCTCAAGCATTACCTCGGTACGCACCACAACACGATCGCCCAGGACTCGGAGGAGCGCACCGAGGAAGTGAAGTGGCACGATGTTGCGCCCATCGGGAAAATGGATCTCATTGTAGATCTCAATTTCCGAATGGACTCGTCGGCCTTGTATTCCGACATAGTGCTGCCGGCCGCCTCGTGGTACGAAAAGGCCGATCTCAACAGTACCGACCTTCACTCGTTTATCCACCCACTCTCAGCCGCTATTGCGCCCGTATGGGAGTCGAAGACGGACTGGAACATCTTCCGTGACATCGCCAAGGCGACCAGCGAGGCTGCGAAGAAGTACTTTCCGGAACCGCAAAAGGACATTATCACCACTCCAATAGCACATGACTCCGCCGGGGAGATCTCCCAGCCGGTCATCAAGGATTGGTACCGCGGCGAGTGTGAAGCCGTGTTGGGTAAAACGACGCACGATATGGTTGTCGTGGAGCGGGATTACACGCAGCTCTACGACAAGTTCATCAGTCTGGGTGGCCGGATCCGGACGTCCGGTCTGGGTGCACATGGCAATCATTACGATTGTGCCGATGCCTACGACGAGATGGTCGTATCCAATCACTTCCCGGTGGAGCGTCCCAGCGGCAACGGGAGGGTATACCCGTCGTTGCGAGAAGACGAATGGGCCGCCAATGCCGTGCTGCACCTTTCGACGCTTACGAACGGTGTGCTAACGGTGCGTGCCTATAAGGATGCCGAGAGACGAACCGGCTTGGAACTCGCCGACCTCGGAGCCGGCAGCGAGGACGTTCGCATTCGCTACGCGGACTTGCAGGCACAGCCACGTAGGTACAACACGTCTCCACTGTGGTCGGGTGTGATGAAGGGCGGTAGGGCCTACGCACCGTATACGTACAACGTGGAGAAGCTGGTGCCGTGGCGTACGTTGACAGGGCGCCAGCACTTCTATCTCGACCATGAGATGTACCTTGCGTATGGCGAGAACCTCCCGACATACAAGCCGTCTCCCAGACCGGAGGCATATGGCGATCTCAAAGAAACACTAAAGGATGGTGGTGCCAGGATCTTGAACTGTCTCACGCCCCATGGAAAGTGGCACATCCACTCTACGTATATGGAGAACCACCGGATGTTGACGCTTTCCAGGGGATGCGAGCCGGTTTGGTTGAGTGAAGTTGATGCTCAGGATCTTGGTATCCAGGACAACGACTGGGTGGAAGTTTACAACGATCACGGCGTCTACGCCGCCCGTGCGAGCGTCAGCGCTCGGATCCCCAAAGGCGTGTGCATCGTGTACCACGTTCCAGAGCGGACTGTCGGGATTCCCAAGTCCCAGGTACGTGGAGGTAAGAGGGCGGGGGGACACAACAGCTTCACGCGCATTCACCTGAAGCCCAATTTCCTCGCCGGCGGATACGGACAATTCACCTATCACTTCAACTATTGGGGGCCGATCGCTCCCAATCGCGACACCCATGTTGTAGTAAAGCGAATGGACAAGGTGGTGTTCTGAGATGGCTGAATCATTACGCGCGCGACTGGAGACATAAGATGGACATTCGTTCACAGATTTCTATGGTGTTCCACCTGGACAAGTGCATAGGGTGCCACACTTGCTCTATCGCGTGCAAGAACATCTGGACCGACCGCAAGGGCGCCGAGTACATGTGGTGGAACAATGTGGAGACGAAACCCGGTACGGGTTATCCCGGCAAATGGGAAGACCAGGATATCTATAAAGGCGGGTGGCAGAAGAATGGGAAGGGAGTGGAGCTCAAGGGAGCGGGCAAGCCAAAGAGTTTGTCCAACATCTTTCACAATCCGCACCTGCCGGTAATCGACGATTACTACGAGCCGTTCACGTACAAGTATCTCGACCTGGTCGAATCACCCTCGGGTGACGACCAGCCCACGGCCCGGCCGATCTCGATGATCACCGGTGAACCGATGGACATCAAGATGGGCCCCAACTGGGACGACGACTTGAGTGGTTCCCCAGATTACGCCCGCAACGATCCGAATCTCGAGAAGCTCTCGCCGGCAGAGCAGGAAGCGATGTTTCAGCTCGAGCGTATGGCGTTCTTCTATCTGCCGCGGATCTGTAACCATTGCTTGAATCCAGCGTGTGTGGCTTCGTGCCCTTCGGGAGCGATCTACAAGAGGGGTGAGGATGGGGTTGTCTTGATAAATCAGGATGTGTGCCGCGGCTGGCGCATGTGCGTGACTGCCTGTCCATACAAGAAGACATACTACAACTGGAGTACCGGCAAGTCGGAGAAATGCATACTCTGTTACCCGCGAATCGAGGCGGGTCACGCGCCGGCGTGTATGCACTCGTGTGTTGGCCGGATTCGCTACCTGGGAGTGTTGCTGTACGACGCGGACCAGATCGAGAGCGTAGCATCCGCCGACGAAGCCGACGTCGTGTGGCGCCAGATGGATATGATTCTGGATCCGTTCGATCCGGATATCATCGCGGCCGCCAAGCAGAACGGAATTGCCGATTCTACCATCCACGCGGCCCAATGTTCGCCCTCCTACAAGTTTGTAAAGGAGTGGAACCTCGCGTTACCGCTCCACCCGGAGTTTCGCACTCTCCCCATGCTATTCTATGTTCCGCCGCTGCTCCCTGTCATGGCTTCGGTGACCCAGGTCGACAACAGGGAGCAATCGGAGAAGATCAATGCTGCGGGCAAGCACTGGCCCGATAGCTGGCTCTACGACACGAGCACGGCGGAACTCTTCGGCACTATCGACGAGGCCCGCTTCCCGCTGCAGTACATGGCCAACCTGTTTAGTGCAGGAGACACCACCAAGGTAGGGGACCGGCTCAAGAAGCTCATGGCCGTCCGCCTACACCGCAGGCGAACAACGGTGGGGGACGTCTCAGAGGAAACTGTAACGGATGCGCTCGCTGACACCGGGCTCACACCACAGTTGGCCGACGACATCTACTATCTCACATCCCTTGCTACGTTCGACGATCGCTTTGTGATACCGGCGGCACATCGAGAACAGGCCATCGAGATGATGGAATTCACGGGCGACGTGAGGGGCAGTGCCGGCTTCGGCTTCAAAACGGGCTCGGCAGTAAGGGGGGCATGATCATGGGCGCGCTAACTCACTACGAGCAACTCGCCCGCCTGTTTGACTACCCCGAGCGGGACTACCCCGCCCACGTAATGCAGGCCTGCGAGCTACTAGGTACACACTACCCCAGCGCAAAGGCCGAGCTCGCTTCCTTTGCGGATGCACTGCCAGCGGAAGGCGAAGTCCTGTCGCGTGAAGCGCTGGATACGGTTCAGGAAATCTTCACGAGATCCTTCGATGTACAGTCCATAACGACCCTGGGGGTGGGATATGTCGTGTTTGGAGATGACTACAAGAGAGGAGAGCTACTCGTCAACCTGAGTCGGGAGTATGACGAGGCGGGGATCGAGTGTGGCACCGAACTGCCGGACCATCTGCCGAACGTGCTGCGGCTGATCTCGAAGTGGCGGGATCGAGGCTTGGTATCGGAGTTCGTGGAAGAGATCCTGTATCCTGCGCTCGCAAGAATGCTAGAGGAGTTTGAGCCGCAACGCACCAGCCAGCGGGACGGGCTGTACAAGAAACACTACAAGACTCTCATCGAGTATTCGGCGATGCACGGCACGATCTTCAGAAAACCACTGGCTGCGGTACTCGAGGTACTGAAACAAGACTTCAAGCTTACGGCGTGGAAACCACCAGAGCAGGACAATGATTTTCTGCGTACGATTGGCCG
This sequence comes from Gemmatimonadales bacterium, assembly GCA_046757925.1. Taxonomy (GTDB): domain Bacteria; phylum Gemmatimonadota; class Gemmatimonadetes; order Gemmatimonadales; family GWC2-71-9; genus JAZDCZ01. The sequence continues at coordinate 37,729 of JBHHZE010000008.1, forward strand.
CGAACTCGATATCGAGGCTACTGAGGGCCGACCGGCTCGGTCGGGGAGGATTTTGTGAACGCGCTCAACACCGTACTGTTTGTAGTATTCCCATACGTGGCGGTCATAGTCTTCGTGTTGGGAGCGGCCTACCGGTATCGTCAAAAGGGGTTTACGGTTTCTTCACTGTCGTCGCAGTTCCTGGAGGACAAGAAGCTGTTCTGGGGCGTGGTCCCGTTTCACGTCGGGATCCTCGTGGTCTTGTTCGGACATCTGGTGGCGTTCTTGCTGCCGCGCGCGACTCTGGCGTGGAACAGCATTCCAGCGCGTCTGATTGTGCTCGAAGTGAGCGCGTTCGTATTAGGGCTGAGCGTGCTCATCGGATTGGCGGCGCTCATGGCTCGAAGGATTACCAACCCACGGATCCGGGCCGTGACCACGCGGACCGATATCCTGATAGAGCTGCTCCTGCTGGCCCAAGTGGTTCTGGGATGTTGGATCGCACTTGGGTTTCGGTGGGGTTCATCGTGGTTTGCCGCAGACCTGTCACCCTACTTGTGGTCCCTTGTCAAACTGTCGCCGGAAACCGGGGCAGTATTCGCATTGCCGTGGGTCATCAAGCTCCACATAGTGGGTGCGTTTGCGATTCTATTCATGGTACCATTTTCACGGCTCGTGCACTTCGTCGTGGCGCCTCTGCACTACATCGTGCGGCCCTACCAGCAGGTGATATGGAACTGGGATCGTAAAGCTGTTCGTGATCCTGGTGCACCGTGGATCAAGGTGCGTCCCGAATAGTGAGAGCTAAACGGAAGTGATGATATGACTGAGCGTACCAAGGCCATTAGTGTATTGACGGCCAACACTCTGGCCTTCACCGTGTGCTTTGCAGTGTGGATGATGAACGGCGTGTTGATCACTTTCCTGGTAGATCAGCAGCTGTTCGCTTTTACGAAGTCGCAGATGGGCTGGCTGATCGGTATTCCGGTGCTGACGGGCTCGATATTCCGCCTACCGATCGGTATGCTGTCGGACCGCTATGGCGGGAGACCGGTTTACGCCGCCGTTATGCTTGTTTCAGCGGTAGCAGCATATTTCACCAGTTACGCGAACGGGTTCTGGAGCTTCTTTCTGGGAGGCTTGGCGTTCGGTTTATCGGGTACCTCCTTTGCTGTCGGCATCGCCTATACATCGGTGTGGTTTCCACGACGCCAGCAGGGCACCGCGCTAGGCATCTTCGGAGTCGGCAATACCGGTGCCGCAATGACCGCGATGTTTGCTCCGTCGGTCTTAGGCATACTCACCGCCGGTGGAACTAATTTGGAGCGCTGGCGATTGCTCCCGCAGCTCTACGCGGCGGCCCTGGTAGCGATGACCATCCTCTTCTGGATAATGACGTTCCCCAAGAAGCCGGACGAACCGGTTGAGCGGACGCTACGCGAAAGGCTGCATCCGCTTCGTTTCGTCAGAGTGTGGCGTTTTGGCCTCTACTACTTCCTCGTGTTCGGTAGCTTCGTTGCGCTCGCGCAGTGGCTCATACCGTACTACGTGAATGTGTACGCATTGAGCATCGTAACCGCCGGGCTTCTATCGTCGGTATTTTCGCTGCCATCGGGTGTATTCCGCGCATTGGGTGGCTGGCTGTCCGATCGGATCGGCGCCCGATCCGTCATGTATGGGGTGTTGAGTACGATTACGATAGGATGCCTGTTGCTCGTGGTGCCACGCATGGATATCCAATCACCCGGCGAAGGTGTGATGGCAGCCCGTGCGGGGACCGTAACAACAGTTACCGAATCCGCGGTGGAAGTGGATGGAGTTGAGTATCCGCTGCAGCGGCGAACTCCGGGCACTCCCGTGAGGGCAGGCACATTGGTATGGCCTACTACGGCATCATGGCAGGAGCCCATAGTCGGTCCAGGAGATGCCGTGGCCAAGCGCAGCCTGCTGGCGCGCGGAGTAACCCATATCTACTTCCAGGCAAACATGTGGGTGTTCACGGCGTTGGTGCTGGTCGTGGGGATCGCGATGGGTATCGGCATGGCGGCGGTCTACAAGCACATCCCCGACTACTTCCCCAAAGACGTGGGTACGGTCGGCGGCATTGTGGGAGTGCTCGGCGGGCTCGGTGGCTTCACAGGCCCGATCCTCTTTGGGTACCTCTTAGATGCGACCGGGATCTGGACTACGAATTGGATGTTTCTGTTCCTGCTGTCGCTGAGCTGTCTGGTTTGGATGCACGCTGTCATCAGGAACATGATGAATGCTCGTGCACCGGACGTTGCAAGTCACATCGAGGAGCAGGGTACACCGATTCCGCTCGGGTTTCGGGTTACCTGTCCTCAACACGGTGTGGATGCGCAGGTGCGCGTGATGGTTCCAGCGCCTGCTAGTGGGATACATCCGCTGCTCGAGTGCTCGTTGCATCCGGGTCATCCAGGAGGACCGCCGTGCGATGGCCAGTGCGTGGTGCTGGAAACTCCGATCATGTCGAGACCGGAGCAAGCGGACCATGACGTTGAGGTCGAATCACCCGGTTGACAATCGATTTACTGCGCCCATGATCAAGAGACAGTTGGCTGTTAGTGCTCTCTGCTGGGTTGGCATCGCTGTGCTCGTTCCGTCTGCAGCCACCGGACAATCCGCCGTGGGACAACAACTGCTGGAGCACATCGCGATCAGCGGAGAGATGCGTGTACGCGGCGAGTTCGACGACCGTACCTCGGGTCTCGATCCCGACGCCGCAACCTTACTCCGCACCAGGCTCGGGATTCTTGCGGAGCCCAGTCGTCAAACAAGCGTCTACCTGCAGATTTCCGACTCCAGGATATTTGGTGAGGAGCAAAACACCTTGACGGACGCATCGGCGGATCGGCTGGATCTACATCAGGCATATATCGATTGGACGCCAAAAGGGAATGTCACCCTGCGCATTGGACGGCAGGAACTGGCCTTCGCGGATGAGCGACTCATCGGATCCGTCAACTGGGCAAACGTGACGAGGGCCTTCGACGGCTTGAGGATCATGGCAAAGCACAGCTCATGGACCTTGGACGGATTTGCCACCGTTCTCGCGGAGAAAGACGCAACGCTTGCAACGGGAGTGGATCCACGGCAGAACGACGGAGCGGACACCGACAGGACCTTCTTTGGTGCGTGGTTCACTACCGGCTCCTTCGAGCTGTTTGCGCTTGGTGACCGCAATGCAAGTACGGTTGCGTTTGACAATGTCGATCGCTATACACTTGGAGCTCTTGGCAATCAGACTGTCGGAGCCTGGAGGCTCAAGGGAACGGTGGCCCTGCAACTCGGTAGGCAAACTCCCGCGGTAGCCCCGCGGCAGGATATCTCGGCCTATATGCTCAGCGGCAGTCTGTCGTACGCGGTGCCAGCTGTGTCGCACCCGAGTGTTGGCGTCCAAGTCGATTACCTATCCGGTGATAAGTCTCCGCTGGACGGTACGCACACGGCTTTCAACACTCTGTACGCGACCAACCACGCTTTCTATGGCTATATGGATCTGTTTCTCAGCCCTTCGAACCAGACGGGTTTCCTGGGGCTGTTGGACACTATGCTCCGCACGTCGGCGAGACCCAAGCAGTGGATACTCCGAGCTGACGCTCACAGATTCCAGCTTGCGCGAAAAGCTGTCACGGGCGAGCGGACCATAGGTGTGGAGTTGGATCTCACCGTGAGTCGCATGTTGCCAGGCGGGTTGGCCCTTCTGGCCGGCTACAGTGTTTTCAACCCGAGCTCAGCCGCCGAGGCGGTCCCTGTGGCCTTGGGTGGGGACGTGTTACAGTGGACTTATCTGCAAGGGACGGTGCGGTTCTAGACATGGCGCCGGGAAGTAGCGGCGACCGGGTCGTCCTGACGGCATCTCATTACTTGCATGGTAGAAAGCGTACGGTGGTTTCCATCTCATGAAGGACGTGGGCGAGTGCGGACAACGTAGTGTCTATGTCATCGCGAGTTGTGTAGTGCGACAGTGAAAATCGCAGCGCGCAATGGGCGTCGGCCTCGGTTCTTCCCATCGCCATCAACACATGCGTCGGTTTCGGCGATCCCGATTTGCATGCGGAGCCCGAAGACAGTGAGATTCCGTGCTGGTCGAGCGCGATGACGAGTGATTCACCTCGCAGCCCTGGAAGAGTGACATTGAGCGTGTTAGGAAGTCGGTCATTGACAGGGCCATTGAGCTTGACGTTCGGTACGAGCGCTCGAATACCTGCCTCGAGTTGATTCCGCAGCTGCTCTACTCCGTGCGACCCGCGTAGAGCGCTCCGTGCCAGTTCGGCAGCTTGCCCCATGCCCACAATCCCGGGGACGTTCTCGGTACCGCCACGTAGTCCGCCCTCTTGCTTGCCACCGTGAATCAGCGGTTCGATCAATATCCCTTTCTTGAGGTATAGAGCACCCACACCCTTGGGTCCGTGGAACTTGTGGGCCGAAAGTGTGAGCAGGTCTACGTCCACCTCTTCAACGTCGATGGGAATCTTCCCGGCCGCCTGGACTGCGTCGGTGTGGAACAAGACTCTCTTGTCATGTGCAACGCTGCACAGTTCGCCGATAGGCTGGATCGTGCCAACCTCGTTGTTGGCAAGCATTATGGATACGAGAATCGTGTCAGGTGTGATAGCCTCGGCGAGGTCGATGGGATCGAGAGATCCGTGCTCATCCACGGGTAAGTAGGTGATGCTGTATCCCATCAGACGTAGGCTCTCGCACGCGTTGAGTACGGCTGGATGCTCGATTCGACTGGTGATGATGTGGTTGCCGTCTTTCCCGTAGGCGCGCGCGATTCCCTTGAGTGCTAGGTTATCTGCCTCGGAGCCTCCTCCCGTAAATATCAGACGTCGAGGTCGGCAGTTGATCAATGCCGCAACCTGACGCCGGGCCTTCTCAATACCGTCTCGCGCGTCGCGACCGGTACTGTGAATGCTGGATGGGTTGCCGTGCCGGTTGTGCAGATAGGGCTGCATCACGTCACAGACCGCATCTGCTACACAGGTGGTCGCATTGTTGTCCAGATAGATTCGTCTCTCCTGAATCTTTGTCCTGGCAGATATATCGTGCGGTTGTACTACCTCAGATGACTCCGCGCACGAGTCACCGAGGTGAGGGCGAGTGCCGCCGTCTTTGACCTTGACAACTTCACAAAGTAGCGCTTTGAAGACGGGAAAACCCGATATCTCGTCGTAGTTCGACATGTCTGTGAGGATATTGACGTTCCACGCACGCCAGGCTGGGGAACCGACGGGGGTGCCACCGCCCATGCTGCATTCGACAGCGCCCCTCACGATGTTCTCGTCCACGCGGGCGCGGAATATTACTGCACCGCGCTTGGTGCGCACCTCGACCAAATCGCCTGACTGTATCGCGCGCGAACGGGCATCGTCGACATTCAGTTGGACAGTCGGTTCGGGGTATTCCTTCGCCAGCGCCGCTATTCCGTGATGCTGTGACCGGAAGTCCGTCTGCGGTCGCGCACCGGAGTTCAACACGAGTGGGAAGGTTCTGGCCGCCACCGGGTCTTGCACCGGACCCTCCGTTGGCTCTACGTACTTGGGAAGTGGCTCGTATCCGTACTCTTCCAATACCGTCGAGTGAATCTCGAACTTTCCTGTGGGCGTCTCAAAGCCGGCCTGTCCGTCCGCTCGGAGCCCTCCCTTCTGCCACTTGCGATATTCCATCATCGGGGTCGGAATTCTTACCCATCCTCCAGCAGCCTTGACGTCCTCCAAACTGTAACCCGAGCCGCGAAGCGCGGAGCGGATCATGGCTTCCTCGCCTTGTGGATACAAGTGACCGTAGCCCAGACGCGCGGCGAGTTCGGACATGATGAGATAGTCGTTTCTGGCTTGTCCGACCGGCTCAATGAGTGCCTCGCGAAGGCGGAAAATGGGACCGTAGACCATGTACGAATTGATTTCGAACATCGTGGTGGCGGGAAGTACGATATCGGCGTAGGCTGCATCAGCTGTCAGTTGCCGATCGATGCACACGAGGAAATCCAACTGCGATAGTGTCTCGTGCCAGATCTCCGTCTGTGGCCAAGAAGTTAGAATCGAAGCACCGTGGATGATCAATGCGCGGACCCGGTACGGTACCCCTCGAGTGACCGAGTCGATGAGACCGCTGGCGTGGCACTCTCCCCGGTAGTGGCTGTAGATAGGGAACTTTTCCCGTGCAAGGGCCAGCTCGATATCGGGATTCGCTAGGTTACCCGATCGATTGACGGGGAAGTGACTGCCGCGCATGGCGAGTCCGATGCCTCCCGGGACATCGAGTTGTCCCGCGAGCGCGAACAGAGTCAGCACGGCTCGAATCGTCTGGATGCCACCGTTCGAGTACTCCAGGCCGGTGTACATCAAGGGGCACGCGCCGGTAGCGCCGCAGATCCGCCGTGCCATGGCGCGGATGAGTGATGCAGGCACTCCCGTGATCCGTTCCACTATGTCTGGCCGGAAGTGTTGCACATAGGTTGCCAGTCCGTCGAATCCGTGACACCAGTTATCGGCGAAATCCTCGTCGTATAAGTCTTCCTCGATCATGACTGCGATCATGCCCAACGCCAGCGCTCCGTCAGTACCAGGTCGGATTGGGATCCACCGGGCACCGGTCAGTCGTGCGGTCTCTGTCCGGCGGGGATCGATGACCACGATCTCCGCACCGCGTCTTGCGGCTGCTTGGAGCCGATGCATGTCCAATGGTGGTGAATCGGTAGCGGGGTTAGCACCCCAAACCAGGAGCAACTCCGCGTTCTCTATGTCGGAGAACATGTCGACCAGCATCCGTCCCATGGTCACGTGAGGAGCGATCATTGCAAACGACACGTAGCACAAAGCGCCGACGCCCATAGTATTGGGCGAACCGAATGGGAACAGAACACTCGAAGCGGATGAGACCGCGACACCCTTGGGCTGGAACGTGTCGCACAGAGACAGTTCAAACGCTCCACGCCCCGTGTAGATAGCCACGGCCTCGGGGCCTGATTCTTTCTTGATCTCGTTCAGCCGGGCAACGATTGCTTCATAGGCTTCATCCCAGCCAATGCGCTCGAACTCGTGTCTTCCCTTGGGGCCAACCCGGCGCTGCGGATGCTTTAGGCGATGTTCTGAGTAGACAATGTCGGGCGCGTGTTGTCCCCGCCGGCACAGCATTCCCAGAGGATGACCCTTTGCTGCCCGGATGTCGACCAGGCGACCGTCTTTGAGACCGACCTCAACCCAACAGCCCGCTGGACAGATCCCGCAGATTCCCTGTTTCCGTTCTACGTCCATATGTGTAGCTGACGTAAATGTTTCCATAATCGTTTCGTCTTGTTCGGAAGTTTCTGGTGATCTCGTGAGGGACGCATCGTGAAAAGATGAACGGCTGTCTGGTCGATTGCCAGGTATGGATATAGAGGAATACGTGTTCACGGAATCTTCACACCTTTTTCATAATGATTCAGTTTAAGTATAAGGTTTGACGGCAATCCTCGGCACGCCGGGAGTCGTGTGGCTCCTTCGTTGGTGGATAGTGTGAGTGGCGACTACTCAAGTCCTGGAGACCCTATGACGACCGCAGTATCCGATGTCTACGTTAGCGGCGAGAAGCTCAACGTTACGACCGCATCTGGTGCCAGGAGCTATGATATTCGTCAGATGCCTGAGAAGTTTCTGCGTTGGCAGCTCGATGCGAGGCTTGCGATGTTCGACAGTATCGGACGGGAGGAACGAATCTCTGCGTTCCATGCGCATCTACCTGTTGTTGCTACGATTAACGATAAACGTGAGTTCCCGATTCACACCGCCACGAAAGCGACCGGTTTGTTGCCTAAGGACGAATATCTCACGGAGTACGTCGAGAGCTTCAACCGATGCCTGGAGCAGGTGCGCGACAGGCCCTGGGAGGAGAGCCAATCGGACCGCATAGCCGTCGCGAAGCGCCTGTACGCTAACCCAGACCACGTCGATGCGCGTAAGCTGGGCCTGGTCGAGATCTTTGAAGGTCAGACGTACCGCAATCTCATGCAGAACCCGGTGATGGCCGTCCACTATACTGGGCCTGGACCGGAGTACCTGAGTTATCAGTTAAACGGGGTGGTAGAGTTGGTCGGGCCCGGAGACCCGCGTTTCGAGTTTCCCCGCCTGATGAGGCAGCTCTTCGAGTATAACTCCTTCCACATTCAGCAACCTGCATATCCATCGGGCTATTTGTTTTGGATTTGTGAGGCCCTGAACAAGACTCCGCGCAGGCGTCGATAGGCGCCAAACTCGCCGAGAGCCCGCAGCGCCTCAGTACTCGTTAACACAAATTTAATACACTCTTCACGGTGAGCCGGCTTGATTCCCAGGTTGGGACTTGCGCTGTCACAGGTGCTGCTCTTCACGGGAGCACTATCGTCCATATGTTCTGCTCAGATCGCGTTATGGCTTGGCCACAGTCGGGGACGGTACAAGCCGTGCAGCTGACACAGCTATGAATCTGAACAAGCTGTTCCCGCGGCTCTCAATACGATTGAAGCTCGCAATAGCGTTTGTGTTGCTGGCAATCGTGCCGCTGGCCGCCGCCGCCGTCCTCGCTACCGAGACAGCAGTCCGCCAGCTTCGGTCGCTTGCTACCGCGACTTTGGAGCACGATCTGCTTATGGCCCGGCGTCAGACAGAACGTTCCCTTCAGGAAGTTGAACGGGACGTTGCGTACCTTACGAAAGCACACGTTGAGCCTCTATTCGGTGATGCTACCCCATTGCTGCGCACTACGATAGCCGCGAGGATCTCGGATTTTCTAAGATTTGACCCAGCGCTGTTTCAAGTCAAGGTCATCGACCCTGATGGCAGACTGTTGGTCGGAGTTCGCAAGGGTGGCGGCGGAACGACGGGAGGTGGTCTTTACTATGCTGTCCGCGCCTCGGCGTTGGTTCCCGGCGAGCGGCTGATGCTGCCGGTGGAGCTGCGTAAAGACGATGGTGTTGACGATTCCGTAACGACAGTGCCCGCGGTTGCGATCCTGCTGCCGATCTGGGGAGGCGACAGTACCTTCCTCGGCGCAGTCGTGGGAGAGGCATACGCAGCGGTGCTGTTTGCCGGTCTCGAAGAGGGGTCACCTAACCTTAGAGGTATCACCGGGTTGGTCAGCAGCGATGGCCTATTGCTGTATCACTCGGCCCACAAGCGGGATTGGACGAGGTTGCTGATCGCGCGTGGTGAGGCCGATATTCGCAGCGATCTCCCGGCCGAGGTTGTGGATTCTGTTCTCGCCAGACAGGAAGGGACGATCACCACTCGGGATTATGGGATCGTGAGCTTCGTTCCCGTACGTCTATCCGAGTCTGGCATCCGGTCACCGGTGCTCTATAGAGTTGTGGCGCGGGAGTCATTTGAAGCATCTGTGACAACATTCCGGCGATGGGCTACCGTGGGTGGAATCGGCGTGCTTGTGCTCGTACTAGGCTTGGCGGTCCTTGCGGCCCGTCAGTTTACCCAGCCTATCTACCAGCTCAGCCAGGAGGCTCGGCGCCTAGCGCGTGGGATTCCTGGTGTTCCCCTGAAGATCTCGACGAATGACGAGCTCGAAGATCTAGCGAGTGATTTCTCTGATATGGCAGCTCAGTTATCGGAGCACCGTGCGAGGTTAGAGGAGCTGGTGGCGGAGCGGAGCCGAGCACTTGCCGAAACACACGCTGAACTCACGGACATTCTCGAACGATCGGCTGATGCAATAGTGGGTCTAGACTTGGACAGACGGGTGCGCGTTTGGAATCACGGTGCCGAGACTCTGTTCAAGTATACGGCAGCCGAAGCTCTGAATCATGACATCGACGCACTCATTCTTCCGTCCGACGTGACCTCGAAGACCGAGAAATCGTTTATCGAGCGAGAGCTCATCTTGCATGGGTCCGTCGTCAATCTTCAAACTCGACGGGCCCCCAAAGCGGGCAAGCCCTTTCCGGTGAGCCTCACCCAGACGCTGATTCGAGACGACGGGGGCGCTCCAATCGGATACTCCCTTATTCTCCGCGATACTACGGTGCAGGCGAAGCTCGAAATGCAAATGAGGAGGTCGGAGAGGTTAGCTGCAATCAGCGTGATGGCGGCTGGGCTCGCTCACGAGCTGAATAACCCGCTCGCCGTGATCGCCAATCGGATCGAGTGTATGGAACATGAGGTCTCCACAAGGTGTCCCGAATGCTTTCTACGTCGCGATCTCACGGTCCTCCGGGAGCACACACATCGTTTGGGTGAGGTCACTCGTGATCTGCTGCGGTTCGCTCACGACGACGAGGGTGATGAGGCTGTCATCTCGCTTCGGATCGTCTCGGATCGCGTAACACGACTGCTTAGTCGGACGTTCGCCTCTCAGGATATCCGTCTCAACTGCGTCGTGCACGAAGACCTACCCTCTCCGGTGGGAAGTGAGAAGGCAGTTGAGACGGTCTTGATGAATCTGTTGTTGAACGCAGCTGATGCGACGCCGCCGGGTGGCGAGGTGACTCTGCAGGTCGCTCGCTCAACTTCAGGGGATGCTGTCGAGATTGCGGTCAGTGACACTGGGCCGGGAATTCCAAGGGAACTGAGCGCCAAGATCTTCGAACCATTTTTTACGACGAAAGGTGCCGGACGAGGAACAGGTCTTGGCTTGGCAGTGTGCCGCACGGTTGTGGAACGACACGGCGGGAGTATTTGGGCCGAGAACCGTGAAGGTGGGGGCAGTCGCTTTGTTGTTACTCTACCACTGGAGCCTTCGGGGGGGATGTGGGAAGCGTGAAAATACTAATTGTCGACGATGAGCCGGCAATGCTGGAGAACTGCGAGCGTTTGCTAACGAGGGAGGGCCATCAGTGTATGAGTTTGTCAGATCCCTCGCACTTTCGACGTGTTCTTGTGGAGGAGGAGCCGGATGTGTTGCTCCTGGATCTAAGGCTCCCCGGTACGGATGGTATGACCCTCCTTACCGTGGCGCTCGCCGAGGATCCGGCTCTACCTGTAATCATAATGACTGCGTACGCGACAGTCGCGTCAGCCGTACATGCTATTGGCGAGGGTGCCTTTGACTATCTCACGAAGCCCTTTACAAGGGAGCAACTGGTCGTAGCGATACAGCGGGCTGTACGGCACCGCATGGTATCTGTAGAGAACCGCAATCTCCGTGAAGAGGTGGCACGCGGTGCGAGACGTGACGAGATCGTGGGGTCAAGCGCGGCATTACAGAAGCTGATGGATCGTGCCAGAAAGGTGGCGCCGAAGGCAGCGAACGTTCTCATTACGGGAGAGAGCGGAAGCGGCAAGGAACTCGTAGCGCGGTACTTACACACGCACAGTCCGCGAGCTGACGGGCCGTTTGTCCCAGTTGACTGCGCAGCTCTGCCGGAAGGGTTGTTGGAGAGCGAACTCTTCGGATATGAGCGAGGTGCATTTACTGGAGCTGATGCCAGGAGAACCGGTCTCTTCGAGGAAGCCAACGGGGGTACGGCCTTTCTCGACGAGATCACCGAGTTGAGTCTACCACTCCAGTCGAAGCTGCTGCGGGTACTGGAGGAGCGGCAGATCCGGCGGCTTGGCAGCTCACACCTGGTGGACATTGACGTAAGGATAGTCTCCGCTACGAATGCCGACATGGATGCGGCGCTATCGAGCGGACAGTTTCGAGAGGATCTCTACTACAGACTCAACGTGGTACCGTTGCACTTGCCTCCACTCCGGGAGCGCCGTGGTGACATTGTGGTGCTGGCCCAGCGATTCCTTGCTCAGTATTCGGTTGCGGAGGGTACAGCTCCGCCTCGAGTATCTCGAGAAGCATGGGATGCCTTGGAGAGTTACGAGTGGCCCGGCAACGTGCGAGAGCTCAAGAACCTCGCCCAGCGATTCGTGGTGTTGAACCAGAACGGGCGTGTTACACTCGCGGACCTGCCGGCAGATCTTAGACCAGAGGCAACATTGCCGGATGAGGAGCCGGAAGCCGTACCACTTCCTTATGAAGAGGCGAGAGAAGAAGTGCTGCGTTCTTTTCGAGCGAGATACGTGAGAAGAGTGCTCGAGCGCAGCAGGGGGAATATCTCTGAGGCAGCGCGTAAGGCCGGGGTAAGCAGACGCACATTCCACCGGTGGCTAAAGGACCATCGAGACTCAACCGGCGTAGAGTTACGTGGTTGATTACACGATGCCGGCTATGCTGATGCTGCTAGCAGGTGTGTCGGTCCAACCGCAGGTACCATCGGGCGTCGTGGAAGGAGTTGTGTATGCCACGGGAATGTTGACGGACAATGCTGTTGTATACATGGTGGCGGAAGGAAAACCGAGGACACCGTTGAAAGATGAGCGCGCAGTCATAGATCAAGTAAACCTGCGCTTTGTACCGACCATTCTGGTAGTACAGCCTGGGGCCATCGTCGAGTTTCGGAACAGTGATCCCATTCTTCACAATGTCTTCAGCCCCGATCGGTTAGGCGATGGCTTTGATCTTGGCACGTATCCCCGAAACTCATCCAGGTTCCACACATTCAATCGGCTGGGCCCCCATGTGATTCTCTGTCATGTGCATCCTGAGATGGCGGCTTACGTCGTCGTGGTGCCCACCCAATATCATGCGGTTGTCCCGAGGAGCGGTCGATTTCGTATCCAGGATATTACGGCCGGCCGCTATAAGCTACGCGTGTGGCACCGAAGCACGAAACCGCTGGAACGATCAGTCGTGGTGCGGAGCGGCGTAATCGTGCGAGTGCAGTTAGAGCTGGAGCGTAAATGATCGATGGGTGACAGTCGGGTGGACGAATTATGAAAATGAGCGATGGGAGAATAATGAAAATGCGTCGTCCATTCTTGGCCGCAACCGGTCTTTGCCTGTGCTCCTTTACGGTTGTCAGCAGCGTCGCATTTACTGGTGTGGACCACCAACGGATACCGGCATTTGCACGGAAGTACCGCACCAGTTGTACTACGTGCCATACTGCTCCACCCAAGCTAAATGTTCTTGGTGAGGCGTTCCGGTTGAACGGTTACAAGTTTCCAGAGAACGACGCACTATTGCGGCGCGATGAGCCGGTCGCTCTCGGTTCAGCTGAATGGAAGGACATTTGGCCGCGGGCGATCTGGCCGGGAGAGCTTCCCGGCAACGTTCCCATTGCGCTACGAATCGTTAATGACGTCAATCTAACACGGCAATCTGACGCCGAATCGTCATCTAGCCTTCGTTTTCCAGAGGAAGTGTATGTGTTGGCGGGCACCACCTTGGGAGACAATCTGAGCGCATTTCTGGAGAGTGAGTGGACGCGGGAGGACGGTCTGGAAGTATTGCAGGCGAAAGTGGAGTTGCAGAATATAATACCTGGCCTTCCCGACCGATCGCTCAACGTTTGGGTCGGGGTGCAGAATCTATACCTTTTCACATTTGCCGATCGGCAAATCGACCGGGCTGGACGGCAGAATTTTCTTTGGCAAGAGTATAGAGTGTCAGATCTGACACTGCGCGGTCCTTTGGCAGGTGACAGTTTGCGCTCCACGAACACGTTTCAGCTTCGACGTCCCCAGCCTGCTCTGGAGGTGAATGGTCTTCTTGCGGGTCGGCTGTACTATGGTATCGGTCTCTCACAGGGTACCGCGAGCACGAGACAGGACGACAACGACCGGAAGGATGCGTATTACAAGGTGCGCTACAAGTTTGGGGGCCTGGGGTTGGATGGAGCTTACGCTGCGGGTGCAAAGCCCGTGCTAGGGGGCGGTGGGCAGCTACTGGATCGGACGTTGATCGTGGAGCACTTCGGATACGTAGGGGCACAGCCCGCGGAAGGCAATGTGGACGATGCGCATCGCTCCTTTGGTGTAAGCGCTCGCGGGATAGTGGGCCCCCTGGACCTCGGCGTTGGCTACGTCTGGGGAAGCAATGACAATCCTTGGGGCACGGTCCTGTCCGGTCAGGTGGATTTCTCAAGCCTGTTCGCGAGGATGGAATACATGTTCTTCCCGTGGTTCATTGGATCCATCAAGTTCGACGATCTTGATGTAAATACTCCAACCACAGTGCAACGAAGCGGATTCACTGCAGGAGGGATGGACCGCACACGCCTCATCCCAGGAGTGATCCTGCTGCTGCGGCAAAACGTTCGTGCTTCGCTGGAACTGGAGCTGTTCACCCGGGATGCGGCGAGCAGCGAGTTGATGCAGCGCGAGCCGAACAATCTATGGCTTCGTCTGGACGTCTCGTTCTGACGATTGAAAGAGCGGGAGTCCTTCTGGATCGACTTCCCTCGCCGATCTCTCCATACATCCCGTCCATAGAGTCACTCAAGGTCACAGGAGGGACGGGGCCTGTCCCGCTTCCAGTAGCCTGGCGACCCCGGCACCGGCGTCCAAAATACGGCTAACTCCCTATCACATAAACTTTTGACAACTCCCACCGGGATCTGTTCTTCTCTGGTCTGTCTGATGCTATAGGGAAGTCCGTCGTTGTCGGCAGCTCGTGCTTCAAGGCGGGTCGCCGACGAGGTTCCCAGGGGGAGAACCAATGGGCTCTACGAGTTCGATACGCATCCTACTAGTCGATGGTCACCCGAAGTTCATCGGTGCGCTGCGTGAACTCATGGATGCAGAGTACGGCTTCTGTGTGGTCGGGGAAGCTTCCGGTGGCAGACACGCGGTGGAGCAGGCCACAACTTTGGAGCCCGACGTTACACTCGTAGACGTCTCAACCCAAATGCCTCACGGTCTATGTGCCATGCGGCGTCTCAGTCACAACAGCAAGGTGATCGTGCTTTCCTTGGATCCCCAGGAATGGCTTCTCTTCCCGGTTCTAGCCGCCGGGGCCAGAGGCTTCGTGTCCAAGACGAACGTTGACCTAGACCTGGTTCGTGCGATCAAGACGGTAGTGAGGGGTGACGTCTTTCTCGACCGCGACGGCACAAGGTTGCTCCGACAATGGTCGAAATCCACTGCGAACGATGCTGCGAATCTGATGTAACTCGTTCTTCGGCGTCATGGAGACGTGAGGCTCGGAACGGGTTGTTCGGAGGAGCTTCGGCACTGTACGGCTTGTCTACTTAGTAGGAGTTGAGAGATGAACAACATAACGACTTTTTGGGGCAGGATCGTAACGATCACTATCGGTTCAGTACTACTGGGCTGTGACGGTGGCGACGTGATCAGGCCGGAACCGCCAACGGAGACCCCAACCCTGGCGTCGGAGTGGGTCAGCTTTGTCGACTGGAATCAGAAAACGGTTATCGAAGTCAACATGGTCGAATCCGGTTCCAGCCTTTCCTTCTCACCTAATGCGTACACGTTCGAGGCAGGCAAACCCTACGTGCTTCGGATCACTAATGCTGCCAGCAATAGTAGTAAGCACTATTTCTCTCCAGAAGGTACCAGCTTCTACAAGGCGATCGCTACTCGGAAGATCGAAACGGCTGAGGCCGAGTACAAGGCTCCATACTTCGATGCGGTCGAGCTCCAGATTGGCGGCTCCCTCGAGATCTATTTCGTTCCGGTGTTGGCGGGTACCTACGACATTATCTGCACGATACCGGGGCATAAAGAGGCTGGTATGACCGCAACAGCCACTATCACTGGCGGTGAAGGTTTCACGCTGGATTTGGAGGTGGCGGCGGATTTCAACACGGCACTAACTAGCGATCCTCGGCGGTCCAGCTCCCACGCGGTCTGGACTTCAGCGGCAGACACAGCCGTCCAGATGTTCGAATCCGCTTCGTTCGACGCCCTCGCCTTCAATCCTCAGGGGCTCGCAATAACAGCGGGTATCGGATACAAGCTGACGCTGGACAATCCGTCCGGCCACGTATCCAAACACTATTACACAGCGGTGGAGTTCTACAAGACCGTTGTGCTGCGGAAGGTCGAAGATTCGCAGGCCGAAATCAAGGCGCCTTACCTGAAAGCGATAGAGCTCCAGATTGGCGGCAATTCCACGTTGTTTGTTGTTCCCACGCAGGCAGGTACTTACAGCGTTCTGTGCACAATACCTGGCCACGCCGATTTGGGGATGAGGGGCACTATAGAGGTACGCGCTCCTGTGGCGGCGCCCACACCTACGATGGCGTCTGACTGGGTGGGGTTCGTGGACTGGAATGAGAAGACAGTGATCGACGTCAACATGGTCGAGTCAGGCTCGAGCCTGTCCTACGCGCCCAACGAGCTGACCTTTGAGGCGGGCAGGCCCTACGTATTGCGTATCAACAACCCTAGCACCAACAGCAGCAAGCACTATTTCTCGCCGGAGGGAACCAGTTTCTACCAGGCCATCGCCACCCGCAAAATAGAAACTGCGGACGCGGAGTACAAGGCGCCGTATTTCGACGCGGTCGAACTCCAGATAGGCGGTTCGCTGGAGATCTATTTCGTTCCTGTCGTGGGTGGAGAGTACGATATCATCTGTACGATACCGGGACACAAGGCTCTCGGAATGACCGCGACGGCCAAGATTGTGGGGGGTAGCGGGTACCAACTTGACCTAGAGGTCGCCCCGGACTTCGACGCCACGCTCATGAGTGATCCGAGACGGTCTGGTTCACACGCTGTTTGGACCGGTGCAGTAGATGTGGCCGTCAACATGTTCGAGTCGGCTAGCTTCGATCAGCTTGGTTTCGTGCCTCCCGATCTGGCGCTCACGAAGGACGTCGGCTACAAGCTTCAGGTAGCCAATCCTACGGGGCATACATCTAAGCACTACTACACGGCGGCGGAATTCTACAAGACCGTTGTGTTGCGCAAAGCCGAGGACTCGCAGGCCGAGATCAAGGCACCCTATTTGAAGGCGATCGAACTCCTGATCGGCGGGAGTACCACCATGTTTGTCGTTCCCACGGTGATCAACACATTTGACGTCCTGTGCACCATCACCGGCCATGCTGGGCTGGGTATGACAGGGACGATTACGGTTGGAGCGGGGCCGTGACGCCTGCTCCGGTTGCCAGCCCTTTGCGTGCAGCATGGTTGTGGGGGGGCGTCGCGTTGCTGATGGGCGTGCCATCCGTGGCTCTAGGGCAGCTACCTCGGCCGTCAGACCACGTATCTGCTGTCGATGCGGCCCGACTTTACCTCGATGCTTGCTCGTCATGTCATGGTAGACTGGGGGACGGCAACGGTCGTGGCGCCCGGTTGCTCTCTCCGAGGCCACGGGACTTCACGATGGGTGTCTTCAAGTTTCGGAGTACCCCGACGGGCTCACTGCCCAGGGACGAGGATCTTTACCGCACGGTCTCCCGTGGTGTACCGGGGACCTGGATGCCAGCCTGGGAGAACCTTCTCACGGAGGATCAACGGTGGGCCCTGATCCGATACATCAAAGGGTTCTCTGAGATCTTTGTGGAGGAGGATCCAGATTCAGTGTTGCCAGTCCCACCGGCACCGGGCGCAACAGCGGAGACTGTGCGGGAGGGTCGGTTTGTTTACGCAATGCTCCGTTGCGCACAATGTCATGGACCGGCGGGCCGAGGCAACGGTCCATCGGCCGACGAACTGACCGACGATTGGGACCAGGAAATCCTACCGTACGACTTCACGCGTGGCAACTATAAGAACGGCTCGACACCGACGGATATCTACCGGACCCTAATCACGGGGCTCAGCGGCTCCCCGATGCCAGCGTACGAGCGCGAGATGGTGGCGTTTCCGGGTGGTCGAGACGCTGATCTGAGTCAAGTGAGTAAGACCCTCGATCCTCTGGGTCTCCAACTGCTTGAAGGTTACTTGGCAGGCCAGCCGACTGAATCCACTCTAGCCAAGATGTCCGATGTCGAGATTGGCCGACTCGTAGAGCACCGGCTCTGGTGTTTGGTCTACTATCTGAAATCCCTCGACCGCCCAGGCGGGATCTTGCATTGGCTCTTCGGGGAAAGTCCGGATTTCAAGGCACGCGGAGATGGCAGATGAAGATCGGATACTCACGCTACGTTCTGCTTGTGGCATCCGTAAGCGGTGTCGCGAGTTGCGCAGGTGACGGCACTGGATTGGACGAGTTCGGAAATCCGTTGGGCGAGTCACGGGTGGAGTTAGCGCCAACGCTTGCATCCATACAAGCGAACATTTTTACACCGATCTGCACGAAATGCCACATTGGCGCTTCCGCCCCGCTGGGCTTGGTGCTCAGTGAGGGGGTTGCCCGTAAGAACTTGGTTTTCGTGCCGAGTGTCGAGATGTCCGAGCTAATGCGTGTCAATCCTGGGAAGCCCGATTCGAGCTACATCATATGGAAGATAGAAGGCCGCTCGGCGATCATGGGTGCTCGCATGCCGTTTCAGCTACCGCCGCTGTCCGCTGAGTATATCGACGCCGTCCGCGGATGGATCGAGGCGGGTGCGTTGGAAAACTAGGAGGGAATGTGATCACTCGATTGGCCATAACTCTTCTCGTCCTCACTCCGCTCAATCTGAACGCGCGAGAAGAGCCGTATCTCTCGGTGAGAACGGGACTACGGTGTTCGCAATGTCACGTGAACCGTACTGGCGGTGGTGGCAGAACCGATTTTGGAAGTGTATATGGTCAGACGAGGTTGGCGATCGGGCAGTTTGGGTTTCAAGGTAGATCCCTGAACGACTTCCTCTCTGTCGGTGCGAACCTGAGGTTACGCGCGGAGGGCACACCACAGAAGTCGACCCCACGGACAGAGATGCGTCTCAGGGAGGCCAACATACAGATCGAAGCCCGAGTCGTTCCCGATGTACTTGCCTTCTATTTGGACGAGACGGTTGGTCCCGGTGCCGCTGGTACACGCGAGGCATTCGGGCTCGTCGAGGGACTACCGCTCGATGGTTATTTCAAGGTTGGAAAGTTTCTATTGCCTTACGGGCTGCGACTAGTTGACGATTCTGAATTCATCCGTCAGAGCACCGGCTTCGGTTACAGCACTCCGGATCAGGGTGTCGAAGTGGGGTTCGAGCCATCCCAACTATCGGTGTTTGTTGCGCTGACGAACGGCACCCAGGGGGCGGACGAGAATAACAGTGGCAAGCAGATCACAGCAACTGGCGCATGGATATCATCCCGGTTCAGAATCGGCGCATCCATCTCGCGTAACGAGGGAAGTGGTGGTCGCAGAGATGTGGTCGGGGGCTTCAGCGGCTTCAACGTGGGCCGGTTCACCATCCTGGGCGAATTGGATCTCATCAAAGATGTGCCCGACCAGGGTCCTGATCTCGATCAGATGGTTGCCTATATCGAGGGCAATCTCCTCGCCGTTCGCGGCGTGAATGCCAAGGTAACCTACGGCTTCTTAGATCCCAACAGGGACATCGGTGAGAACGCGCGGACGCGGGCGCGATTCGGAGTTGAAACCTTTCCTATCCAGTTCCTCGAGGTGTCGGCATTCTACACGTTGATAAGGGACATTCCACAGGTATCGGATGACCTGGACCGACTGAGTGTGGAATTGCACTTGTACTTCTGATCAGCTCTGCCGAAGCGCTGGAGGGAGGCTAGTAGTGACGAACTATCAGACCCTGACCAATTCGGTGGTTGCCTCGTTGGCTGTTCTGTTCATAGTGCCGTTATCGCTGGAGGCGCAGACTGGTACTGTTGCCGGAACTGTGCGTGTGCTGGGCCCGGTTGCGCCACCCGATCTCATAACGGTTACAAAGAATCAGGATGTATGCGGCAAGGTCCTTAGTGCACGAGCGCTCCTGGTGAACGACGGTGCACTGGCATTTGCGGTCGTCTCGGTCGAGGACCTCGAAGGTGCAATCCAGCCGACCGAGAGGCTCCTGTCGAATTCCGGATGCCAATTCGATCCGCCAATTGTGGCGGCTGCAGTCGGGGACACTTTGGCCATCGACAATCGCGACGATGTTTTGCACAACACGCACTTGAATCTCCTTCGCGGCAAGCGCAGCCGGGCCGTGGGTAACTGGGCTCTGTCACGCAAGGGCGTCACGGTGCGAGCGGTGCGGCCTCTGCGACGAGCCGGAATGATCGATGTGGAGTGCGACGCTCATTCCTGGATGCATGCCAAGATCGTGATCTTCGATCATCCATACTTCTCGTCCACTAACAGAGCGGGAGGGTACCGGATAGAGGAGGTTCCGGTAGGTACCCACACCGTCAGGATCTGGCATGAGGTGTTCGGTGAGATGGAGCAAACCGTAAGCATTCGTGCAGGTGCGACCAGCTTGGCAGATTTTGTCTTCTCCACAGAGGCGGTGGGCTACGGGCGGGGTGGGATGTCTCAAGACGCGTCAAACGGCCGTTACCCACGACCGGATTCGAGATATTAATAGAGAGTTCACGATTACTTCATTCAGTGGCCTCAATTTCAGTGTAGGGAAAACCACTACTGGATCTTGTAGGGCGAACCACTACACGTAGCGTGTCTTCCCGCGTTGTGATTGATACCGCAGTGCGCAACTCACGCCGTCAGTTGAGTGGGATTTCGGAGCGCCACCTATACAGGTGCCTCCGACCCGCAGGGAGTATCACACCGAGTCGATGGGTGGACCACCGGTCGGGAGAATCAGTTTGTCTAGTCTCCAACCGGAGGCAGCACGGTTCGGTGAAAAGCCGCCCATGGGTTGGGCGGGGAGCCGTATATGATCTCCGAGTCGTTGGAGGGTTATATGTACGCCGTTAGCAGTAGGAATCTAGCCCACAAGCGAATCGCCGCGTTCGCGCTACCTGTCACCGCAATTCTCTGGCTGGCTGTACCTCTGTGGGGTCAGGACACGATCCCGCCACCACCGGACGAATTCATCACGCTTGGCACCGAAGCGGGGATCGGAGGCAAGGATTTCATGCGCTTCGATCGCAACCAGATCAAACATCAGATCCAACACTTCATCCCGCCGTTGCTTCAGCCGGCGTTGGTAGGTCACTCCTTCGTGCTGCCGCCCAATACTTGGCGGGTAAGCGTGTCGACACGATTTGCAACGGTCGACGGGAACGATTTCTTCCGGGGAGATAATCCAAACCTGGCCGTCTTCGACAACTTCTCCGTCCACAGAACGTTCCTCGATCTCGATTTCTTTTATGGCTTCGACCTGAACAAGAAGTATCTCCACAGCTTTACGCTGCGCATCAACATACCATATGTGGAATCGCGAACGGATGGTTTCATCCATCCGAACGGGGTACCCTTTATTGATCTGCTCAACCAGGGCAGTACGAGGGAGCTCGGTGACATCGGAGTGTTTCTCAAGAAAAAAGTCGTCGATCAGGGCAACTTCCCGGTCGGCCTGGCTATTGCGGGAGCCGTTTTTCTGCCCACCGGCAAGAACGACGAGAAATTCGGGGACGGTGGTTACACTCTGGCCCGACGCCCCGATCCTGACAACGACGGTGTCCAAATGTCGTTCGAACAAATGATACAGCAGCTCGGCGGCCCCCAGAACTTCTTCAACGGGGCGTGGAAGGTGCCGGCAGCCATGTTAGAGAACGCTCCCAGCATCCTTACGCCGTTTCCGTTCAACGGGGGCGTCTTTGGCCGGTTCTCCGGCGACGGCCGCCTGCCTGTGACGCTCCAGCCGGGCACCGGCACGTTCAGCTACCTGGTGGGAGGCTTTCTCACACGTCAGTTCGAGCCGGGCGATTTCGCTAGTCTCGGCCGGTTCCCTGGGCGCAGCGCACTGCACATTGGAATCCTGCACCGTATCAACAACGAGAGCGATGGCATCGATCCCGGTGACCTGACGACTTTTTTCAGCAGCTTCGTCAAGCCTATGTACAAAGACTTTCTCGCGCTGGATCTAACCCTGGTCGGGTTTCACCAACAGGCGGATCACTATCCCGGCAAGATACCTGAGCCGGAGATATTGGTCGATCAGGCCAGCGGCCAACGCTTCTTCGAGTTTGCGTTGGTAGATCGACCAAGCTTCAGCAAAGGCACGTCTATGTTCGTGACGCCGAGCTTGATCTATAGTCCTGATCCGCAGCTTCGCTTTACGGCTACAGGACTCATCCGTATCGCGAGCCCGGAACTGGGACCCGCGCCAGACCTCGTGTTCCGTTTCGGCAGCGCCGTGACGTTTTGACCCAAAGACTGTGAGGCAACCCGTGTTGAGTTTCAAACGAACAGCCGCCGTTCTCGGGAGCCTACTTATCGTAGCAGTAGAGAGCGCCTCGGCTCAGATTATGGTTCATACACCAGATGGCAGGGACATCAGGCAGAAAGGAGGGACTCCACAGCCGGATCTCTCTGCGTATCGCTCCCCGCTCGAATCCAAGATCGTCGACCGACGCTGGCGGACCGCCGATGGGATGTACCTGGCGAACGAGGAGTTCTTTGCGGGCATGTCGTTTTTCCTGGAGTCTGTCAACGCTGGCTTCCCGATCGCACACAACAACATGTTTCCCTGGATCACTGCGCAGGAAGCATACTGGTATTCACGGTATATCCTTTCCAATGTGTTTGCCCAGTCGCACTTGGGCATCAGCATGATCCATGGCCCGTACTGGACGTTGAAGGCGCGGGAACTGTCGCAGAAGAACCGCCTCCAGCGCGATCGTGGTGAACGTGTGTGGGCGAACAAGGACGTCTTTCTGGGGATCTACCTGCCGTTTTACTACAAGCGCACCGGATGGCCCCGTATCTTTGATGACGCTGCTCCCACGTACCTGCAGTATGCCTCGGGCGATCCCCATTTTTCGGGTCCGATAGTGGTCGAAGACGACTTTGAGGATCCGCAGAGCGACAAGAAGGGGAACTGGGGCGTTCCCCGCTACTTCATGGACTGGCGGTCCACCCGCTGGGATCACGACCGGATGGAAATCAAGTTCGACATGGGCGGCATCGGCCAGACCGTCAAGAAACAGTTTGTCTGGGTCGAATACATGTTTCACTCGGAGCACACCGAACCCTCACCATCCGACCCATCTGTTGAGATGACCCTGCTCGGCAACGATGCGGAGGAGGGCATCCGCGGGACGATGCTCACACTGGCCGGTTTCAATGCGCTGCTCCAGGCGAAGGCAGCACTCTTCGCCGATGAGAAGGGTAAGAAGTTGGGAGGAATCAACCCGTTTACGTATGACCCGAAAGATGGCTTGCGGTATCTTCCCCACAAAATCTCGCCCAACGTAATCTATATCGGCGATTTGCCGGAGCGTCTCTGGGCACTCGACAATATCGACGACAACTCGAGCCGTCTTTGGGATCAGGCGTCATGGTTGTGGGCGACAGCAGAGTATGAATGGTTGGCGATCCGCTTCGAAGGGAAAGCCTTCACAGACAATCCTCCAGTTGATGCGGGCATTATCGAGAAGCGGACGGTGAATGTGGCGAGAGGGCTTTCCAACGTCCTGGTAAGAAACATCGCCGCGATGCACACGCTCGACGGCGTACTCGTATCGAGATGGACTCCCAAGAGCCGTACGGGTCGAGTGCTGCACATGAAGGACGCAGCCCTTGCGTTGGCTGCCCTGAACGAGATCAGCGACCGCCGCGAGACTAACGGGTTCGACCCGGAGATCGGTGACCAGGCGCTGGATCTTGTGGTCAACACTGCTGATTTTTTGCTCACGGTTCAGGCTGATAATGGTGCTTTCCACGAGGCGTATGACGTATCCGATCACAAAGGCCAGGGGGGAACCGATCTCAGCACGCCGCAGTGGTTTGGGATTCGGGCTCTAATAGCAGCATACCACGCGACTGCGGACAACCGGTACCGCGCTGCCGCAGGGAAGACTTGGCGATATCTGCAGCAGAACTTTTGGGATGAGGCGTCCGGACTCTATCGAAGCAAGCTCGGTGATGACACAGTCGTTCTTACGCCGGTTGCTGTAGCCGCGGCCATGGGAGCAATGCGTGAGTTGATGATAGCGACGCCGCTCCAGAACTTGAAGCCGATGATCGAGCAATACACTAGATGGTTCATTCAGACCGTGGACAACAGTGGCTTCCAGATGTCAGAGGACAACAGGACGGGCGAACTTAGCTATGGTGTTGTTAATCCCGATGAGGACGGTGATGGGATACCGTTTCTCAAGTATGGACATGGTAAATACGGGATCGCTCCGCTACCCGCAGGAAAAGTTGTAGTCAATATCGGAGGGCCCACGAACAATGCGTTCTACAGAATTAAGGGCGATGACTATAAGCCCAACCGCTTCTCGGTGGTCAGGCAAGAGTACCATCGACGGGTCTTGGGTAGCGATGATCGAACGCGGGATCTGGCGACTTCGCTGACGGTTGCGACTTCTACTCGTCTCACCGACGACATACTGCACCGCCTCGGCCAGGATACCGAGCGGCCCCAGATGGAGCGTTTCAACGGAATGTTGATCCCCATGCCGGCGTCCCAACAGGTTGAGCGTGGTTCCGATCTCAGTGGTGAGGAAATCTACAAACGCAACTGCATGATCTGCCACGGATCGAAAGGCGAGGGTATTACAGGCAAGCCGCTCCTCACCATTTCGACCGATAGTAGGGATGCCGTATTCGAGGTGCCAAAGAAGGGCCGCTATACACAGGGAATGCCTCCCTGGGGCCAAGGTCTGGATCAGCTGGCTGGTGTTCTCACCGATGAGGAGATCGATCGAGTCGTGGAGTACATCCGCACAAGACTCTTTGCAGGATCCGATGGCAACCATCATTAGGGGGAAGAGGAATGAAGATTTGCCGATCTCGGCTGGTAGCGCTCGCATTTGTTGCGATTCCTGGTACGTCCCTGGCTCAGGGTGGGACAATAGTGGGGACGGTCCGGTATGCCGCTGCCGAACCGGAAGCAAGGGTCATCGCTGTGACCAAGAACCAGGACACCTGCGGTGAGACGCTGCTGTCCAAACAACTGATGGTAGTTGGCGGCAGGGTACAGTATGCGGTGGTACACGTTGAGGGTGCCAAAGGGAAAACGATGCCTGAACACGTGACACTGATGAACCATGACTGCAGCTTCGATCCGCCGATAATCGCCGCGACGGCAAAGTCCATTGTCGAGATCGGAAACCAGGATCCCATCCTACACAACACACATCTTCGCCAACGGCGACGCACCCTTGCAAACCTTGCGCTGCCGCACCAAGGCGATAAAATCCAGAACTCGCGTGCACTACGCAGGCCGGGGATCGTAGATGTGGAGTGTGATACGCACGGATGGATGACCGCCAAGATTCTCGTGTTCGACCATCCGTACTTTTCGGTAAGCGACCAGGCTGGCAGGTTCACCATCGTCGACGTGCCCCCCGGGACGTACACTGTGAAGGTGTGGCACGAGATCTTGGGAGAGTTGGACGAATCGGTTACGGTGACTGCAGGTGCCACGACGGCTGCGGATTTCCTGTTTGGAGTAAAGACTGTAAGCGGCAACAAGGGGGAGCGATGATGCTATGCGGGGCTCAGCATGGCGCAGAGAGCGTCGTACTAGCGCTCGTGCTCGTGATTGCGTGCAGTGGCAGCGGTGACCACCCAGAAGATACACCGGCTCCACCGAGTGCAGCGGCTTCTACAGGTACAGACGGATCGAGCGGTCGATATGTCACCATGGAGGTAACTGATGGAGGTACGATCAGCGGCACCGTACGATTCGTTGGTAATGTCCCTCCAGCGAAGACCGTGACGATTGACGAGGACCGAGCGGTCTGCGGAGAATCGCGAGAGATACAGACCGTCCACGTCGGTGCTGGGAAGGGCCTTTCCGATGTAGTGATTTCCCTTGTGGACGTGAAGCGCGGTGTGGCCTTGAAGCGACCCGCCTCTTCGCCAGCATTGGACCAGCGGGGATGCCGCTTCTTGCCCCACGTTCTTCTGGCTCCCGTCGGGACGCCAGTGAACATCCTAAACGACGACCCGCTTACGCACAACGTTCACACGGCCGCTTTCGATAACCGGCCGGTGAACCGTGCGCAGCCCAAGGAACTGCACAAGATCGAAGTAAAGTTCCGCGCAGCTGAAAAAGTGAAGGTGAAATGTGACATCCACGGTTGGATGAACGCATGGATCGTTGTGATGGAACATCCCTACTATGCGGTATCCGATGAGTCCGGGACGTTTGCTATTGAGAACGTGCCGGCGGGCACCTATCAACTGGAAGTTTGGCACGAGACGCTGGGTACGAACACGCGGGCGGTGACCGTGAAACCCGGCGAAACAACCAACCTTAGTATAGATCTGGGTCAGAGCTAGGCGCGCTTGGTGAGCACTCACACCGAGGGCGCTAAGGCCACGAGCGTTCGAATCGCGACCAGGGGGGCCGTGGTAGCCTGTCTGGCTCTAATGATTCTCCAGCCCGACCTGCTCCGGGCGGTTCAAGATCCCCTAACATCGGTCGATGATGTTCGCACGTTCTTCGGTCTGAGTCCACGACGAGTCGTCTGGTTCGTGGCTCAACTCCACCTGCTGTTCGCCGCCTTTGTGCTCGGCGTGCCGATATTCGCGGTGATCGTGGAATTCATCGGATGGCGCACCGCCGACAGGCGGTACGACCGGCTTGCACGGGAGTTCACAAAGCTCCTCGCAGCGGCATTCGCCACGACCGCCGCCCTCGGTGGGCTTCTCGCGTTTACACTGTTTGGACTCTACCCAAAGTTTGCAAACTACTTCGTTCGCATCTTTGCACCCTCAATGTACGTGTATGCGGGGATCTTCTTCGTCGAGACCGCAATCCTATACCTGTACTACAATTCGTGGGATCGGATGCAAAGACACAAGGGCACGCACATTGCGCTGGGTGTGGTGCTCAATATTGTAGGCACAGCCATAGTCTTGATCGGCAACGCCTGGGCTTCCTATATGATGAGCCCGGTAGGAGTCGATGACACCGGGGCGTTCACCGGTACCACGATGGAGGCCATCGCTAATCCGCTGTGGATTCCACTCAACATTCATAGAATCCTCGGCAACGTCGCGTTTGGCGGCTTTGTTGTTGGAGCATACGCCGCTGTCAAGTTCTTGTCGACGGACTCCGAGGATGAGCGTGCGCATTACGACTGGATGGGCTATGTGGGGAACTTCATTGGGCTCGCTGCCCTCATTCCATTGCCGTTCGCAGGCTACTATCTGGGCAGGGAGATCTACAGTGCCAGCCCGATCATGGGCAACAATATGATGGGCGGGGCTTTCTCATGGACCTTCATAATGCAGGCGATGCTAGTGGGCCTGCTGTTCATCGTCGGCAATTACTATCTGTGGTCGGGGATGAGCCGAATCCCCGGGGCCGAGCGTTATCAAAAGTACATCAAGTACTTCAATGCGATTCTCATCGTATGCGTGGCAGTGTGGTTGACACCACGGAATATGCCGTTGCGGGCTGAGGAGCAGCTGGCGATTGGAGGGCAAGTCCACCCGTTGCTCGGCTATCTCGGGCTCATGTCGGCGAAGAACGCGGTGATCAACTTCATTATTCTGGCGACATTTGCGAGCTTCCTTCTCTACCGGCGGGCAAACAAAACCGATCTCGTGCCCCTCTCCGGCCAAGGCATGATTGCAAAGAGCGTACTGTTCGTCGCTGGGGCGCTGTGCCTGCTGATACTGGGCTGGTATGCGCACGTTCTCTTCACCCTTGCGCCCGAGTCATTGGACTTGGCGCCGGAAAAGGCGGTATACTTTAGATTGCCGGCGTCACTACTGTTTGCCACGATGGTTGCGGTGGTGGTCTGCGTAGTGCTCGCGTTGAGAGACCGGGGCCACCTGGCGCAGGGGATCTATGTAGTAATTGTGGCGATCGAGTCAGTAGGAGTTCTCGGCGTGTACGGGTTCGTTGTGATGGTCGAAGCAAATCCGTTCCTCAGACAGATAGCGGTGGCACAATGGCTCATTCTGATGACCGGACTCATCCTCGTGACCGCCATCGATATCTTACTGTTCAGGGGATCGCGCAGTATGGGTGCGATCCGCTGGGGACAGGTTCAAGCCAGGTCACAGTTTGCCCTAATCGCATTATGTGTGGACATCGTGCTCACGATGGGCCTCATGGGCTTCGTACGCTCGGGCCTGCGTGAGGACTGGCACATATACGGTGTCATGCGCGACACTTCGGCTTGGGCGTTTACACCAAGCAACGCAGAGATGGCTCGCATGGTTGGCGGCATTACGATCGTGTTTCTGGCCGCCGTCGCATTTCTCTTTTGGCTAGCTGGGCTCACCGGCAAAGAAATGAAGGCTGCTCCGACTGGAAATGAACTGGCTTAAGGCTCCCGCTTTTACCCTGGTGCTAATTGGCCTCTTCGTTTGGGCTGGTGAAGTCGTGACCAAGGCATCCGGCGGGGGCGGGGCGGTCACCTTGGGCGAGGGTGTCAGTGCTGAGAATGGCGAGCAGATCTTTTGGGGTCCCGGCAAGTGTCACACCTGCCACTCCGTCGGCACACAGGGCAGTTCCATACGGTGCCCCAACTTGGGTGCGTCTACACTGGGACCAGAGATCGCAGTGCGTGCGTCCGACCGCGCACTGGAGCGAGGAGCAATACTGGGCAGCGAAATGTCGCCCACCGACTACTTGGTCGAATCGATCGCCGACCCCAGCGCATATGTTGTCGAAGGCTACAAGGACGAGATGCCAAAGGTATACCAACCACCCATCGGACTGAGTGCCGATCAGATCTCGTCGGTTATTCTCTATCTGCAATCCCTTGGTGGCGCACCGGATCCCGGAAGTATCCGGCTGCCGCCCGAGATCCGAGAGGCCGGCCGACGTCAAGCGGCAGGCGAACCCTGGAAGCCCTATATAGATGGCGACTCCTTGCAGGGACGTGACATCTTTTTCGACCTTGACGGTCCAGCCCCGTGCGCGAAATGCCACCAAGTGGGCGATCGAGGCGGTCATGTAGGTCCCGAACTGACTTCCGTGGCCGGTACACGCACGCCGCAGTTCATCGTCCGATCGGTGCTCGAGCCGAGCGCCGAAATTGCAAGTGGCTATGAGTCGACACTGATCCAGATGAGCAACGGCCGTATTCTCGATGGTCTGGTAAAGCGTGAAACCGCGGACTCGGTCTGGCTGGTGAATGCGGAAGGCGATGAGGTGATCGTCGCCACAAGTGATATTACGCGTCGCCGGACGCAGGAAATCTCGCTCATGCCCGACAATTTTGCAGAGGTGTTGACTGTCAGACAACTCCACGATCTCTTGGCGTTTCTTCTGACCTTGCAGTAAGGGAATATACGTGAGGAATCAAGGACCCAGCAACGGTTCAGCCGAGTCACGAATCTTTCTGTGGACGATACTTGTTCTCGCGGCCATTTACGTAGGGTTACGATATGCTGCGCCGTTGCTGACGAAGTGGATCGGAGCTAGTGATCACTGGGTTCCGATTCCGGTGTTTGCGCGCGTGATCTATATGGCGTGTGCGGTGATCGGCGCGCTCGTGTATGTCAGCAGCGACCAACGACGGTGGCATCAGTTCCTCGGTCCGGCTGTACGGCTGCTTGCTCTCCCGCAACATAACATCCGCAACCCAAGGGTTCTCCCTCTATGGCTGATCCCCCTGGCGGTCGGATGGTTTGTGTGGCTGCGCGTAATGCCCAGCGGGCAAACGCCGACGGTAGTGCGGGTTCAGCATCCAACGCAACCCGACGAGTTTGCCGCGTTAGAGAATCCGTTCGCCGATCTAACCGGCGAGGAGCAGGAGTCGGTAGTCCGCGAGGGAATCGTTCTGTATCAGAAGAACTGCCGGCCGTGTCACGGTACCAACGCGAGTGGTGACGGACCTCTCGCTCGTGGGTTGCGATTGCGTCCGGTCGATTTCACCGATGCTGGGACAATTGCGACGGTGGTTGAGTCATACCCGTTTTGGCGCATAGAGAAGGGAGGCCTGGGGCTACCTGACATGGCCACACCGTGGCATTCGGCGATGCCGCCTTGGGGGGACGAGCTGAAGGACGAGGACATCTGGCGCATCATCATGGCGGAGTACGCAATCGCGGGCACTGAACCGCGGCAGCCTGAAGGAGCGGAGCGATGAACGGCGGCCACGGCGCGCCATGCCGAACATTCCGGTTGACGTTCGGGTTGCTCGTGGCAGCCGTGACCGGCGTCGAGGCCCAGTGGCTCGACTTGGCGGTGCCCGAGCGGCCAGCTTCAGACTCTGCAAGTGTTGCCGCCGGCCGCAAGACGTACCAGGAGCACTGCTGGTTCTGCCACGGCGAAGACGGCGACGGCAATGGCCCGGTTGCAAGATATCTTTGGCCCAGACCGCGGGACTTCACCGCTGGAAGCTTCAAGTTGCGGACCACGGAGAGTGGCGAACTTCCCATCGATGAAGATCTCTACCGAACGATCTCGCTCGGAATCCCGGGCACGGCGATGCCGTCCTGGCAGTCGAGACTCAGTGCGAAAGAGCGGTGGCAAGTCATTTCGTACGTCAAGACCTTCGCTGCCGACCTGTTTGAGGACGAGGCGTTCGACCCATACAAGTCTATCGTCCAACCCACCGAAATTCCGGGAGGAGGTGGGGATGCGTTGATCGAAGAGGGACGGAAGGTCTTTGAGGAGGCGGACTGTTTTGAGTGCCATGGCACAGAGGGGCGCGGCGATGGTGAGCGCGCGGGCGAACTCACGGACGACTGGGACTTTGCGATATGGCCTGCGGATCTCCACAGTCAGTGGCGTTTCAAGGGCGGCAGCTCGCCGCGCGAGATCTACATGCGGCTCAGCACCGGCCTCGACGGCACGCCGATGCCTTCGTACTCGGAGACCCTCACTGACGAAGAGCGTTGGAAGGTGGCCTACTACGTTTCCACGCTGCGCGACGACGCGCAAGACCAGAACGCGAGCGGAGTCGTGATTGCGGCGCGGCGGATTGACGGAGACCTGCCGTCTAATCCGGATGATCCCGCTTGGGAGACAACGGAGGCGGTGTCCATTCCGCTCACGGGCCAGGCTACATTCGCCCCCAGGTGGCAGATCCCGGCGGTTACCGATCTCTGGGTCAAGGCGTTATACAACTCCGACGATCTCGTGTTGCGGCTCGCTTGGGACGACAGATTCGCCGATACCGTTGCTGCCGATTCCACAATCGCCACGCGCGAGGGCTGGCAAGCGGACGATACCTACCCGGTGCTATTCCCGAACACAAGTAGAGCAAGGGGCAAATATCCAGACCAAGTGGAGGTCATGCTACCAGTCCGCTACGACGGTGGTGTGCGGTTACCCCACTTCGTGTACGGCAGTTCCGGACAGCCGGTGGATCTGTGGCGCTGGAGCGCTGAGCGGCGGGTTGCACCGGCGACCGACAGGCCCCAGGTAGTGGAGTTGAGGGCCGGTGGCGTGTCACGGCAACCTACGGCGCTTCCTCCTGAGAGCCGGCGGGCAACCGGTCGAGCCATATGGCAAGACGGTCGCTGGACCCTCGTGATCCGTCGGCCACTCACAACCGATGGTGGGACAGGTGAAGTGCGTCTCGCAGCTGGCACGCTTGTCCCCATTGCGTTCCACGTGCGAGAGGGTGCAAACGGGGAAACAGGTTTGCGCATGGCTCTGTCGTCGTGGTATTTCCTGCATCTCGAGGAGGCTGTGCCGGCACGGAATTACTTAGTGGTAATCCTATCCGTCCTGGGAGCTGCCGGATTGGAGTACGTGCTGATTGGATGGGTTAGGCGGTTGGCGGCGCGGAACCAACTTGTGAGCTATGGCGTGACGTCAGATTATTGACCACTCGAGACAGGACTTCCCGCAAACCGCGGCAGTATGGTGTCGGGTGCATTACCACGCATGTCATGGACGAGGATAGGCTAGCTAGCGATGATGGAAGCGGACGAGTTCGACGCTGAGACGATGCTTGTGGTGTTCAAGGAACTGCATTGAGGGCGCCATCGGCGGGCGAGGTGTCACAGGTAGAGCTTCACCGATTCATCGACGAAGCCAAAGGATCCGGAATCGGGCGGTGTCCTCTGCGGGATGTGGGCGAGAAAACCGAGCGATGCCCCGTCAAGCGTTTCTCATGAAAATACTTAGCTGGTTGCCTACTTCGACGCTGACTGGAGATACAGCACGACTTTGTGGTATTCGTTGGGCGTCAGCGTCGTTCCCAGCATTAGCTCCATGTGGCCCATCATCCGGCGCACCGTTGCCGGCCAGTCGTCCGGTGAATGTGTTCTGGGGTCCGGTAAATCGTGGCATTGACTGCAGGTTGCCATGAAGACGGGGCGCTCCGGGCCTGGAGGAAGATCACCTTCGCTCACTCGGAGTGCGTTGTCCAGCAGGTAGTTCAACATCAGCATGCGCTCGCCGGAGCTCGGTACCGGCACGTGGAAGGAGGAGTCGATCCGATCCATTCGGAGCCACATCCTGCGCGTGACGCGTGGCCAATCTGTGACGGAGTGCTGCTTGGGCGTCGGTAGTGCGTGGCAGGTCGCACAATACTTCACGATGAATTTGGCTCCCTGGGTTTCGGCAGCGGGAAGTTGCGATGGGGCTATGCCCGGCGGCGGGAGAGCGACTCGGGCAGACGCAACGATCAGTCGGTCATTGAGGGGAAGTTGGTTAGGATTGGGCTGCTCGGTGGTCTGGCTATCTTGTTGAGAGCTGGTGCACGCTAGAGGCAATGCCAAAACGATAAGAGCTACGATGCTGGTGCGCTGGGAGCGAAACGCTCGAGTGTGTTGCTGCATGATGACCCCTGATGTTGGTAGACCGCAAACCCCGCACTACTTACTGTACCTCCTTACCTCCTGGCGGCGCCCAATGGGCGCCCCCTCGGGTGTTGCCGTAGTTTCTGGTTCTACCGGCCTTTCTGTGATGACATGCTGCGAATGTAGGCTACCAGCGCCTGCACCTCAGCTGGCGTCAGCTGCTTGCCGAATGCCGGCATCGTGTTCTTGCCTTCGGCGATGTCTTTCGCCAGCTGTTCGTCCGTGCGTGCTGCCTGAAACTGGGGATCCACCAGGTTTCTCGGCTTCGGATTCAGAGCCGACGCAACTGGCCCATTACCCTTTCCACTCTTCCCATGACAGGCTACGCAGTACTTAGAGAAGTTTGTCGCGCTGTCGGCGGTGGCGGGCAGTTTGATCGCTAACGGGCCAGCGGAGGCCAGCACAGCCAGCGGTTTCTCTGTGGGGCGAGCCGAAGCTACTGGCTTGGCTCCACCCTTGAGGAACTCGAGGATCGCCTCAGCCTCGTCGTCTGTGAGTCGGGCGTTGAGTTTCATGCTTGCGATAATCGACTCCCAATCGTTTGCCGTGTACCGGATTGGAGGCTGTGCAGTATGGCAGCGGTTGCAATTCTGGCTCCACAGCTCCACGCCTGAGCGCTGAGCAGCTGCAGTCGATGGGGCCATCAGGACGCCTACCCCCAAGATGCCGGCCGCGAGTAATTGATATCTGATGTTGTTCATGGTCGGCCTCCTAAAACAGTACATTGAACTGCGTCATGATCTGGTTGTTGTCGGTCTTGAACCCGCTGTCCTCATAATTCAGGTTATAGGCAAAGCGGACAGACGAGTTCGGCGACAAGTAGTAACTAGCTCCCAAGGCGACTCTGCGGGCATCCAGGCTGTTGCCGGGCATGTCTTTGAAGCTGAATCTTATGATTGGCTCAAAGTGCACCTTGGTCAGGTAGGCTGCCTGGATGTAAGCACCCTTCTTGGTCAGGTCGCCGCCTGTCGCGTCTTGATTGGCGAATACTACCTCGCCTCGCAGCTCGAATCCCTGATGTTGATACAGGGCATCGAAGTCGAACATCGACAAGGTGAGACTGCTGTCGGCTACATTCACATAGTTACCGGTATATCCTGAGACTCCAAAACTGAGCCCTTGTGGCGCGACCACGATACCGAGTCGTCCGCCTACCGCCTTGTTGTCATCCACTCCTCCGCCTGGGAGTTCGTCCGTGATGTTGTCTCTCAAGCCTCTGATATCGCCACCGTCGTCACCCATCAGACCGTTCACGATGAACGCGTCATACGTTACGGTAACTCCATCGCCGGCCGGGGCGCCGCCGGAAAGCCAGATCCCGACATCGCTGTAGCCGGTTGGTACAATGTGCCTGAAACCGAGAGGTCTGCCCGGAAGCTTGTTGATGAACGAGGGATGTATGTCCTTGTTGAAGCTTCCAAATGGAACGAGGAACTTCCCGGCGCTGATTCTCACGTTTCGAATGCCGGTATAGGTTATAAAACCGTATTCCAGTCCGATCTCGTCACCTGCATGTTCGAACTCAACTTCGGCCGAGGCAAACAGGTCTTTGTAGAGCTTACCGTTGGCGAGCAGATTGAAGTGGCCGGCGTCGAACTGCGACTCGGAATTACCTGAACCGATATTGCTTACGCTGGCCTCGAAATCGGCATATCCTGTAAATCTCAACCCCTGGGCAGACGCAGTGACTGGCGTGTATGCAAGAGCCAGGGCGATAGCTCCTGCGGCCAGCACGCGTAAGGTTTTCATTTCGCTTCCTCCTATCAGAATGGCCTATCGCATCTAGGCTATTACGCTTCGTCCGTCGTCATTGCATCAGAACAATCGACTCGTGCGGGTTAATCAATTGTGGATTCTCTATGAAAGAGAGTTCATCTTTCGACATTGTTTCACGTCACAACCCGTCGGGCAACAATGTATTGTGTTAGAACTCGAAATCTGTCGGGCGTGGGACTAGAACTGGTGGTGGGAATATCGGACATACATGTGGGGAAAATCCCCACGCTGCCAAGATATGGAGCTAGTCTGCCGTTAGTAGGCCAGTCTGAAGCGCAAACCGAACGAGTTGGGCGCGATGATTTAGGTCGAGTTTCTGCATGATGCGAGAGCGATACGTATCGACGGTTTTTGGTGAAATCGCGAGCTGGGTACCTATCTCAGAGGAGCTGTATCCGGCTGCTGTAAGGGAGAGAACATCACGCTCCCTCGCTGTGAGTTTGTGGAGAGGATCATCGGTTGCTTGGGCTGGTGATTTGTAACGCTGCAACAACAAACTGGCCGCATGGGGATAGAGAAATACTTCACCCTGCGCAACAGTATGTATTGCTCGTATGAGTTCGCTATCGGCCGTTGCCTTGGTGACGTATCCGCTTCCCCCGGCATCCAGAACTGGAAACAGGTATTCCTCTTCTGCGTGGACTGTTAGAACCAGGATCTTGGTATCGAGCCCAAGAGCAGCTATCTGGCGCATTGCGTCCAGCCCGCCAAGGCCGGGCATAGACAAGTCCATTAGCGTGACATCGGGACGGAGATCTCTGATTCGCTGTATCGCCTCTTCTCCGTTGGACGCTTCTCCGATCACTTCTATGTCGTGCTCGGCGTTGAGAAGTGCACTCAACCCCGTGCGGAATACTGGGTGGTCGTCTACCACCAAGACCCGTATGCAATTAGTCTCCGTCATAGTCACTCTCGTGCGGAATGCGAACCTGAATGGTGGTACCATTCTGGGGTTCGCTTTGTATGGATAGTTGCCCAGCGACGTAAGAAGCGCGTTCCCTCATGCCAAAGATGCCAAGGCAAGTACTACCCCGCGCTAGGATCCCATCCTCGATGAAACCGCATCCGTTATCTGTTACGGTGCCGACAACCTCTGTGTCACATCGCTCGATCCGTACCTTGATATTGTCAGCGCCGGAGTGTCGCACCGCATTCGAGATGGCCTCTTGTACTATCCTATATAGAACGAGTTCACCATCTGCCGATAGCAAGCCGGAGATCTGATCCGCCTTTAAGTCAATCTGTTGGCCGGAACCCTCAGACAACAGACGCGCGTACTCAGCAATGGCGGCGACCGGGCCGAGCTGATCGAGAGCCTGAGGTCGTAGCCCGTATGCAAAGCGGCGGACCGCCTCGGCAATATCGACCATCTCCTCGCGGAGATCGTCGAATCGTGCATTCCGAGTCTCCTCGTCCGGCGCATCGCGTGCCAGACGTAACTGCAACACCAAGGCAGCCAGTCTCTGTGAGGTGTCGTCGTGGAGCTCTCTGGAAAGCCGCTGGCGTTCCATCTCCTGTGCCTTGGTGGCACCATGAGCTACGCTCCGAAGTCGTCGGCGGTATTCCTCCAGACTGTCGAGCATCCGATTGAAAACGTCGATGAGCTGTCGAAGATCTCTGTCAGCAAGCTGGGAGATGGAAGCCCGAGCTTCCATGTCGCCGCCATAGACGCGCTCGGCTGCCTCTACGAGTGCATTGAGTGGAGACAGTGCCAGGCGGACCAAGACAGTGTTTACAATCGCGCTCACTGCGACGCCAACTACCGCGAATGCGGCGATGAAGGGCGCCATGGATGTACCAGGCCATGTACGTCGGAACTCAGCCGCGAAGACCGTGCCAAAAATCGTACAAACCGCCACAATTGCTACGTTGGCAATGACGATCTTGTAGAAAAGGGGTATCGCATACAGTGCTGTAAGGATCCCTTTAGGCCGATGGCCACGAGTGATGTCACTTGTCACAGTGATCGCATCCTTATCTCCCGGACCGGGACAAGGGGGCGAGCAATGTCCGGTGCATGCCTATAGTACATAGTAAGGGATACCTATATACCGCATCAAGGAAGCTAATAGCAACTTCATGAAGTCTTCACTCCGGGTTCATGCGATGTGTCAAGATTTGGGGAGTGACATATCGGTGTTAAGGATTCAGTGTGAGATCTCCAAAGTATAGTGTCGTTACCTACGGTGTTGTTGTTATCCTCACACTCACGATGGTTGCGGCCATCGTAGTAAGACATGATGTATCCATAGAGCAACCTGTCGCCTTCAATCACAAGAAACATACGAAGGATCTCGGACTCGCCTGCCAATTCTGCCATCAGTACGTTGAGACCGGGGCTCATCCGGGTCTGCCAGGTGTGGAGACCTGCTCTATGTGCCATCAGGTGCCGCAGGGTACATCAGAAGAGGCTGCACGGTTGACGAAAATAATCACCGCCGGTGATTCCCTCCAGTTCAACAAGCTGTTTCGGTTGCCGTCACACGTCTTCTATACGCACCGTCGCCACGTAGGCATCGCAAAACTCGATTGCACCAACTGCCACGGGTCAATCGCCGAGACGGAACGACCGCCCAAGCGACCACTGGTGAGAATCAAAATGAAGGTCTGCCTCGACTGCCACCGCAAGGAGAATCAAACGGTGGATTGCGTGGCCTGCCATCGGTAGGAGAGGGTGATATGAGACCGACGAGGCGCGAGTTTCTCTATACCATGGGAGCGGCGGCCACTGTCTACGGGCTACAGGACACCCAGGATGTGTTCTGGACCAGGGATGCGGGGCCGGACGTCGGGTGGACGCCCGGATTGGAGATGTGGACTAACTCGACTTGTCTGATCTGCCCCGGGCGATGCGGGATCCGTTGCCGCACTGTGGACGGAAAACTGGTCCGCATCATGGGCAACACACTGCATCCGATGAGCAGTGGTGGCGTGTGCCCGCGCGGGGTTGCTGGGGTTCAGATGCTCTATCATCCGCAGCGTCTTGCCGGACCGATGGTGCGTGTGGGTGCGAGAGGCGGGGGAGAATGGAGGGCCATATCACGCTCCGGCGCCGTCTCTCTCATTGTCGACAAGCTGCGGGATCTGCGTGTGTCCGGCCGACCCGACCGGCTCGGTGTGGTTGCCGGGTACTGCGCGGGGTCGATGCAGGACCTGCTGGCCCGGTTTCTCGAGGCATACGGTTCGCCCAACCTGATAGCAGAGGCTTACCCCGACGCCACCGACGCAGTCATGAACCTGATGCACGGCATTCGCAGGCGTCCGGGCTACGATCTGGAACGCTCCGATTTGGTGGTTTCTTTCGGGGCGCCTCTCTTCGAGGCCTGGACTTCCCCTGTCCAGGCGTTCGCCGCATTTGCGGGTCGGAGCAGCCGAAGCGACAGCCGCCGACCCCATGTCGTTCAGATCGACACCCGGTTCTCGCGCACCGCAGCACGGTCGCACGAATGGGTCGGTATTCGTCCCGGTACGTACCATATTCTGGCGCTCGGACTGGCGTACATCCTTATCAGAGATCAGATGGTGGATGCCGACTTTCTCTCCAACCATGTCGTAGGATTCGCAGATCACGCCGACCGGGATGGGAGGCGCGTCGCCGGGTTCCGATCATTGGTGCTCAGGAACTATAGGACGGAAGAAGTCTCCCGCCTCACCGGCGTCTCAATCGAACGCATTACTGCGCTGGCCAAGGCCATCGGTAGCAGTGAAGCGCCCGTAATATTGTGCGGGCCCGACGTGACCCTCGACCGCCGCGGCCTGTTGAATGGGATGGCAGTCCACAGTCTGAACATCCTACTGGGCCGAGTGAACCGGCCCGGTGGCGTGCTCGTTGCCAGCAACTTGCCGATTGCACCGCTGGTCCCGGTGGTGCTGGATGAGACTGCGCGCAGCGGGGGGGGGCGAGACCCCATTGGAGGACCGCAGCCCAAGTTCGGTGATGGCGTGAGCGGCACCGAGTTCGCCACCCAGGTCGCCGAGCACGATTCGATAGAAATCCTGTTGACATATTACGCCAATCCGCTGGCCTCCTCGACGCATCCGGAGGCATGGCGCAGCGCGCTGTCCCGGGTCCCGTTCGTGGTGAGTTTCTCTCCTTTCATGGATGAGACTTCCAGCCAGGCGGATCTGATATTGCCTGACCTCCTGCCGTACGAGCGGTGGCAAGACGCTCCCACACCGAGTTCGTACCCATACACTGTCTGGGGTGTGACGAGGCCGGTGGTTGAACCGTATGCCGGTGGGCTCCACACCGGTGATGCTCTGTTGAGAATCGCGCGGGAGCTGGGGGGCACGGTTGCCCGGAGTCTGCCGTACGACGACTTCGAAAGCCTGTTGAAGACACGTGCACGGGGACTGTACGAGGCCCGGCGCGGGATGGTACTTGGCGATGAGTTCGAGAGAAAACAGGTCCTTCAGATGGAAGAGCGGGGCTGGTGGCTGCCGGAGCATAGTGACTTCGACGACTTTTGGAACGATCTAGTCGCAAGTGGTGGTTGGACTGATCTGTTTTACGATCACGTCTACCACGCCCGGTTGGCGAGCACCCCCAGCGGGCGCATCCAGATGATGCCGAAGGACCTGTTGGATGAACTGGAGGGCGACGGCGAGCTCATCTATCTGAGTGACGCTGACAACGGTACGACTGCAACTGAGGAGTTCCCTCTCCGGCTGCTACCATTCCGGGTATCCACACTCGCATCGGGCACATTGGCTCTCGAGCGCTGGCTGGTCGAACAGCCCGGCATCTTTCCGGACACCCATTGGACTCCGTGGGTGGGAGTACATCCGGAGACGGCGCGCGCACTCGGGTTCGGCGATGGTACGATGATGTGGGTGGTATCAGCACGTGGTCGATACCGTGCGCAACTCAAGGTGTTCTCGGGAACAGCGCGCGAGAACGTATGTGCCCCGTATGGTTTGAGGCATCCCGACGGAGAGTTGGCGAACCCGCTGCAGATTCTCACGGGGGAAACAGACCCTCTTACCGGCATCCGAGACTGGCGTTCGACGTTCGTCCGCCTGGAGCGGACATGACCGGGGCTGAAGAATGACAGACGTCCGCTGGGGCATGGTCATCGATCTGGACCTGTGTACGGGTTGTGCCGCCTGTGAGGTCGCGTGCAAGAGTGAGAACAATATTGCGACAGTTGCTCCGGAGCAGGCTGCCATGGGGCGAGCCATGAGTTGGATGAAAGTGGTCACGCAGGTGGAAGGTGAGTTTCCCGATACGAGGATGCAGTTCTACCCGCGCCCGTGCATGCACTGCGACAACCCACCGTGCGTGAAGGTGTGTCCCGTTGCCGCCACATATATCAACGAAGAAGGGATAGTTGGTCAGATCTATCCCCGCTGTATTGGATGCCGATATTGCGCCAACGCCTGTCCGTATACGGTCAAGTACTTCAACTGGTATGGACCGGAGTGGCCGGAGTCGGAACTCAATTACCTGAATCCCGATGTATCCGTTCGTCCCAAGGGGGTCATCGAGAAGTGTACGTTCTGTCATCACCGGTTGCAGAAAGCCCGTGAAGATGCTC
This sequence comes from Gemmatimonadales bacterium, assembly GCA_046757925.1. GTDB lineage: Bacteria > Gemmatimonadota > Gemmatimonadetes > Gemmatimonadales > GWC2-71-9 > JAZDCZ01. The sequence continues at coordinate 77,502 of JBHHZE010000008.1, forward strand.
GAGCCGAGAACCGTGAACTACAGGAGGAGGACTATCAGCCTGCATGTGTTGAGATATGTCCCACTGGGGCCATCGTGTTCGGGAATCTGGAAGACCCGAAGCACAGGGTGGCACAGTTGAAGAACGATCCGCGCGCAACGCGTCCAATGGAGGATCTCGGCACCGAACCGAAGGTGTATTATCTGAGCCCGAGGCAATGAAATGCGTGATGAAGTAGCAGCGACACTTGCAGCGATGCCGGAGGATGATCGAGTCCTTCTTCGGCCTTTGGTGGATACGTCCAGGAAGTTTTACATGATTGCCGCGGTTTTGGGGGCAGTGGTGCTGTTAGGTCTGTTCGCATACTACCGGCAGGTTCGCTACGGGCTCGGCGGTACGGGTCTCAATCGGCCGGAGTATTGGGGCATTTACATTATCGACTTCGTTTTCTTCATAGGGATCAGTCACGCGGGAACTCTGATCTCGGCGATTCTGCGGGTGAGTCAGGCGGAATGGCGTCGGGCCATCACACGTTCGGCGGAATTCATTACCGTGTTGGTGCTAGGCTTCGGCGCGATACAACCGATTATCGATCTTGGACGTCCCGATCGGCTGTTGAACATTGTCTTTCATCCGCAGTTGCGATCGCCTCTGCTCTGGGACGTGGTGAGCATAACGGTCTACTTCACTGCGAGCACGATCTATCTCTACGTTCCTATGCTTCCGGATCTCGCGATCATCCGGGACTCGGGTATCAAGGCCCCCCAATTCTATCGGTTTCTTGCCGCTGGGTACCATGACACGCCGTCTCAACGGGCTCGGCTCGAGCGCGTGATCGGGGTTCTGGCGATTGCCGTAATACCAGTGGCGGTATCCGTCCACACTATCATTGGCTGGATCTTCGCCATGACATTGCGGCCCATGTGGCACAGCACGATCTTCGGACCGTACTTCGTGATGGGCGCGATTTACTCCGGAATCGCCGCGCTTCTCGTCGCGATGGTGATACTACGCCGCGTGTACCGTCTGGAAAACTACTTCAAGCCGGTTCATTTCGACTATATGGGACGATTGCTGCTGTTATTCAGCTGTCTGTGGCTGTACTTCACCTTCGCCGAATACCTGACCGCGTTTTACGGCTCAGAGCCGGCAGAGATGCGGACCTTCTGGGCCAAGCTGTCAGGGCCGTTTGCGATCCCGTTCTGGATCATGGTAATGAGCTGCACCGTCATTCCGTTCAGTCTGATGGCCCGAAAGGCGACCCGCACTCCCAAAGGCACGATGATCGCAGGAAGCTTTGTAATCATCGGGATGTGGCTCGAGCGGTTCAACATCGTGGTGCCTACGTCCACTAATCCGCGGTGGACGGTGGAAGCGGTAGCTCACTATTTCCCGTCCTGGGTAGAACTTTCGATCATGGCTGCCACATTCGCCGGGTTCATCCTGCTCTACATGGTCGCTACCAAGTTCTTTCCAATTGTGTCGATATGGGAGATGAAAGAAGGACGTGCACAATCGGTGGAGGAGGTATCGGAGCGGGTGGCGGGCTATCTACCACAAGCGGTGACTGCGGCGGGGGGGGAAACACTATGAACATCGCAATGTGTGGCCATTCGCGCAGAGGGCGCGTCGTCGTGCTGTCGGGTCTGGTGGTAGCGGCTTTTTGGGGCGCGCGTGTACAGGCGCAATCTGCAGAGGCCCTGTCGGGTAATCCCGCAAAGGGCAGGCAGATTGTAATCAGTAGCGGATGCATCAGGTGTCACTCGATCTGGGGTAACGGCGGAAAGCAGGGGCCGGATTTCGCCGGCATAGGTGGGGGGAGGAGCCTGCAGCAGTTGGCGGGTCTGTTTTGGAATCATACACCGGGTATGATCAAGACGGTACGGCAGTGGGGTATAAAGTGGCCAACGTTCACAGAGGAGGAACTGGCGGACGTCATCAGCTACATCTACTACGTCAGGTTGTTCGATGAGCCGGGCGATCCGGCTGTTGGTGAGCGATGGTTTCGCGAGAAGCGCTGCGTGCAATGTCATACGGTAGGCGGCAGAGGTGGCGACGTCGGTCCCAAGCTGGATGCTTACGGTCAGGTCATCGCGCCCATTGTTCTTGCACAAGGCATGTGGAACCACGGGCCGGATATGCAGGCAAAGCAGGCCGCCAAGGGGATACCTACGCCGACTTTTGCCGGGCGAGAGATAGCGGACATCCAAGCCTACATTCGGCAGGTCTCTACGTCTGCTGGAAAAGAGATCGTCTTTCTTCAGCCTCCGGACCCGGCGGCTGGCAGCAGGCTGTTCCAGACCAAGGGATGCCAACGGTGTCATGGAGTCCGTGGTGAGGGCACCTCACTGGGGCCTAACCTTAAAACAGCAATTCAACAACTGCGAGTGTCGGAGATCGCCGGAAAACTGTGGAACCACTCTTTCCAGATGTCTGCGGCTATGCGTGGGCAACGAATCATGTTTCCACGATTCAGGGACAACGAAATGTCTGACGTCGTCGCGTTCCTTTACTATCTGCGCTTCTTTGACACGGGTGGACAGGGCGATGCAGGGCGTGAGGTGTTTCAAAGGAGTGGCTGCTCGAGTTGCCATGTGGGAGACGGAAAGCCCGCTATCGGGCCCGACCTCTCGAAGTCCAAGGCCACCCAGACGCCGTTGGGTCTGGCGACAGCCATGTGGAACCATGCGCCTGCCATGTACGATCGGGCTCAGTCAGAGAAAGTGGAATGGCCGCGCTTCGAGGGCGATGATATGCGGAACCTTTCTGTGTACCTGAGACAGGTCGGAGGTGGCGGAAGGAGCGGGAGAAAGTGAAAGTGTAAGAGATATGAAGTTGCTTCTACTCGTCACCGTCGTCTTCGCACTGACAGTGCCATGCGCGCCAGAGGTTCTGGCCCAGGAACTGACTCAGCCAACTCAGAGTGCATCTGCCGGTGCCAGGCTGTTCGGTGCTAGGGGATGCATTAAGTGTCATGCGATCAACGGCATTGGCGGAAAGATCGGCCCCGACTTCGGGCACTTCCCACATCCACGGTCATTCTACGACTTCGCAACGTCCATGTGGAATCACCTGCCTGTGATGGCGGAGCGCATGAAGGAAATGGGAATGGACGAGCCCAGGTTGGACGCGCAAGATATAGGCAACGTGATTGCATTTCTCTTCACGATCAACTACTTCGATCCTCCCGGCGATGCATCCCGCGGGAAGGCGGTCTTCAGACAGAAGCGCTGCATCGTGTGCCACCAGGTTGCAGGCGTGGGAGGTGTCGTCGGGCCGAACCTGGATTTCGTGTCGCAGTATGGTTCGCCTATTCAGGTAGCCACGGCCATGTGGAACCATGGACCTGCCATGTCGGAAGCGATGAAGGCTAAGGGGATCGAGCGGCCGGCGTTTACGGCGACGGATCTCATAGATCTGATCGCGTACTTGGAACTTGCAGCTCCGGGAATCGACCGGGGCCCAATGTATGTATTGCCCGGTCGAGCCGATCGTGGGCGGCAGTTGTTCGAGGAAAAGTTGTGCGTGCGATGTCATGGCTCCAAAGGGCAGGGTGGTGCCGTGGGACCTCCTCTGGCCGAACGGGCGGTCTATGAGAGCCTTACAGGATTCGCTGCGGCGATGTGGAACAAGGCGCCTGCGATGACTGGTGCCATGCGACGGTTGGGTATTCCGGTACCGAATCTGCTTCCCGAAGAAATGGCTGATCTCGTGGCCTACCTGTACTCCGTCGAATACTTCGCGGTTCCAGGGAATGCAGTGCGCGGGCGTCAATTGGTGTCCCGGAAAGGGTGTCTCAGTTGCCACTCTCTGAACGGAAAAGGCGGATCCAGCGCTTCCGACTTGGGCAGCGATTGGAACGATGGATCTCGGGCCAGGATAGTATCGGCGTTGTGGAATCACATTTCCATAGAGAAGAGTGCTAAGGAACGTCAAACTTGGCCCGTACTTCGCCCGGGCGAGATGGCTGATCTGGTAACCTTTCTCGCGGGTACCCAGCGGATCCGCTGATCGGTTCTTGGAGACCTATGTGGTTTGGTCGATATTGCTACTGACGATTCATGTCCCGATCACCCGAATGCCAGGTGCGCAGGTAGAGCCCAATCCCTGTGTCACGTGTCACGCGACCATCGCGGACGAAAGACTCGCTGCCCCGGCCAAGTCCTTCGAAAGCGACATACACTACAACCGTGGACTGGGGTGCGAGGCATGCCATGGCGGTGACCCCGGCGCTCCTGGATTGAATGCGATGGCTCCTGCTGCCGGATTCGTAGGCAAACCGGACCGGCGCGACATTCCGGCAATGTGCGGGAGGTGCCACTCTGACGCTTCATACATGCGGCGCTACAGCACTAAGATGGCCGTAGACCAGTTGGCGGAATACAAGAAGTCTGTCCACGGCTTGCGTCTGGCGGAGTTGGACGACGAAAAAGTTCCGACCTGCACGGAGTGTCATTCGGTGCACTCCATACGGTCACCATCCGATCCGCGATCCCGCGTGTACGTGAAAAACGTGCCAGAGACATGTAGCTCTTGCCATGCTGACTCGGCCTACATGGCGTCGTACGACATCCCTACCGATCAGTTGGAGCAATACCGCAGCAGCGTACATTGGCAACAGATCTCGGCGGCCGGTGATCTATCCGCACCCACGTGCAACGACTGTCATAGCAACCACGGTCCGGCGCCGGCTGGGTTGTCGTGGGTGGGTGACGCCTGTGGTACGTGCCACGCGGGCATGGCGGAATCCTACGGCAAGAGCAGGCACGCAAAGATCCTGACCCTCATGGGACTGCCCGGATGCATCACTTGTCACGAGAACCACGCCGTCAAGGAAGCCGCCGACTCCATGCTTGGTGTCGAAGACGGAGCGGTTTGTGCGCGGTGTCATGTCGCGGGTGCCGGTGGTGGAGTGGGCGCTGAAGAAATGAAGACTGCGATAGATTCGCTGCGAAGACGAGTAAAGGCGGTGAGCGACCAGTTGGAGCGGGCTGCCAGTTCCGGTGTTGAGGTGAGCGAAACTCAGCTGGATCTGGAAGGAGCCGGCAACGCGATCGTGAGAGCAAGAGCTGCGGTGCATACCTTCCAGGTCGACTCGGTCGTGGACGCGGTTAGCAGCGGTTTGGAAATAGCCGGCCGTACCGGAATCCGCGCCCAAGCAGCACTCCGCCAACTGTCGGTACGCCGTATTTGGCTATCAGTACTGGTGACCGTTATTGGAATTCTGA
>JBHHZE010000009.1:0-75553 GCA_046757925.1 Gemmatimonadales bacterium
CGAAGCTCCCGCCTAGTTCAATAGGACCTAGGACGGGGACCAATGCCTGTACACCGATCTCTTCGTCACCACCCACATCGTTGGTGGCGTTGTACCCGAAATGCGCACCGACTTCTATGTCGGAGGTGCGCACCTGGCTCTGAGCTGGACCCAGGACCATCAACTGAAAGATGACAATTAGGCCGAGTACTCGAACAAACCCTGCCGTCTGCCGAAACCCGTTCCTGAAAAACGGATTTCGTCGTTGCCGACACCTGAAGAGTTTTCTCACTATTACGGTTCCTCCATTCTTTACTTGCGCAGTACTACTTCGACCAGTACGCCACCAAACGTTGCACTACCAAGCAGCTCGTCTGTGCCAATCGTAAACGCCATGTCCCGCACAAACGTGTCCGCGTTCTGTGTGAACCGGATCGTGTTATTGACTCGTGCCCACGTTCCCGCAAGATCCGCGTCTAGGTCAGTGCCAGGTGTGTCACCTCCTCCGGGTACGAACAACCTCCCGCTGGTCGTTCCATCTTGGGCCAGGTCGATTGCCAAGCTGGCGCCCAGTGCGAGTTGGTCCGTCACCGTTCCTGCGTCGGTCGTTCTGAACGTCATCGCCGAGTATTGCCCAACGACGGAGCTGGCAGGTGGAGACGTTGCGGTGCCGTCACCGCCGCATGCAGCAAGCGTCAGCGACAGAAGTACCGTAGCAATGGTGTAGTGGGCCGTTCTCATGCCTTCCATGAATCCTCCAATAGCATCCCACACCGCCCTTCGCATTGCCGCCACTCGGTGTTGAAGAACTGCCGTTCTACGAAACGTCGTCAATTGAAGCACGACATTGCTCCAGAACTGACTGTGATATTCAGTGTTGCTGAGCCAGGACGGCCGTGGGCATCAAACACGTCCAGTACCAAGGGGAAACTCTGAGTACCCGTATCCACGTTTATGGAGCTACCGCTCCCAATCGGCTGCATGTTGTTTTTCCAATTGAATGTGTACGGAGCGGTCCCGCCGGTAGCGCTCCCAGTATACAAGCAATAGTCGTTCGGCTGTACAAGGCTAGGTCCGGAAATAGATACCGAGCCGGGAGGTAGAGGATCCGGAGGAGGGGGACAGGTGGGCATTTGGGTACCCATATTCCTAAAGTCCACAAAGGCGGTACCGCCACTCGGATCGGTCGTCTTTTGAATTCGGAATTCGGCAGGCCCAGTACCGGGGAAACATCCAGGCGGCGATCCCGTGAGCGTGAAGACTCCCACGAAATCGTCGCCGGACGTGAAGTTGTTTATTAGGTACCTCCCAGTCGACTTCAGCGCATTGAGAAGGGTCTCAACTAAAGGATTACCGTTTGAGGTGTGGATTACTATCATGATATCGGGAAACATGTTGTTCGCTTCATTTCCATCAGTTTGGTCTGGTTCAGGGGGCCTACCACTAGACAATTTGCACGGCGAGTTGCCTGGATCATCCTCCCACATATGGAGCTCCAGGTCGGCACCCTCTTGAAGTTCACTCTCACGGATCAGCAAAACATCACCGGACCAAGACTGACCGTCTTGGTTGTAGAAACATGGCCAAAAGCGCTCAATACTTTAGCCTCAATGGCTCGCCTGCGCGCCCCCGAAATCGGACAGATTTGCCCTCCAAAGGCCAAAACGGTCCGGATTTCCCGATGATGGGCGCAGAAACGGACCGGGTGGACCCTTGGGAATGCGATGCCCATGTATTCAGATTTTGCGCATACCGGAGCTAATGACGATGCCCAAGAGATCACCGCAAATAGCCGTCTGCGTCACAGATCAGCGTCCCCGAGAGCTGGTGCTCGACTGCGCGACCTCCGAGGGTGCCGTGTCGCAGGTTGTGTCAGTCGACTACTTATGGCACGTGTGCCACGATGAGCCGTTTGGGGTGGGACAGACGATGCCTTGGGATATCCTCGTCTACGACCTCGGGCCGCACGACGAAACGGCGGTCGAGTTGATAACGTGTCTAATGCAACACAGGCCTGAGCGACAAGTGTTGATCTACACTCATCCCACGCCCGGGGTGGGAAAGCTTATTACCGCCGCACTCAAACTGGAGGGCGTTGCGCTAGTGCATCGGTTCGACGACGGCCACGATAGACTCGAACTCCATCATGTACTGCAGGAACTGCTGACCCACCGGCCGGCTCGACTGATTCATACACTGATCGGACTGTTAACGGGGAGCACCCCAAGACGGGGGGACAGTTTTATTGGGCAAGCCCTGGAGCAAGTTCGCACCACTGCTCCGATTGGGTCAGTCACAGTGGCAGACATTTGCCACATCATTGGTACCATGTGTTTCTGGCCTTCGCCGAGCGTTGCGGGGTACCTATGAAGCACGCTGCCCACCTTTTGCAGGATAGGGGTGCATGAGCGGCAGCAGTAGGGGCGACGCATGCGTCGCTCCTACTGCCTGACGACGGCTACACACCTCACCCACCCTAACGCACCTAGCATCTGAATGATGAGTCGAGGCCTGACGAGGCCTCGCTCGGCTGCTCAGTGCTTTTGTGGAGTCGTCCCCATCTACAGCACCGACCAGCTATAGACGTTGATTCCGCGCCGCTTGTACGTGCGGTCGCCCCCGTAGATCAATGCCGCTGGAGCTTTGGGATCGTCTACTAGTCTCCTCCAGTACTCCAGTCCGGAGAAGAAATCAGCTGCGATCGTTTGGCCCGACTTGATCTCTACGGCCAGTAATTCCGATCCGGATTCTAGCAGCACGTCGATCTCGTGTCCTGCCGAGTCGCGCCAGAAATAGACATCCGGCTCCAGTCCGTGATGTACATAATTTTTGACAAATTCCGATAGGATGAAACTCTCGAATACCGATCCGCGCGATGCGTGCATTCGCAAATCGTCGGGAGAGCGAATGCGGAGTAGGTAGCACAGCAGTCCGCTGTCCAAGAAGTACAGTTTGGGCCTCTTGACCAGCCGCTTGCTAAAGTTATGGTGATGCGGGCGCAGCAACTTGATCAAACAGCTGCTCTCCAGAATCGACAACCATCGCTTGGCCGTCACGTGTGAGATGCCGGCGTCATTGCCCAAAGACGAGAGGTTGAGTAGTTGGCCGTTCCGGCCGGCGCACAGGCGAACGAAGCGACCGAAGGCCTCGAGATCACCCACGTTCTCGACCTGCCGCACGTCGCGCTCCACGTAGGTGAGATAGTAGTCCGCAAGCCAACGACCAGGCTCCAGTTGCCGGTCGTGGATTCTGGGATAGAAGCCCGTGAATAGCACATTCATGAGATCGAGTCCGGTCGGTTGCTTTCGCCGGGGCATAACTCGGCCAATGCCGCTCAGTGCAATAGGAGATCGACGCTGCAACTCACTCCATGAGAATGGAAGCAGATGGAGGATCGCCGTACGGCCCGCAAGCGATTGACTGATCGACCGCAGTAACAGAAAGTCTTGCGATCCTGTGAGAACGAAGCGACCAGGCGTGGGATCTTCATCCACCACCGTTTGGATGTAGGAAAACAGGTTCGGCGTGCGCTGGATCTCATCCAAGACAACAGGGCCGGTAAACTGGTCGAGGAATCCCCTGGGGTCCTCCGAAGCAAACGTCCTGAAATCGGGATCCTCCAACGACATGTGATCGTACTGCCGGAATACGGCCCTCACCAGCGTAGTCTTGCCAGACTGCCGAGGCCCCGTCAGGGTCACCACGGGGTATGCTTGGGCCAGCTTCCCCAGCAACGGCGCCAGGGTGCGCTTTAGGATCATGTTGTACAATATGAATATTGAATATTCATATTGCAAGTACACGCCCGCAGCATGAGCCCGAACTCACCCCTACAGCATTGCCCCCAGCCGAAGGAGCTCCCTAGGTGGCTCACGTTGCTGCTCTGCCTCAAAGCACCTGCCGATATCGAGGTGACGCCACAACCCTCCGACTATTACGGCGGCAAGCGCCTTCAAGCTACGAAAGGATCTAATCGGAAACCGCAGACTGCCTGGCAGGATGCTCGATGCCGAATTCAACATTGTGTTTCTGGCCTTCGCCGAGCGCTGCGGGGTACCTATGAAGCACGCTGCCCACCTTTTGCAGGATAGGGGTGCATGAGCGGCAGCAGTAGGGGCGACGCATGCGTCGCTCCTACTGCCTGACGACGGCTACACCGATGGGCGGCAGATCTCTGGATCCACCGGACGCGCTCCGCATCCACCTGAAGGGCACCGCGGGCATCCGAATGGTGAGTCGAGGCCTGACGAGGCCTCGCTCGGCTGCTTAGTGCAGGAGGTGCGTCCTGTAAGGACGCTTTTCTTGGCCGAGCCGGTCCTTGTTAGGGCCGGACTCCTACAACGTTGACGCTTCGGGACGGCGCTACAGTTTGAGCAACGCTATGACCGTCCCCAACGTCCCCACCCAAAAGAGGAACATCCAACGGATCAGCCTGCTCTCGAGGCCCGAAAGCCTGGAGCTGAACTCGGCACGCAAGCCCGCGATCTCCTCGCGAAACTCCGCCTTGATCTCTGCCAGCCGTTGCTCCAGCTTAGCGTCAAAGCGCGCAAAGTTGACCTCGAATAACTCTCTGAACTCGGAGCGGTACGTCGCGTCCACTCTGTTGAACCAGTCTACCAGTTCATCGGCAATGCCGTGGCCGAGCTTGGCGTAAAACTCTTTGGAGAACTTGGCAGCAATTGGCATTCATACCCCACAGAGGTTGTGTTGCTGCCACTGTACAAAGATACGCTCGGCGGGGCCTAACCGAAATAGCACGGTACGGTCCCGGATCATTGCGCTCTGTCCACCCGGCAAAGGCGAGATTGGAATGGCGGAACTGCGGAAGCAGAAAACAGACGGGGTCAGTTGTTCAGATCCTCAACTATTCGCGGAACATCCCATATGTCTCTGGCGCGTGGAAAGTCATAGCCTGCCAGAACCTCTTCGGAGACGGCCTCGTGTTCCCACACGGTGCTGTAAGGCACGTGAATCGCATGGGCGCCTGCATCGAGTACCGGCAGGATATCGGACTTGAGTGAATCGCCCACCATGACGAACTCGTGAGGTTTCACATTTTTCCTTGTCGCGATCGTTTGGTAGGTCGAGCACGTCTTCTCCGTTACAACCTCCACATCGCTAAAGAGATCACCCAGTCCCGAACGTGCGAGCTTCGATTCCTGATCGAACAGGTCGCCCTTGGTGACGAGCATGACATAATGCTCCCTCGCGAGTTGTGCTACTGTCTCCTCTACGCCATCCAGCAGACACACTGGCGCAGCGAGCATTTCCTTGGCGAAATTCATGATCTCCTGAACCTCGCCACCACTTATGCGGCCTTCGGTGAGTTCGATCGCGGTCTCGATCATCGACAACGCAAAACTCTTTATGCCGTAACCGAAGTGTCGGAGATTCTTGATCTCCGTGTCGTAGAGCCGCTCCTCTACCCACTCGGGATCGTGATAGCCTGATAGAAAATCGCGGAAGCGGTTTTTCGTCTGCGTGAACAACGGCTCGTTGTGCCACAGTGTGTCGTCTGCATCCAGTGCTACGATCTTGATCATGGCAAAGGGTAATTCCACTTGCGAATTCCGGCAAACGAGCCTGCGGCTCGGACGCACGTCTAGACCTCGCCCCGTTTTCGGTTGCCCCATTCCCTTTCCCCATCCCGAAAAAACCCAATATCCTGCCGGGATCCATCGCAAATTGACCACCTTGACCAACTGGTCGGAAGTGAGTAGATTGGTCTAGTTAGTCAGGAGCGCTATGTCCAAGCCAGTCAATATCTACGAAGCCAAGACCCGCCTGTCGGAATTGGTCGAGCGTGCCGCCTCCGGCGAGGAGATCATCATTGCCCGGGCCGGCAAGCCACGCGCCCGCTTGGTGCCGATGCCCAATGCCGGGGCGCCGCGGGAACCCGGCGGCTGGGAAGAAGGGGTGTGGGTGGCGGATGACTTCGATGCGCCGCTCCCGGCCGACATCCTGTCAGCGTTCGAGGGTGACTCACCCTGAGGCTCCTGCTCGACACCCACGTGGTCATCTGGTGGCGCCAGAACGCCCCACAGTTGAGCGCCGAGGCCCGGGAGGTCATCGCCGCTGCCCCACTGGTATACGTGAGCGCCGCATCTGCCTGGGAGGTCGCCATCAAGATTGCGCTGGGTAAGCTGCGAATTCCGGGAGCCTTCGGGCAGGCTGTAGAAGACAGTCAGTTCACCAAGCTACCCGTGGATTTCGACCACGCGGCCACGGCCGGCTCATTGCCCACCCACCACACCGACCCATTCGACAGAATGCTCATCGCACAAGCTCGGCTGGAAGCTCTCGTGATCGTGACTCACGACCGCAACTTTGATCCGTACGATGTGCCCATAGTCTGGACATGACCCTTCGGGGCACCCGCCGGGCTCATGCAAAGTTGACACTTGGGAATGGGGCTACAGTTTGAGCAACGCTATGACCGTCCCCAACGTCCCCACCCAAAAGAGGAACATCCAGCGGATCAGCCTGCTCTCGAGGCCCGAAAGCCTACTGTCCAACTCCGCTTTGATCTCCCCAAGCCGTCGCTCCACCTTGGCCTCGAACTGCACGAGCCGCTGCTCGATCTTGGCCTCGAACTGCGCGAGCCGCTGCTCCAACTTGGCCTCGAACTGCGCGAGCCGCTGCTCCAACTTGGCCTCGACCTGTACGACCCGTTGCTCCAGCTTCGCATCAAATCGTGCGAAGTTGACCTCGAACAGCTCTCTGAACTCGGAGCGGTACGTTGTGTCCACCTTGTTGAACCAGTCTACCAGTTCATCGGCAATGCCGTGGCCGAGTTTGGCGTAGAACTCCTTGGAAAACTTGGCAGCAATTGGCATTCATTCCTCACAGAAGGTTGTGTTGCTGCCACGGTACAAAGATACGCTCGGCCGGGCGTAACCGAAATAGCGCAGGACGGTACCTAATTCCTGCATTTGTGCCTTTACGAGAACGGCCGAGGACGGTGAAAGACGGTCGAAGACGCCCTCACCGAAAGAAAATCTTGAGATTACGCTCTGGTACCGCTTTAGTAATCCTCGACACCACTACAAAAAGAATCAGACTCGTCGCGACACCCACCTCGACAGCATCAATGCCATGGGACGCAAAGCTCGCCTGCCCGGTGAACTCCCATATGAGACACGCCAAGAAGCCGCCGAACATGGCCGACACCGCGCCCGCCGCGGTGCCACGCCGCCAGTTCAAGCCGATCACCACCGGCACGAAGAAGAAGCTGGCAATGAACTTGGTCTGCTCGACTACGATCGTCTGCACGTCACCGTATTTCTGGAGCGCGAAGTAAACCGGTATCAATGCCAACAGTACGATGCTGATGCGGTTTGCCGTCACTAGTTCACGTTGGCTGGACTTGGGCCGCACGAACTTGCCGTACAAATCGTGGGCCACCGATGCGCCCGTTACCAACAGAACCGAGTTGACGGTGGACATTATTGCGCTCACCATCGCCACGATCAGCAACGCACCCACCAACGGCGGCAACACCTCGAACGCCATGATCGAGCTTGCCTGGTCAGCCGAGCCAAGGTTCGGGAAGAGAACCCGCGTCAACATGCCGATGAACATCACACTCACTCCAATGATGAACTGAAAACCGATCGAGATGCCGATGGCCTGCTTGACCGTGCGCTCGTCCCGCATCGAGTAGTACCGAGTCATCTCATACGGCGCCGCGGCAATCGAGAAACCAAAGCTGATGGCAAACGCGGCCAGCTCCTTGGGGCCGTAATACCAACCCAACAATCTGGCGTCGAGTGACTTCAAGAACTGCATCGACTGGCCCAAGCCACCGGCGTGGCTCAGCAACACGGGAATCGCTATTGCCAACCCGGCGACCATGATCAGGGTCTGCATGAACTCGATGTACGAACTGCTTCTGACGCCCCCCAGCAAGGTGTAAAGCGCGGTACTGCCCACCAGAATGAGCATTGCTGTCAGTGGTTTGATACCAAAGATCGCTAGCGCGATCTCGCCACTGGCCTGGAATTGTGCTACGAGGTAAATCGTGTACGACACCACAATCAGTATCGCCGCAACCACGCGCGCCTTTTCACTCCCGAATCGCGCGGCGATATAGTCGGGTACGGTGAGGGCACCGAATCGCCTCAGTTTGGGCGCCACAAAGAAGGCCGACACGAGCCAACCGGACCACACACCGAACCAGATGTACCACCAGGACACGCCCGTCAGGTAATGTCGGCCGATAGTACCCACCACCGTACCCGCACTCATCTGAGTGGCCGCGAGCACGGCACCGCCCACAAACGGCCCGATCGAACGCCCCGCCGCGATGAAGTCGTCTTCGGTCTTGGTCTTGAACGAACTCCACACTGCGATGCCCAACACGAGTGTCATGTAGACCACGAGAACGACGCCGAGCGTGAGACCCATGGGCGTCTATTGTCCTGACACCGGGCGCAGTGCTCTCACCGCTCGTTGTCGCAACAGCCAGAGGACGGACGACAGCAAGACCAACAGAGCTACCGATGCGTCGGCCAGCCGGTTGGTGCTCCATTCACCTTCTGCAACGGGCAGTCGCACAACGCTCGGCACGTTCTCCAGCGTTGCCGATACTACACCACTGGGTTCTCGTGTCAGTCTAGGAAACGCGTCACCTATTGCTGCGTCTGACGGGACTCCGCGCACTCTTATCACAACCGTGCTCCTAGCGGGATCGGTTGGTGCAGCGGGATTGAGTATGGGAATCCGTTCGAGGTTGCCCGACACTTCGTACCGCACGCTCACCGTGCGACCGCCCGAACTGGACGGCATAACCGTAAACTCGTAAGCACCGGCCTGGGCTTGCACCCCGACGATCGTACTGTCCGTGGGCATCCCCTCCAACCGGACGTGCTGGCCCTGCAACTTGATGAGAACGAAACGGATGGGCAGGTTGGAGTCGACGATCCGGTAGCGGGCCTCGACCACCGCAGACCGTTCGGCCAGCTCGATCGATATATCAGACGATTCGAGCCGGCCTTGAACGACCGCGACCGCGCCGGCCAGGAGCCAAAGCACTAGATGTAACGCACCACCATCTGCCGAGCGGTGTAGAGCACGTCGGCCACCTCGTTTATGTAACGCCTGAGTCCTGCCTGTAAGAACGGGAGCATGTCGGGCGTATTCTTAGAACACGTTTCCAAACGAGTTATTCCCTCGAGCTTGGGGACCGTCCCCAGCGATAGAGCGGGATCGTGCTGGAAACGTGAACCGCGCGCATAGTTGAGTGGGACCAATAGCCGGGCCAGTTCTTTCAGTAGCTCATTCACGGAGTCGCGTTCAGAATCAGACAGATCTGAGTCGATTGTTCTGTAGAGATCGTCCAGCGTGCCCTGAAGGCCGATGAGTTCTTCCTTTATGCTGGAGAGATCTACCAAGCCCTTAGCTTGCCGTTCGTAATCTCCTATCGCATCGGCGAGTTCGCGAACGGCGTTCCGGTAGTCAAAGGGCAGCACCCCGGCGTTCAGAACGCGCGCGATCGCCGTCACGTAAACCGACAAGTCCTGTTCCAGATACCGGCGATCGGCGACATCGAGCTGGTCGTCTTCAGTGTGCCACGCGATGTTGCCGCCGCAACCTCCCACCGGATAGAATCCCAACTCGTCCCGTGTCTCTTGGGGGATGTTGGACAACAGCATGAAAAACGAAGTGAGACCCACCTGATTGAACGAGTAATCACCCGCGCGAATGGGCCGCCTCCGTCCCGCATCCAACCCCGTGCGATCTTTTATGGCACCGAGGCACAGCTCGTTGGCCTCGGCCATCCACATTACGTCTTCGTACGCACTCGCTTTCCAACAACCGGGCGAATCGATGTTGACGGTAGCCACGCAGCGCTTACGCAGCTCGAGTCCGAACTCGTCGGCGTACCACGTCGATCCGGCATAGCGCCCCATCGAGTGTCCCGGCCACCACGCTACCTTGAGGGTGCGACGCAATCCTTCCCGATGCGCGTGAAAGATCCGTGCCAACTCCAACAGCGTAGCGTCACCCACCGCGTTGTCACCTATCCCCACGTCCCAACTGTCGTAGTGCCCGTGCACCAAGAGAAAGTCGTCCGACTCGCCACGAATGGTGGCCACCGGGATCTTACACTTATACCATCCTTCCTCGAGCGACACCCGCAGCGTGAGATCCCGGTTGCCGTCCGACAACAGCGCCTTGAGTTCCTCGCCATCGGCCTGGTTCACCGCCACCACGGGGGTCTCGGGTTTCTGATCCAGGTTCTCATCGGTCGGCATCCCCCAGATGGGAGTGCAAATCCCCCAGTGGATGTTCTTGCCGGGATTGACATAGATTTGCCCCACTGCACCGGCACGCTCGAATCGCTGAACCGAACCGGGCATGGCATATCCGTCCGTGACGACGATCTTGCCGCGGGCAGCCTCGTCCGTGCTGTCTTGCCGCGTTTCAAACAGTTCGTCGATATCCTCTATGGCTGGTGTGCCCAGGTAAACAGCCTCCGCCGTGAACCCACCCGAATCTGTGGGTACCGCGAAGGCGGGTGGCTTGGCCCGATATTCTTTAGCATGAGCCCCTGGTACAACTACCGACGACTTGCGCGGAAGTGACAAGTACAGTTCAGGCTCGTACACGACGTACTCGACACCCAATCGCTTCAATTGGTCGACTATGTACTGCGCCGCAGCGTGTTCGTCGGGCATACCCGACTCGCGCTTCAGCTCGGCAAATCGTTCTATTAACTGCCAGCCGAGATCGACAGAAACATCAGCTAGTAGATCGGATTCCAGTTTCACTATCGGACTGCCTGTAGCGGTCATGCTCGCCTCTCACAGTTATGGACCATGATGCCTACCAATCTTCCCGTCGCGGCACCGTTGGGCAAGTGGTATCCGGCAGCTATCCGGTTCGAGCTTTGCAGGATCATGAGCACGGCGTATAGATTACCCTTCATGCACCGGCCGATTCACACTTCTTTCCGTGCGTCACTCAAAGCTAGATACTCATGACCGATCGACGCCGTTTTCTCTCGGCATTGAGCGCTCTTGGCGCTGCCGCATTGACGTCGGCCCATCGTACACTGGCGTCCGATACTCCCCGAGTCGATGCCACGACCACGATATTTTTTGCGCAGCCCTATGGTTCCAAGAACCTCGTGCGCTTTCAGATCCACAACATCGACGCCCCGGCCGGCCGGCTCCGGGTTTACAATGGAAGTCGCAAGCTGCTGGGCACCGCCGGCGTTCTTCGCAAGAGCGAAGCGCTGTACGGTGAACTCTGGCTCCGGGTCGACAAGCCTACCAATGTCATATCAGAACTCGAAGCTCCGGGACTGAGAGCGCCTCTTCGGACAACGCATCGCTTGGTTCCCCATCGCAGATGGACACTCAATCTTCTCGTGGCGGTGGATGCCGTCTCACTGACGCGTGAGTTCGAGCAGCTTCCGCCGGTCCACCAAGCCGTACAGGCAATCAGATATCGCAAGGCCCATGTGCGGGTGAATCCATTCCCCACTTCAGTCGATCTCGATCACCTGGATCACGTTCCATTCCTGAGAATGGCGGTTCCTGCAATGGAAATCGAGCGACGGTACGGCATCCCCGTGAGTACCGTGACGATCGTGCAGGATCGATCTGACATATCGACAACGAGTGCGATGGCGCTGGTGGGGTCCGGCGTTCGAATCGTGGCGCTGGTACAAGCTGGAGGTGACCCGTCGCAGGTCTGGGAGGTGACCGGTGGAGGCAAGCTCCTCGTTGTGACCGTGCCCGCAGGAGGAACGCCGAGTGATTTGCGATTCGGAGTGTCATACGATGAAATGAGAAGTTCAGTAGAGCGATGGCTCACCACCTCGCCGCTCTTTCTCTCGCCCGCGTACGGAGCGGACATAGCCTACGTTTTGGCAACGACTCCAGAGGAAGCATTTGGACAGATACCGGGAGCCGTTACCGAATGGAACGCTCGAGTTGCATATCCCAAGATAGTAATCGGCGACACTGCGGCGCTTACCGAGCGTGCCGAACGTCGAGTTGCCGCTGTACCGGTGCCCAAACACCGAAATGGTACTGCGAGAGATTTCGACGCTACAGAGCTCAAGTCGATTGCAAATCTCAGAGCCCGAGCTCAGGTGGACCTCGTCGAAGCGACGATGACGGCAGTGGGTGGAGTTGGTAACATCGCATCGCGGATCCAAACGATGGTTCCCGGTACCGTGGTGTTCAACCCGGCACCGTATACGCGGTCGGGCCTGGTTCGCATGACCGACGGAACCGATCGGATTGCGACCGACGTACCGGGGCTCGGATATGCGTACTTCATGGACACCGCCGAGGACAAGAGCCGTTGGAAAAACCAGAATCCAACAAGCTGGCTAGAGGGGAAAACCCTGGCGCTCAGGATCGACGCGAGTACCGGTGCGATCGCCTCCTTGATAAACAAAGTCGACGGGCGGGAGTTGGTGCGACAGGACTCAATCGGTTTGAACGCGATGGAGGCGTCTCGGCTCGAGCGAATGTCTTACGTGCGACTGCCCGGTGCCGCCGCGCGCATTGAACTCCACCGTTGGTCGCCCTTGCATGGCTCTCTCACGACGACTATTACGCTGTACGATGACCTACCGTGGCTCGATCTCGCCAACGACGCCAAGGGATCGGGATCGCACCAGCTGCAATATCACTTCGCGTTTGCGCTCAGAGATCCCCGCGTCGCGTGGGAGATTCCAGCAGGCTCGGATGACGGGGCGGCGCCGGTAGATCGATTCGAACACCTGCGGTGGATAAGTTTGTTGGACGACGTGACACACTTGTTGTTCCGGGGACTGACGGCACCTATCGCGTCTGTCTCCTCAGAGGGGACACTAACGAGCCACGCGACAATCGGACTCTCACGTTACCGGATATTGGTGGCCACACCCTACTCTCCTGCTGACACTCCGTGGGTGTTCGGCTGGGAAGCGGAACCGTTCATGACGGCACGCGTTCTAGAGAATAGGGCTGGGGAACTCCCCACGTTCGGGGCGTTTTTCTCGGTAGATCAAAACGGCGCCGCCGTCTTGGGGCTCAAGCCGGCCGATGACGGCGATGGTGTGATACTCTTCATCCAGGAACTCTTGGGCGTCGACCGCGAGATCGCACTTGGACAAGGGATTCTCAGGTTCCGCTCGATCCGGACGGTCGACTACCTGGAGCGAGGCCTGAAAGAGCTGGAACCACCACGTGACGGGGTAGCACGAGTGCCGGTTCCTGCAAACGCCGTGGTAGCGGTGCGGCTCACTGGAGTGGAACAACGGTGATGCAGATGGGATAGATTGTGTATGGGGAACACCAATCCTTCCCCAGTCATGAACTTAGGGACATACTTGGAGACATGGATTCGAGACCGCAGACATTAGGAGCCCTCAAACAAACCGAATGGGGCGATCCAACACGCTCCACTCGGTCCGTCAAGGACGAAATGCGTGCCAACCTCATCTGCATGCTGGAGGAGGGACACGAAGTTTTCCCAGGCATAGTGGGTTATGAGGAAACGGCCATTCCACAGATCATCAATGCGGTCCTTGCCAGGCACAATTTTATTTTGCTCGGCCTTCGAGGGCAGGCCAAGAGCCGGATGCTGCGTGCGTTGATGAATCTCTTGGATCCCGAACTGCCAATAGTCGCCGGAAGCGAAGTAAACGACAATCCCTTCAAGCCGCTTTCGAAGTATGGCAGGCAGCTACTCGAAGAGCATGGTGACAACACACCCATCGAATGGATATCGCGGGACGCGCGTTACGTTGAGAAACTGGCAACGCCGGACGTAACGGTGGCCGACATCGTCGGAGATGTAGATCCTATCAAGGCGGCCCGGGGCGGTCATATTCTGTCCGATGAGTTGACCATCCATTTCGGTCTTCTGCCCCGCAGCAACCGCGGCATCTTCGCGATCAACGAGTTACCCGACCTTGCCGGTAAGATTCAAGTGGCGCTGTTCAACATCATGCAGGAAGGTGATGTCCAAATCAAAGGCTATCCGGTACGCCTACCGCTCGACGTGCTGCTGGTCTTCTCGGCGAACCCCGAGGACTATACCGCTCGCGGAAAGATCATCACACCACTAAAAGATCGGATCGGTAGCGAAGTTCACACGCATTACCCCGCTGCCCTGGAACATGGGATGGCAATCACCCGTCAGGAGGCATGGCTCGCGCGGAACGGACGGCCGCTTCATGTGCCCGAGTTCATTGAGGAAATGATCGAACGGATCGCCTTTGAGGCGCGCATAGACAAGCGCGTCGACCGTCGCTCGGGAGTGAGTCAACGCCTGCCGATCAGCGTGCTGGAGAATGTCGTATCGAACGCCGAACAGCGTGCAATTAAGGCGAAGGAACGGCGTGTCGTACCACGAGTGTCCGATGTCTACGCGGCGCTCCCGGCCATCACCGGCAAACTAGAGTTGGAGTACGAGGGTGAGATGCAGGGAGCCGATACAGTAGCCGCCGATATCATCGGCCGAGCTGCAGGCAGCACGTTTGACGCGCGTGCCGGCGGCGTCGACTGCGATGCCATAGTCGACTGGTTCGACACCGGCGGCGCGCTCAAGGTCTCACCGAACGAACGCTCCGACATATGCATCCAAGGTTTTTCGGCAGTCAACGGCCTGTTGGACGTTGTAAACAATGCCGGTCTCGCCCCGATGAAGGATCCGGCTACGGTGGTGGCCGCTTGTGAACTCGTTCTCGAAGGCTTGGTTGCCCACAAGCGCATCAGCCGCAGTGAAGAGTTGGGTTACCAGCGCAACCAGCAAAGGCAGTCCCCGCCGTTCGGCCACGGGGGCAGCATTACGCTGGGCGGCTGAGGTAATCGCTTGCGCTACACGACGTACTCCAAGTACCTCCCGCAACTGCTGGATGCGATCAACCTGGAGCAGCTCCTCGAGGACTTGAGCGATTTCCTACTGCAATCAGGTTTTGCCGGCGGTCCGTGGTACCATCCGATCTTTGGAAATTTCAACGGCGACGAGCCGGACAGATCGCTAGAGGCACTCAAGCAAGCCATCCTCCAGAAACTGATGGAATCAGGTCAACTCACGCCCGAAATGCTGCAGTTGCTACGCGGGGAGTCGAGCGGCGACGAGCAGCTGGATGCCGAATTGCAACAGCAGATCGCCCAGCTGCTCGACCAGATAATCCAGCGTCTGATCGACGAAGGATACCTCAAGACCAATCAGATACCTCAAGTACCCGGCAGTCACCAGCATGTTGACGGCATCGACGGGCAGGCACAGAGCGCAGCTCAGCACGTACAGTTCAGCCTGTCGGAAAAAGGAATCGACTTTCTCGGGTATCGCGCGCTCAAACACCTCCTGGGGACGGTGGGTAAGTCCAGCTTCGGCAGTCACGACACTCCGTATCTCGCCACGGGCATCGAAGCGGATTCCGTCTCCAAACCTTACGAGTTCGGTGACACACTCAACTTGGACGTCAACGCTACGCTAACTAACGCGATCGCGCGCGCGGGGCTCCAGGTACCGTTGGACATCGATTATCCCGACCTCATGGTTCACCAATCGGAATACCGGTCGAGTGCCGCGACAGTGTTGATGCTCGATTGCTCTCACTCCATGATTCTCTATGGTGAAGACCGCTTCACCCCGGCCAAGAAGGTATCCCTAGCCCTCACACACCTGATCCGCACGCAGTTTCCAGGCGACACCATCCGTGTCGTGTTGTTTCACGATACGGCAGAAGAGATCCCGCTTGGCAAACTCGCGCATGCACAAGTAGGACCTTACCACACCAACACCGCCGAAGGTCTGAAGCTCGCCCGCCGCATCCTCCTGGCTCAGAAGAAGGACATGCGCCAGATAATCATGATCACGGACGGCAAACCCTCGGCGCTGACGCTCCCCGACGGCAGGATTTATATCAACTCGATGGGATTGGACCCGAGAATATTGCGCGAGACTTACCGCGAGGTGGCCGGTTGCAAACGCTCGGGAATCATGATCAATACTTTCATGCTGGCGCGTGAGCGAGCGCTCGTTGAATTCGTCAAGAAGGTATGTGAGATTTCTCGTGGCAAGGCCTACTTCACCAACTCGATGACATTGGGTCAATACATCTTGATGGACTTCATGAAGCGGAAAACTCGGCGAGTGTAGAAATACCGCAGGTCCGGCAACTCGACTTGTGCGATCGGCCCACATATCTTCCCTCTAGGGTCACCTCCTGGAACCACGACATTCCGAGATCGGCGTGTTTGAGAACGTATTCGAAACGGTAAATTCCGGCTTCGTGCAGGCGCTGTATGAGGATTACTTGAGGGATCCGGCTTCGGTTCCGTCGGAATGGCGTGAGCTGTTCGAGAATGGACTAAGGGGGGAGACTCCTACCGAAACTCCGCAGACGCCGCAATCGGAGCAATCGACGAGCGCTGCCGAACCGGCTGTCGCTGCGAGTATTGGTTCATCCGATCCCATTGTGGGCCCCGCTCTACGGCTGCTGCAAAACATGGAGGCGAGTCTTTCGGTCCCGACCGCCACCTCTTTTCGTGATATCGACGTCGCACAACTCTGGGACGTTCGCAGAAGCTTGAACCAGGCCCTCCGGGCTCAAAACAAGAAGCTTTCGTTCACCCACATCATCGGATGGGCGATCGTCTGCGCGGCGCGCACGTATCCCACGATGGCCCATGCCGTGGTCGAAGTTGAAGGGACGCCGCACCGCGTGGCCCCAGGAGCCGTCAACCTGGGACTCGCCGTGGACGTCGAGGCCAAGGATGGCACGCGCAAGCTTCTGGTACCGGTTATCAAGCACGCGCAGTCGCTCTCCTTCGGCGAGTTTCACGAGGAGTACGAACGGCTGGTCGCGGGAGCCCGAGGGAACAAACTGATGCCGGACTCCTACATGGGCGCCACCATTACTCTCACCAACCCCGGTACCATAGGCACAGTGGCTTCCGTGCCACGGTTGATGAAAGGCCAGGGATCGATCGTCGCAACGGGTGCCATCAGAATGGTTGGCGGCAGCAGGATCATGACCGTGACGAGTACCTACGACCATCGCATCATCCAGGGTGCCGAATCGGGCATGTTCTTGCAGACGATCGACCGACTGCTTCAGGGTGATGACGGATTCTACGAGGACTTGGCCGCTGCAATGAATGGTCAGCTCGGTGCCGCCAAGGTGGCGACTCCGACTGGCTCGGCAGAATCCGTCGTTTCTCCTGTGGCCCCTGTGTCGTCTTCGGTCTCGAAGACTGTGGATGCCACACTTCTCTCTCACGTTGCGGCTGCGATGTCCGTGGTCAAGGCACATCGGACTCACGGCTATCTAGAGGCCAGTCTCGACCCTCTGGGACGTCCGTCGGTAGGTGACCCGGCATTACATCCTGAGAATCTCGGTCTCACACCGGAAATGATGGCCCAGATCCCGGCCCAGGTCCTCCGTGTTTACGTTGAGGGCGACACGATGGCAGAGGTGCTTCCGCGGCTGCGGGAGGTATATAGCGGCAACATCGCGTACGAGATCGAGCACATTGGCAGTCATGAACAGCGTTTGTGGCTACGCGAAGTGATAGAATCGGGTAAGCATCAAACGCCTCCGACGGACGATGAGCGACGCAAGCTTCTTACCAGTCTCATCCGCACGTCCACATTCGAGAGGTTCCTCCAACGCACTTATCTGGGGCAGAAAAGATTCGGCATAGAGGGACTGGACGTCTTAGTCCCGATTCTCGAACTGGCGTTGGAGTTGGCTGGACGCCGGGGAGCGCGAGACGTGGTCCTGGGGATGGCACATCGTGGACGGCTCAACATTTTGACTCACATAGTGGGAGTTCCTTACGCGTCGGTGCTGGCCGAGTTTGAGGGTGGATACGATATCCAGGATACGCTGGCAAGTGGGCGCGGCACCGGCGATGTCAAGTACCACTATGGCGCGAGCGGCGCCTACCAGGCGTTTGAAGGAAACCAGGTCTACGTGGTGCTGATGCCCAACCCGAGCCATCTGGAGGCCGTAAACCCCGTAGTGGAAGGACATGTCCGTGCGAGCCAAACGGATCGAACAGGCGTGCACATCAAACACGACCCCAACATCGTGGTTCCCATACTGCTGCATGGAGATGCCGCCTTTGCCGCACAGGGAGTCGTAGCGGAAACGCTCAACGTGGCGTGCCTGGATGGGTATGATACCGGTGGAACCCTCCATATCATCTGTAACAACCAGATTGGCTTCACGACCGATCCCTCTCAGGCCCGCTCCACCGAGTTCTCGAGCGACCTGGCCAAGGGTTTTGACATCCCCATTATTCATGTCAACGCCGACGATCCCGAGGCGTGCTTGTCTGCAGTACGCCTGGCAATGATGTATCGCGAAGTATGGCATGACGACTGTGTTATCGACGTCATTGGGTACCGCCGGCTGGGCCACAACGAAGGAGACGAGCCGCGTTACACACAGCCCACGGTCTACGCTCGCATCGATGCGCATCCCGACGTCACGGAAATCTACGCAACGCAACTCATAGGCGACGGCGTGATAGACGAGCAAGCCTTTGAGCGGGAGAAAGAAGAGCGATATCAGGAGCTTACGCACGCACACGAGGCGCTGAAACACGAAAAAAGCCTTGACCATGCAGAGGAGCCGGTCCGTCTGAGCGGAGAGTGGCGAATGGTAGCCGAACCGTCCACTGCTGTGGCCGAGAAGGTATTGCGTCAATTGAACGACGATCTCCTGCAGGTACCCGACGGTTTTGCCATCAATCCCAAGCTCAAGAAGGTACTTGACCGCCGTACGAAAGCGTTTGAAAAGGACGGACCTCTCGACTGGGCTCACGCGGAGGCCCTTGCACTGAGCTCGCTCCTGCTAGAGGGTAACCCGGTCCGCATGGTCGGACAGGACGTAGAACGCGGAACTTTCAGTCAACGCCACCTTCGGCTACACGATTACAAGAGCGGTGATACCTACGCTCCGATCCAGAATCTATCCGGTGCAAATGCACCGTTCGAACTTCACAACACTCCGCTCTCGGAGTACGCGGCTCTCGGGTTTGAGTACGGCTACAGCGTGGCCGCCACTGAAACGTTGGTGGTGTGGGAAGCGCAGTTTGGCGACTTTGTGAACGGTGCAGAGATAATAATCGATCAATTCATAATTGCGGGCCTGGCGAAATGGGGACAGACGTCCAGGCTCGCTCTGCTACTGCCGCACGGATATGAGGGTCAGGGTCCCGAGCACTCCAGCGCACGCTTGGAGAGGTTTCTGGCGCTCGGCGCGGAGAGCAACATTAGAGTCGCAAACTGTTCAACGCCGGCACAATATTTCCACATCCTGCGTCGTCAAGCGAAGCACCTGCAACTGCGACCCTTGATCCTCATGACACCCAAGAGCCTGCTGCGGCACCCCAAGGCAGTCTCACATCTAGCCGATCTTACGACAGGACTTTTTCAGTTCGTGCTCGACGATCCGACTTTGCCCGCCGGACGCGATGAAGTGACGCGAATAGTATTCTGTTCCGGCAAGGTCTATTATGATGCAATCACTGCACAGCAGCGTTCAGATGCCAAGCATGTATCGGTGGCCCGAATAGAGCTGCTCTACCCGTTTCCCACCCCTGAAACCAGCACGCTTATCGCCAACTACCCGAATGTACGCGAGCTCGTGTGGCTGCAGGAAGAGCCTACCAACATGGGAGCCCGCAAGTGGATCGTACCTCGATTGGAACATCTCGCGCCTGAGGGCGTCACGGTCAGGTACGTTGCGCGTCCCGAACGGTCGAGTCCAGCCGAGGGTTATCTGAAACGCCATCAGAACGAGCAGGCACGTCTGGTGGCCGACGTTTTGGCATGATCGTCCTTGCGATCGTACGCATCGCGGTTTTCTTGGTTTTCTTCCTGAGCGCCGTTGTGGCTTTGGCGTCATGGGCAGTTCGATCCCGGCGGATAGATCCCTTCAGCTCCACCGGCCAGCTCGCCCGTAGATTCACCGACCCTATGATACAACCGTTCGAGCGTTGGCTCTTGCAACGAGGTGGCAACCCGCAGATCGCACCTTGGTGGCTCCTCGGTGCAGTCATAGCAGGCGGTATCGTAGTCGTTACCCTGACCCAATGGCTGGTTGTCCAATCCCTTCGAATGGCAGCCGCGGGTGCCGCGGGACCAAGGGGCATTCTGAGGCTTGTGGTGTTGTACTCCGGTCAAATTGTCTCTCTTGCGTTGTTTGTCCGCGTGATTGGATCTTGGTTCGGCATGGGACGCTACAATCGGTGGATGCGCTATGCGTACAGACTCACCGATTGGCTGGTGGAACCGCTCCGTCGCATCATACCGCCGTTTGGAGCGATTGACGCCACGCCGCTCGTGGCGTGGTTCCTTCTGCAGTTTCTGATCATGCCACTCGTGCTCGGGATACTGCGATGAACCCCAAGCCGCGCGCCGTGTTGTGGGTCCACGTCCAACCGCGAGCCAAGAAGACCGAAACTGCCGGTTGGCATGGTGATGCCGTCAAGATCCGTATCCACTCACCGCCACTCAACGGTGCCGCGAACGACGAATTGGTCGAGTTCATGGCGAAGAAGACCGGAGTCCCGCGCAGTGGTGTGTCGATTGCAAGCGGGCGCGGCGGACGCCGCAAGCGTGTGATCATCGAAGGCCGAACGACCCAGGAAGTGATCGCCGCGTTGGACATCTAGAGCGACCGCCACCCTTCCAGTTTCTCGCATGGGAACGTATATTTGGTCTGGACAAATTGAATAACGTGGTGATTTGCAGCGTATTGCGGCCACGCTAAACAAGTCGCTAAAAAGCTCGCCCCGGCGCTCGAAGCGACGGGTTTTTTTGTACTACCGGAAAAACATCCAATGCCGCCTACAATCCGAGATCGAACAGAGAGCCTTCAATCCGCCGCCAGCAATCGCATATTGGTGCTGGATGGCGCGATGGGCACGATGATCCAACGTTACGACCTGACGGAATCTGACTTCAGGGGCGAGCGATTCAGTGATCATCCTGGCTCCCTGCAAGGCAACAACGACGTCCTCTGCCTAACTCGGCCGGACGTGATAGAGGCGATTCATCGCGCTTACCTATCCGCAGGTGCGGACATCCTAGAGACGAACACGTTCAACGGCACGGCAATATCGCAATCCGATTATCAGACCGAGACATGCGTGCGGGACATCAATCTGACCGCGGCACGCATTGCTCGAAAAGTTGCAGACGAGTTCACTGCAAGAGAGCCTCAAAAGCCTCGTTTTGTTGCCGGGAGCATGGGGCCCACCAATCGGACAGCCTCCATCTCGCCAAAAGTAAACAATCCCGCATTTCGGAATGTCACGTTCGATCAACTCGTGGCAGCCTATTCCGAGCAAGCCGCAGCGTTGATCGAGGGTGGAGTAGATATCCTCCTGATTGAGACAGTGTTCGATACGCTCAACTGCAAGGCAGCCCTGTTTGCGGTGGCACAACTACTGGACCGCAATAGCGAAGATACACCTCTCGTTTCCGTATCCGGAACCATCACAGACGCGAGTGGACGGACCTTGTCCGGTCAGACCACCGAGGCATTCTGGTATTCCATACGTCATGCGAACCTGTTCAGTGTGGGATTGAATTGCGCACTCGGAGCCAAGGATCTTCGCGCCTACGTCGAGGAACTCTCAGGGCTCAGTGGCATATTGGTGAGCTGCCACCCAAACGCCGGCCTGCCCAACGAGTTCGGGCAATACGAGCAGACCCCCGATGAGATAGCCGATACGTTGCGTGAGTTCGCGGAGAGTGGCTTTCTGAACATAGTTGGTGGCTGTTGCGGCACTACACCCGAGCACATAGCCGCCATCGCACGAGCCGTCTCGGGCGTGCCACCACGTCCAGTACCGGAGATCGCACCTCTCACTCGCTTGAGCGGACTAGAACCCCTCGTGATAAGACCGGACAGTCTTTTCGTGAACATTGGTGAGCGCACAAATGTCACCGGTTCAGCACGCTTCGCAGCTCTGATCAAGGATGGGGACTACGAGGCCGCACTCGAGGTAGCACGGCAGCAGGTAAGCGACGGCGCCCAGATGATCGATATCAACATGGATGAAGGTCTCCTCGATTCCGAGAAGGCAATGGTGGAGTTTCTCAATCTCATAGCAGCTGAGCCGGATATCAGCAGGGTACCCGTAGTGCTGGATTCATCCAAATGGGAGGTGATCGAGGCTGGACTCAAATGTGTCCAGGGAAAGTGTGTAGTCAACTCCATTAGCCTGAAGGAGGGCGAGGAGGCTTTCATTACACGCGCTCGCAAGGTGCGACGGTACGGCGCCGCCGTGATCGTCATGGCATTCGACGAACAGGGTCAGGCCGATACCGCAGACCGCAAGGTCGCAATCTGTAAGCGGGCATATCGCATTTTGGTGGGCCAGGTCCGCTTCCCCCCAGAGGACATAATCTTCGATCCCAACATCTTCGCCGTAGCTACCGGAATAGAAGAACACAACGAGTACGCACTCGCATATCTCAGAGCCTGTAGGGAAATCAAGGAGACGCTGCCACACAGCCTCGTGAGCGGTGGTGTCAGCAACATTTCATTCTCGTTCCGCGGAAACAATCCGGTTCGCGAGGCGATGCACGCCTCTTTCTTGTACCACGCCATCGAGGCTGGTATGGACCTGGGCATCGTCAATGCAGGCCAGCTCGCGGTGTACGATGACATTCCGAAAGAACTGCTCAACGCGGTAGAAGACGTCATCTTCAATCGCCGTCCAGATGCCACTGAACGACTTACCGACATCGCCGATACGGTACGGGGAGCCGCTAGGAAACGCACTGAGAATCTCGCCTGGCGCGGCAATAGTGTGGAAGAGCGACTCTCTCACGCGCTGGTCGAAGGGATTCTCGATTTCATTGAAGAGGACACCGAAGAAGCCCGACAAAAATTCGATCGACCCATCGAGGTGATCGAAGGTCCTTTGATGGACGGAATGAACATCGTCGGCGACTTGTTTGGCAGTGGAAGGATGTTCCTACCACAGGTGGTGAAGAGCGCTCGAGTGATGAAGAAAGCGGTTGCGTATCTCACCCCCTACATCGAGCGCGAAAAAGCGCACATGGGTGTAAGCACCGCCAAAGGGAAGTTGGTGTTGGCTACGGTCAAAGGAGACGTTCACGATATCGGCAAGAACATTGTCGGCGTTGTCCTCGGCTGCAATAACTACGAAGTCATCGATCTTGGTGTGATGGTACCGGCGAACAAGATTCTGGCTGTAGCACGCGAGGCTGACGCCGATATTATCGGATTGAGTGGACTCATCACACCATCCCTCGATGAAATGGTGCACGTTGCCAAGGAGATGGAACGGGAAGATTTCGATACTCCACTGCTGATCGGCGGGGCAACTACTTCAAAGGTCCATACTGCTGTCAAGATCGAGCAGGGCTACAGTGGACCTACTATCTACGTAGAAGAC
The DNA here is from genome assembly GCA_046757925.1 of Gemmatimonadales bacterium. GTDB lineage: Bacteria > Gemmatimonadota > Gemmatimonadetes > Gemmatimonadales > GWC2-71-9 > JAZDCZ01. The sequence goes on from JBHHZE010000009.1 coordinate 23,385, forward strand.
GCGTCACGAAGTGTGGGTGTGGTAGGGCAGCTCCTCAGTACGGACAAACATGATGGTTTTGTGCGTCAGATTGCATCGGAATATGCAAAGATCAGAAATGCCCACAGCCAAAAAACGGACCGGACACGGCTCATTCCCATCGGCATCGCCCGTGAGCGGCGACAGTCATTCGATTGGAATCACTATGCACCGCCGCGACCGAATCAGCTCGGCGTCCAACCGATCGACCGTTGCACTCTCGAGGAACTGATTGGTTATATCGATTGGTCGCCGTTTTTCAGCGCATGGGAATTGCGTGGCAAGTACCCCGCAATCCTGGAAGACCCGAGACTCGGCGCCGAGGCAACCAAGCTACTCAACGATGCCCGGGAACTTCTGCAGCACATGGTTGAGCAGGATCTGCTGACGCCTCGCGGTGTTGTGGGACTATTTCCGGCGGCCGCAGTGGGTGACGATATCGAGGTATATGCAGATTGCTCGCGGTCCAGCACTGCTTGTGTGATTCACAATTTACGCCAGCAGCTAGACAAACCTCCCGGCCGTGCAAACTTCTGTCTTACCGATTTCGTAGCGCCGCAGGAAAGTGGTGTTGAGGACCATATCGGAGCGTTTGCCGTTACCACGGGACACGGGATCGCCGAACTGTGTGCGCGTTTTGAGCGTGACCACGATGACTACCGCAGTATCATGACGAAGGCATTGGCTGATCGCCTAGCGGAGGCCTTTGCAGAGCGACTGCACGAACTCGTACGGCAGGACCTCTGGGGCTACGCTCCCGCCGAATCGCTGTCCAAGAACGAGCTCATCAAGGAACGATACGTGGGCATCCGCCCCGCACCCGGTTATCCAGCGTGCCCCGACCACAGCGAAAAGCAGGTCTTGTTTGATCTACTAGACGCAACCGAGCATACCGGCATAACGCTTACGGACAGCTACGCGATGTCACCTGCCGCATCGGTAAGTGGCTGGTACTATTCGCACCCCTATGCCACTTACTTCGGCCTTGGCAAGATCGACCGTGACCAGGTAAGCGATTATGCAGAGCGGAAGGGCATGAGGATATGCGAAGTCGAACGCTGGCTCGCACCCAATCTCGGATATGACCGAGCTGCGAAATGACTGAGCGGTGACCAACATGCTGCGCGCCATGATCTCTGACGAACGCGTCCATGTTATGGATGGAGCAATGGGTACTGAATTGTATAATCGGGGTGTGTTCGTCAACGTGTGCTACGACCAATTGAACCTGACGAAACCGGACCTCGTTAGATCCGTGCACGAAGAGTACGTCGCAGCAGGTGCGGAGATCATCGAGACGAATACCTTCGGGGCCAACCCCGTTAAGCTATCCGGATTCGGCCTTGACGACCGTACCGAAGAGCTGAACTCGGCAGCCGCCAAGCTTGCTATCGATGCCTGCGCCGGTAAGGCAGCCGTGGTGGGAGCGATCGGACCACTCGGCATCCGCATAGAACCGTATGGCCCAACATCTCAATCCGAAGCTGTGGAGCTGTTCACACGACAAGCCCAAGGCCTACTCGACGGCGGCGTCGATGGTTTCGTCCTCGAAACGTTCTCCGACGTGGAGGAGATCCATGCGGCCTATCGGGGAGTTCGTGAACTCTCCGATCTCCCAATCATCGCACAGATGTCGTTCGGCGAGGACGGCAACACTTCGTATGGAACCAGCGTTGAAACGGCCGCCCAGAAGCTAACTCACTGGGGTGCAGATGTAATTGGACTCAATTGCTCCGTGGGTCCGGCTGCAATGCTCGATGCCGTGGAACGATTGGCTCGAGCAACTGACGTCCCTATTTCCGCCCAGCCCAATGCAGGCCTCCCTCGGAACGTTGGTGATCGTAAGATCTACCTAGCCGCCCCTGAATATATGGCACGCTATGCGCGAAGAATGATCGAAGCGGGTGCGCGCTACGTGGGAGGATGCTGTGGTACTACGCCAGAGCACGTGAAGAAGATCGCGGATTTTGTGGCCAGCGTCCAACCGCGTCAAACGTCTGTCTACATCTCGAGCGAGAAACTTGCTACACCAGCCGGGACAGAACCGATTCCACTTGCCGAGCGATCCAATTGGGGCAAGAAGATCGCGTGCGGTACGTTCGTCACCAGCGTGGAAGTGATCCCACCCCGCGGGTGGATCGCGGACGATATGATCGATCAATGCCGCTTTCTCAAGGAGGCGGGCGTGGATGCTGTCAACGTGCTCGACGGACCCAGAGCGCAGAGCAGAATGGGAGTACTTCCGGCCTCCCTGATTATCGAGCGTGAAGTGGGCGTTGAAGTTCTCATGTCCTACACCTGTAGAGATCGAAATATGCTGGGCATGATAAGCGACTTGCTCGGAGCCGCTGCTGCCGGTCTCCACAACATCATCATAGTCACTGGCGATCCACCGTTGATGGGACCGTACGATTTCACGGGTGTGTTCGACATCGACAGCATCGGGCTGACCAACGTGGTCTGCCAGCTGAATCGCGGCCTCGATCCCGGCGGCAATGCCATAGGCGAAGCTACGCGCTACGCTATAGGAGTTGCCGTAAACCCGGGCGCCGTCGATATGGAGCGTGAGTTAAAGCGCTTCGCGTGGAAGGTCGATGCCGGCGCCGAGTTCGCCGTCACTCAACCGGTCTTCGACATCGGCGCTTTCGGGAAGTTCCTGAAACGCATAGAAGATCATCGCATTCCGATAATCGCCGGCGTCTGGCCGCTTCGCTCACTGCGTGGAGCGGAATTCCTCGCGAACGAGGTACCGGGAGTGGTCGTACCCAAATTCGTATTGGACAGAATGCAAGCCGCACAGGACCGAGGGGAGGATTTCGCGGCTGCCGAAGGTTTGGCGATAGCCCGGGAAGTACTGTCTCAAGTGAGGGAGTGTGCTGGGGGCGTACAAGTGAGCGCGCCCGCCAGCGGAACACATCTGGCTATCGAGTTGCTAAGCGGAACCTAGATCCCTCAGGCGTTCAGCACCGCTCTGATACTATTGTAACGCCGGTCAACGCCCCGAAACCCGAGATTGCTGAGATACACTTTCGTGGCACCCACCTCTCTCAGAGCGCGGATCGTCCGTGCGCAGATCTCGTCGGCTGTGAGCCCCGCCTCGAAATCTCGGGTGATGCCCTCGGCCGGCACCGGGAAGTACTGGGCTAGGCGTGCCAGCGTCCTGGGATTGGCGCTCCTATAGTAGAATACTCCGAACACGCCCGGGTACCGCACGTCGCGTCGCGTCGCCTCCGACAGGAATCGGTCTACTTGTGAGATGTTGTGGTGCGAAACGATTTGTGTCAGGTAGAAGTCGGCGTTGAAGTCCTCCCGCAACAAGAAATCGACCTGCTCTTCCGGAGCTCTGTAGGGGTTCACCCAGCCACCAAGGGTCAGCGAGGCCACTTGCTCTCTGATGGCTCGTCGAAGCTCGAAGGCATGCGGTACACACCGGGGCGCTCCGACGGATTTGTCTCCACCCAGCACCGTAAGTGCAGCAATTCCGCGGGATGCAGCCCGCTTGGCATACATCAAGCAGTAATCCAGTGAGTGTTTGCATGTCAGAAACGGCACGACGGTTGCCGGGTCGAGTTCGCCGGCCAGGTTGGTGGTCAGATGCTGCAGATTCTCCTCTTCAGACTGACCCACTGCATTGTCCGTGATGAACACTATCGTGTCATCGCTCGCCAATTGTCGGAGTGAATGATACATATCGATCCACGTATCCATGCTGTCCGTTGTCGATAGATCCGCCGGAGGTGGCCGTAGCTCGACTGCCATCAGGGGTTTGTCGTCGCTCAGCCGGCTAACGAGACTGGCATGCGATGAGGATGGAATCTTCATGGCAAGAGAAAGTACATCGGACATGATCGCGGCGCCACGACCGCAAGATCCAGGCAGCCCCTGGGTTGTCCCGGGCGGTACAAGGCACCATTTTTACGCCCTTACGGAACCGATTACCCTCCAGAGGGGTTGAAAGGTTTGGAGCTGACTACGATAGGTGGAGGATACACATGAGGCACCGGAAAACCGCACTTGGGGCAGTCGTAATTTTCCTGGCTTTCGTCTCGGGCGGCTGGTTCCTGCAACGCTCACCTGAACCGGAGCAAGACGCCCGCGCCAAGGCAAGAATCTTCCGACAGGTCATGAGCTACGTGTCCGACTACTACGTAGATACTCTCGAGACCGGCGATCTCTACGATATGGCAATCGAGGGACTCCTGGACCGCATCAACGACCCATATACCTCCTATCTTCACAAGGAGGCGTTCGAAGATCTGAATCTCAGCACGACCGGCAATTACGGTGGTGTCGGCATTCAGATCGACTCCCGGGATGGCTGGATTACGGTTGTGACTCCGCTGGCGAACACCCCGGGAGAGCGGGCCGGTTTGGAGTCAGGCGATCAGATAATCGAAATCGACGGCAAGTCAACGGAGGGCTGGACTACAAGGCAGGCGGCGAACGTGATGCGCGGGGTCGCTGGGACTGAAGTCCACCTTTCCGTTATGCGACCCGGCCTACCGGGTCCCATCCCGTTCAACATTACACGAGCCCGCATCCATGTGAACTACGTGGAAACCCCGATGATGCTTGCTCCGTCCGTCGGATACGTCCGCATTACTTCCGTTAGCCAAACAGCGGGCAAAGAACTGGAACAAGCGATCAAGCAACTTCACAACGATGGTGCACGCTCGCTCATTCTCGACTTGCGAGGCAATCCGGGCGGCATTCTCGAACAGGGTGTGGCAATCGCGGATCTGTTCATCGACCGCGGTGACGTGGTCGTGGAGATGAAGGGCCGGGCGCCCCGTGCGTCGCAGATCTATTTGTCCCAGCACGAGCAGTCGTGGCCGGATATGCCGATGGTGGTCCTGGTCAATCAAGGTACCGCCAGCGCAGCTGAGATCATTGCCGGCGCTCTACAAGACCACGATCGTGCTCTCATTCTGGGCACCCGCACCTACGGTAAGGGAGTCGCCTACGTAGTTCTGCCTCTGTCAACCACTAAGAGGGAAGCACTCAGCGTGACCACGTCGCGCTGGTACACCCCACGCGGCCGCTCCATCAACCGCCCACTGTTCCGCAAGCTGACACAGCGTCAGGCCAAGGCTCTCAGAGACAGCGCAATTGCAGACTCGGGCGTGACGTTTCTATCGGATGCGGGACGCACGCTCAAGGGCGGTGGCGGCATCCGTCCGGATATCGAGCTGCTCGATACGCTCTCTACATCCGAACAAGCATTTGCCCGTGCGCTGGGGACCAACACTCAAAAGTATCGCGACGCCGTGTCACGCTTTGCTCTCGATCTCAAGGGCTCCCAGAAAATCGCGGAGGAGGACTTCACCGTCACTCCCACGATGCTCCGTGAGCTTCGGCTCAGCCTTCGCGGGCGCGGCGTACCTGTGCCAGACTCCATTTGGGCCGGGGCAAGTAGACTCATTGCCAGGCAGCTGGGCGTCGAAACAACTCGTTACGTATTCGGCCGGCCGGCGGAACGGCGGCGTCAGGCGCGGTCCGACATACAAATCAAGCGGGCAATCGACCTACTGACGCACGCCAAGACTCAGTCTGAAGTCTTTGCCAAACTGAACGATCAGTGAGGCAGCATTGCGCGAACTACATCACCTGGTCATGATACGTAGCAGATGAACTCGCAGCTGATGCGAACCGGGCTAAGAGACGTTCTGACGAAACTTGCGGCAACAGCCGCAGCGGCGAGTCTTCTCGTGTCAGTGTATACCGGCGCGCTGGGTGTCCGGGTGTGTCCTCACCACCGCGGTGACCATCACTCTGCGTCCAGTGTTGACGGTAACACCACTCATCTGGCCGGCGGCAACCATGGCCGCAAGTCCGATCACGATGTTCCCGGCCACGATGGCGGATGCACGTGCCCTAGCGTAGGGCTATGTCAGCTCGGCGTGACCGTACTCGCTGCACCCGCGGTCCGTGTCGGCGTGGGCCTGGAAACCGTGGTGCACATGGCAACATCGCCCGCCACACTCATGCAACTGCTGCCGGGCCGCGTCCCACATTCGCTCCCCTATCCCAACGCACCGCCCGTCACATCCTAGCCAAATAATCAACACAGCTGTTCGACCAGACACCACATGCGGGCGATCTCACATGTCTCGCATTGGGTGTGGGTCGCTACTTCAAGAATGTTAGGATGGAGGATATCGCATGTCATTGCGAATCATGTGCGGATACATCGAGTGTAGCATGTGTCTGTGTGCCGTGGTTGCTATCGTGCCGAATACCGTGTCCGCACAGGAGATTTCGCTGGACTCCCTGGAGCAAGCAGTCGATCTCGAACCCGGCGAAGGAGATCGACTGGATTTCTTCAGGCTCTCGGGGTTCGGAGTGGGCGCCTTCAACTTCAGGAGCGGATCCGAACAGAACTCATTTAGCGCGTCGAAACTTGCGATCAGTGCCTTTAAGCGCTCGGGGCCATATCTCTCATTTTTCGGACAGATCACCAACGTCTTGGAGCCATCTGATCCTGCCGCCGCGGAACCTACGGTGGCTACAGACCCAACGGCGGCGGATGAGGAAGGTGCCACACTCGAAACCGAGATTGACAACCTCATTGTTAGCTTCACTCCTCCTGGCGCCGACGAAGTAAACATCTGGTTCGGGAGATTCGACGTGCCGTTCGGATTCGAACGAGACGACGAACCACTCAACTTCCAGCCCACCAATTCCTTCAACTTCGAGTTTGCCCGACCGATCAAGTTCACGGGCGTTATGGTCAACTATACGCCGTTACCGGTCGTCTCGCTTTCGACCTTTGTCGTAAATGGATGGGATCAGACCGTCGACAACAACAAGGGGAAGACCGTCGGGGCACGCGTCAGCTTCCTGCCCTATGAATTCTCCGCCTTGTCGGTAACAGGAGTATACGGACCGGAGAAAGACGACAACACCAGCGACCAGCGCTTTCTGTTAGATATTGATTTCACGGCTCAGCCGTTGAATTCGTTGATACTCGGCGGTGAATTCAACTTCGGCACAGAGGAGAATTCCGCCATAGATGGAGGAGATGCCGACTGGGTTGGGGGCTCTCTTACCTCGTTCCTACGCCTGACCGGCAATGTCGGAATAACTGTTCGCTACGATGTTTTCGACGATACTGATGGAGCGAGGACAGGAGACAAGAGAACATTGCAATCGCTCACTCTAGCGCCTATGCTGTTCTTCCGCAGTGCAACATCCGGAATCTACAGTACGATACCCCAGACCGGATTCTCGCTACCGGAGTTCTCCCTGCGTGCAGGGCTTCGCTTCGACCACTCCAATAACGATTTTTTCAACGGAGACAACGGGAGCCTCCAGAACACAGAAACGCGGTTTATTCTCGAGGGAGTATTCGTCTATTGAACACCGCTGACCCCACCGCCCCGGGCTGGCTGACCGCCGCACCACTTTCCGTCAAGTGGGCTGTCACACTGTTCCTGGGATCGATTGGCATCGCGTATGTCTTTGGCGTGCTCATGGTTACCCTCTGGGTGGGTCTAACACCCGAGAAGGTGGCCCAGGCGTATCGGCCGCCGCAGCCGAGCGCCGCGCCGGAACAATTACAGCTAACAGAACAGCCCATAGACCTCGACGAGGCATTGGGCGAAGAGGAGGTCCACCAGATCGACGAACGGCTTCTCATTCAGGACACGCACGTTCACGTACCGATGTATGCACTGATCGCACTTGCGCTATCAGCCATCTCAGTGGGGCTCCGGGGTCCATCCAGGATGAAGATCGTTCTGGTCTTCGCACTGTTCCTAGGACCTATTATCGATTTTCTGGGAATGTGGCTCACTAGGCTCGTAGCAAGTGGTTTCTCTTACTTAACACTAGCCGGAGGCTGGCTGATGGCCGCTTCGTACGCGGTTGTAGCCGGAGCAGCACTTTGGCAGATGTGGTTTACGGATCACAGGAGACTACACCAATGACCCTCGCAATAAAAGCAGTCGCAATAGCATGGATCGCGCTTACCGCAGGAACGAGTGAATTACATATAACGCCCACGGTGCAACTGGTATCCCGCTCGGCGGCGATCAAAAAGATTCTTGCAGGATCGGCAAAATACTTCCAGCGTAAGGCCAAACTCAGCAAAACCGAAACCAAACTGCTCAAGTCTAGAGTCGGCTGGGCACCCGAGAAACGCACAGCAAAGCTGTACGTGGGTCGTAATGCCGATGGGAATATGGTTGGGACTGCGACTCTTCTCAAGGTTGACAGCCGACACGGTCCGATAGTCCTGGCGGTTGGATTCGAGCCCGATGGTAGTGTGAAACGAGTCATCGTAACTCACGCTACGGAAGAGTCGGTCACCTGGGTACGTACGGTGATCAAGTCGCACTTCTTGGACGAATTCAAGACAGCTACCAGCGCCACGGTCGACGAGCACATGGCACCTGCCTCCAACCTGCGACCGATGCCCCGGTACATAGCGTCGGTTATCGCACGTGGTGTGCGCCGCGCTCTCGTGCTTCGTGAAGTGGCGTTTGCAAGCTACGGAGTAGCTGCGGCTAGCGATCCAGAGTGATGATCTAGAGCCGTCCCCTGCGCTTGAGCATGAGGTATTTCTCGACGACAGCCTCGCCGGCGCGCTCCGGATGCACATCCAATACGAGAGCCCCAGTGCGCCGCATCTGTGTCAACGCCTCCTCGCGAGCTGCCAGCAGCTCTTCGGCAGCCGCCCTCCGATAGGCCGCGCTCTCGGTATCTGGTCGCGATTCCGCGACGCTATCCAGTTCGGGATTGCGTAGCGTGACGACGAGGGGGAGATGCCTTGGGCGTAGAGCAGCCACGTTTGCGACCAGCGCCCGTGAGGCCATCCGATCGATCACGTCGGTGAAAAAAATCGTGAGTGCGCGCTTCCGGTTCCTCACGGCCATATAGCGAAATGCAGCCGGGTAATCCGGCTCGACGAGCTTCGGCTCGACGACCGAGAGCACCTCAAGCACCTGTTTGAGTCCTCGACGCCCCCGCTGGGGACTCATATAGTGCACCACCTCGTCCGCCAGTGTCATGATCCCGATGTTGTCATCATGACGTGCTGCCGCCAGGGCCAGCGACAGCGCCGCCCGCACTACGTACTCCATGCGAGGTTCGCCGGCGACCTCAGCCGTCAGAAGACGGCCTGCGTCCAAGACCAGCAGCACCTGCTGGCGCCGCTCCTCTTCGAACTGACGGGCAATTACCTTGCCCCGTCGTGCCGTAGCTTTCCAATCGATCTGTCGAGTGTCATCGCCCGGCACCCACTCTCGCAAACTCTCGAATTGGCTCCCCTCACCCAACCGCCGCGCCTGGCGCAGACCCGCCTCTTTGCGCCGAGTAGCCTCGGCAACGGACGCTCTGAGACGCGACACCGGGAGTTGGGGAAACACGATCACGGCCCACTCCAGATCAACTCGCGCTTGGCGCTGACCGAAACCCAGGGGACCGCGGCTTCGAATCGCCAACCATCCCTGTGTCTCGCGACCACGCCGGACAGGCGTAGCTAACTGTCCTTCGCGGACTCCGCTCTCCACCCCAATCAAGAGGCGACGCGCCGGCATCGCACCACCCAGCAACCCAGGGCGGACCTCCCGAATCACGAGATGCGCAATCCGCCGAGAAGGATTCCGCCAACGATAGGTGAAGGCAACGGTCTGACCCACCGAAAAACTGGTCTGCGCAACACGAGTGATCCTCAATTGCAGAGGGTCGGCCGCTCGGATAGCATCAATCCACACGGCCACAAACAATAGCCCGTCCAATACCAACAGCAGGTCCAGCCCCGTGGGCGACAGATATCCCAGCATGCCGACTGGAGCAATGCATGCGAGCGTGACCAGGGCCCGCCGAGTCGGAAGTATCAAGTTGTGGGAGCCTCGATCTGTTCCAACACTGCCGTCAACGCACGATCAGGAGTCACCCCCTCGAGCTCGAGTTCGGGAGCAACTGCTATCCGATGTCGCAGCACCGCTGGCGCCAACGTCTTTACATCATCTGGTATCACAAAGTCGCGTCCCTCGAGCAGGGCAAGGGAACGTGCGGTCTTGAGCAACGCGATGCCGCCGCGTGGACTGGCTCCAAGCGTGAGTGACGCCGCCTCTCGGGTGGCCCGAACTATCTTGGTGATATACGCCGTGATAGACAGTTCCACACGCACATCCCGTGCCGCCTCGCGCAGCACATTCAGGCCATCGGCATCCACAACAGGTGCAACTCCGTAGGTGTCTGGGAGATCTGCCTCAAACCCCGCCAGGTATTTTCCCAGTATTTCTTGCTCCACCGGTTCGGGAGGATAGCTCATCACGACCTTGAGCATGAAACGATCGAGTTCTGCTTCTGGAAGCGGATAGGTCCCTTCAAACTCGATGGGATTCTGGGTGGCAAATACGGAAAACACATCTGGTAGCGAACGAGTGTCGCCGTCCACTGTGACCGTCCGCTCCTGCATCGCTTCCAACAGTGCAGCCTGCGTTTTTGCCGGAGCGCGGTTGATCTCGTCGGCAAGAACTAGATCGTGGAAGATTGGGCCCGGCCTGAATACCAACTCATGCCCGCTCGCCAATACCGACGTACCAGTGATGTCAGACGGCATGAGATCGGGCGTAAACTGAATGCGAACGTAGCCGACGTTCAACGCCTGTGCCAGCGTTCGGACGAGCAGCGTCTTGGCCGTCCCTGGTACTCCCTCCAGCAATACATGTCCCCGCGCAAGGAGCGCGACCAGGCAATCGCGAGTCGCCTTCTCCTGCCCCAGTACCACACTACGGACAGCCGCTAAGACACGCTGGGCCTGTTCTCGAATCTCATTGCTTCCCACACGTCCTCCACTGAAGTTGCAATATTGAGCAAACTTGTCTTGTCACCAGGTTCGGTAAGCAGAGCCTTGAGACGCTCGACTGCATCACCTGCCTTCGGGGTATTTACAGCTAGGCCTAGCGCCGCAATCCAGTCGGCATAGCCCCCAGGTTGTCGTCGACCGGCCTCCCCCCCCCGCCCCAAGCGGCGCCACAGCCCGGATACTATCAGGCTTGCGGCAGTATCGTGGCCATTAGATCGCTCCAACCCAATCGCCAATGCATCCAGGTGTTCGATCGAAGATCGCCGTTGCCTTTTGACAACGCTGATGGCAGGTCCAAACCGGACAGCCAAGAACGCAATTGTAATGAGGCCGGCCCCCAGCAACTGCAACATGGACCAACCAGCTGGCGACGCGCGCATCCAGCGCCACGCCGCCCCAAAAATCGATCCGCCAACTCCGAAACCCTGGTGATATTCATCCACCATGACACTCGAAGGATCGTATTCGAGCATCCACCCAACCACCGCCACCCCCACATCCGGTCTCTTGAGAAGCCGATTCGATACGAGCCGCGAGTCGGCAACGATCGTCGCTTGGCCACCCTTTCGGAAATTAAGTCTCACGACAACCGGCTGATCGTTTGTGGCCGCCAGAAGTGTGTCGATATCGAGGGGGAAAAGCGGTGCACACCCTGCTTCGTCCATGCTATCTCCGCGGTTCCGTTCAGCCGTCGGATCCATGTCCACAACAGCATTTGCGGCGAGCGCGGTGTTCTCGGAAAAAACTAGCATCCGAGAACTCGAATCGGGCTGGAAGGCCGATAGCGGGCGAACCCGAATCCCAAAACAGCGCTCAACGCCGTTACGTCCGGCGAGAAAGAGTGCACCACCACGAGCCACGTAATTCCGCAAACGACGCTGCTCGGCACCAGTGGGAAGAGCGGGAACGTCCAGCAGCGCAAGTAGTTGCGCTGCCCTGATGGAACTGTCGGGATCCCAGTCGAACAACGCACTACGCCTCGCGACTACCGGAACATCTAGTCGCTCCAATATCTCCGCCAACCCCTTCGAACCACCCGGGCCCGGTAGAAAAACCGAGCGACGCCGATCCCTGAGGACCTCCGCCCCTTGACCACGATCGCCAAGTAACACGGCCAGAATGATGCCAAGAGCCGCAAGGGGCAGAAGCCACAACTCACCGCGCCGCGATGCCACGTTCCAACTCCGATGCCAACCGATCGAATCTGAAGGCATCTCCCTCTGTACACGGGAATCCACCAAAGAGATAACCGTATAGGGCCGCTACGAGATCTCCCAGACGAACATGTTCTTCCTGTGACAGCTGTGCTTCGCGAAGGTACTCCGCCGGCGTCTTGGAGGGGTGAAACTGGAGCATTCGCCGCTCACTCAGGATTAGTGCCAGAGCCCTGAACCTGGCGACCATCGCCTCCGGGAATCTGCCGGCGGCTACCATCCGCTGTGACTCTCGAACATACCATTTCGCATCTCGAATTGGTGCCGTGCGTTTCGCGGCGAATCGTGTGGCGCGCTCGAGCGGGCGAAGCACACGCCACAAGATGTACCCGAAATGCGTCAGGATTGCGATCAGGACGGCCACAAGGACCACGAGCAACACGTAATAGGCGATCGGATGGGTGCTCTGCAAACCCTCCATCGCAGCCATGATCCGGCGCCAATAGTCACTCACCATGCTCAATAGGTTGCGCTGCCGCCACTGATACTCCGGTGCGGAAAACACCTCGCTCAGTATCGTCTTGATCGTATCTGGCGCAACTTGTTGCAGGGATGCCGTCATTCGCCCGACCGATCGAATCCCAATTGTTGACTCAGGTGCTCGAGGTCGAACGCCTCATTCCGCACGCGTAGATCGTAGTAGAGCAGTGTGAACGCGCAGGCAAAGATCGGGTAGACAATGAGCTGTAGGAATCCTCCAGCGGCTGCTATCACCACCTCCAAAGAGGGAACCAAGGCCCCGAGAACTCCTACAACCATGTATGGAACGGCGAACAGAACCAACAAGACCACACCGAGCCCGAATGCCTTTCTCTTGAATCCCTTGGTAAGGGACCAAGATCTACGAAGGGCATCGGTGGCCGAGGTATCGTCCTCGAGAACAACCGCCTGCGTGACGACCGCATAGCCCGATGCCAAAATCACTACGGCTCCTAAGCCTGCAGCGACAGCGATAAGCAGGATCATGACAGACGGAACGGACACCCCAGCGAGCGCGATCCCGACGCCTCCGATCGCGCCGGGAACGACCGCCGCCAGCCAGATGACGAAGTACTTCGCCAATCCTGCAATGAAGAGCTTTGCCATCTTGGTAAGCGCAAACCTTAGCGATTCCCCCAGATCGGGCTCCATGCCCAGGTAGATCTCCGAAATCACCCATACCGTCGCAGCACCTGCCATCAGACCACCCACACTCAATAGCAGTACCCACAGCAGCAGAAGGACGGGATTTGCCAGTTCGATGCCCACGGCTGTTAGGTAGACATTGAGTATCGTGGGGATTCCTGTCGTGATCACCGCGATTCCAACCAGCAGTCCGAAGTCGTGCCGATAGAGGGCAAAGGCTCCGTCGATTATTTCGCCGAACGACATTGCGCGTATCTCATAACTGGCCATGAGTCCTCCTCCACGATAAAATGCAGGCGTTATGCCTCGAGCGCGACCCCAGATCGATCCCCAGTTCTCCCGCCGCCTCACCGTCGAGACCCCCGAACACGTGCACCTGGAGTTCGAACTGGCAGGCGTGGGGTCGCGTGCGGCGGCCGCGCTCTACGATTTCGCGATTCAGGCCGCAATCCTGGTCATCGTGAGCCTTGCAGTCGGTATCAGCAACTTGGTTCCCAACGAATCGACTACGTGGGCCATGGCCGTGTTCATCTTCGTCTATTTTGTCATTCTCTGGGGGTATTTCGTTCTGTTCGAGGGCCTGAGAAATGGCCGCACTCCGGGCAAGAAGCTACTCGGTATCCGCGTTGTGATGGAGACGGGTCATCCGGTTACCTTCCAAGCTGCGGCCGTGCGAAATCTCTTGAGAATCGCTGATTTCCAGCCGGCTGGAGTTCCCCTTCTGGGTCTTCTCCTGCTTTTCTTCGAACGCCACAATAAGCGGCTGGGCGATATTGTCGCGGGGACCATAGTAGTGCGTGACCAAGCCGTGGAAGCGACGACTCCAGCGTCAGAAGTGACCAACCAGAGCACCATCGAAACCGGTCCTCCTTTGCTCACTGACAAGGAGTTTCAACTCCTCGAACGATACTTCAGCAGGATCGATTCCCTTCCGGCGCAACTACAGATCCGGTTCGGCATAGACCTCGCCAGACGGTTCGCAGATCGCTTCCCCGAACGAGACCCGCAAGCAAAGGTGTTTCTTACGGAGCTTTATGATGCGGAGCGGATGAGACGCACCAGTGTGAGCGCTACGCGAAAGAAAAAAGGTGCAGTCCGAATAGTCGCCGCTGGTGAACGATTCGTCACGACACGGCAAGAAACGTGGCATCGCTTCAACCAGCGAGCCGCCCAATTGCAGAGGTCGGGACTCACGGGGATGAGCGGCAACGAGATCACGGCATTCGCAGCGGAGTATCGCGCGGTGGCCGCGGATCTTGCGCGCGCACGAACCTACGGTGTTGATCAGAGAGTTGTGAAACGGCTGGAGCAAATTGTAAGCGCGGGACACAATGTTCTCTACGGCTTACGTGGCGTGCGACGAATCTCGCTAGGTAGGATGTTCTTTCGCAACCTCCCAGCCGCCGTCGTGCAAGCTCGATCTTACGTCTTAACCGCATTCTTGTTGTTTGCGCTCTCCGCTGCCGTCGGGTTCTTGCTGATACGAGAGCGACCTTCGCTCGCCGCGGAGATTATGCCCCCCGTTGTTCTCGCCAGGGCTGAAGCCGGGATCGACCAGAGAGCCGAAGGACGGGGATACGCTCAAGCGCCCTCTCCCTACCTCCCGGTGGTCGCATCCAGCATAGTGGCCAACAACGTGCAGGTGGCCTTTGGCGCGTTCGCGTTGGGCATCACTGCCGGCATCGGCACACTCGCCGTACTGGTGTTCAACGGATTGTTCTTCGGATCGATCCTCGGCGTATTTGCCAACTACGGACTCGCCGGCTGGCTGCTCACGTTCGTGGCAGGCCACGGCATTCTCGAACTCACGGCAATCTTTGTGGCCGGTGGAGCGGGACTTCTGATCGGCCGCGCGCTGATCGCGCCCGGGGATCTGGCCCGTCGTGATGCACTCGTAGTGCACGGCCGCCTTGCGATAAGGATGGTCGGGGCGTCGGCCTCCCTGCTACTGCTGGCGGGAATTATCGAGGGCTTCCTGTCGGCGAGCGATGCGCCGAGTGCGCTAAAGTTCACCGTCAGCGCCGCAAGCGCCGTGCTGCTCATCCTCTACTTCAAGGCAGGGAGAGAGGCCCAGAGGGAGTTCCTGCGACAGAACGAGATCTGCATTCCCGGGTAACCAACCCCGTCCGCTTCTGGGAATTGCTATCCCACGAGCGGACATCCCCCGTTGCCACGACGACGTAGTGCCATCGGGTAAACACATGTGTGACAATTAGTTAGGTGCAGCGTGCACCGGGCACGTCCGTTGCCATTGAAACCAATGGCTGCGTAACCACGTCAAAGCAGGAGAGAAGGAGAACTCCCTGTGGACATCGCCAGAGAACCACCGTCAAAGCGGAAGAAATACATCCCGGCTGGCATTGCTCTAGCCGCGGTCGTCCTGACTACTATCGGCTTGTCCCGGCTCAAGCCGGCAGCTCCCACGGTTGACGGTGCGACGATTTGGATGGATACCGTCGAGCAGGGCCAGATGTTGATCCAAGTGCGGGGACCTGGCACACTGGTGCCGGAGCAGATTCGCTGGATCCCGGCCGAGACACCGGGCCGAGTGGAGCGCAAGCTGGTTCAGCCGGGGACTGAAGTCACTGCGCAAACTCTGTTGGTGGAACTCAACAACCCCGACGTTCAGTTGCAACTGTTGGAATCGGAGCGGCAGCTTTCGGCGGCACAGCAGCAATTGGTGACGCTGAGATCGAACTTGGAGACACAGCGCCTCAATCAGGAGGCCACGATCGCACAGATACGCTCTCAACGACTCGAGGCCAAGCGCAATGCGGAGGCCCTTACCGAGCTGTCAAAGAAGGGAGAGGGATTCGTCTCGGAAACCGAGCTTCAGACCGCACTCGAACGTGCCACCGAGTTCGATACCAGGCTCGACTTGGAAACCAGGCGGCTCCAGGTAATGCAGGCTTCGGAAAAACCTCAGCTCCGAGTGCAGCAAGACCAGATCGAGAGGCTGACAAGCATCGTCGCTTTCCAGAATCGGCGCATCGCATCGATGCAAGTGAAAGCCGGCATCGACGGAGTCCTGCAAGAGATGGATCTGGAGGAAGGCCAGTGGGTGCAAAACGGACAGACCCTGGCGCGTGTGGTGGTGCCCGGCCGGTTGAAGGCGGAGATACGCATCCCACAAACCCAGGCCAGAAATGTCGCGCTTGGCCAGGTGGCTCTCGTGGACACTCGGACCGACTCGATAGTGGGTCAGGTCGTCCGCATCGATCCGGCCGCACAGGATGGAGTGGTGGTCGTCGACGTGGCACTGCCACCCGACCTACCGCGGAGTGCACGGCCTGGACTGGCAGTCGAGGGAATCGTGGAGATAGAACGATTGGACAATGTGCTGTACGTGGGTAGACCCACGTACGGGCAAGCGCATAGCACAGTGGGGATTTTCAAGTTGGTCGAAGGCGGCGACTATGCGGAGCGTGTAAACGTGAGGTTGGGCCGAAGTTCCGTCACCACCGTCGAAGTCACAGCCGGTCTAAGAGTGGGTGATATCGTTATCCTCACCGACATGTCCCAGTGGGACGCCTACGATCGTGTTCGAATCCGCTAATTAGAGAGTTCAATCTACGGTGAATAGAGGGAGAGGGTTATGGAGAACCAAAACGAGTCGCTGATCAAGCTCGATGGAGTCAGGAAGGTGTTCTACACCGACGAGGTCGAGACACACGCACTTTCGGAGATTCACCTGGATATTCGCGAAGGCGAGTACGTCGCCATAGCCGGTCCATCCGGGTGCGGCAAGACTACGCTGTTATCGATCCTGGGGCTTCTGGACACCCCGACAGCGGGGGCATACACCCTTGCCGGAACACCCGTTGCCAACATATCGGCGTCGCAGCGCGCAAGGATCAGGAACCGTCAGATCGGCTTTATCTTCCAGGCTTTCAATCTCATCGGCGATCTCACCGTATTCGAGAACGTAGAGCTACCCCTCACCTACCGTGACATGCCCTCGGCAGAACGGAGGAAGCGCGTGCAGGAGGCGCTGGAGAAGGTGGGTATGTCGCACCGGATGAAACACTACCCCTCACAACTGTCCGGTGGCCAGCAGCAGCGTGTGGCAGTAGCGCGCTCTGTCGCCGGTGATCCCGCCATCCTGCTGGCCGACGAGCCCACGGGAAACCTGGACTCCACTAACGGTGAGGCGGTAATGCAGCTGTTGACCGATCTCCACCGCGAGGGTGCGACGATCTGCATGGTGACACACGACCCGCGCTACGCCGAGTATTCCGACCGCAGTATCCACCTGTTCGATGGACGGGTTGTTGAGGACGAGTCTGGTGTGAGCGCTAGGGACCACGAGCAGAAGCTCGAGGAGAGCGGTTTCGAAATGGCCTAGCCAGGGCGGGCCACAGGGAGGGCAGTCCGCTGGGCGCTTGGCCGCGGGCTGTCGGCTCGCCCTCGCATCATACCAGTCACCGGTGAGCCGGCAACATCCTCACCGGTGACTCATGGCGTTCGTCCCCTCAGTTTGTGACGCTGAGGGGGACTTCGACCCGGGTATTCTCCCACTCCAATACCATTGTGGCGTTCCCACCGGGCTCGGATTTGGCACGAATCGTAAACGTCTCTACATAGTGTTCCGTGTGCACACTCGACACTCTGGTACGACCGACCTCCTGGGCCCGGACGGCATCCGTGTAGTTCCTCTCGGCCCCCCACTGGCTAGTGGAACGATTGACGATCACCTCCCACTCCTTCTCGCCGGGCACCGTGTAGAGAGAATAGGTTCCGGGCCCAATGTGAATATTGCCAACATCCAGTGCGATAGTCGTATGGATCATGGCGGGTTCGTTGGCGCCAGTTCTCCAAATCGATCCAAACGGCACGTGGTCACTGCCAATCATCTTACGGCCTCGAGCCGACGGCCTCCCGTAGCAGACTTTTGCCACACCACCTCCAAGCGCAATAGTCACCGAATCCAACGGGCTTCGACGAGTTGCGAAATCTGCCGGGTTCATGACAATGCAGGCCGTATCGGCCACTACACCTCCGGTGGCATACACACTACCACCGACTATCCACGTGGCAATGACGAACAACGATGCTGTGCTTGCTAGAATCACGGAACCTCCGTCCTCGGGGTTACACGGCGTTGGGACAACTTCCGGCAGTGACGAAATCTACGGTGACACCGGGTTCGCGAACATCCCCCCACAATATCCGATTCCTGTACAATGCAATTCGGCCAACGAACACATCCCGCTTCAACCAACAGATGAAACCGCATAACCATTTAATGCGTATTGTCTTATACAGCACAGTCGCTGGGCATATGCCCAGCGTTGCTGAGTTGCCGGTCGGCTTTTCTGGACAAGAGGAAAACTATGGTTATTGAGAGTCACGTGCTCACGGAGGTACTGCATGCAGCGGATCGGGCCACATCTCCCGCCGCCGTGCGGGTCCTTGCCAGGCTCTCAGAGCGCTACGCCGTGGACCGGGAGTTGGGCCGCGGAGGCATGGGGATCGTGTACGTGGCCCGCGATGTCAAGCTGGGTCGCCAAGTAGCCATCAAAGTCCTCGATCCCACACTTTGCGACCAGTTGGGCCAGGATCGCTTTCTCCGAGAGATTCGCCTGACTGCTAGCCTACAGCACCCGCATATTCTGCCCGTCTTGGATTCCGGTTGCATGAGCGGGACGGTGTACTACGTCAGCCCGTGCCTGGCAGAGGGCTCGCTCTATTCTCTGCTCCGGACAGAGGGACGGCTACCCGTCGAACACGCACTTCGGATTGGCCTCGACATCTTGGAGGCACTCGCATACGCCCATTGCGAGGGAGTCGTACATTGCGACCTCAAACCGGAGAATATCCTTCTGTCGAACGGTCACGCTATCCTTGCAGACTTCGGCATTGCTCGAACCATGAATTCGTTAACCCGAGAAGCGCTGGGCCACGTATGGGGTAGTCCGGTATACATGAGTCCGGAGCAAGCCGTCGGGGAAGTGGATCTGGATGGTCGCAGTGACGTCTACAGCATGGCATGCGTCCTATACGAAACGCTCACCGGAACTCCGCCATTCGCCGGAAGCAGCCCCAGAGCGATCATTGCAAGGAAATTCAGTGCTCCACCTCCCGAGTTACGCACTCCCGGGTCGCGCATACCCCACCCGGTTGTCGCCGCCGTCGTCCGTGCGCTGGCAATAGATCCGGCGGAACGGTTTACCACAGCGCGCGGGTTCGCAGACGAGCTCAGTCGTGGCTTCAGGAACACCTCACGCGATCGGGCTCCATCTCGCCGCCGGTGGCAGCCCACGATCACAACCCTGATTGGTTCGGCCACGCTGGCGGCACTTGCGCTTCTGGCCTAGTCGCTCGAGGGGAGCAACGATCTAGGAGGATTCACGAGCGATGCAAGCGTCGCTGGATCAGCCATGGTTCGTGGATCGCGTTTGCGCCCTTGGTATAGAGAACGGCTGGCGCCCGATCCCGCGAACCCGAGATACCTGGTCCCGGTCACCGGATGAGGTCGCACCCTGGAGCAACGAAGATGTGATAGAGCGCACGGTCGCCCCGTCGCATTACACTACATTGTAAGGCCAAACGCACGGTGAGTTGAGGCTGGGCCACCACTGCACGGTGGCGCTAAGCCCTTATTGTTCAATAACTTGACTTTTACTCCAGGAACGGCAGGAGCTGGCGCAACTCTTGCTGCCCTAGCTGATCTGGAGACAACCGGATTACGGCACATGCACATGCACAAGAATCTCTCAGGGTTTACGCTCATCGAGCTCGCCATCGTGCTTGCCGTTTCGGGTATCCTCACGTCCATTGCCATCATCAAAGTTGGGCCCTCCCTCGAGCGGGCACGAGTACGGCGCTCGGCTAACTTGATCGTAGCGGATCTGCAATACGCACAGATGATAGCCGCCCGCCAAGGCAAGCCGGTGGTGATCATCACGAGCGAGCCTCTCAAGAGCTATATCATTCGAAACGCGGCAGACACGACTATCTTTAGAGAGCGATATTTCGGCGATGATACTCCCTTCGAACTCAAGAAGCTCAAGGCAGATCCCAAGAACTTCTTGGTTTTTCCGAACGGTGTGGTGAAGAAGAACTCGAAGTTCAAAGTGGAGGTGAATAAGTACAAGTGGGAGGTCAAGCTCACCCGTGCCGGACAGATACGCCTCAAAAAGAAGAACTAGGCTCGGGAGCGCTAAGGGCGTATCTCTGATCGAGGTCATGCTCGCGCTCAGCATTCTGAGCGTTGTGCTGTTGGCGATGGATGGCCTGATGTTCCAAGTAGCGCGCTATACTCGCCAGGCCGCCGCGATATCGTATCGCAGCGCCGCTATGGAATCGGCGGCTGCTTGGGTGCATGGCCTTCCGTGGGACAGCATACCTTCTTCGGTTGGCTGTACCGACAGCCTATACACGGGTTCCCTGCAATACACGCGATGCCTCGAACTCGTCACGGATACGCCCCGTTACCGCATGACGCGCGTCATCGTTAGCCCAACCGGCGCCCTCCAGTCTAGTGCGGACACCGTTTCGGTAGAGCGAACCAAGACGAGATCACCGTCGCCTTTCAGCCTCAATTGACTAAGCGCGGATTCACTCTGATCGAGCTCCTCATTGCGGCACTCGTCGCGGGAATCCTGGTCACAGTGCTCACCCGCATTCTCCTGAGTGACTCTCGTTTCGTGAGCCGCCAGGATGCCATGATGTCCGCACGTCAGACCGCTCGGGCTGCCCTCAACGTGACCGCCGTGGAGCTGCGTATGGTGTCATCTGGGGGACTCATTGCGGCTGCACCGGATAGTATCTTGGTACGCGTGCCATATGCGTTCGGAATGTCCTGCGGTACGTCGGCGGGTTTGACGGTTGGCTCCATGATGCCTACCGATTCCATGATGTACGCCAATGCCACGCCCGCCGGAATGGCACGCCTTCAGCCCGACAACACCTACTCATTCTTACCGGCCATCACCGCTGCGAGTTCAACCGACGTCGCAGCCTGTACCGCACAGAACGTGAATATCATACCATCGGGATTTCTGGTGGGTATCACACCGCCCAACGCAGCCACAGCAGGAACTATCTTCTATCTATATGACAACGTGGCATATCGCTTCATGCCCTCGGCCGATCTTCCCGGCCGGATCGGCCTGTGGCGGCGCTCGGGTACCGCATCCTACTCAGAGCTCGTTGCGCCTTTCGATTCTACTGCCCGGTTCCGCTTTCTAGTCGGACCGAGTCTCCAGGTGAACGATAATCCTCCCGCCGACCTCACAACCGTCAACGGGCTGGAACTCAAGTTTGTATCAGCCAGCAGTTCGCCACCGCAAGGGGAATCTGCCTACCAGAATTTCGACCTACCGGTTCAAGTCGTGTTCTTTAACAAGTCCAATTGACCGATGACTGCACGCGATCAACGAGGCTTCGCCCTCCCATTGACCATACTGATGCTGACCGTGGTCACCGTCCTGTTGGCCTCCGCGTTCGTGCGGGCACGTGCGGAGCACCAGGTAGCTCGCAGCAACAGTTCTACGGTCGATGCACTGGCGGTGGCGCAGAGTGGACTACAGCGATTCCTCGCGTATTACGACTCTTTGAACACACGGCCAGGCGATGGAGACTCGCTACGGATAAACGTACCGGACGGATACGCGGACGTAGTGACCCGTGTCGTACGCAGTCCGGCAGATACGATGGAGCCCGAGATACACATCGTTCGCTCGACCGGTCATGTGATCATGCCGACGACTGGTGCGGAACCCCAGGCCGAGCGTACGATTGCCCAGTTCGCGCAATGGCAGAGCGCTGGCATGAAGGTCACGGGCGGCTTGACCACCGCGAACGGTTTGAACATCACCGCTGGCAATGTGGTAGTGGTAGGCGTTGACCAGTGTGGCGCGGCTCCGAGCGTGGCTGGCCTCAGAGTGACGTCATCGAACTCCCCGTCTGCGGGGGATTTTGGCATAATAAACGGGTCGCCACCGATCGATGCCGCGGGAGGTGGCTCAGCCGTTGCCGACGACACCGGCATCAATTGGGCTGGAATCGTTGCTGGCCAATTCGAAGCGGATTACAGCACGGTCAGGCTATGGGACGGAACATATCCGTCCATGCTCATAACAGGAGATCTGATTCTCAATGACGCCGGTGGCTACGGTCTTCTGATCGTGACCGGCGATCTTACGCTAACCGGAACTTTTTTCTCGTGGCGGGGAGTCGTGCTGGTGGGCGGCGAACTAACCGCCAACACATGGTTCACCATAGTCCGGGGAACCACGGTCACGGGCCTCAACGAAGCGCTGGGCATGAATCCGCCCGTTGGGCAGCTGGGTGGTGGATCCGGTGCCCATTACTTCGAATACTTTGATTGTGAGATCAAGAACGCACTCGGATCGCTCATCGGATTCGTGCCTATCGAAAACGCTTGGTTTGACAACTGGGCCACGTATTGATCCTCAAGGTGCCCGCCAAGTGAACCGCCCCGCAGGTGTCGCCGGTATCATAACCGTAACAATCATGCTGGCGTGCACACATCGAGATCCGTACGCGATCGGTGAACTTCGCGGCACGCAGTTGGATAGCGCACTCCCAAAGCCCGACTTTTCCCTTACAGCCACTTCCGGGCAATCATACGAGTTCGCACCAGAGACCCACGGTCATTTGACTTTATTGCTGTTCGGTTACACCAATTGCCCCGACGTATGCCCGATACACATGGCCAACCTCGCAGCTGTCGTCCACCAGCTCCCGCCAGACATAGCGAACCAAATAAAGGTGGTGATGGTCAGCACGGACCCCGAACGAGATAGTTTGCACGTCCTGCGCAAGTGGCTCGACAAATTCGACCATAAGTTCGTGGGGTTGAGAGGTAGCCTCGATGAGGTAAACACGATCCAGCGCGGCCTGGGATTGCCCCCCTCGGTCAGATTGAGTACCCAGACAGATTATGATGTGGGACATGCCGCACAGGTCATAGCCTTCACAAGAGACGACAGTGCACACGTAGTGTATCCGTTCGGGACGCGCCAGAGCGACTGGGCGCACGATCTACCACTTCTCTTGCGGTCCTTTGGCGCAACGCAGCCATGACGTGGTGGTGCTCGGCCCAGGGAGGAGCATGGAGTTGGACATGGCAACCATACATCGGCGTTTGGCTCCTTGCGCTTACACTGATCATCGCCCGGCTGACCGCACCTCGAATATGGGCTCCGGACCGCCGCCGGTCAGACAAACTGCAGCTCTACATACTCGGAGTTCTCGTGCTGTGGCTGGGAGCGGACTGGCCAATCGGCCCCCTCGGGGCCGGCTACCTCCTGAGCGTCCACACTGTCCAATACCTACTGTTTACGTTCGTCGCTCCTCCATTGCTGATCGCGGGCACACCTCCCTGGATGCTGCGGCGGTTGCTGCGACCGCAATGGGCGCTCCGCTCTGCACGTACCGTGGGAAAGCCTATCATAGCATTCGGGATATTCAATACCGTTCTCCTCGCAACTCACCTGCCCGCCGTTGTTGACGGGCTCACGGTATCCCAGATTGGATCGTTCGCAATTGACATGTCCTGGCTCCTGTCAGGCTTGATCTTTTGGTGGCCGGTGCTAGGACCGCTGCCGGAACTCGAGCCGCTGAGTTATCCCGGGCGGATCGTGTACTTGATCATGAACGTCTTCATCCCCACGGTACCCGCCGCGTTCCTGACGTTCGCACACTACCCCATTTACGGACTCTACGAACTGGCCGCGCCCGTTGGTAATATCTCGACCGCACACGACCAGCAGATTGCAGGGATAATAATGAAAGTCGTGGGCGGATTCATCATCTTCGGAACGGCATCCGTGATATTCTTCAAGTGGAGCGGGTCCGAGGAAGATTCCCTCGGCGTACTCGAGGCCGCCGATTCATCACCCGCGGGGTCTGCAACTAGGGGCTAACGGGAAACCGTGCGGGCTACCCGATAGAGCCAAATCGAGAAGAACGCGAACGCCGCAATCCCCAGCATATTCGCGATACGATCGAACCCCTCGGGCGCGAACGCTAGAACGTCCGTGCTCTGGGCGGCGGCAAAAGGCACGGCCAGCGCTATCCCAACCAGAGCCTCGCCGGTTATCAACCCCGAAGCGAACAACAACCCATTTCGGCCCGCGACCGCTGCATCTGTGAGAGATGTTCCTCGACTCCGAAGTGCGCGTCCGGCCAGCGCGGCAATGACCCCGCCCACGAAGATCGGCACTGACAACTCGATCGGCAGGTAGATCCCGACAGCAACGGCGAGAACCGGAGTGCGAAAGTTGCTCTTCCGGGCCTCGAGGATCTTGTCCAACACGATGATGGCCACGGCTATACCGGCACCCAGCCAGACCATCGTCCACGGCAGATGCCGCGTCAGGACGCCGTCGGCCACGGAACTCATAAGGGTCGCCTGCGGTGCCTTCAGCGCCTCCGAAGCGTCCATCCCGGCCCTGGGCAGAACGTCACCCAAACCGTAGGCCGAAAACAATAGCTGGAGCACCGGTGCAATCACTATGGCTCCCGCCACGACACCCACGATCTGCATTATCTGCTGCTTGTAGGGAGTTGCACCCACGAGACGCCCGGCCTTCAAGTCCTGCATATTGTCGCCGGCTATTGCCGCGGCACAGCATACTACACCTCCAACCAGGATCGCCGTAGCGGCCGCTGCGGTAGCTTGGCTGCGGTCCACCGCAAAATCTATTTGGCCACCCAGCAACCACAGTAGGATCAGGGAGATACTGAGGATCGTGGCAATGGTTACACCGGATATCGGATTGTTGGAGGATCCCACAAGGCCGGCCATATAGCCTGCCACCGAAGAGAAGAGGAATCCCGCAAACAGTGCGAACAGAACGCCGAATACAACCGTACTACCGTACAATCCCGTCGAAATCCCCAATACATCCTGCTTCACGACAAATAAGAACACTACGAATATCGGAATCGCGAGTGCTATTGTGCCCGTGATAACGATGTTGATAGGTGTATCTCGTTCGGTACGCGGGATCGCGACAGCTTGTCCCGACCGCGATGCGCGCACCGCATCTAGAGAGGACCGGATGCCATCGCGGATCGGCTTTATGAGCGACAGAAGAGCCCAGAGACCTCCCGTAGCCATCGCACCAACACCAAGATAGCGGATCCTGGCACTCCACAGCTGTTCAGCCAGTTCGTACCCATGAGCGTCGCCGGCTATTGCGTGAACGTCCGCAGGAGTTGCAAATGCCGTGTAGAGGGGTATCCCGAAGAGCCACGAAATGAGGCCACCGGCGAAGACCAGAACCGCTATGTTGAGTCCGACAATGTAGCCCACGGCGAGAAGAGCCACTCCCAAGTCACTTCCGAAGCCGAATACCGATCTGCCGACGGTCACGGCACCGGTCGCACTTCCGGCGGCGATCTTGAATCCGGTTTGACACAGCTTCAGTATCGCGCCGGTAACACCGGCCATGGCGATCATGCGGGCGCCGCGGCCCCCCTCCGATCCCGCCTTGAGCACCTCACCCGTCGCCACGCCTTCCGGAAACTGAAGTTTGGCCTCTACGATCAGAGCGCGCCGCAGCGGGATCGTGAACAGGACCCCCAAAACACCACCTGAAAGAGCGATGGCAAACGTCGGCAGGAACTTGAACCCCTCCCAATACTGCAGCATGATGAGCGCTGGAATCGTGAAGATCACCCCCGCCGCCAATGACTCACCTGCGGAGGCCGCCGTTTGGACGATATTGTTCTCCAGGATATTCGAGTCTTTGAACAACTTGAGAACGGCCATGGAGATGACGGCCGCCGGTATGGACGCCGAGACCGTGAGCCCTACCTTGAGGCCGAGATACGCGTTGGCACCGGCCAACATGGCAGACAGCACAACTCCAAGAACTACCGCCTTTGCCGTTATCTCTGGCAGAGTTTGGGAGGCCGGAATATACGACGTCTCGGCACCAACCCCCGCTCCAGACGCTCCGGGCTCCACTGCTGACTCTGGGGATTCCATTTCAGCTCCTTAGGCTGCGGAGAACATTGTCGGAAAATCGGCGGCGTGGCAGCCAACCCTACGGGGTCACACTTGCACTGTCAAGCGCAGGTGATAAGCTTCCCGCACCGGGGGATGAGCCGCATGGTGGCGGTTTCAGTGCGCCCGCGCCCGTTCCAGCAGCCGCAGCAGCGCTACCTCGTCGAGTTCGCCGAGGTCTGCCACTCCGGAGGGCAGCGCAGCGTAGCGCCGTACCGAACGGCTATCGACTGACGAGAACTGAACGACGGGACGGTGCACTTTGGGGCTCAGGTAATCCGAGGTACGACCATGACTCACGAGTTCTACCCGCCAGGCACGTCCGTTCCGATCTCTGAAATGCATGGAGCTAAGTGGTGCCCCGTTCAGGAGTTGATACTTTGTTGATGCCAGATTCGTATGATAACTCACCATGAACGAAAAATCCCTCGCATTCCTGAAGCGGCTGCTGGACACACCTGGTCCCTCGGGGTTTGAGACAGCGCCCGCGCGCGAATGGCGTGAGGAGGCCGGTAAGTTCGCGCACGAGGTCACGGTGGACGTGAGTGGCAACTCCACGGCCCAAATCAACCCGACAGGCGATCCCCGGGTGATGTTCGCCGGCCATATCGACGAGATTGGGCTCATGATCATCCACGTCGACGACAAAGGCTACCTTTATTTCTCGACGATCGGGGGATGGGACCATCAGGTGCTGGTTGGTCAAAGGGTCCTGATCGCCACAAAGCGCGGCCTCGTGAACGGTGTCATCGGCAAGAAGGCCGTCCACATGCTGGACGAAGACGAGAGAGACGAGGCGTCCAAGGCATCCTCCCTCTGGATCGATATCGGGGCCAAATCTCGCAAAGATGCGTTGCGGCGCGTCCGGGTAGGGGATGCCGCAGTTCTGGCGGCATCGGCGGTGGAACTCCCCAACAGGCGTCTGGTTTCGCGCAGTATCGACAACCGAATTGGTGCGTTTGTGGTCCTAGAGGCGTTGCGTCTGCTGGCACCGCGTCCCCCGCGAGCAGCAGTTTTCTCTGTCGCCACCAGTCAGGAAGAAATAGCCTGGACCGGAGGTGGGGCGAGAACCAGTGCCACCAGCATAGCTCCCCGGGTGGCGATAGTAGTTGACGTAACGCACGCCACCGATCACCCGAGCGTAGAAAAGAAGCACCATGGAGATGTCAAGTTGGGTGGTGGCCCCGTGATTTCCCGCGGATCCTCGGTGAATCCACGGGTGGCCGATCTGCTGATCGAGACAGCAGAGAAGCGAAAAATCCCTTATGCACTGGCCGCCGCCCCGAGCGACACGGGTACAGACGCGGACGCAATATTCTCCGCCCGGAGCGGAATTGCGACCGGCCTGGTATCCATTCCCAATCGCTACATGCATAGCCCGAACGAGATGGTCGAGATTGCCGATCTCGAACGGGCAGCTCGGCTGCTTGCTGCCTTCGCCAGAAGCGTCACACCAAGGACGGACTTCACCCCCCGCTGAAACACAAGGCACGTTTACATCGGCGGTGGTGCCGCACGAGGGCCTCCCGGGCGCAGGAAAAACCAACGATATCCTGTTAAGTTTAGACTCCGTCAAGATGGACAGTCTTCGTGCAAGCTACGCGTTACCCCGTTGCAACATTGCTATTCTTGCTGTCGCTGTCTGCTCCGCTTGCGGCGCAGACGGAGGTCGACAAGATATCAGCCGACATTCGGTATCTGTCCGCCGACACCCGACTGGGACGCGGTGTGGGCACTACCGGACTCGATTCCGCGGCGTCCTTTGTGGCACGCAGGTTCCGAGAGGTGGGCTCGGACCCGGCGGCACTGACGGTTACTTTCGGCCCTTGCGCATCGACCCGAGTGCACCTTCTGCCGCACACTCGGGTCTTGCCGGATCTGCCGTCAAGAATGTCAAAGGCAGGCGACATTTTGATAAGACTGGGTGACTATGACATCAAGAACCTGTACTACATGACTGATGCCCTGAGATCATACAAGCCATCGGACGTGGTGAGCATCGCTGTGCTGCCAAGCGGGGAGAGACTCTCGTTTACCGCCATTCTGGGGAAACGCGGTGGCTAAACCCATTCTCGACCCCAAGCCCATAGTACGCGCTCTTCACGCGGCATTCTGTCGCGACGCGCATCGCAAGGACTTGCTGCGGATGGCGGCCACCCGGATTCACGAGGCAGGATCTCCGTATTCTGGAGTCTATATGTACATGCTCGCGGACGGCGACACGTTGAGACTCGAGGCCTTCGCGGGAAGGCCAACCGAACTCGTCGAGATTCCGGTCGGCACGGGCATTTGTGGTCGAGCGGTTGCCGACACCTCCGATATGAACATCGGAGACGTATCGGCCGAAGATGACTACCTCGCGTGCAGCGTTGAAACCAAGTCCGAACTGGTCGTTCTCATTCGCCGGAAGGACGAGATTCTCGGACAAATCGACATAGACAGCGACGTCCTGAACGGATTCAATCCCGCTGAGCAGACGGCAGTGAAGGAAGTTGCGGACGCCCTGGCAGCACTTCTTTGACGTCGCCAGAGCAACCGACAACCGAACTGATCCGGGTCAACGGCAATGATTTGTTCACTCGGGCTGTCGGGCAGGGACCCAATGTCGTAGTGCTTCATGGCGGACCCGGTGCTCACCATGACTATCTGTTGCCACAGTTCGATGGTTTGGCGGGCGGGCGACGAATGCTCTACTACGATCAGCGTGGCGGCGGAAAATCAAGCATACGACGCAAAGCGCCGGTCGGGTGGCAGGATCATGTATGTGACCTCGACGCTCTTATCGATCACTGGACGCTTTCGCCTGTCACCCTCCTAGGCTATTCGTGGGGCGGACTCCTTGCCATCCTCTATGGCATAACTCATCCCGACAAGGTGGGACGTCTGGCTCTGGTGTCACCGGCGCCCATAACGGCCGCAGGAAGGCAAGAGTTTGAACGTAGGTTCAGGAGTCGCGCTGCGGGCCCCAGGATCAAGACGCTCAGAAAGCAACTTGCGCTATCCGGATTGCGCGAACGCGATGTGACTGCCTACCGACAGCGAGCTTTCGAATTGTCCGTCGCACCTTACTTTGCCAACCCGGATCGGGCGCGCGAGCTCACACCCTTTCGCGTAAACGGCCGCATCCAGGAGGCGGTGTGGCGAACTCTGGGGGAATATGACCTCAGGGACGCAGTGGGCCGCCTCGTGGTCCCGGCTCTCGTAATCCACGGCAGGCAGGACGTCATCCCACTCTCGTCGTCCGAGCTGACCGCCTCCTTGCTGCAAGCACGGCTCGAGATCTGCGAAGATTCGGGTCATGTGCCATACATCGAGGCTTACGATCAGTTCATCCGGGCTCTGGACCGCTTTCTGCCCCAATCGAACTCAGCTACTCGCGCCAAGCCATGCTGAGACATAGCTTCAGTACAATCATGAACAAAAAGGATGTCGTGAACACGCTCGATGAGATCGTAGCCTACCTCGAGCTGAAGGGCGCGAGCGCTGCCAGTATCAGTGCACATCGAGCTGCCGCCAGAGCCGTGAAAGCGTTCCCCGGAGATCTCGAGTATTGGCTTTCTGAAACCGGCGCAGCCTCGCGCCGTCTCGATCCAAGCATACACGGAATAGTGTCCGAGATTCTCCAGACAGGCAGCACTCATGCGTTGGAGCGTCTGCGCCGGGAGTTTCCCCCCAGCCTGGTCGAAATGTTCCAGATTCCGGGACTGGGGGCGGCAAAAATTCGACAGATTTACGAGGGCTTAAAGGTAGATTCCTTGGCTGAACTCGAAGCCGCCGCTCGTGACAGACGCCTCGAAGCACTACCGAGATTCGGCAAGAAGACTGCAGCGAAGATCCTCAATAGCATCGAGCAGCTGAGATGGGGTAGCGAGGCACGGCTGTTCCACCATGCCTACCGCGAGGCCAAGGAGCTCGCCGCGGTCCTCTCGGGGATTTCCAGCGTGGCGCGGGTTGAAATAGCTGGAGCGGTGCGCCGGCGTCTGGAAATCATAAGAGGTCTAGATTTCGTGGTTCAAGTGAGTGGGTCACCGGACGACCTGGTTCGTCGGCTCGGGACCGTACCGGGAGTAAGAGAGTTCATCACCGACAAGGAAAATTCACTCTCCCTCAAGTTTGCAAGTGGCACGCTTGCGGATATCCATTGGACACGAGCGGCGCAGTTCGGATTCCAGTTCTTGCGTGCCACCGGCAGCGTTGACCATATCGACCGACTGCGGCAACTGGCTGACGGTAAAGGAATCACTTGGACAGAGACTGAGTTGATTCGGAACGGCGAGTCGCTCCAAACCCGCTCGGAACTGGATGTCTACCGTGCCCTGGGGCTGCCGTACATCGAGCCGGAACTAAGGGAGGGTGGAGGTGAGATCGAGGCGGCGCGTGCCGGTACTCTACCGACCCTGATCGAACGGTCTGACATTCGCGGGTTCCTCCACTGTCATTCCACATACTCCGACGGGACCAGCACCGTGCCGGAGTGGGCTAGAGCATGCCGCGAAGCCGGGTATGAGTATCTCGGAATAACAGATCATAGCGAACGGGCTACGTTCGCCGGCGGCATCACCGGAGATCAGGTGCGAATGCAACACGAGGAAATCGATGCCGTAAACAAGCGGCACTCCACCTTCCGCGTCCTGAAAGGAATAGAAGCGGATATCCTCGAGGACGGATCGCTCGACCTCATTCCGCAGGTTAGAGATTCATTCGAGTTCGTCATTGCATCGGTTCACAACAAGCTCGAAATGAACGTGACTCGAATGACAGCGCGGATTCTCAAGGCGATGGAGGATCCCAAGATGGTTATCTGGGGCCATCCAACCGGACGCCTACTACTGTCACGCGAGCCATACGGGCTGGATCTCGACAGAATATTCAGGGCGGCAGCCGAACTCGGTGTGGCGATCGAGATCAATGCGGACCCGCAGCGGCTCGATCTGGATTGGCGGTTACTGCAGCAGGCCATAGATGCTGGCGTAACAATTGCGATTGGGGCGGACGCACACCATGTCGAGGGGCTGCGTAACATGGACGTCGGAGTAGGTATTGCCCGCAAGGGCTGGGTAACCAAGGAACATGTGCTCAACACCAGGACGGTGGACGAGTTTCTCAGACGGGCGCATGCAAGGCCCGGGCAAGCTCTGTGAAATCCGCGAAGGAACGAGTGCGTCCGGTCATCCGAAAACTCAAGAAAACTTTTCCCGACGCCCGCTGCTCCCTAGTCCATCGTAACCCACTCGAGCTGCTGGTCTCCACGATACTCAGCGCACAGTGTACCGATGACCGCGTCAATCTAGTTACTGCAGATTTGTTTCGCGTATATAAGACGGCAATGGATTACGCGAATGCGTCACCGGAAGTGCTGGAGACTCAGATCAAATCCACCGGATTTTACCGCAATAAGGCTAAATCAATAATCAACATGTCGCAGCGGTTGGTCGACGAACATGGAGGTAAGGTACCACGCACCATGGATGCGCTCGTGAAACTGCCTGGTGTCGGACGAAAGACGGCCAACGTGGTGCTGGGAAACGCGTTTGGCATTGACGAGGGGGTGGTCGTAGACACACATGTCAGACGCATTACGAACCGCCTGGGCTTCACAGATCAGCAGGATCCCGTCAAGGTAGAGCAGGATCTGATCAAGCTGGTACCCAAGAAAGAGTGGACGATCTTTCCCCACTTACTGATCCACCATGGTAGATCGATCTGCCAGGCACGTACCCCAAAGTGCGACCTTTGTCCCGTCGCCGATCTCTGCCCGTCAGTCAACAATGAGCGCATTTCTCAACCGACGGAGCGGTACGTGACCACATGAGAATTGATTTTGCCGTGGTGTGCGACTACGCGATCCTCGATCAGTACGGAAAGCTATCGGTGATGGGGATATTTCAGCACATCTGGGTCACTCAATTCCCTACCGTGCACCCGCGCTTGCATCTCGTGCTCCGGCTGAAGGGGTCTCGTACCGAAGTGGGCAAGCATGATGTGAATATTCGGCTTACGGACGATGAAGGAACCGAGATCATCGGTGGTGACGGTTCGGTGAACTTCTCGGAACCGCCGGCTGGGATCTTGGAAGTCGAGTCGGGCGCCGTACTGGTATTCGATGTTCCATTTGCGCATGAAGGCCGCTACGAGTTCGAGATCACGGTGGATCAGGAGGTCTCGACAACCGTACCAGTAACGGTGTCCCTCGGTCCCAATTCCGCCCCGAACGACACCGCAGAAGCTACCGCGTAAACCATTCGCCACATACCGTTTCGCATGCCCAGGAAGCGCAGGCTCGTCCCGACCGTGTCCCTCACCCTATGCTTGGTGGCGCTGGCATACGATATCGGGGGCTATCCCCTGCTCGATCCGGACGAAGGACGCAATGCAGAGGTGGCACGCGAGATGGCCAGTACCAATAATTTCATTGTACCTCATTTGAACGGCGTGCCATACGTCGACAAGCCCATGCTGTTTTTCGGAGCAGTGGCCGCGGTAATGAAGGTACTGGGCCCAACTGTTACAGCGGCACGGTTACCATCACTCGTTTTCACCTTGCTGACTCTTGCGGTTGTCTTCTGGTTTGGAAGAAGAACATTTGGGGCTGGAGCCGCCTGGATTGCTACGATCGCCTCTGCAGCGACACCGTTCACCCTAGCCTACTCTCGGACCGTGATCTTCGACAGCACGCTTACCTTCTTTGTCGTGGTGGCGATCGTAGGGTTCTTTATGGCTATCGACAGCGGGGCTCGGATACCCGCCAAGCCACCGCATGAGACAGGAGCCGACTGGTGGATGAGCCTGACGTGGGTTGCAATGGCATGCGGCGTGCTCACTAAGGGACCGATTGCGCTCGCGGTTCCGTTGATGATTGCCATACCATATGCCGCATGGCGTCGTGGATGGAGATCGCTGGGTGACACTCTTTCCATCCTGCTGTTCGTGGCGCTCGTCTTACCATGGGTGCTCGCAATGTCGCGCGAAGTGCCGGGGTTCGTTCACTATGTACTGTGGACGGAAACAATCGCGCGACTAACGACCGGTGAGCTACACCGAACAGGACCGCTCTGGTATTTCCTGGTCATCCTTCCAGCGGCCACACTGCCGTGGTCACTGATACTCCTTGGAGGAATGTGGCGCGCGCGTCCATGGAGACGGCCCGACGACACAGTCGATAAAAGCGTAATCTACCTGTTGCTGTGGATCATCGTCCCGCTTGCCTTCTTCTCCCTCTCACAATCCAAGCGCCCCCAATACGTCTTGCCGTTGGTACCCGCAGTGGGACTCTTGCTGGGCGCACTCTGGACAAGATGGCGTACACGGTTATATGGAGCTCGAACTGCCGCCGTCGCCATGGCCGTACTGGGAGTCGCACTGCTGACCGCGCACGGATCCATCGCCAATCTGCTTGCCGCCAGCCCTGGTATCGCAGCGGCGGTTCCTGCCGCTGCCGCGATCATTGGAATCGGCTGCATTGTAGGCGGCGTACTGGCATACGTCGGCGTAGGGAACAGTGATCTATTGTTGCTCGGTTTTGCAATTCCGATCATCGCGATTCCCGTGTCTGCCAGAACCCTCATGGACGAGATAGGTCGTACGCGGTCGGCGGCGGAGATATCCGCAGCATTGCTGCCCGAAATGTCAGACGACGTGCAGGTCGTGGGAGTGCACGCCTTTCCACCATCGTTGCCGTTTTACCTCAATAGGCCCTTGATACTCTCGACTAAAGATGGTGCTGAATTGACCAGCAATTACATCGTGCGCCACTACGACGAGTGGTCCGGCACAACATGGCTACGGGATGCTGGATGGTGGAGACAGGCGCTCATCCGGTGTGTGCGACCTCGTGTATTCATCGTCCGCAGCAATGACCGTGACGCTCGCGAGTTGCTGGATCAGCAGCTCAATCTGGTGATCGACACCGGTAAATACGCTGCGTACGGACCGTGTGGATTCTCTCACTTGGCAACGGTCGGCCCATAGAGCATGTGCGGGATATACGGAATCGTGTCGCTGCGAGGCCTGCCGCTCGCGGATCTGGACAGTCTTGCTGCCATGGGAACTCTCTTGAGGCATCGTGGTCCCGATGCGCATGGCATATTGCGGTGTCCACACGCCGCCTTCGGCGCCGAGCGCCTTCGAATAATCGATCCATCGCCCGCGGCCGACCAGCCGTTTGCAGACCCCGCCCAACAGATCTGGTTGGTCCTGAACGGCACGATCTATAACTCGCACGAAATCAGACGCCGCTATCCCGAGTACCCCTTCCGGTCGCGGTCGGATGTCGAGGCGCTAATGCCTCTATACCTGGACCTGGGCGTAAGCTGCCTCGATCAGATCGATGGCATGTTCGCACTGGCAATCTATGACCGGAGAGTTGGCACGTTGCTGCTGGCGCGCGACCGGGCAGGTGAAAAGCCACTGTTCTATTCCCATTTTGGTGGCGAAATCTGGTTCGCGTCAGAGATCCAAGCTCTACTCAAACCCAAACGCTGCAGGCCCAGTCTGGACCTCTGCGCCTTGAGAGAATTCGCAACGTTCGGCTATGTTCGAGAGCCGCGCTCGATGTTTGTTGGTTTGCACAAGGTAGAGTCAGGCACAGGAATCGTTTTCGATGCCGAGGGTGTCCGAAGGCACAGATACTGGAAACCCGATACCCTAGACGTTCAACCGATCCACGCCGCCGACGCGGTTCGAGAGCTGGATCAACTGCTTCGAGATGCCGTTTCCCGGCAATTGGTTGCCGACGTCCCGCTCGGAGTGTTCGTCAGCGGCGGTGTAGATTCATCTCTGCTTGCGGCACTCGCCACCGACGCATTGGGCGCCGATAGGATTCATACCTTTAGCGTGGGTTTCTGCAACCAGTCCTTCGACGAGGGTCTACACGCAAGGAGGATCGCGTCGCTATTGGGCACCCGGCACATCCAGATCGAAGCGACCGAGGATACCCTCCGCTCTGCACTTCATAGGATCACGACCCGACTCGCCGAGCCGATCGCCGATCCCGCGATCCTCCCGACGCTGCTGCTCGCAGAAGTGGCCAGAGAACACGTTGCAGTCGTATTGAGCGGCGAGGGCGCGGACGAGTTGTTTGGCGGCTATCCCACATATCTTGGTCACCTGCTGGCGCCCCGTTACAGGGCCCTGCCTTCGTTTTTGCGTGCGCCGATAGATCAACTTGCGGCCCGACTTCCACTCACTCCCAACCGCAATATCTCCATCGCGCATCTGTTCAAGCGGTTCACTGCCGGCGCATCGCTAGCCCTTCCGGAACGACACATCAGATGGTTCGGGAGTAGGATCGATGCCGACGACATCCTGGGTGAGCAATTCGACAAGACCCGTTGGGAAACCGAATTCCCGTCCACTGGAGATGCGTTGAGACGCGCAATGCTGTTCGACTACCTTACATATCTCCGCGACGATCTGCTGCCGAAAGTGGATCGAGCCACGATGCTGTGTTCGGTTGAAGCACGTTCCCCTTACCTGGATCAGGCAGTGACGAGATTCGCGTTCGGTCTGCCGACTGCACTGAAGGTGCGGGGCATCACCACCAAATGGGTGTTGAAGCGAGTGGCGTCACGCTGGCTGCCCACTTCAATCGTCCGTCGTCGCAAGAGAGGACTGAGCGTACCGATCTCTCGCTGGATCAATTGCGGATTGCGTGGAGAGATCGACCGGCTACTGGCACGGGAACGGATAGATCGCGAGGGATTGTTGAACAGTGATACGGTGCAGCGACTTCTCGTCCAGCACCGCCGGGGAACCGCAGACCACGGTCGGGCCCTTTGGACAATCATCGTGCTGGAGTACTGGATGCAACACTGGTTCTCGGAGGAATAGGAATGACGCGTGATGAGGCAATTGCACTAATGCATGAATACACTTCGTCGGATGCACTTCGCAAACACATGTACGCAGTTGAGGCAGCTATGCGAGCATACGCGGTCAAGTTCGCAGAAGATCCAGCAGAATGGGGGCTCGTGGGCCTGCTGCATGACTACGACTACGAACGCTATCCCAATGATGCACACTCTGCAACCGAGGAGCATCCGTCGTATGGAGTGAATCTATTGCGAGAGCGGGGGTTTCCAGACCACATGTGTCGGGCCATTATGGGACACGCCACATACACTGGAGTGGCTCGCGACACTCAGATGGCAAAGAGCCTGTTCGCGGTAGACGAACTGTGCGGTTTCCTCGTGGCCTGTGTGCTCGTCCGACCTTCAAAGAGTTTCTCCGACCTCAAGGTCAAGAGCGTCAAGAAGAAGCTCAAGGACAAGGGCTTTGCGCGCGGGGTCAACCGCGAGGAAGTCTACCAGGGTGCCGAGGAGCTGGGCGTTTTGCTGGACGAACACATTCAGTTTCTAATCGACGCGCTGCGGCCGATCGAGGCCGAGCTAGGTCTAGGAAGCACATCGCCATAGGGAACTGTCAACGAAATGGGCTCTGCTTGCGTACAACAGTTATGACAGACGCCGAACTCGCAGCCCGAGCGCACGCCGGGGACCGTGAAGCATTCGGTGAGTTGGTACAGCGCTATGCGGGCCAAGCACGCCGAGTGGCCCGAGCTGCATTGGGCAACGAGGCCGACGCTGACGACGCAGCACAGGACGGGTTCCTGGCGGCGTTGCGTAACCTGGGGAGGTACGATCCCACTCGTCCTTTTGGACCGTGGCTGATGCGAATCGTGGCGAATGCTGCCACCGATCGGCGAAGGAGACGGAAGGTCCGGGCCACCAGTGAGATCCCGCCGCAGACGGCGTTTATGGGTCCGGCGACCGACCGAGCTGCTTTGCGTGGAGACTTTCGAGATGCCCTCGCAGCGGCTCTCGCAGGACTCCCCGAGCGGCGCAGGCTGGCCGTGGTCTTGTTTGACGTTGAGGGATACTCGCACAAGGAGATAGCGGAAATCCTGAAGGTACCTGTGGGCACCGCAAGGTCCGATGTGTTCCACGCACGCCGTGCTCTGCGTGCCGAGCTAGCGGACTTCGAGGAATTGAAGGAGGAAATCATATGAAGGCATCGGCATTTGATCACCGGCCGGATCGCGAATTGGGTAAGGCCCTGAAGGTCATACTCTCCGCCGAAGACGACGCTGCGTTCGCCGACGGAGTGATGCAGCGTGCAGTGGATTTACCGTTGCCGACATCCACCGGCAGAGACTCATGGGAGATTCTCGGTGACTGGGCTGGGCCGGGCCTTGCGGCCGCCGTTGTTGGCCTAACAATCGGCGCTCTAATATGGCTGGGTGGTGTACCGGGCAGCAGCGACGCGGTGCTTGGCAGCACTCCACTGGGCGATCCACTACAACAGGTGGAGTCTACCGAGGTACCGCCTACTCTGCTTACAACAAATCAAGTACCAGACGTAGATGCCTTCTTGGCCTTTTCGCTCGAGAACCGATAATGCCAGATAACTTCTCAGTCATGTCTGTCGCAACAAAGGTGGTGATGTAAATGCTCAACCGATCGAAGCTATGGGCAGCTATCCTGCTAATCGCAGCGTTTGCGGCTGGCGTAGCCGTCGGTGGTGGAACAACTGCAGCATTGGGTGACGGTAAGGCCGCGACCAACGCTACCAGTGAAAGAAATTCCACCAGAGACCGTGAACACCGCAGAAGTTACGGTGAACGGCTACAAGAGGAATTGAACCTATCGCCCAGCCAACGTGCCTCCGTCGATACCATAATTCAACGACGCCAGACGGAAATGCATAACCTATGGAAGGAAGTTGGCCCGAAGTTTGACGCTCTTCGCAATGACATCCGAAAGCAAGTGATGAGCGTACTGGACGAGACACAGCAAGAGAAATTTCGCGAACTCATCGCGAGTAGCGATAGAAACAGGGAGAGAAGAGACCGTAATGGTTCGAAACATCGGTAGCAGCATGAGAACACTCTTTGCCGCAGCAGTGGTCACAACATCATTGGCTGCCCAGCTCGATGGCCAAGCGAAGTCCGTGACGCTTGACGACGCACTGGAACTCGCGTTGCAAATCCAGCCAGCTATGGTCCAGGCGCGTGGTCAGATGACGAACGCCCGGATGTCGCGTCTTCAAGCATATGGCAATTGGATGCCAACCATAAATGCCACGTCGAGCGTCAGCACCAACTCGTCGCAGCGTTTCGACGCTGCCACACAGCGAACCGTATCGGGCTCCTCGACATCCTACTCCAGCGGCTTCAGCGCATCGATGACCGTGTTTGACGGATTCAGCAGATTGGCACAGAACCACGCCGCCAGCGCCGACTACGCCAGCGCCGATGCGGCACTTGTGAACCAGAGCTTTCAGATCGTTCTACAGACGAAACAGGTGTACTACAGTGCGCTGGCGGCAGATGAACTGGTGCGGGTTGCAAATACCCGCATCAAGCGCTCCGACGAACAACTCAAGATCTCAAAGGAGAAGCTCGTCGCCGGCACGGCAACTCGTTCTGACACGCTGCGGTCGAGGGTTGAGCTCGCGAATGCACAGCTTCAACTGGTAAACGCCCAAACTCAGCAAGCGACGGCACAAGCCGATCTAGCACGCCTGATCGGCGTGGATGGCTCCGTAGGTGTTGTCGACGAGGATCGCTTCAGAAACTTCGTAGAGGTGGACACAAGCACCCTGAGACAAGAGGCACTGGCACGCTCACCGGTCATCGGTGCTGCAACAGCGGCTTCGAGGGCCGCAGATGCTCAAGTCGCGGTATCCCGGGCTCAGTTTTTTCCCACTGTATCGGCCTCATACCAAAGATCTTGGGCAGGCAATCAACTCTCCAGTCTGAGGCCAAGTTGGTCCGCAAGGCTCAACTTGTCGTGGCCGATCTTCAACGGTTTTTCTAGAGAGCTGACGCAGACCCGTAACGCCGTCGCTCGGGATGCCGCCCGCGCACAGGCCGATGATGCCGTTCGCAACGTGAATGCCCAGCTCACTCAGTATCTGACGACACTTACGGCGGCGCGTACGCGACTCGAAATTGCTCGAGCAAACGAAGCTGCGTCCAGCGAGGACCTCAGAGTTCAGCGGGAGCGCTACCGGCTCGGAGCAGCCACGATCGTCGAGGTTCTGGACTCACAGATCAATCTGGATCAGGCCGAAGTGGATATCGTACAGGCCCGCCTCGACTACTTGGTCGCGAAGGCCCAGATCGAAGCCCTCATCGGGAGAGAACTATGACCGTACCGCAGGCAACTGAGTTCCGCACCGGTGAAACCCCGGCAGAAGATGTGATCATCCTGACGCACAAGCTCACAAGGAACTACACGTTGGGCTCCGAAACAGTGCACGCATTACGTCAAGTCGATCTCCAGATTCGCCGCAACGAGTTTACCTCCATCATGGGGCCGTCGGGATCCGGTAAGTCCACACTGATGAACCTGCTTGGATGTTTGGATACGCCGAGCGAGGGCG
Source organism: Gemmatimonadales bacterium (assembly GCA_046757925.1). Classification (GTDB taxonomy): domain Bacteria; phylum Gemmatimonadota; class Gemmatimonadetes; order Gemmatimonadales; family GWC2-71-9; genus JAZDCZ01. The sequence continues at coordinate 62,926 of JBHHZE010000009.1, forward strand.
AGTACTGGCTAAACGGACAGAAGGTAAGTGAACTCAACGACGACCAGTTAGCACGCATCAGGAACAAAGAGATCGGCTTTGTGTTTCAGACATTCAACTTGTTGCCGCGGGCCACCTCCCTGCATAACGTAGAACTGCCGCTCATCTACGCAGGAATACCGGCAAGGACTCGACGCGAATATGCGGAGTCGGCGTTGAATAAGGTAGGACTCGCCGACCGGATGGAGCACAAACCGACCGAGCTTTCGGGAGGCCAACGACAGCGGGTCGCCATCGCCAGGGCGCTGGTCAATAACCCCAGCATCGTCCTCGCGGATGAGCCGACCGGTAATCTGGACAGCGCGACGAGTGAGGAAATCATGAACGTCCTGGAGCACCTCCATGACGCTGGCCAGACCATCATTGTGATCACCCACGAGAGAGATATCGCGGCCCACGCAAACCGCCAGATTCAGCTACGCGACGGGCGGATCGAGCACGACATAATAACTGAGAGAACTGCATGAAAAACGCACTATTGATTCTCGGAATCATCGCACTTGCCGGCGTCGGCTACGCTAAGTATTACCGCCCGACCGAAGAGACCGAGGCACCGGTTTATCAAATGATCCCGGTCGCTAACCGAGACATAGTAGTCTCGGCGAGCGCGGCAGGAGAAATCGAGCCAATAAAAACGGTTGAGGTCAAATCCAAGGCTTCAGGCGCCATCTTCGAAATGCGCGTCGAGACCGGAGATGAAGTGACTGCGGGAGAGCTACTATTGCGGGTAGATCCCCGAGTGCCCCGCAACAATTTGCGTCAAGCCCAGGCAGACTTGCAACTCGCCCAAGCCCAATTGGAGAACGCGGAGTCTCGACTCAAGCGCTCAGAGGAGCTCCACCAAACACAATCCATCACGGACCAAGAGTGGGAAGACGCGAAGCTTGCCGTTGCCAACGCCAACGCGGGATTGGTACGTGCACAGCGCCAGCTCGAAGACGCCAAGATCTCCTACGAGGACACCGATGTTAAGTCGCCGATTGACGGCATGGTGATCCAGAAGAACGTCGAGGAAGGAACGGTGATTTCATCCGCCACCGGAAACGTGAGCGGCGGCGCCGTCCTGCTGCTGCTGGCCAACCTCGACACTGTGCAGGTACGCGCAATGGTAGATGAGACCGACATAGGAAAGATACACCCGGACCTGGAGGTCACTATCGGTGTCGACGCATACCCTAACCGGCCGTTTCAGGGGAAGGTCTTGAAAGTGGAGCCCCAGGCCACGGTCGAACAGAACGTTACCATGTTTCCGGTTCTGGTCCGCATTCCCAATGATGGCGGACTGCTGCGACCGGGTATGAATACCGAGGTGGACGTCCACATCGGACGTCGTGAGGGTGTCGTTGCGGTCCCCAATGCCGCACTTCGTACGGAGAGAGACATAGCATCAGCCGCCGAGGTGCTCGGGCTGGATATCAATGACGTCCGGGCGAAGATAGCGGCCGCCCGGAACGGAACCAGGCCCGGCGGAGAGGCATCCCTGGCCGGCAGAGCCACCGAAAAACCTGCGTCCGACGAGCACAGTATAACGACGCCCGACGGACGGGAAATAACGCTGCCTGAGGGAGTGACTGTCAAGCAAGCCACAGCCTTGTTCGCGAAACTGAGAGGTGGCGGCGGGTTCCAGAGCCTGAGTTCCCAGGATCGCGCGCTGCTGCGGAAGATGCGCGCCAATCGCGGAGGACGAGGTGGCGGACGCAGGGAAAACCAACACAGCTCGGGCACGGACGCCAACCTCTTCGGCGGCAATTACATAGTGTTTGCGCTGCGCAACGGGGTGCCGACTCCTGCCCCGATCCGCACCGGTCTCACAGACCTCGATTATTCTGAAGTGATGTCTGGCCTGGCGGTTGGCGACACGGTCCTTGTGCTGCCAAGCGCGAGCCTACTTGCAAGCCAGCAACAATTGGCGGAGCGCATCAATCGGATACGCGGTCGCGGATTACCGGGAGTACAACGGCGGTAGTTATGCCGACTGACCTAGTCACGGGAAGGAACAGCCATGCTTTTCGGTGAAACCATTTGGGTAGCGCTTGCAGCGATTCGAGCGAACAAACTCCGTTCCCTGCTCACGATGCTGGGCATCGTTATCGGTGTTGGGGCAGTGATAACAATGGTGGCCCTTGGTACCGGGGCACAAAAGGCCGTGCAAGATCAAATTGAATCGCTGGGAACAAACCTCCTGCAGATTCGGGCCGGTCAATCCCTCAGACATGGCATAGCTAGTGCAAATCGTGTCAGTTTGAAAACGGATGATGCAAAGGCCCTCGTGGACGCTCGAGGTATCACTGCAATCATCCCCGAACTATCACAGAATCAACAGGTCAAGTTCGGAAATCAAAACATCAACGTCAACATCAACGGTACTGTTCCCGCATTCGTTCCGGTCAATAACTACGAGATCGAAGCCGGCCGCATGTTCACGGCCGGCGATGGCAGCGCCCGAAAGCGCGTTGCGGTCGTGGGATACGCGGTACCTGACATGCTCAACTCCAACCGCGTCGCCATGATCGGACAGACAATCGCGATCCGCGGCATTCCATTTGAGATCATAGGTGTCCTCAAGGAGAAGGGCTCCACAAACAGCTGGAATAACCCGGACGAGCAGATCCTGATTCCATTGGAGACAGCCCAACACCGCATATTCGGTACGGACCGAGTTCGCGCCATAACGGTTCAGGTAGCGCATCCGGACTCAATGACCATAGCCATGATAGAGATCGAGCGCGTGCTTAGACGCGAGCATGCAATCGCCCCTGGCAAGGACAACGATTTCAACATCACCAACCGGAGCGAGTTTCTCGCTACGTTCGAGGAAACGACCCAGACATTCACATTCTTGCTCGGCGGTATCGCTGCCGTCAGCCTTCTAGTGGGCGGAATTGGGATCATGAACATCATGCTCGTTTCCGTCACGGAGCGTACCCGGGAAATCGGCGTGCGCAAGGCGCTCGGCGCTACGCGTGCAAACATTATGTTGCAGTTCCTCGTCGAGGCGCTCGTGCTCTGCATGTTGGGAGGCGTCATCGGGATCATCGCGGGATCCGGCGGTGCAATTGCACTCTCTCGATTGGCAAACTGGAACACCCTGGTATCCGCTAATGCAGTTGTAGTGGCATTCATATTCAGCGCCGCAATCGGAATCTTCTTTGGGCTCTGGCCGGCGCGCAGGGCCGCAAGACTCGATCCCATTGAGGCTCTACGATACGAGTAGCCTGGTACACCAGAGGGCAGAGAGACGACAATGAAAACTGTTGAGCAAACGACAAGAGCAATATCCGCGTTGCAACGAGTTGCGGTAACAACACTGTCTGCATTGAGCGCCATAGTGATGCTCTCGGCAGCCACGCAGAGCGGCAGGCTCGCCGTACAAACACCGAGCTTTGTCGGCAAGTGGCACTTGAACGCCGCAAAAAGCGACGATGCGCGGCAGAAGATGCGGGAAATGTTTCAGAGTGGTGGGGGATTCGGTGGACGCCGCGGTGGTGGAGGCGGTGGACGAGGAGGCGGCCGCGGTGGATTCGGTGGCGGTGGGCGCGGCGGCGGTGTGGAACAGCAACGTTCCAATCCGATGCGAGTGGCAATGCGGGCCGCGCAATACCTTGACATCTCGCAAGACGACAACGTCGTCAAGATCGGCTATGGCGGCGACAGCGTCCGTACACTTCAGACCGACGGCCAGAAGATCGGGTTCGGAGAAGGACGTCGAAAAGGCGAGATCAAGTCCCACTGGAAGGGCGACAAGCTGATCGTCGAGACCAAGATGGAAGGTGGTACCAAGATTACGGAGACATACGAACTCAAGGATGAGGGCGAACATCTGCAGATCAAGGTGCGTATCGAGAACCTGCGATTTCCACGACCCCTCGAAATCAAGCGCATCTACGACCACACGACGTCGTAGCGAGTCACGTCCAGGCCCAATGACCTCGGGGACTTCGACAACGTCGGAGTCCCCGTACTACTTTATGTGTATGCCTCCCATAGCTGCTCGCGTACCTGCATCGACATCCAACCTGGGCGCCGGATTCGACTGCCTGGGACTGGCTCTGGATATCCGGCTGGAAGCGAGAATCGTCCGTGGTGCCGGTCCTGCCCGCTATACCGGTACATTGGAAGGCTTGAAGGAGGAGGACGATCTAATCCTCGCGGCCCTGGGACACACGATGCCCCAAGACCATCACCTGGAAGCGCACTCCGAAATACCCGTCAGCCGCGGGCTCGGATCGTCTGCCGCAGCTACCGTTGCAGGTTTGGCCCTTGCACAGGTACTGAAGGGACAACAGCTCGACCGCCGCGCATTGTTCGACCAAGCGCGCCAGATCGAGGGCCATCCGGACAACGTAGGACCCGCAGTATTCGGCTGCCTACTCCTCGCAACCGCACAACCGACATGTCTTCAGTTGCACGCTTCACTCGGCATCGCTCTCGCGGTCCCAGAACAACGCGTCGGCACCTTGCATGCCCGCTCGATTCTACCGGACCGGCTCACGCGTGAGGACACGATTGCCCAGGCCGCTGGAGCAGCTGCACTGATCGTTGGCCTGACATCGGGAGATCCCAGCCTCATTGGACAAGGAATGATTGACCGCATTGCGGTGCCGCTCAGGCGAAGATTGATAACTGGCTTCGACGGTGCAGTAGAAGCGGGCCACGCCGCCGGAGCCTATGGGGTGACTATCTCGGGATCGGGCTCGACCTTGGTCGGCGTCTGTGAATCCGGTTCCACTCAAACAGTGGCACGTGCGATGGCCGAAGCATTGACCGAGTCGGGGAACGCGGCGACGCCACTGGCACCAGGGGTTTCCAGGGCCGGCGTCGAGGTCTAGTTCCTAGCAGGAAAAGGAAAACGGGTGGGTGAAATGTGAAAGGCCAAACACTTAGGACGCGCTACTCTTCCAGCCACTCAAGCAACTTCTCGATCTGACGCCCGTGGTGCTTGCAGTGCACGAAGTGAAATCTCACCCACTCGGGCAGGTTGAGATCTCCCATGATGGGGTGGCGGAGAAACACCTCTAGTTGTCGTTCCTCGGGCCATTGCTCGAGCAATACCCTGGTTCGCTCCACACCCATCCGGAAGCGTGCGGTGATCTGTTCACGGTCAGGGCCCTCGCTAGGTCGCGTGTAGTCCGGTGCTTCCATACCCGCAGGAAGTTTACCCGGACCCAAGAGCATATGGCGCACCACCGACTGGCTCGGTGTAGCTCTACGCTCCATGCCGGTCTTCTCAGCCCGCGCCTCAAACCCTGTTGCCACTAGATCCATAGATATTGCGAGGTGTTCCACAACTTGAGCCACATTCCATTTCCCGTCAGGAGATCGGTACCAATCATCCTCCTTCAGATCTGCGACCGGATCGAGTACGATGGGCTCCAAGCCGGACAGCTGCCGTTGAACTTTCAATTCTCCACCTCCGTCAAGTAGACCCCATAGGAAGATACATCCCCGGTCACCCAAGTTCGCAATCGTCTATGGCGTCGATTATCGAGCTGAATAACTTGGCCTTGTCGGTCAGCTCGCCTGTTACCGGATCGGACTTGATGTACCACTGGCACATCTCCGCCATCGCCATCGCATCGTCATCGGTCAGAGTGACGAGGAACGCATCACCGTCCTCGCGCGCGCCACTAACAGCCTTTGTGAGATTGTCCGGCATTTCCGGCGTCTGCTCGAGTGCCTCGATCATGGTCCTAGTCATAGGAACTTCCATAGCTGCTCTCTCCCATTGAATCTGCGCGCTGGTCTCGGAGACCTGAATGGTACCCACTGCACCGAGCTACCGGCAATCGGGGATACTTGGGAAACCGAGAATCGACGCGTGACAAACCGCACAGGCGGAAGACCGAGCCCTTAGCGCTGGTGATCACTCGGCTGTGCAGGCAGTCCGCGCAGAGGCCTGCTGTCGGGTTTCGGCCGGTAGGTGACACAATTGAAACGTGCCGTCGCGCACGGCAAGTTGCAAGGTTAGATTTGAGTACTATGAGCGATGTCAACTGCGTGAAATGTGGGCAAACAAAGGCCCAGCTGGCAGCACCCCCATTGCCCAACGACCTGGGAAACAAGATCTACGACTCCATTTGTCAGCTCTGCTGGGCTGATTGGCTCAAGCAACAGACAGCCATTATCAACCACTACGCGCTGGACCTGCGAAACCCGGAGGCGCGCCAGATGCTGATGGAACAGACGGAGACCTTCCTGTTTGGCCAGCCGACATCCTGATACGCCCTACCGCCGTCGCCCCATAAGCCTCGTCGTGAACGGCGAACGTACGGAGGTCGCGTTCGCGGCACACAAGACCTTGCTCGAGGTGCTGCGCGAAGATCTGCGGCTGACCGGCACGAAACACGGCTGCGAGTTGGGGGAATGCGGGACCTGCACCGTACTGCTTGACGGACAACCGATACTAAGTTGCCTGGTCCTAGGACTGGCCTGCGATGGGAAGGATGTCAAAACCGTAGAAGGGATGGCACGGGGCCCCACACTGCACCCGTTGCAGGAAACGTTCGCTGAGTTGGGTGCCGCACAGTGCGGCTACTGCACACCGGGGTTTCTACTCGCGGCGGAAGCCCTGCTCGAAGAAGATCCCTCGCCGACGCGCGACAAGATCAAAGACGCACTGGCCGGCAATCTGTGTCGCTGTACGGGCTACATCAAAATCTACGAAGCGGTCGAACTGGCGGCTGCGCGTATGCGCGGAGAGGCAGCGGAACCGGCGCGCGAAATCAGCTATGGCAAACAGTAACGGAGACTCACTCCGCGTAGTTGGCCATGCCCAGCGCAAGGTCGACGCAACCAACAAGGTCACCGGCCGCACCCTGTTCGCCGACGATCTGACCCTACCACGCATGCTGTACGCGAAGTTGCTGCGCAGCCCGCATCCCCACGCCAGGATCGTGAACATCGACGTATCCAGAGCCACGGCTTTGGATGGAGTCAAACGGGTGCTGGTGGGCAAAGACCTACCCATCCCGTTTGGGATCCTCCCCGTAAGTGAGGACGAGCACGCGCTCGCACCCGACAAGGTGAGGTTCATTGGAGACCCTGTTGCGGCTGTTGCGGCCATCGCGGAAGAAGTCGCGACCGCGGCGATCGAGTTGATCGACGTCGAGTATGAGATGCTCGATCACATTTCCTCTGCAGAACAGGCGATCGACACACGCGATCCCCTGATTCACGACTACGGCGATGACGGCAATCTGCATAAACTCGTGAACTTGGAATTCGGTGACGTAGACGCAGGCTTCGAACGGGCGGATCTGGTGCGTGAAGACCTCTTTTTCTACGAGGGCAGCACGCACCTTCCCATGGAGCAGCATGCCGCACTCGCCGATTGGTCGCCGGACGGCAAGCTCACGCTTTGGAGCGCCACACAGACCCCGCACTACGTGCACCGTGCACTGGCCAAGGTGTTGGAGATGCCCGCCGCTCGAATCCGCGTAATTGCGTGTCCCAACGGCGGCGGCTTTGGCGGCAAGAGCGATCCGTTCAGTCACGAGATCGTGATCGCCAAGCTCGCGGCGCTGACTGGCAGACCCGTCAAGATCACGCTCACGCGCGAAGAAGTGTTCTACTGCCATCGCGGCCGTCACCCTACACTCATGTGGGTCAAAACCGGTGTCACCAACGATGGCGCTATCGAGGCGATGCACTTCAAGACGCTGTTGGACGGTGGTGGCTACGGTTCTTACGGTGTAGCAAGTACATACTACACCGGGGCGCTGCAAACTGTCACTTACCATGTGCAGCGCTACAAGTTTCAAGGAGCGCGCGCGTTCACCAACAAGGCACCATGCGGGCCCAAGCGCGGACACGGCACACCGCAGCCACGTTTCGCACTGGAAGTACAACTCGACAAGATCGCTGCCGAGTTGAAACAAGACCCTGCCGAACTGCGACTCAAGCATCTGGTGCCACCCAACTCGCTTACCGCCAACTACCTGCGGGTAAGCACGATGGGGTTGGGTGAGTGCATTCGCAAGGTGACGGCGGCGGCACAGTGGACCGACAAGCACGGCAAGCTCCCACTCGGCAACGGAGTCGGGTTGGCGTGTTCCAGTTACATCAGCGGGGCGGGATTGCCGATCTACTGGAACGACATGTCGCAGTCGGGAGTGCAGTTGAAGCTAGACCGGAGTGGTGGCGTCACAGTCTTCTGCGGCTCGACCGATATCGGCCAGGGCTCTGATTCGATCTTGGCATACATCGTTGCAGAGGTACTGGGACTCGATCCCATGGAACTTCAGATCGTTACCGCGGACACCGATCTAACCCCAGTAGACCTGGGCAGCTATTCGAGTCGGGTGACACTCATGAGTGGGAACGCCGCGTTGCAGGCAGCCGAGCGAGCGCGTCAGATTTTGGCCGAACATGCGAGTACCAAACTGGAAGTGCCAGTCTCCCGGGTGGTGTTTGCCGACGGCCGAGTGTTCGATGCGGAGGACCCCGAGATCGGCATGAGCTTCGCCGAGTCGGTGCAGATTACAGAAGCGGCGCAGGGAATCGTTGGGACCGTTGGGTCGTATAAACCGCCCAAGAGTGCCGGGCGTTACCGTGGCTCGGGTGTGGGGCCGTCGCCCGCGTACTCGTACAGCGCCGCGATCGCACAGGTAAATGTAGACCCGGCCACCGGTATCTTCACGGTGCCCAAGATCTGGATCGCACACGATATCGGCAGGTGCATCAATCCGACCACGGTTATGGGTCAGGTGGAGGGTAGTGTCTATATGGGGTTGGGTGAGGCGTTGATGGAGGAGATGGCGTACCGCGGCAATCGCAAGGTCGTACAGAAGATTCCCAGCATGCTGGAATACAAGAGCCCCACCACACTCGAGATGTGCGACGTCGAGACATACCTGATCGAGGCCCCCGATCCCAACGGACCGTTCGGTGCAAAGGAAGTAGGCCAAGGTCCGCTATTGCCGGTGATGCCCGCCGTGGCAAATGCGGTGTACGACGCCGTCGGTGTTAGGGTCGATGAAGTCCCCATTACCCCCGAGAAAGTATTCCGTGCGTTGAAGCTCAAGGCCAAGGGCGAGGAGGCTCGGGTAGGTCCCACCAGGTTCCCCGAGATCGCGTGGCCCCAGCCTACGCGGGTCCCACCGCCGTGGGAGGGTGGTGACGGCAAGGCAATAAAGTCGCACCCCAAGCGTACGCCCGCAGTGGCCGAAGAACGGCAGCACTGATCTATGTTGCGGCTACCGGAGTTCATCTACCTGGAGCCCGATACGCTCGAGCACGCGCTCGCGATGAAACGAGACGCCGGACCGAGTGGGATGTATGTGGCGGGCGGGACGGATCTCTATCCCAACATGAAGCGGAGGCACCAGGAGCCACGGACGGTTATCTCCTTGAGTCGGATACCCGAATTGCGGGAGGTAGAGAGATCGGGTGAAAAGGGAAATGTGAAAGGTGAAATGGGGAGCGTGGTGGGGGCGATGGTGACGCTCACCGACCTCGCGTCCAATATCGACATCCGGCGTAACTACGCAGCCGTTGCAAGGGCGGCGGAGCTCATAAGCACACCCCTACTTCGCAACATGGGAACGGTGGGTGGGAACCTGTGTCTCGATACGCGGTGCAACTACTACGATCAGAGTTACGAATGGCGCAAGGCGATCGACTTCTGCATGAAGAAGGACGGCGCCATCTGTTGGGTGGCACCGAGCAGTCCCAGGTGCTGGGCTGTCCAGTCTTCCGACCTGGCACCGGTAGCTGTTGCGCTCGGCGCTGAGTTCTCGCTCGTTGGACTAGGCGGCAAGCGCGTGGTTCCGGCGGGTGCCTTCTACAATAACGACGGGATCGAGTACCTCACCAAGCAACCGGACGAAATCCTGACCGCAATAGGGCTGCCCGCACCCAACGGCTGGGACGCGACTTACTGGAAGCTCCGACGCAGGGGATCGTTCGATTTTCCGGTGTTGGGTGTTGCAGTGTGGATCCAGTGGGACGGCGATGTCGTGGCCGACGCGCGAATCGTGTTGGGTGCCGTGGCAAGCTACCCGCAGGAAGTGGCTGCATCGGCACAGGCGCTCATCGGAACCAAGCTCCCAGACGAGGCGATCGACGCCGCAGCCAATGCCGCGTTCAAACCGTCAAAGCCCATGGACAACACCGACTTCGGATTGGCCTGGAGGAAGGAGATGACGCGGAATTATGTCGGTGGCGCGTTGAGGGAGATCAGGGACAGAAGATAGGGCGAAGGGGAGAGGGGAAACATAGTCTTTGTCGACGGCAAGCGCTTGCAACATCCGTTGATCCAACTCACCGCCATCCTCGTATTGGGGATCGGAGCGCAATGGCTGTCTTGGCGACTCCGTCTTCCTTCAATACTGCTGCTCCTGATAGCCGGTTTCGCCGCCGGTCCGGTAACCGGCTTTCTAGATCCGGATCGATTGCTGGGCGACTTGCTGTTTCCGATCGTCTCGCTCTCGGTAGCGATCATTTTGTTCGAAGGAGGTCTCAGTCTAGACGTCGCTGAACTCCGCGAGATCGGCCGTGTTCTTGGACGGCTAACGACGATTGGCGTAGGAGTCACTTGGTTGGGAGTCGCGCTGCTCGCTCACTTCCTACTGGGGTTCGATAGAGCGCTGGCGACTTTGTTGGGAGCCATCTTGGTGGTGACGGGCCCGACCGTGATCGGTCCATTGCTCCGCTATATCCGGCCGTCAGAACGTGTCGGCTCGGCCGTCAGATGGGAAGGGATCGTGAACGATCCCATCGGCGCCATCCTGGCGGTCCTGGTCTTCGAGGCGATCTCGGTCGGTGGTTCCGAGATCGCCAGTCCCATCGGAGGCATCATGAAGGCGGTGGGAGCGGGAGGACTTCTCGGGCTATTGGGTGCGGTGCTGTTGGTCCTACCACTCAGGAGCTTCTGGATTCCCGATTTCTTGCAGAACCCAGCTGCTCTCGCGGTGGCGCTCTCGATATTCGCGCTGTCGAATCACCTGCAGCCTGAATCAGGTCTTCTGGCGGTAACGGTTATGGGGTCGGCAGTCGCGAGCCAGAAGCTGGTAACGGTGCGCCACATCGTGGAGTTCAAGGAGAATCTGAGAGTATTGCTCATATCGGGTCTTTTCATCGTTCTCGCCGCGCGAGTGCCACGCGAGATGCTCGGAAGCGTGCGTGGCCCCGAGGTCTTGTTCCTCGCCGGGCTTATCCTACTGGTGAGGCCCGCTGCCGTTGCGCTCGGCACGTGGGGGACAAGACTGACCTGGAGGGAGCGCTGCCTCCTCGGTGTCATGGCGCCGCGCGGCATCGTTGCCGCCGCCGTCTCCGCCGTGTTCGCCCTGGAACTCGCGCAGCGCGGCTACCCCGGGGCCGATCGGCTCGTTTCGATCACGTTCCTGGTCATCGTCGGCACCGTGGTCGTCTATGGATTGTCTGCGGCACCAGTGGCCCGGTGGCTCCAGGTTGCATCGCCGAATCCCCAGGGTGTGGTGTTGGTGGGCGCCGATCCTTGGATTCGCTCTATCGCACAGCGCCTGACAGAGCACGGAGTCAAAGTTCTATTGGTTGACTCTAACTGGTCTCACGTTGCTGCCGCGCGGCGCGCAGGTCTCGTGGCGCACTATGGCAACATCCTGGACGAAGCGATGATGGACACTCTAGAGTTGGAGGGCATCGGCCGAATGATGGCCCTGACATCAAACGATGAGGTGAACGCGCTTGCTGCACTTCATTTCGGCGAGGTCTTCGGCCGAGCTAATGTCTATCAACTGTCGCCCGAGGGAGCCGAGTCCGGGAACCTCAGCCAGGCCATACCAAAGCATCTGCGGGGACGATTCCTGTTTGCACCAAACGCCACGTCGGCGGAGCTAGTGAATCGGTTTGTGGCAGGGCAGACGGTCAAGGCAACGCCCTTGACGGGGGAATTCGGATATGACGATTTCCGGGCGCGCTACGGAAATGATGCCCTTCCCCTGTTCGCCGTCAAGGATTCAGGGCAACTGGTGATTTACGCTGCCGTCGAGACTCCAAACCCCAAGGCGGGACAGACTCTTATAAGTCTGGTCGGTCCGTGAGAACGAAACCAATGTACTCAGCGATCGGGCGAGTTGCGATGCTTCGAAGTGGAAGGCCTAGAACTCGGTGAGAGGAGGAACTGAAAGCAGTCAGCAAGGGTTAAAAGGATACGATGAATCGGACTCTGCATCTCGTTGCTGCTCTCGCAGTCTGCACGACGCTCGTCGCACCACTCGAGGCCCAGAACGTTACTGGCACCGTCATAGACGAGACGACACAACAACCACTGGTTGGAGCAACGGTCCGGCTCTTAGTTGGAGCTGCGTATGCACCGGATACGGCCCAAACCAATACGAGCGGCCTCTTCTCGCTTCGCCTGCCCGAAGCCAGCACCTATACCCTACGGGTTGCGGCTCTGGGCTACGAGGCAGCTATGTTTGGGAACCTGGCGCTTTCGGCGGGCCAATCCCTCAAGATCTTACTGCGACCTGCCGCCCCGGGCTCAGCAGTCAGTGGCGTTGTGGTCGACGACAGCACCGGACGTGCATTGCCCCACATCTCCGTGATGTTGTTGGATCAGAAAGGGAAAGTTCGCACCGCTCTATCTCTTTATAGGAGAGGAGACGTT
>JBHHZE010000010.1:0-74203 GCA_046757925.1 Gemmatimonadales bacterium
GCTTCACCCCCTCCACTTTCAGTGCCGGCGCCGTTTCCGGCATGACGACCACGGCTCGGACACCCATGCGCCGAGCGGCAAAGGCCACCGCTTGGCCGTGGTTGCCACTCGAATACGTGAGCACTCCCCGTGCTCTCTGCTCCGGCGCCATGCGTCGCACAGCGGTCCACGCCCCACGGAGCTTGAAGGCACCGGTGGGATGCGTGTTTTCGAGCTTGAGATAGACCGGTACCCCCGCCAACTCATCGAGAGCCGCCGCACGTATCAGCGGCGTCTGCTCGACTATCCCACGCATGCCGCGGGCGGCCTCGCGGATCTCCTCGAGGGTGACACGGCTGCCGTCGGTCAGCAGAACTCGCTCCGACCGCGCTACTGGCCCTCGGCCACGGGCTCGGCGCTGCCCTCTTCGTTCGCAAGCGGCTCATCTGCGCCCTCATCATCGACGACACGTGCCACATCTACCACGGCATCACCGGCGTCGAGGTTCATCACTCTCACGCCTTGCGTGTTACGCCCGATGACTCTGATGCCTTCGACCGGAACTCGGATGATGACCCCGTTGCGAGTGACCATCATGAGTTCGTCGTTGGGGACCACCTCCTTGAGCGCAACGATATAGCCGGTCGTGTTGGTGCGCTTGAGCGTGATGATGCCCTTGCCGCCCCTCTTCTGAACGCGGTAATCCGAAAGCCGTGAGCGCTTCCCCATGCCTTTCTCACTAACGACCAACAGTGTCGCATCGCGTCTGACGACCACCATCTCGATGACCCTGTCGGCGTTGGTAAGCTGAATCCCGCGCACTCCCCCCGCCGTGCGACCCATCTCGCGAACATCCTTTTCGCTGAAACGTATGCTCATACCATCGCGTGTCGCCAACACGACGTCGTTCGTGCCATCGGTGAGTTGGACATCGATGAGTCTGTCACCTTCTTCGATGTTGATGGCGTTGATTCCCGTGGCACGCGGGTGGCTATAGGCGGACAGGACCGTCTTCTTGACTGTTCCCTTGGATGTGGCAAACATCAAATAGTTTGAGTCGCTGAATTCACGAACGGCTACAAACGCCGCGATCTGTTCGCCCGGACGAATGCCAACCAGGTTGATCATCGGCCTGCCGCGCGCTGCACGACCTCCCTGAGGGATATCGTACACTTTGAGCCAGTAGACCCTGCCCGATTCCGTAAACGTGAGGACATAGTCGTGGGTCGACGCAACGAAGAGATGCTCCACCCAATCGTCTTCCTTCGTCCCCATGCCGTTCAATCCTCTGCCCCCGCGGCGCTGCCTCCGGTAGGTGGTCACGGGAATCCGCTTTATGTACCCTGTATGCGAGATCGTGATCACCATGTCCTCTTCGGCAATGAGATCTTCAATTGAGAAATCGCCCTCGTCGGCAACGATTCCGGTGCGTCTCTCATCGCCAAAGCGCTTGACCATATCGTCCAGCTCTGACTTGAGAACCGCCATACGCTTGGTCTTGGAGGCGAGGAGACTCTTCAAGTCTTCAATGAGCTTGTGGAGTTCCTGCAGTTCGGCTTCGAGCTTGTCAACCTCCAGAGCCGTGAGGCGGGCAAGCCTCATGTTGAGAATCGCTTCACTCTGCGCCTCGCTGAGCTCGAACTCCTTCCTCAGAGCCGCGTCTGCGCTGGGAACGTCCTTGGCCTTGCGAATGATCTCTACCACGCGGTCGATGTCGTCGAGCGCGATCTTGAGACCTTCCAAAATGTGCTCGCGGGCCTGAGCTCGCTCGAGGTCGAATTGAGTGCGGCGCGAGATCACTTCGTGCCGGTGATCGACGAAGTGCTGCAACATCTCCTTAATGTCCAACACTTTCGGCACGCCATCGACAAGCGCCAGCATGATCGCCCCGAACGTGGTCTGCATTTGAGTCCGCTTGTACAGCTGATTCAGCACCACTTTGGGATTCGCGTCGCGCTTCAACTCGATAACCACCCTCATGCCGTCACGGTCCGATTCGTCGCGCAGATCGGAGATGGCTGTGATCTTCTTACTCCGTACCGTGTCGGCTATCTGCTCGAGCAAGCGGGCCTTATTGACCTGGAATGGGATCTCGGTGACCACGATTTGAAACCTGCCAGACGATTCCTTCTCTTCGACTTGCGCCCGTGCCCTCATGACTATCCTGCCGCGGCCGCTCTCGAAACACTCGCGGATCCCGTCGCGGCCGTATATGAAGCCGCCGGTCGGAAAATCCGGCCCCTTGATGTGCTTCAATAGATCGGTCAGGCTGCAGTCCGGATCGTCCACCAGATGCTTTGCGGCCGCCACAACTTCACCCAGGTTGTGGGGCGGAACGTTAGTTGCCATCCCCACCGCAATCCCCGTAGAACCGTTGACAAGCAAGTTGGGCAGCTTCGAGGGGAGCGCGGTGGGCTCCTCGAGCCGGTCGTCGAAATTGGGCACGAAGTCGACGGTGTTCTTGTCGATATCTTCGAGCATCGCGACCGCAAGGTTCGTCAAGCGAGCCTCGGTGTAGCGGTAGGCCGCCGCCCTGTCCCCATCGACCGAACCAAAATTCCCTTGACCGTCAATCAGCGGGTAGCGCAGGGAGAAATCCTGGACCATCCGCACGAGAGAGTCGTACACCGCCATGTCACCGTGTGGGTGATACTTGCCGAGGACGTCGCCAACAACGGTGGCGCTTTTCTTGTACGGCCTGCCCGGCACGAGACCCAGTTCGTTCATAGCGTAGAGAATCCGGCGGTGGACCGGCTTTAGACCGTCTCGTACGTCGGGAAGGGCGCGCTGGACGATCACACTCATGGAATAGTCGATAAAAGAGTCTTTCAGCTCGTCTTCAATAAGCCGGCTGAGGATCCGTTCGCGTCGATTTGGGCCTGTCATTTTGTCCTGATCGGTATAATGAGAAAGGGGCCGATTCAGACCCCTTTGAGGTCCTCCAAATATACCGATTTCACGGCCGGAAATCAATCGGTGGTATTAGAGATAAGCCCTTGATTTACAGACGCTTAGGCTGGTCTCTACCGTGTCGGGGGTAGCCCGACTGAAGGTCGGTCCGCCGGGTGCAGGGACACTAGGCTCAGAAGGGTACCAGATCGACCCTCTTGCGGCTCGTGCCGGGCTCCCTAGTCGTGATACTTACGACTCCTAGAGCGGCGCGCGCCCCGTAGAGCCTACGGGCCGCCTCACCTTTGATCACCTCTATGTGATCGATACTCAAGGCCTCGACGTCGATCGCCTCTCGACCCA
This sequence comes from Gemmatimonadales bacterium, assembly GCA_046757925.1. Classification (GTDB taxonomy): domain Bacteria; phylum Gemmatimonadota; class Gemmatimonadetes; order Gemmatimonadales; family GWC2-71-9; genus JAZDCZ01. Next base: position 3,232 of record JBHHZE010000010.1, read on the forward strand.
ACACCACACCATCCACGATGTAGAGCGGCTGCTTGCTTTCGCCGGGATTGGCGACCGTCAGAGTACTGCGAAGCAACACATGGATCGTATCCCCCTCGAGCGCGGCCGCGCGAGCGACCTGGGTGTTCGGATCTCCCGCATCACTCATCTTGGGAGGTGTCGGTGCCTCGCACGCAACGAATCCCGACACCGCGACCATCGAGAGTGCACCCACAACAGCCGACGTGCGACGACGTGGTTTGGCAATCATGATCTTTATCCTCCGTGAGAGAGACGATTGACGCTCCGTGAGCTGGAGAGTGGGCAGAGGCCGATGTCGCACGAGGTGGTGCATTTCCAGCAGTAGCAAACCGTATTCGCGCACGTCTACGCCACCCCGGATCATGCGCAGGTCACAGTCGGCTTCCAGAGCCAGTCTCAAACGGGCCATTTGCCACCACAGCGCCACATTCCAGGGCATGAGCACTAGCCCCACCAGACCGACCAGCAGTAGCCCCGGGTCACCACCTCGAATGTGTTCGCGCTCGTGCAGGGCGATCATATCCTGCACTCTCCTTTCAAGACCGAGAACCCAGCCCGGCAGCACCACGCTCGCGCGCGCCACACCGATGACGGCAGGGCCAACGTCATGAGACACCAGTACGGACTCGCCTCCGATGGTGCAGCGTTTCCACTCGCGGCGCTCCCCGTTTAACCGCCAAACCGACCAGAGCCACGAGACCAGAAGAAGCGTCGAAGACAGACCCCAAGCGAGCAGCAGTGGACTATCCAGAGTGGCGAGCTTCGGCTGTGTTGAGACGAGCGTCTCGAACGGGTTGGGCCAGGTATCAAGAGCTCCTAGGGGTTGCGGACCGGCTGTACCGGCAGGGACTTTGATTGACACCGCCTCCGGTGAGAACCAGCGCACCGCGGGCAAGCTCAACGTTCCCAAGAGCGCGAACAGCCAGACCAGCCGGGCCGGGTGCCCAAACATGCGTAACAATTTCTCCACCCCGGTTGCCGCAATCCCCAGAAGTGCACCTATTGCCAGGCCGTAAAACATCCAGACGGCGATCATCGATCCACCTCGTCTAGTCGCTTGTCCAGCAATTCCCGAATCCGCAGCAGTTCCTCCTCTGAGATATCCTCGTCGGCCACGAGTCGGGCGATAAGCATCTCGCGCGATCCCCGGTAGATCTTGTCCAGCAATCGGCCCAGCGCGCCTTCACCCACCTCGGTAGCCTCGATCAACGGGTGGTATCGAAACGCCTTGCCCGACGCCTCGTGTCTCACATACCCCTTGGACTCCAATCCCCTTAGGACAGTCAGCACCGTCGTGTAGGCAAGGCCTTCATGTAGCCCACTGCGCACCTCAGCGACCGTGGCAGAGCCCAGTCGCCAGATCACCGACATGACATCCAGCTCACGGTTCGTCAGATGTATTGCCATGGCCACATCACCATAAGTTATTGATTTACACTTAGTTATAAGTACAGCGCACGCCGGGTAAGTACAGGACACAACCCAGCAGCGACCTACTAAGTACTTAGTAAATCGTCCAAAGTTCCATCGCTGTCAAGACTGAGGGGTGAGGCGAAAGTCAGGTCGCCGTAGCCAACTGCGGTAGGCCCGTCCGACGGCGCTCCGACCTGAGCTCGAAGATCAGATAGAGTGCCGGTGTCACGGTCAGGACAAACAGCGTGGAACTGGCCATTCCCCCGATCAATGCGTAACCCAAGGCATTCCAGATATTGGCGTCGGCGTATTCGCTGAACATGACCAGCGGCAAGAGACCGAGAATCGTGGTGCTGCTCGTCATGAGAATCGGCCGCACCCGCTCGAGCGTGCCGTGTATGGTCGCTTCCTTGAGCGGCAATCCATCGACTCGACGCAGTTGGTTCACGTGGTCGATCAGCAAGATCGAATTGTTGACGACGATGCCGCCCATCATGATGACGCCAATGTACGCTTCCCTGGTGAAGCTCGCGTCCGTGTAGAAGAAGATGAGAAAGACCCCTACCAGCGCCATCGGTACCGTAAGCAACACGCACAAGGGCTGCTTGAAGGATTCGAACAGAGCGGCAGTGACCATGAACACCAGGAACAACGACACGACGAGCACCGCCCAGATCTGCTGTTGTTCTTCCGTCGACCACCTCCACTGGTCCCTACCCTCGAGTTTGTAACCGTCCGGTACCTGCGTTGCCGCAATCACGGCCGCGTGCACTCTGTCGCCGAGTTTCTGCGGGCCCCGAAACTCATACGCAACGTTTCTCTGGTACTGCTGGTCCTCACGCACAATACGGTTCAAGACCCGCCGTTCCTCGACTCGCGCCACGTCTCCCAGGCGAACGCTCTCGCGGTTGGGCACCTGTAGCAGTAGGTCACCAATGTCACTGACATCCAAATCCTCATGGCCTGCGAGCTTGATGTCGAACCGCATCTCCTCACCGCCAACTCGTATCTGCGTACTGGCTTGCTGGCCGCTCACCGCCACCTGCACCTGCCTTATGACATCCAACGCCGACAGGTCGTAGCGTCCCAGGCGCTGCCTATCTATGTACAGCGCGAATTCGGTCGCCTTGTCGCGTTGATACCATCTGCCAGACGAATTGACGTCGACGTCCCGCACTCGAGAGAACGGCTTGAGCTTGCGACCCAAATCCTCGGCGATCGCCCGCACTTTCTCGTAGTTGTAGCCGAGTACCTTGATCGAGTAGTTCGGTGCGCCCCCTCCACCGCCATAAAACGAGGGACCGTACCCGTAAACTCGCACCTCGGCTCCCCCGAACAGATAGCTATAGGCAACGAGCTGCTCTTTGATGGCCACGGGTACCAGGGTGTTCTCTAACGAGTCGGGGAACGTGACTTTGATGCTGGCGTACTGCGCAAATGCCTGTGTAACGAACCGCTCGGGCTCGGGCATCGCCTTGAGCTTGTCCTCAAAGAACCGGGTCAGCTCGTTGGTGCGTTCCAACTCCGCGCCGCGGGGCAATCTGATCTGGATCGCTATGTACGTGTCGTTTCCACCCCACCTGCCCCACACAATGCCGCGATTCACATACTTGTTGAACAGCATATACGTGGAGCCGAACATCACCACCGCAATGCCGACAGTGGCCCACGGCAAGACCGGCCAATGTCTGCGGGATGTGAGTCGCAGGGTAAACGCAAGGATCGCCGCATAGAACCGGACATAGATAGGAGGTTTAGCCGCCTCGCCTTTGCCTTCTATGTCACTCGACTGCTTTATCATCCCGGCCCCCAGAACTCTGCTGGCAAGAGCTGGAATGAAGGTGAAGGCTACGAAGAGGCTCGCAACCAGGCTCAGCCCCACGACAATTGCGAGCGGCACGTAGAACACCCTGAGTTCACCCTGGAGATACACAAATGGAATGAACACAATGAGAGTTGTGAGCGTTGCCGCCATGATGGGTAAGACTACCTGGCGTGCACCGGCTTCCGCGGCAGCTGTCTGGGGTTCGCCCTGTTGTCTCTTGCGGTAGATGTTCTCCAGCACGACGATCGCGTTGTCCACGATCAGGCCGAAGCCCATCGCCAGGCCCATCAACGTCAAGACATTGAGGGTCAGTCCACCGAAGTAGATCAGATTGAGCGCGATGAGCACGGAGAATGCGATGGTCGAAAAAACTATCCCTGCCGAGCGGAATGACCGCAGGAACAGCAACAACACCACGAATATCACCGCGGCGGAGAAGAGAGCGCGGACCCGCAGATCCTGAAGCTGTGCTTTGATATCCTTGCTCTGGTCGTCATCCAGAATGAGTCGCACGCCGGGCGGATGGATGTCCTGCAATACGGCGAGGTGTGCTTTCACGCGATCGGCGACTCTGACGGTGTTGACCCTGGCTTGCTTGAACACTTCGAACGCCACGGCCGGCTGTCCGTCTATCCGGTAGTATTGATACGGTTTTTCGAACGTATCGTGTACCGTGGCGACATCCTCCACGCGAACCAACCGACCGTGGTCTGTCAGGAGCGGCGTTTTGCGAATTTCGTCGGCCGACTGGGTGCGTTCGCGAATGGCAACGGTCCGGAAGATCCCGCCGGATTCCACCATCCCGGCCTCCGCCACGAACTCGAGCTCGTTGATCCGCTGCGCCACCACGTAGGAACTGAGCCCCAGGGCATTGATCTTGTTCTCATCCAGATCGATTGCCAGCACGCGGTCGCGAGATCCAAAAACTTCGACCCCGGAGACCCCTTCGATCTGCGTCACCTCGGGAACGATCTTGTCATCTACATGTTTGCGTAGAGCCTCGAGGGTGTAGGGACCGGTAACCGTGTAGCTCAAGAACGGTTTCGTTTGGTCCTTGAACTCCCGCGGCGTGTAGGGCTGTACTCGCGGCGCCCTGACGCCCGTTGGCAGTTCGTCTTCCAGGGCGGCCAGGCGTTCCGATAGTTCGAGCCGCACGAAATCCATGTCCGCGTCGCGCTCGAATTCGATGCGAATGGTAGACCTGGCTGTGCCGGCGTTGCGATCTTCTTCGCTGTACGAGGTGATTTTTTCGACGCCTCGCACTTGCTGCACGGCACCCTCGATGGGTGCAGTTACGAACGCCTCCAGCGCCTCGGGCGATGCGCTGTTCCATTCCGTGGTAACCGTGAGTTGGGGAAGTTCGGTGTCGGGTAGGAGTTCGATCGGGATATTGCGCCAGGCGGCGACACCCAGCAACGCCACCGTGAGATAGGCCATGGTAACCGCAACAGGCCGTCTTATCGACAGGCGAATCATACGCCTTCTCCCTGCCCGTCCAATTGGGATCGCATCGCCACCTCTCCCACCGCGGCCAAGCCGAACGTGCTCCTGAGCTTGGTCCGGGCCTCATCCAAGAGATCGTAAGCCACCGGTATGACTATCAGCGTGAGCACCGTTGCACTCGTCAGGCCGCCGATGACCGCGATGGCCAGCGGCGCCCGCAGATCAGCGCCACGCCCGAGTCCCAGGGCCATTGGCAGAAGACCGAAAACCGTGGTGACCGTGGTCATGATTATGGGCCGCAGTCGCACACGCCCCGCCTCCAGAATCGCCTGCCTCAACGGTAGACCGGCACGCCGCATCTGGTTGATGAAATCCACCTTTACTATCGCGTCGTTCACCACAATACCGACCAGAATCACGAGACCGATGAGACTCATGGAATTGAGACCTTCTCCCGAAACCCACAGCGCCACCGCCGCTCCCACCACGGCAAGCGGCACGCTCAGCAAGATCGTAAAGGGATGAACGAACGACTCGAACTGGGCCGCCAGTATCATGTACACGAGCATGAGCGCGAGTCCGAACGCGAACGCCAGATCTCGGAAGCTGCGATCCCGCTCTTCGTTTTCGCCTCCAATGTTGGCACGTACATCGTGCGGTGGTGGTGTCTGCCTAAGCGTTGCACCTACACTCTCGAGTGCCCGATCCAAACCGCCCGATGCCACGTCGGCAAACACGGTGACGGTGCGGTTCTGATCGATGCGTCTGATCTCTGCGGGACCGACCGCTTCACGGGTTCGGACCAACTGCCGCAGCGGGATGCCGCTGACTTCGAGCAAGTCCAGTGTTTCGATCGACCGGCGTTCCCGCTCGGGCAGCCGGACGATCACAGCAACCTTCTCGTCGAAGTCCACGAAGTCGTTGTCCGTCTTGCTGCCGCGCATGTAGTCCCTAACCGTCTCCGCAATCAGGCGTGGCTCGATGCCGAAAGCGGCCGCCCTTTCCCGATCAATCTCCACCACTACTTCCGGCTGCCCTTGCTCCACCCCCAGCCGAACGTTGCGCAGCGACGGTGCCGACTGCAGTTGCTGCTCGACTGCAACTGCATAGTTCCACACCCTGTCCAAGTCGTCACCGCGCACCTGCACCGACAGATCGGCCTCTCCACCGCCCAGCAAACGTCCGAGCGCAGTTGCGGTCCCCGTTTCGATCGTGAGGGCACCCGGTGGGAACTCCGCCAGAGCTGGTTTCATTCTAGCCAACGCGCGGGCGGTCGAAGCACCCTCCCGCATGCGCACATCCAGGATCGCCGTGTGCAGACCCCGTTCTTCGTCCTCTACCCCGGCAACCGCCTCCTGACGCCCGACTCGCGCAAACACGGCGCCGACGGCGGAATCACTGCGGAAGATCTCATCCAGCCGCGTTGCCATCGCAGCCGTTTCTTCCAGTGCAGTACCGCGTGGAAGTGTAAGGCGGGCCTGGAAGGCCCCCTGATCCACGTCGGGCAAGACGCCGCGATCCAGGGTCCAACCGAGCGCGATGCCGACAACGAGCGTCCATACTGCAAACACCACCACCATCCAACGGTTATCCAATGCCGCCTCCAGGACACGATGGTACCAAGCGGCAAACGCGTTGAACGCACGATCGAATCTGTCGATCAGCGGCCGGAACAGCCCCCCAACCACCTCCGCAACCTGGCGCCATGCGCTTAGGAGCAAGCGCTTAAAGAGAGTAGCCCGTCGTTCTTCTCCCAGACCCCAGCGCCCCGCCATTGTGGGAAGCAACGTCAACGCGACGATGAGACTCGCCACCAACGCAAACGCGACGGCGAACGAAAGCGCACCGAATAGCTGGCCGGCTACGCCCTCTACGTAGATAATCGGCCCAAAGACGCTAATGGTGGTGAGGGTCGATGCGGTGATCGCGCCCTGAACTTCCTCCGCACCCTTGCTCGCGGCCTCCATCGGTGACGCACCCAGTTGTCCGTGGCGGAAGACGTTTTCGAGCACGATTATCGAATTGTCCACCAACATTCCCACACCCAGTGCCAGGCCGCCGAGGCTCATGATATTGAGCGATACGCCTGCAAGGTCCAGCAGTGCAAAGCTCGCTACCACCGAGATCGGTATCGCCAGGGCTATCGCGACGGGATACCTGGCATCCCGCAAAAACAAGAACAACACCAGAAACGCCAGCATCCCGCCCAGCACGAGAGCCTGGACCACGTTAGAAATGGCATCGGTGATGAACCCCGCCTGGCTGGTCGCGATGTCTACACGTACTTCCGGATACTCCCTTCTCAACTGGTTCAAAACATCGTCGACCCGTTCGGCCACTCGTACGGTGTTTGCACCTGATTCCTTGAAGAGCAGTAGACCCACCGCCTCAGATCCGTTGTACTGAGCGATGGACTCCCGGTCCTTGAACCCGTCCTCCACGGTGGCCACGTCGCCGAGCAGCACCAGGCTCCCGCTCCCGGTCGTGTCCTGGGGACTCCTCCCCAACGGGACGGCTGCGATCTCGTCTACATTCTGGAACTCTCCCAGAGTGCGGAGCGCGTACCGGTAGCGCCCCCGCCGGATACTGCCACCGGGGGCACTCTGGTTGGCGGCATCCAACACCTGCTTTATGTCGGCAATGGTGAATCCGAAGCTCTCGAGTCGCCGGATATCCACGTCTACATGGATCTCCCGTTCCAACCCTCCGGCCAATGCCGCCTCGGCAACGCCATCTATCTGTTCCAGCCGGCGTTTGAACACCGACTCCGCAAGATCCTTGAGTGTCGCAAGATCGCCGCTGCCGGCCACGCTCACCGCCATGATCGGTTCCGAGTTGGGATCGGTCCTCAAGACCACCGGTCGCGCGCTTCTTTCGGGCAGGTTGTCGCGCAAGTTGTCCAGCTGCTCCCTGACATTCAGGACCGCGAAATCCATGTCGGTACCCCATGCGAATCTGAGCGTGACAAGCGACACGCCTTCCCGCGAAGTGCTTTCCACGCGCTCGACACCCGGAACGCGCGCTAACTGGCGTTCGACTCGTTCCGTTACGAAGCGCTCGACTTCGGCGGGCCCTACGTCGGGATAGGTGGTGTAGACAACGAGTCTGGGATAGGCGACATCGGGTAGCAGATCGATCGGCAGCCTGAAGAACGATATCATTCCGAGCATGGCGATCGCCAAGAACAACATCGTTACCGCTACGGGGCGCCTGGTACAGCTACGGGGTAACGACACCAACTAGTCCGCTCGGTTCACGGCGTGACGGTACGACGCACCAATTCCTCCAGCGCAGTCAGAGCGTTCGCCCAATTGAGTCGGGCTGTCAGCGCATCGCGCTCGTCGCTGGCCGAAGTCGTAACGATCTGCTGAAGTTGAGTAAAATCTATCGAACCGACCTGGTACTGTTGCTGCGCCATGGCGAGGCGCTGGCGGCCCAGCTCTGCCGACCTATCGGCAAGTTGCACCTGCCGATAGGAGTTTTCCACGTCGATCACCGCGCTCCGGACCATGCGCTCTACCTCCAAGCGGACGGCCCTCAGATCCTCATCCGCCGCATGCTCATTCGCCGAGGCGCGCGCAATCGCCTGGGACGTCTGGAACCGGGTGAATACCGGAATCGACACGCTGAAGCCGAAGCTGAACGCGCGATCCCTGGGGTCGAGTTCAAAGAGCCCCCCATAACCGTCCTGCGACAGCGATCGATTGAACCCCACGTTGGCGCCTAAGGTAGGCCATCTTTGACCGCGCGCCGCGCTGGCCGCAAAATCCTGTTGGCGAACGTTCGCAATAGCTTGCTCCACTCTGGGGTTGTGTTGCAGCGCGTAGGTCACCAGCTCATCTGCATCGAGCAGACTGGGATCGAATACCTCGGGCAGCGTACCTTGGGCCTCGAAGGAAACTCCTCCCTCCAATCCAATTCCCTCCGCCAACAGCAAGCGGTTCTTTCTGGCGGTGCCTCGCGCGGTTTCCAGCGCCGCTTCCTGACGCGACACGCTCACCTGGGCACCTAACACATCTACCTGCGTACGGCTAGCCACGCGGAAGAGCCGTTCCGTGGCACTGAGTTCCCTGTTTCTCGCGGCGAGCATGCGCTCTTCTATGGCGACCAGGTCCTGGGCTTGGACCAATCCATAGAACCGGCGCTTGACATCCGCCTCCATCCGAGCCGCCTCGACCCCAACGCCGGCTCTCGTGGCACGCGCGCCGGCTCTGGCGGCACGCAGATTGTTGACGTTCTGTAGTCCGTCAAACAGGGTGAGGTTCGAGGTAACTCCTTGCGAGGAACTGCTGCTTCTAAAGGTTCTGGAGGTTTGCGTTTCCACCGCACGGCCGAAATCGTCCGTCCCCGTAAACACCGTCCTGGTGGAGCCGTTGAAGTTGAGACTGCCGTTGACGTTGGGAAGAAACTGCCCGACGCCGGCGGTGACGTCGGCGCCACTGGCGTCGGCCTGAACAATTGCCTTGCGGTATGCCGGATTTCGCTCACGAGCGATCTCCAAGGCGTCTTCCAAGGTCAGTCTCTGCGGCACCTGTTGGGCCTGAACAGCGCCCGCACCCAGCATCGCGCCGAGTGCCATCACCACAGGCCGCCACGTCATTGTGGCCTCCCGCCGGCCGCCTTAACGTTCCCCACCAGGCGTACGTGGGCATCGTGAATCAGGGAGTAGTGCCCGTCGGTGAGAACCACCTCGCCCGGTTCGACCATTTTGGTGTCCGGGTTCTCAACTATCTCGATAAGCGAGTCGTTGGATAGCCCGGTGGTCACGTATCGCCACTTCGCCAGTCCATCCCGCCCCTCGCCGGCAAAGACGAACACCAGCGTCCGCCGGTCACGTTCGATAATTGCGCTCCGGGGCACCAAAATGCGGTCCGGAAAACGTTTTGCCTCGAGGGACACGCGGGCGTACATCCCGGGGAGAATCCGGCCTTCTGGGTTGGGTACCTGAACCGTGACCCTGGCCGTGCGGGTCTCCCGATCGACCACCGGATTTATGGTCTCGATGTTGCCTCTAAAGATCTCGTCGGGAAATGCTGAAAACGATACGGAAGCCTTGCGCCCCGCATTCAGAAACCCGATCTCTCCCTCCAACACCTGCACCTCGACCTTGATGGGATCGAGATCCACCACGGTGAGCAGTTCATCGCCGGTCCGCACCGTCTGACCCTCTACGATCTTGAGGGTCGCGACCCTCCCGCTGTACGGCGCGCGCACCTTGGTGCGCGTGAGCTTGAGTCGCGCTTCTTTGAGAGCGATCTCGGCTTCGCCCAGCCCGCTCTTCGCCCGAGCCACTCTCTTTCGCTCGGCGCGCACCTCCGGATCGTCGATTTCGTCGTCGAACAGTATGAGCTCTCGGAATTGGGCCTCGGCCCGTGCAAGAGCAGCGGTCTCCCGTTCCACCGCCAACTCGTACTCGGTGGGATCCAGCTCCAATAAGACACTCTCACCTTGGACGAAATCGTTTTCCCTCACGCGCACCCGAGTCACTCGCCCCTCGACTTGGGCCAGCAACCTCGACTCCTTTACCGCCGCGGTCTGAGCGGCCGCGTTGACCGACACGACCAGCGTGTCCCGCACGACAGTGGCGGCTTCCACCGGAATGGCGATATCGGTCGAAAAAGCACTGCTTGCCGAAACCGCCGGCCGCTCCGCAGACGCCGTGGTGTCAGCCGCTGAGTTTGAGTCGCCGCTACCCTGAACACGCAGCACGACGCCGGCGCCCAGCAATCCAGTCACCAGGATAGCCACGGACACACCAATCAACCCTCTTGAAATAGCCATGCGCTTCGCTCGTGCTAGAGAATCATCGCCCGGTTACGGCACACAACAGCCTAAAGATGCGCCGGAGCAACATTTAGTTGCGTACGTCAATATGCCTGCCGTACCGACCGGAGGCGACATCTGCCGGCCAGCACTTGAAGAATGGGCTCCCATGATCCAATATCAAGCGTTTAGGATTCTGCTCCGAGTAGCAGGAACAAAGGATTCGGCCAGGCTTGATACCACGCTCATCTCAGGCACTAGTTGCGGTTTGCGTGAGCGATCCGACCGCTTCGGTGACCGCACACAACGCCGTAGTCGCCTTTGGCGCCCGCCCCGTGCATATCTCACCCATAGGATTGGCTAGAGTTCCCCTAGCGGGCTCCGACTTCGCCACGGTCATCTACGATCTCGCACCCTGGACCGACGAGGTCGTACCGCTGGTACGGGCGCTCAGGCGCGCATATCGCACGCTGTCACTCCTATTGTATGCGCCGCCTATCCCGTCGGTTCCGGTGCTAACCTACCGATGCAGCGGTCTTCGCGCCGTAAAGACTCTGCTCCAATCGGCGAGCAGCAGTGAGCCGGAAACCGTGCGAGACGGTGTCGCTTGGCTCATGGCCGCAAGGCACGCCGAGGTGGTGTGCCACTTTGTCGAACTGCTGATTCCCGATCTGCCCGCCCGGGCGCGGGATTGCATGCGGCGGACCCTGGACCACCTCGTCGATCCCGGCAGGCTGCACATTCCGTCCGTCCACTCTATCGCCACCCAACTCGGCGTCCCCGAGCGAACGCTGCAGCGCAATTTCGAGAGCGCCGGGCTACCATCTCCCAAAGCGGTAATGGACTGGATCACACTGATGTTCCTGACGCTGGCAGCTGAATCCAACGGCCGGTCCATGAGCGCAGTGGCCGGCGAATTCGGGATTGATCGATACACGGTTCGGCGGTTGCGGCAGCGGCTGCTACACGTTGACAACGGTTCCGGCCCCGGGGGATTCAACTTCGCTTTTCTCGGGTTCGCGGAAGCATGCCACGTCTCGTCGAGTATTGCACTGAGGTTGATCACCCCGGCGGGGTGAATTCCCTTCAGGGTCGGCCAGCGCGTAGCGCTGCCGAGCGAACGTTTCTCAAACATCGAACCAGCCGAGCGGATAACCATTTCTTGACGTCGGCATATGCGAAAAGGTTGCCACGGTTCCGGGGTTAGCGAACGGCGGCTCGGCACGTTCGTGATGCACCTTTTGAAAAGGCTCAGTTCATGCATTTCCATCCAAACGCCGCAATCGAGCGCGATGATTCGTTGGTTCCGGCGTTAACGAACGCCGGCTCGGCACTTCGTGACGCACCTTGAAAGGTGCTCGGCATATGAACTCCCTGTTAGGGTCATCCAGCGCGTAGCGCTGACCAGCGAGCGTTTTTCAACGCTCGAACCCAACGATCGAGTGATAGTTTCTTGACCTGGGGCCCCGAGTTCAGTCTCTGCCCTGAATCCCGACCGTCACCACATACGGCACATCCAGTTCGTCTTTCGTCACGAAGGCCATCTTGCCGCCGCGAATGATTGGAGGCGGCCTCGGCTCCACGGGGTATGGCGCCACAACAGCACCAAGATAGCGCCCCACGGGATCGAACACGTCGAAAGTCGTGCTGTCTGCCTCGGGGGCCCGCGACAAGATCACCCAAAGGTAATCTTCGTCATCGATGACAAACCCCTGGAAGATCTTCTCGTATTCCGGTATGGATATTCTGGGGGAACCGCGCATCATCCGTTTTCTCATGTCCCGCAGCTGCCGCTCGGCCGAGTCGCGCTCGGCGCTGGAAAACGGGGTGCGTTCGTAGGAACGCTCCACGATCCGTAAGGTGTCCCGACCATCGAACGTGGTATTGTATAGCCGATAGTCGCTGGCAACCCCAAGCCACCGACCTTTGGGAGTTAGGAGACTGCGCCCCCACCCTAACGGCGTACCCTCCGGGAATCGGGACGCCGACATCGTGTCGACAAACTGGCCCGTCGTGGTATCGTACCGTACGTAACCGGTCTTGACCCCAGTCGGGCCCACATAGAAAATACGGTCATAAAGATCGCCTTCGCTACTGAACACGCCATACCACCCAGCGACCCTTGCACCCGTAAGGCGCGACGGTTCTTGGAGCACGATGCCGCTCGTGTCGAACACGCTGTACCGCAAATTCCCTTGGTTCAGAACCCAGAGCCGACCCAGGGGATCGAACGCCATCCCGGTGGCTGCCGAAAGCTCGCCGGGGCCGCGCCCTAAGCGACCGATGGTCCGAACGTAGCGGCCATCGCTCCCAAACACTCGTACTTCCTGGGCCTGTCGATCTAGCACATAGACTCGACCTATCCGGTCCACGTCTATGTCTGCAATATCTCCGAACACTTGGGGACCCTTGCCCTCACGCGTACCGATCTTCACTTCTTCTACCAAGCGCCACGTCGAGCCCTCGTGCCAGGTTCCCTCGGCCGGATTACTGACACGGACCGTGCCGTTTTCGAGGGTGTCGACAGTGCCGTGCCATATGACGGTATCCTTGCCCCCGCAGGCTGACATGATCAGCAATTGGGTGATTGCTATCACCCACCGTCGGATGTCTTGGAGTGGCAGTCCCTGCTTTCGGCTCCGGCACTGATGCCCGCCAAAGAGGTCAATGTCCAGGGCAGTCCGAGATCGTGCCTGCGATCTCATACGGCAGTAGCCGCTAGCACAGCAGAGACTCATTGTCAACCTCACCAGTCTAACAAACACAGGCAAATGGTCAGCGAGGGTTGTTCTGGAACGGAGGGACACGGCTGGGCACAAGGGCCGACCTCAATCAGCCCAGCGATCTCTCAGCCCGGCCAGGATTCCAGTGAGTAGTAGCAGCCACCGTTGGGCATTGGTTCCGTCGGCCCCGGAACTACCCGGACGCCCTATTGTGGGATCTCCACCTCACCGCACTCGTCGCAACACCAATCTTGAAAGATCACTACTATCCCCCCTGGACAATTTTTCATGTGACACGCCGAACACCCAGGGCATGAATCCGTGTGGCAACACATGTTGGGGCACGCCATCTTGCACCTCCTATTTGGTTGTTAGTACCGCTCCCACTGATTTCGCCTCCGCCACGCTCTCGTCTGCTAGTAGTCTGTCCTCCACTGGCCCAACCAGGCGCAACCAAGGCCCTCGCCGAATCTCAATGAATGACGCCGTCGTCCGCGCCTGGACCATCGTATTCGGGCGCCAATAGACACTCCTCATGTCAGGCGGTCGTTCCTTGATGCGCCAGACTTCCGTCGGCGTGGGCGGTTCGTGCGCTCTTGAGGCACCGAAAAAGAGCCGAGTCAGTACCGCCAATATGGTTGCTCGTGTTGTCCAGTGTATTACAGTAGTTCCGGGAACTATGAGCGCAAGCTCCGCCGTCTCGAATACCCAGACCGATCTTACGTTAGGTCCAATTGCGCGATAGTGAAATCCAAGCCAATTCATCACCCTGGTTGCACGGCGGGCGCATCTTTTGCAAGCCACCTACCCACCTCCGTTGTCGAAATCGTTGCAATTGCGGTAATTGGGAACAACCTATTGAACTCACCCCCTTGAGTTCACCCAACCACATATTGGGAAACCATAGCCTACGATAAGACATACCGGACGAAATGGTATCATTTGGATTGACCCCCCACTCATCGAATGTGGGTAGCGGGTCACGAATGGGGTCTTGACAAGCTGGCGGCCGGGCGGAACTTGGGGATTAGAATCAACGCTCTAGGAGCCTGGATGCTTTCCAGCCCCCCCCCCCCCGCATTTTGCCTGAGTACGGCCACAGAAGCGGTGCCCGATGCCGCATATAGCCCACACCGTCCTGCCGGAGGACATGGTCGCAAGGGTAAGGACGGCCTTCCCTAGCGCGCAACTCACTGAAGTCCAACTCAGCAATGTGCTGGACATCGTAGCAACGACAAGTTTCGCGGCACTGTTCGTCGATCGCCGGTCGCTCGAACTGGGTGGCTGGGCCGCGATGGCCAGGCTTAAAGCCCGATTCCCCTCCACCGTAGTTGTCGCCTACTTGCAGGACACGCACGACGTAACCCGCCTGGCGTTCGAGCTAGGCCGCATCCAGATCGACGAGATCTGTGTTGCAGGCGGTGAGGACCACCCCGATCCAGCGAGCGGGTGGGACTCTCACTCGGCTACAGCTCAGGCACCGCTTTCTTCAATGCCTGCCACAATACCGTTCACGCTACGCCCGGTGAAATCGCACAGGGCGGAGGCGTGCGGTTCATCGCCGAGCGGTTCCGCGACATAATTGAGACTTCAGGCGCTGTGAGGTAGAACAGGTTGAATTAGCCTGGCCCTACTCACCTGATTCTGACTCACAACTCGAACGTGTGAAGCCCAAGCGAGTCGCTCACTCGTCATTCTACTTTCTCGAAGCCCCAAAACAGATCATCGACCGTCCACGAACTCACGTGCCTTCCGCTCGTCTCTGCCATTTGAAGGAACCCGTCACTGAACCCACTAGCCGACACGAACAGGAGTGGCGCCTCGGGCTCGAGCGCCCTGCGCGCCCAGGCACCGTGCTTGCCGCTCGCCGCGACACGGTCCAGATCTCGCAAGTGATTGATAAAAGTACGCGATCCCAAGGGTCGCCTGCGGTGCTTGATCGCACCGGAAAGAACCCGCCCATCTACTAGTTCACACGCGAGGTCGATCTCGAGCGCTTCTCTATTGCGGTCTCGGCCCTCCCATCGTCCCCACTCACGTACAATCGGGAGCCCCAGTTGCGCCTGGCGGCGGTAGTAGGCCTGTTCCACAACGCGTTCGAACACAAACCCCATGTGAGTTTGAAACATAGACCGCAGCCGTGTCCTCCAGAGTTCCGCGGGATCCGTCACCTCGAGTGCGGTCTCGTAAGGCGCGACGAGCGCGTAGAAGAACGCCATGGCCGGATCGGCGATACGGTAGAAAAACGGTGTGGTCCGGTCTGCCCCTATGTTCCGGTCCCTACGAACGTAGTCCAGGTCGATCAGTTGTTCGATTCGGTGTCTGAAACCCTTGTCGACCTCCAGCCCTGTTCGCTGCCCGATCTCGCTCAGGCGGGTGCGCCCGCTGCCAATCCCCATCAGGATCTCCTGGTACTTGGAGACGTCGATGAGTCCCTCCTCTTGGTGGATCGCGGTCTCGATCTGGAGCCGGACTTCACCTCTGGGCGAAAGCAACAGGTCCCGCACGTTTCTGCCGACGGAGCGCCCCTGCTTGACCGGTGCGAGATAGCGTGGCACACCGCCAAACGCACCGTAGACGCGCAATCGGTCGTGGTGACTGTATCCCCGCACCATGCGGGCGGCATTCCAGTAGTCGAACGGAGAGAGCTTCGCCTGCCAGTCGAACCACCCGTAGAGCGGCGACCCGCCCTGGGCCAGCGCGCCGAGCGTACCGACTGCAGACCCCGAGAAGACGACGAGCATATGGCGGCGTGGGTCGAGTCGCTCCCAGACCGCGTTGAACTCCGAAGCCGCCTCACGGAGCCCGGCCTCATCTTGCGCCAGGTATTGGACCTCGTCGAGTACGACCACAAGGGGCCTGCCGGGCTTGAGGGATACCAGCATCCGGAAGACGGTCCGCCACAGTGAAGAATCCACTCACGGCGCTCAGCTAGACCGAAGCGAGCACAAGAGGTTAGCGGAGTATGCGGACAGAGTGGAGCGGGTGCAGGACGCGTTGGACGTGGGGGCGCTCGGGCAGGAGACGATCCACTAGGACGAACCAGACCCGGTGTGCATCGGGTAGTATCAAAGAGCGCTAGCTCACTACCGCCAACGGAATTCTTTGAGAGTGAATGGCACGGCAATCATGGAGCGCTCCCGCCGCCGACTCGGCTGCAACCTTCGCCGGACCTGGCGCATCTAACTTGGTAGAGACGAAACGAATTGAGAAGCGTGGAAGTAGGAGGCGCAAGCAAATGATTCTTAGACACGACGAAGTCGGACGCAAGGCATTGCGAGTAACTGCCGAGGACGGCAAGCCGGTACGAGTGAGTGGTTGCCACACAGGGCATCACGGCCCCGGATTCGAGATCTTCGATGAAATGGGAAGCACAATTGGCACCGTGTGCCGTCCGGAAGGTAGGCCGCGGTTCGGACGCAGCCAGGAGACACTCTACCTATGTCGTGACAGGCATTGAGCCCGCTTTGGAGTGCTCCTGTTTCCAGATAGATAGCCCCGGCACTGCCGGGGCTTTTCTCGTTCAACACCAACAGCCCTATTTCTCATTCATGAGCCTGGCTGCGAAGTTCAGCCACCTGGTCCGGCATGCCCTCGCGTCCGGGCACCTGCGCAAACTCACTGGCCCACCTGTCGAGATATTCCCAGTCAATTTCGGCACCCTTGCGTCGTACCACGGTGGCCGCATCCTCCAGATCTCTCGGCCGACCCGCAAACAACTTGTGCAGAATCAAATCTTCGGCGCTCGCAAACGGCACTGACTCACCACCAAGATCTACCACCACAGCACGGCACGGAGAGTTCGCTGGGAGCCACCCCGAGAGTTACGTCGATATCTTCGCTGAGGCGGGGACGGCCGTGCAGTAGAACAGCCTGGCCACCGATCAACATGAACGGAAGCCGACGCCGTCGCAATTCACGCGACATGCTTCCGATGAAGGTGGAAAAATCAGGTGATCGGGGAGAGTCCATTCACCGCACGGGCCACGGCCAGGCTGGAGTCCAGTTCCGCCTTCCAGTCGTTTCGGCCTGACGCGCCCAACGCACGCGCCTCTACCCACAACGCTGTAAACGTCTCCAAAGCCTCGGCGTATGTCAGCCTCTCGAGAGCCTCACTTTGATGACGTCTCTCCAGTTCTTCGAGCCGCCGCGACGAACGAATCATTACACCGCAATATAATCTATGTTTCCACGACTAGATCTCTACCACGACCTTCCCCATCTGCGCCCCCCTCTGCAAACGCTCGAACGCAGCAACTCCATCTTCGAGCTGAAACGTGCAATCCACCGTGGGCCTCAAATGCCCTTGTCCCAGGAGCCCTATTATCTCGCGATACTCCCTGGCGTTGCCCATGGTGGAACCCAAAATCGAAAACTGATACCAGAACAATCGTCGCACGTCGGTCACGAGTTTGTGACCCGTGGTGCCGCCGCAGGTCACCAATCGCCCGGCCTTTGCCAACATGCGAACGGAATCCTCCCAGGTCTCTTCCCCCACATTCTCCACCACAACGTCTACACCGCGCTTTCTTGTCAGTTTGCGAACTTCCTTGACAACATCCGAGCGCTGTCGATTTATCGTCGCATCGGCCCCGGCCGCCTTGGCCGCCGCGAGTTTTTCGTCACTCGACGACGTAACGATTGCAAAGGCCCCCACGAGCTTCGCGATCTTTAGTGCAACACCGGCTACCCCACCCCCGGCTCCCCAGATGAACACAGACTCGCCGGCCCGGAGCTTCGCCCGCCCCATCAGCATACGCCACGCCGTGAGCGTAACTAGCGAGTATGCGGCAGCTTCCGCCCAGCTGATTTTCGGATGTGGCGCGGGAGGTACGGGAATCACTGCGACGTTCTGTTCCGGCACCACGATGTACTCCGCCAGTGTACCCGGAATATGCTCGCCAAGTAGTCTGTACGTGTCACACAGCGAGTGCTCACCTGCGATACATTGATCGCACTTGTAACAGGAAATACCCGGATTGATCATCACGCGGTCGGCCGGCCGGACTGTCGTCACCGCAGAGCCTACCTCGTCCACCACGCCCGCACCGTCACCTCCCAAAATGTGCGGCAACGAAAGTTCTAGCCCCGGCAGTCCCCTGAGCGTCCAGAGATCGAGGTGGTTGAGCGCCGCGGCGGCAAGCTTGATCCTGACGTCGCCGTCATGCAATACGGCCGGCTTCGCAACGTCGGCGAGTTCGAGTTGCGAGAAGTCGCCGTGCCCCCTCATTACGAGCGCTCTCATCATCTTGGTTGTTGCACTGAATGGTCTGGGATAAACAGAGTCAGTGATTGAGGAAGGTCAACGACGGAACGACGGCGTCACCAACTGATCGCCATCACCCTGACGTGGGACCTCGACCGGATCCGAACCCGCCGTTAGCGGAATCAAATAGAGGCGGTTTTGGGTACCGTTCGGTCCCTGCGCCGACACCGTTGCGGCAATCAGATCCCCTGCAGCCGAGACAGCGAAATCGGTGACCGGCAGTCCGACCGGTGTCAGATCCGATGATTCACCGGTAAAGTTCAACTTCACGATCTTCCTGGTCTGCGGCCCGCCCTTACGTTCTTCCGCAATGTAGGCAATGGCGGAATCGCCAATCCATGCCGGCATTGTCTCGTTGGTCGCGGACCGCGTAAAGTTCCGCTGATTCGTGCCGTCCAAGTCCATCAAGTAGATTTCGAAATTGCCATCCCGATTCGTCACAAATGCAATCGCCTTGCCATTGGGTGAAACGGCAGGCTGCAGGCTGGGCGCGGTCCCCTGTGTAAGCTGCCGTTGCTCCGAACCATCCGCGTTCATAATCCAAATCTGCACCCCACCCATCGCATCCGACTCGTAAACGATGTGCTCGCCGTCCGGCGCCCAGTCGAAAGACCCTTCCAGGGCGGGTGTCTTAGTCAATCGAACCGGATTCAACCCACCGGCATCGACGACGTAGATGTCGAGGTTTCCACCCTGATCGGAAACATAGGCGATCTTAGAGCCATCTGGTGAAAAGATCGCGTTCAGTTCGCCACCCGGCAGATCGGTCACTCTGTGGATCTGGCCGGGTTGGTCGCGGTTCAACGTATATATGTCGGCGTTGCCGCCACGGGTGGACGTGATCAGAATCTCACCCTGCACAAAGAACGTCGCGGTGTCAGCCGAGCCCCACGGTGTACCGGCAGTCACCTTCGCCGTCCCAAATCCAACGGCCGAGACTCTACCCTGCTCGTCGACCTTGACCACTGACGTATCGCTAGCTGTCCACGTAACGCTCGTGGCCTCACTCACAGGCGTACCAGACTCGTCGGTAAACGAAGCCTTGAGTTCCCGTTGCTGGCCCTTTCCTATCCCGACAATATCGGCGTCCAATACGAGCCCGCCGGCAATGATGTCGATCTCCCATTTCACATCGAGTCCCTCACCGGGCGGTTTCACCGTGAGGGTGGTGTGTCCTATCGCCTTACCGGTGAGAACACCGGTCTTCGTATCGAAGCTGGCGATCGAGGTATCAGGCATGCCCCAAAACAAGGGGGCTTCCGGCACGGGGGTCTCGTCCTCCGCCAGCGCCGCGGCGCTAAAGGTGCGTGTACCTCCCAGCGGTACCGCGACCGGACCTTCCTTGGTAGAGGGCTTCACCGTCAAGAATTCCACCGGCCGATGCACCGTTACCGGCAGCCGGTTCTCCTGGCCAAAACCACTCGCAACGATCTCCGCCTTGCCGGCCTTGACCGCCGTGGCAACGCCCAGAGGCGAAACCGTCACCACTGCGGGATCGGTCGAGCGCCACACCAGGCTCCTGGGTGAAAGCGGCCGGTTGTTCTGCTCCGGTACGATCACCTCAACGGTATCGAGGTTATTCGGTGAAAGAGGCAGTACCGGAGTCGTGAACGCGAACTTGGTCTGCGCCACCTGCACCGTGGCTCGAGCGGAAAGCCCACCCGGCGTCGTGACCTCAATGCCTCCCTGGCCCGGTGAGACACCCGTCACGATCCCCTCGTGCGTGATCGTGGCCACGTCCTCGCGCAGCGATCTCCAAGTTACGGCGGTAGGCGCCGCCACCGATCCGTCATCTTTCAGGAATTGTGGCTGAACTCGCACATCCTCCAACGGGAGCAACCGCACCAGATTGGGAGAGATCTGGATGATGGTCGCCGTGCCGACCCCGGCACCGGGTTGCGCTGCCGCACCGGCGTCAACCACCTGAACCGCCGCCGAGGCCTTCTGTCCACCCGCCCTGACCTCGATCGACGCGACACCCTGCGATACGGAGATTACGTTCGCCAGTCCGGCCATGCTGGGATCTTCCTCCACCCGCACCACCCCGGGGTCGCTACTTATCCAGGCAAACTTCGCGTCAGGAACGTTGTCACCACGCTGGTCGTAAGCGGAGGCTAGAAGCTGGCCGCTTTCTCCGAGGGACAACGTAAGAGTGACGGGAGCGAGTTGAACCTCCGCAATCCTTTGCCCGGACAGCCCCATGGGAGACAGCGTACTGAGAAGAACCGGGACGACGATTGCCAAACATCCGGATCGCGGCGGATCGAGTCTGAACAGACGAGACACGTGTAGTAGACCTAACTATCTGCCATAACAGAACATAAGAATCGCAAACGTAAGTCCCGATTGGCTCCGATGTCAAGGTAATAGGTCACAAGATCGTCCGCTCGCAAGCAGCATCACCAGCTTCCAACCTTGCTCGTCCCCAGACCTGCCGCCCCAAAAAACATTGGATCCCCGGACGTGGCGGGTCTACCTCAGGGACCTGCCGTGGGAGCATGATGACCTGGGGAGAGGTGGCTTGGTCTAGCCAAGAGAGGGACCGTGTCGCCATCTTTATAGGGCGCGTTTGCGGCATTGGTCCACGGGGGCGACCGGGGGCTCCGAGACCAGCGCTATCGTAGCTTCCTTTCCGTGAGAGGGCTTTCGTGATGATGACAACCGAACATGCCCCCGACTTAGACCAGACTCTAGCACGGGTTTACGCTTTTCTGGCCAAGCGCAAGACCAAGACGGGTGTTCTGGCCCGCCTCATGTTTCGACCCGACCCCAACGATCAGCAACTAGTAGAGCATTTGATCCGCGAACGCCGGCTCCGGACTCGGATGGACGGGAGCGTAGAGGGCTCGTTGGTAACCACCGCCTGGACCGCTTGGGAGCTACTCGAATTGGGGTGCCCAGCCGACGCCTGTGGAGTCATCCGGATGCTGGGGTATCTCTTGGCCCGGCAGGACAAACCGGGCCATGCGTTCGAAGGTTGCACGCCTATCACCCACGCGGGCGGCAAGTGCTATCACTCGGCCAAGGGTTTCTTCTCGGCCGGGACGCGAGACGAAACCATTGCGCCTCTGCGGTTTCCATCGGGGGTCGAAATCGAGGGAGAGGAAGCCGCGCGTATGGCTGCCAGCTGCTTCACGTTGCGAGTGGTCCTGCGGGCCGGCGAGGGACATCGCAAAGCAGTGCGACAGCACGTGGAGAGCCTGCTGGCGCTCGCCGACTCCTGGAAACCCGGTGACCACGATTTTTCTCCCGAGCTCTTTCTCTTCGTACTCGGAGCTCTCGCGTTGGCTCCATTGGATTACCGCCCCAAGCTCAATGACCATGTTGCACGGTTCCTCCAGTTGCAAGAGCCGTCTGGAGAAGTGCCTAACACCGACATCTTTCACATGCTCGACATGCTTGCGTCAATTCCGAGTCCGGCTGTCCGTGAGGCCATGAAAAAAACCGTGCCCCTGCTGGCCGAGATGCAAACGGAAAGCGGCGCTTTCGACCGTGAGGAGAGCGAGATCAAGGCGCTCATTGGACTCCGCGCACTCTCTTTGGTGGGCGACACCACTAGGCGGTCAGGTGGTTGGCGGCGCGGATTGTCCACAATAGCCCAACCAGCACACTAGCCAGGGCAGTAGCCCGGACCAGGGTCCTCGAGAACGCCGCTCTCGAGACCGCCAGCGCGGCCAGTGCCGCATAGCAAGCCATCCCCAGCACCGTACCCACGCTGAAAGCGATCAGGTAACCGAGAGCAGTTCGGAAATCGGGCAATAGCGTGACAGGGATGAGTGCCACGACCGGCGTACTCCCGGCCAGGCCGTGAACAGCGCCGACTCCCGTACATAGCAACCGGCTCCGCCGCTCATGGGGATCGCACTTTACGCCTGCGGCAGACCGGACGCGTTGAGGCAACCGATGCGCCGTTCGAGTTGCCCAAATGCCAAGTCCCAGGATGGTGAGCCCAACCGCCAACTCCGCCCACAAGGCCAGTTGCCGCGGTAGCGTCATCCCCGTCCATGCGACAACCGCCCCGATGATCACCACCACCGCGGAATGTCCTATACCCCAGCGAATCCCAAAGCCCACGGCAGCTCCGGGAACTGGGCGGCTGCTCACAAATGTGCTCACCGCTACGACGTGATCCGCCTCTAGGGCATGGGCAACCCCTAAACTCAGGGCTGCAGCATAAGCAAACCAGATGCCGGCCATTGCACTCCATGGTGTCGTATTGCGATATAATACTCTCGGGTTTTCACAACGGATTTTAGCGATGTCTCGACCAGATCCAAATGTAGCGATCGTGCATGCGGACGAGAGCTGCCTTGGCAACGGGAGGGAGGGTCGGAACCCCGGTGGTGCCGCCTCCCTCGTCGAACGTTGGGTCCAAGACTCCATCGTGCGTCAGGATCTCTACATTTCATCCCCCGATACCACAAACAATCGGATGGCGCTGGCCGGCGCGATCGCCACATTTGCCACGCTGGGTGCTGAGGGGGGGCCGCATGCGGTACTGTACGTTTCCGACTCCCAGTACCTCGTCAAAGGAATGAACGAGTGGGTTCCCGACTGGCGTGCACGTGGTTGGCGCCGAAAGGCTGGCAGAATAGAGAATCTGGAGCTGTGGCAAACATTGGTTCGGACAGCCGAACCTTTCCAGATAACTTGGAGATGGGTTCGCGGACACGCAGACCATCCAAAGAACGAATACGTGAACGATCTCGCAATCCACGCGGCAGAGACTCAAGCCACCTCTGCGGCGATGGTACCGTCCAGATTCGACGAGTGGCTCGAAGATAGGGAATCTCGCGGAAAATTTTGCGATTACAACCCGGATATAGATCTGGCAGACTTCAGCGCCGAGCTGGCAAGACTCGAATGACATTATTCAAAGATGGAGTATGTGAGAATTCGCATCCGCTCAACTTGTTGCCGGATGGCAGTCCGACACAGGTAGAACGAATTCCATTGTACGAGGTTTACATGCGCATGGCGGAGGAACTAGCCAAGAGATCTACCTGTACCCGATTACAGGTCGGAACCGTCGTAACCGATGCGTCGCTTGAAAACGTGGTCGCAATCGGTTACAACGGTAACGCGCGTGGCCTCCCCAACAGGTGTGACTCCACCGTTCCCGGCTCATGTGGATGCATTCACTCCGAAGTGAATGCGTTAGTCAAGGCACCGGGTGACATGCGTGACAAGGTCGTCTTCGTCACCGCGAGTCCCTGCATCATGTGCGCCAAGCTGATGATCAATTCCGGTACCACACACGTTTTCTACCGCAGCCTATATCGCGATCCCAGCGGGATCGAACTCTTGACCTCAGCCGGAGTGACACCCGTTAGATATGACAGGTGGGCATCCGAGTGGCGATGAGGGAGGTCCATGGACGACCTTGAAAGATTGTTTCGTGGCCTGGTGAGTGCTCTCGGTTCGGAGGGGACCGGAGGGTCGGACGAAGTGTTTGAGATATCCGAACTCTATCAGAACATCCTGCCCTACCGCCAATACAAGAAATCTCTCGGCTTCGATTCGCACCAGGATTACGAAATGGCGATGCTCCGCCTACTGGCGGGAGAAGACGGATACGCCGCCGTGGAGCCTGTTGAAATCCAGCAGTCGCTTCTCGAGGAAGCACAATCCATCAATCCCAATCCTGCAGCCTTCCGCGAGTTCGCGGCGGCACGGGTTCGGCTGAACCGAGAGGCGGTGCGAAGAGTAACTCAGGCTGCCGAAGCCTACGCTCCCCCCGATACGCCGGACGAAATGAGCGACTCCGCTGAGAAGACGGCGGTCGACGAGAAGACGCCTCGGGTGCTGGAAGAAACGGCGCCGGAGAAGCACGATCAACCAGAGTCTGTCCCACCAGGGAAGAGAGGTCCCGTGTTCGAACCGGTAGAAGCTGAGATCACGACACCGACGACCGAGTATCGGGACTCGGTGGAGCCGCGCTCGTGCCCGCATTGCAACGACGAGCTCCCCAGCCGCAGACAGGTCATCTTCTGCCCATTCTGTGGCAACAGGGTGGCGCCCATAGAATGTCCGACGTGCGGGAGTGAGATTGAACCCAGTTGGAAGTTTTGCGTGACCTGCGGCCACCCGCGCGGCGATGAATAAGTCCCAAGCTCACGAAGTCTCTGTTGCAGTCATTCCGGGGGACGGTATCGGCCCCGAGGTAGTTGCCGCGGCGTTGCCGGCGATAGATGCTGTGGCTCGTACCAGCGGTGTTCAAGTGAAGTGGAACGAACTGCCTTACGGAGCCGACCACTATCTGGCAACAGGCGAGACACTGCCGGATTCAGCGTTCGAGGACATACGTGACACTGCAGACGCCGTGCTCCTGGGAGCCCTTGGCGACCCTCGCGTGCCTAGCAACGAGCACGCACGCGACATTCTACTGGGACTCCGGTTCAGACTCGACCTATACATCAACTTCAGACCGTGTGTTCTGCTACACCCCGATCTTTGCCCGCTCAAATCGAAACCAGCGACTGCCGTGCGTAACATCGACTTCGCGATTTTTCGGGAGAACACCGAGGGCCTCTACCTGGGTCGAGGCAGCACAAAAAACGAAGGATCTCCTGACGAGGAATGCATCGCCGAGGAGGTTCATACCTACCCCAAGGTGTCGCGCATAATACGGGCGGCCTTCGAATGGGCGGCTGCGAACGGCAAGTCTCGCATAACCATGGCAGACAAGTCGAATGCAATTCCCGCTCACAGGCTCTGGTGTCACCTGTTCGAGAAAATCGGCGACGACTACCCTGAGATCGAGGGCGAGCATTGGTACGTGGACGCGTTGGCGATGGAGATGGTGCGTGAGCCCGAACGGTTTCAGGTCATCGTGACCAACAACTTGCTGGGAGACATCTTGTCCGACTTGGGCGCCCAACTGGTTGGCGGATTGGGTATGGCAGCCAGCGCCAACTTGCATCCCGGTCGCCCCGGACTATTCGAACCGGTTCACGGATCTGCACCGCCGTTGGCCGGAACGCGTACTGCGAATCCCATGGCCGCGCTGCGGACAGGAGCGTTGCTGATGGCCGATCTGGGGTACGAAGATGCTGCGCGAGCCCTCGACTCTGCGGTGCGAGCTGCTCTTGCAGCTGGCGTTACGACTCCAGATTTGGGGGGCCAAGCCTCTACCTTGGATGTAGCCGGCTGGGTCACGGACTACTTGGCCGCCAATTAGAAGCCGGTTCGATGCACCCCCGTCCGGAACAAAGGGAGTTGCCCGTCTATTCTCACTCCAGTGATATTGCTGTCCTGACATTTTTTCACTGATGCGGAGATATATCCCATGAAGACCCAGGGTAAGAATAAAGACGTCGTATTCCTGTCCGGTGTACGGACGGGGTTCGGCAAGTTCGGTGGCACTCTCCAGCGTTTTTCCGCTACGCAGCTCGGAACAGCCGCGGCCAAGTGCGCGCTAGAGCGCTCCGGTATCGAAGCCGCACGAGTGAACCACGTGATTTTTGGAAACGCTCAACAGACATCGGCCGATGCCATCTATCTGGCCCGTCACGTAGGTCTCAACGCCGGGTTGCCGATCGAGACCCCAGCGGTGACTGTGAACCGTCTCTGCGGCTCCGGCTTCGAATCGATCATCCAGGGCGCCATGCGCATTCTGCTGGACGAGTGCAACGTCGTTCTGGCGGGTGGAACCGAATCGATGAGCCAAGCACCGCACGTAGTCCGCGGGGCCCGGTGGGGACTGAGACTCGGCCCAGCCGCGCAGCTCGAAGACAGCCTTTGGGAAGCCCTCACCGATCCGCAGTGCGGATTCTCCATGGCTGAAACGGCGGAGAACATCGCAGAGAAGTATGGCCTCACCAGAGAGGAAGTTGACGAGTTCGCGCTCGCGAGCCAGCAGCGGGCCAAGAAGGCCTGGGACGAAGGCGTCTTCGAGCAAGAGATAGCACCGATCCAGGTCAAGAATCGCAAAACGAAACAGCTGGTCGACTGGGGAGCCGACGAACACATGCGCCCCGATACGACTCTGGAGGGTTTGTTGGCACTCAAGCCTTACTTCAAGAAGGACGGGCTGGTTACCGCCGGCAACGCATCCGGCATTTGCGATGGCGCCGGAGCCACGGTGATAGCAAGTGCGAGATTCGCCGCCGAACAGAACAGGGAGCCTCTGGGCCGCCTCGTGGCGTGGGCTACGGCCGGCGTAGAACCGAAGTTCATGGGGCTTGGCCCTGTACCGGCGATCCGCCAAGCACTCGAAGTAGCCGGCATGTCGCTTGACGACATAGATCTGGTGGAGGTAAACGAGGCATTTGCGCCACAGGCGGTTGCGGTTGCGAAGGAGTTGGGCCTGGATCATGAGCGCACCAACGTGCATGGTGGAGCCATCGCCATCGGGCACCCACTTGCGGCCAGTGGTACGCGCATCACAATCCACCTGCTGCACGCGCTGAGACGCGCTAACAAGCGTTACGGTATAGGCTCGGCGTGTATAGGTGGAGGGCAGGGTGCGGCGGTAATAGTGGAGGCCTTCTGATGGTATTTGTTCGGGCACGCCTTTAGGGACTAGGTATGGAAAACATTGTGCCGTCGGCCGACCGCATCGACCGGGCCGCTTTGCAGCGCATCATCCAACGCGCCGCAGAGCTGCAGGCCCAGGAACGCGACCTCGGCGAGGACTTGACCGAATCCGAGTTGCTGCAACTCGGCGAGGAAGTCGGCATATCCTCCACTCATCTTCGCAAGGCACTCGAGGAAGAGAGGAGCCAGGCCCTGGCGCGAGCCGGCAGCTCCAAGCTGGCCTGGCTCCTGGGACCACGACGCATCGCCGCGCACAGAATCGTGCCCGGCCGCAGAGAGGATCTCGCGGAGGCGCTCTATCAGTGGCTCACTCACGGTGAACTCCTTCAGGTCAAACGCAGGTATCCAGACCGACGCTCGTGGGAACGCAAAGGCGGGACATTGGCGACCCTCCAGCGGTCGCTGGGTTTCAGCGGCAACAGATTCCTCCTGTCACGCGCGCGCGAGGTTGGCGAGCGAGTAGTGCAGATCGACAAAAAACAATGTCACGTCGAACTCACAGCAGACATCGCCAACACTTTCAACGCTTACCTTGCAGGGTGCGGGACGGTTGTTGGTGGCGGCGCGGCCACCACCGGTATCGCGTTGGCAATTGGCGTGATGGCACCCGTGGCGGTTGTTCCCGTCCTAATCGGCCTCCCAATAGCGGTCGCGACAGCAAGGAGCCGGCGTTCCCATGTCGATAGATTGCGCGTGGCACTGGAGCAGATCCTCGACCGATTGGAACATGGAGAACTAGACGCTCGGCCAGGATCGAGTGTGTCGGCGGCCGGTGCGGTAGGCCGGATCGCTAGCGAAATCAGGAAGAATCTCGGAGTATGAATCAACAAACTTCAAACCGTCGGGTAGGGAAGACATGACAAGCATAAAGACTGTAGGTGTATTGGGATGCGGTTTAATGGGTAGAGGCATCGCACAAGTGGCAGCCCAGAGCGGCTTTAGCACCGTAGTGCGCGAAGTCACCGATGAATTGAACACAAAAGGTGAAGCCGCAATCGTGAAATCGCTCGGCAAGTTCGTGGAGAAAGGGAAGTTGACCGAAGACGACAAGGCTGCGACGCTCGACCGACTGACCTTCACCACTAGCACCAGCGACCTGAGCAACGCCGACATAATTGTCGAGGCCGTAACTGAGGATCTCGAGATCAAGAACGCTCTGTGGAAGGAATTGGACAGTCTTTGCGGCCCGGATACGATCTTTGCATCCAACACATCCAGCCTGACGATTGCGGCGATGGCAGCGGCAACGCAAAGAGGAGACCGATTCGTCGGGTTGCATTTCTTCAATCCTGTCCCACTCATGAAGCTAGTGGAAGTGGTTCGCACCGTGACCACCAGCTCCGAAACAATGGAACGAGCGATTCAGTTTGCAGGCTCCTTGGGAAAAGAGCCTATTGCTGCAAAGGATAACTCCGGATTCATTGTGAATCTCCTGCTGGTGCCGTATCTGCTCGATGCCATCCGTGCTGTGGAGCATGGAGTGGGTTCAGTACAGGATATCGACAAGGGTATGGTGTTGGGAACCGGATATCCGATGGGACCTTTCACGTTGCTCGATTTCGTTGGGCTCGACACGACCTACAAGATTGCGGAAATCATGTTCGACGAGTATCGCGACGGGCGCTATGCGCCCACTCCACTCCTCAAACGAATGGTGCTGGCTGGAATGCATGGCAGGAAGTCGGGCAAGGGTTTTTACGACTACTCGACCAATCCACCCCAAGTAACCGACCTGGGACTCTAGCATGTGGCGGACACCAGCAGAGTTGCACGCGGCTTTGAACGACTTGCCAGTCGTTTTGCTCATCTTCTCCCTGTTCTTTGATATCGCCGGTGGTCTCACCAAGCGTGAGTCGCTTCGGGCAACCGGCTTCTGGACGCTGGTTGCAGGAGCAGGTGGAGCCCTTTTGGCACTGCTCTCGGGCCTGCGGGCTGAAGATACGATTGAACACGGAGGCAGCGTACACCTGGTAATGGAACGTCACGAAACTCTGGCGATTACCGTTACGATCGTGTTTGGTTTGCTGGCCGCCTGGAGAATACTGCGGAAAGACACGATGGGTAGGAGAGAGAGACCTGCGTATCTAACTGCAATGGTAATAAGTGGCCTGCTACTCTTCTGGACCGCACATGTCGGAGGGACGATCGTCTTTAGACATGGAGGCGGGGTGCCAACCGAAGTATTGACCGGGGCCTTGGCAGAACGCGCGGCAGGTCATACTCACGATCCCGGCGAAGAGGACGACGACGACCACGATCACAGCGAGTCAGCAGCCGGTGACTCCACCGGCGAGGGGGGACACACTGATCCGTCAGGTACGCCTTTGCACCAGCACTAGCCGGGCCATCGCTATCAGTGGGGTAGCTGCGTCAGCGGTGATCCTGGCCGCATGCGGCGCTGCCAGTTTGCGCCCTGCCATCACTCCCTTCCCACAGGCGCAGGTCGACACGGTATTCACGGCCCCGGATAGTGCTATAATACGACTCAACTACCTCCTACTCACCGAAGGACTCGTTTTGCACGTAATCAGCCCCGTCGAAGGATTCGTGGAGACCGAATGGTTCGATGCTGAGACGCTTGCTACGGGGGACGCCAACAGTCTGGACACCAAAGATCTGGTGCGCCTCAGATTCTGGGCTGACGCGGTGCAGGAAGGGCAAACTGTGGTGGTGGGAGAGGCTACCAACCGGATATCCGTCGATCCATCACTGCCCATCCGGCAGAAGGAGGCTGTAGTGCCACCGGAGCACCCTGCACACGCCATTCTCACACGAATCCTCGATGCGTTGCGGTCGAGTTTCTAACATCCCGCGTCGTGACGTCCGGGTCATGCAGTACGGCAGCTAACCATGGGTGCTGCCGTCCCACTTCCAGACCCGACTGAGGATCGCGCTTTCTGCAGCGAAACACTCCCCAAAGTCTCGCGTACGTTCGCGCTGTGTATTCGCTTGCTCCCGGCAGAGCTGGAACATCCAATTCTAGTCTCTTACCTCCTTTGCCGAGTGGCAGATACGATCGAAGACACGGTGTCTTTGGATTCAACCAGCAAGGAATCTCTACTATCGCACTTTAGCAGCTGCCTCGAACGTGATGGACCCAGTGCCGCTCCCCTGGCCGACGCATTTGCCGCCACCAGTGGTAACGACGAAATTCTGGCCAGAGAAGCGGACGCGGTACTGAGAGAATTCCACCGACTTCCGACTTCGCAGCAAGATGCCGTTCGGCCGTGGATCCAGAAGATGTGTGAGGGAATGACGGAGTTCGAGAAACCGGATAGGTCAATCGGTACGATGGATGATTTGGATCGGTACTGCTACTACGTGGCCGGAACCGTTGGGCATCTTCTCACCGAACTCTTCTGTGAATCCAACAAGTCCATGAGCTCGGCCTGTGCCGAACGCTTGAGATCGCTCGCAACGAGTTTTGGCCTGGGATTACAGCTCACCAACATCATCAAGGATGTAGGTGACGATAGAAGACGTGGCCGGAGTTTCATTCCACGGCAGCTGTGGCAGTCTGCTGGTACGAGATCGGGTGAACTTGCCAACGAACCCTACAGGCCCGAAGCACAGAGCGTCATGCGTGCTTTGATCCACAAGGCGAAGCGCCACCTCCGCGATGCTCTGGAGTACACTGTCAACTTACCGCGGAGGATGTACCGAGTTCGGCTTTTCTGTCTCACATCACTTTATTTCGCGGTGCGTACGATTTACCTGGCCGAGCGGGATCAGCGACTCCTCGATCCGCACCACAAGGTCAAGATATCACGCAGACAGGTCTACCGCACCGTGGCTACGACGAGGTTGATTGCGCCGTGTAATTCACTCGTGAAAGCGTATTTCAAGAGGCTGGCCGGAGGCGACTCGTGGGCTGACGCGCGGGAACACCATGTTGGCGGCGTTGTCCGGTGAGACAGTACCTCGATCTCGTACGGTACGTTCTGGATCACGGTGGACCTAAGGCCGACCGGACCGGTACCGGTACTATCAGTACCTTCGGATGTCACATGCGTTTCGACCTGGCCGAAGGATTTCCGCTGCTTACAACGAAAAAACTTCACCTGCGTTCCATCATCTACGAGCTCCTCTGGTTTCTCTCAGGCGACACAAACATACGGTATCTAAACCAACACGGCGTGAAGATCTGGGATGAGTGGGCAGACCAAACTGGAGAGTTGGGCCCGATCTACGGCTACCAATGGCGGTCCTGGCCTACACACGATGGTAGGCACATTGATCAGATCGGCCAACTGGTCGATGAGATTCTCGGACACCCCGATTCACGGCGTCTCATCGTAAGCGCCTGGAACGTGGCACAAATTCCGGACATGGCACTGCCGCCGTGTCACACATTGTTCCAATTCTATGTGCGCGACGGCAAGTTGTCGTGCCAGCTGTACCAGCGGAGTGCCGACTTGTTTCTCGGTGTTCCGTTCAACATTGCTTCATACTCCCTACTGACACTCATGCTCGCCAAAGTCACCGATCTGCTTCCGGGCGAGTTCATTCACGTGCTCGGTGACACACACTTGTACACGAATCACCTACAGCAAGCGCGGCTGCAGCTTACTCGCGAGCCCAGACCGCTGCCCAAGATGCACATTAACGACCGAGCAAAGTCGATATTCGAGTTTGAGTTCGATGACTTTGAGTTGCGTGGCTATGACCCTCACCCTCATATCCCCGCGCACGTAGCCGTATGATCGTATCACTCGTTGCAGCAATGTCGGAAAACGGGGTCATCGGTATGAAAGGAGACCTGCCATGGCACCTGCCGACAGACCTCGCGCGCTTCAAGGAGCTCACCACCGGACACACGATCATCATGGGACGCAAAACATTCGATTCCGTTGGACGGCCGCTTCCCAACCGTAGAACCATCGTCGTGACAAGGGATGAGAACTTTGTGCGTGAAGGAGTTGTAACCAGCAACAGTATCGAGCAGGCGCTTACACTGGTAGACGGGGAGGACGAAGTCTTTGTAGTTGGCGGAGGTGAGATCTATCGGCTGGCGCTGCCGCTGGTGGATCGGATTTATTTGACTGTCGTGCACGCTGAACTGGAAGGCGACACTTTCTTCCCACACATCGACACGACGGAGTGGACGCTGGTGCGAGACGAACGCCACGAAGCTGACGCCAAGCATGGATACGCGTACAGCTTCCAACTCTACGAGCGGCTTGACAGGGCCCGCGCTGCTTCCGAAGGTGACACGGGCCAAGCGTAATCACACGGCTGGTTCTATTTGGAGGCCTCTGCCTCTTCCTTTTTCCGTTTGTCGATGATCTTCTGTGCTACGTCGGGCGGAACCTCTTGGTAGCTCGAGAACTCCCAGTGGAAGGTGCCACGCCCTCTTGTCATAGAATGTAGTTGCGTGGAGTAGCGGTACATCTCCGCTTCGGGGACCATGGCCCTCACCTTAGTGAGACGTTTATCGGGCTCGGTCCCCAATATCTGGCCCCGGCGTGACGACAAGTCCCCCATCACATCCCCGAGATGTTCTTCGGGGGTCCACACCTCCAGTTCGTTTATCGGCTCGAGAATCACTGGTCTGCAGTTAGGTGCTACCGCCTTGAACGCCTGGATTCCCGCCATCCTGAACGATTGTTCGTTGCTATCCACATCGTGGTAGCTCCCGTCAAAGCACTCTACTTTGAAACCGACTACCCGATTCCCCGCCAATACCCCACGTTTAGCCGCTTCCTGGACGCCCTTATCTACGGCGGGAATGTACTTTGCCGGTATCGCACCACCCACTATCTTGTTTACAAACTCGTAGCCCGACCCGCCCGGGAGTGGCGAGATCCTAATCCAACAGTCGCCGTACTGTCCCCTGCCACCCGACTGCTTCTTGTGTTTGCCTTGCCCCTCTCCCTTTTTCTTGAACGTTTCACGATACGCAACCCGTGGTCGCTTCAACTCAGCATGCACTCCAAACTTCCGTTCCAGTCGCTTGACAACCACTTCCAGATGTCGTTCCCCTCGCCCACTTATCAAGGTCTGGCGCAACTCGGTATTGTATTCGTGATTGAAAGTCGGATCTTCGTCGTGGAGTTTGTGAAGCCCCGTCGAAAGCTTGTCCTCTTCACCGCGCTTGGTCACATCTACAGCCATCACTATGAGAGGCTCTGGAAACGGGATTTTCGACAAGACTACCGGAGTGGACCGCGTGGACAGTGTGTCATTCGTATGGGTGTCCTTGAGCTTGGCAACGACCCCAATATCACCGGCATGCAGTTCGGGAACTTCGGTCCGCTCCTTACCCAACGATACTGACAGATGGTTTAGCTTTTCCTGGAGTTCCCGAGGTGCGTTATACACCTCCGCACCGTTTCCAACCTTCCCCGATACGATCCTGAATACCGATACATCCCCGACATGCGGCTCTGAAACCGTCTTGAAGACCTGAGCCACAAACGGCCCGTCGTCGGATGCCTCGAGGGAGATATCCGCTGCGGATCCCCAAATCTTGGCAGGTACTGGAGGGTTCTCGTTCGGAGACGGAACCAACTCAACCAATTTGGAAAGCAATGCTCGGATCCCGTAAGTCAGGTCGGCTGAACCGCACAGGAGCGGGAACAACTCTCCCTTCATCATACCAACCTTCAAGGCAGCTATCGCCTCTTCACGCGTGATCTCATCGCCGTCAAAGTAACGCTCGAGCAACGTATCGTCCGTCGCAGCAATCGTCTCGATTAACTCCTTGGAGTACTCCTCGAAACGGTCGCCGAACGAGTCGGGCACATCGACTTCATCGTATTCTCCCTTCTTCGTCCCCTTCTTGTACATATGGCACCGTTTCGAAAACAGATTGATAATCCCGTGAAAATCCGGTCCCTCCCCCATGGGAACCTCGATCGGAATCACGTTCGGAGTGACGTGTTCCTTGATGTCCCGGTACACCATCTCGAAGTTGGTGTGCTCCTTGTCGAGCATGGACACAAAGAACATGCGAGGTATCTCACGCTGAACAGCGTATTCCCAAACTTTTTCGGTACCTACTTCGACTCCCGAAGTCCCACCCACCACCACAAGCGCTGTATCGGCAGCGTATATGGAGGCCATCGCGTCACCGGTGAAGTCCAAATAGCCAGGTGCGTCGATCAGGTTGATCTTGGCATCCATCCACTCAGCGTACGCTACCGCCAAGTTGATGGAGTACTGCCTTTCAATTTCGTCTGAAGTGTAGTCGGTGAGAGAAGTACCGTCGGGGACCGAACCATGCCGCTTGCTGCTGCCAGCCACAAAAGCGAGAGCATCTACCAGAGTGGTTTTACCGCTGGCTCCGTGACCGACGACCGCAACGTTGCGGATCGCATCGGTTGTATAAGCACGCATGTGCCACACCTCCTGAAATCGGGAAGGAAAACATGATCAGGCGGTACGGCAAATGTCAAACCCCCCCGACATCTACGGTGGACGCAGAGCCGGAGAGGTTATTTGCGCGGAAATGTACGCCGTTTGCGCTAGCGGGACAGATTACCGAACGTTGCCTGGGCGTCGTCTTCGGCGTCGTCCAGGCCGTCTTTCACATGATGCACCAGCCGCTGCAGAATTCGGAGCGCCGTCAGGTTGGTTCCCAGCGCCACATTGTTGCGGCCTGCATCCAGCGCCTCATTGGCACGCCCCCGTAGGCCCGCAACATGGCGCAGGATCTTACGAATCCGTGGCGCCTCCCGGTCTCCCAGTTTCTGCCGCATATGGCCCAGGACGTTGTCGACGATGTTACCAACCCTCGCCGGCGAGTTAGGGAATGTGCGTACGATGGCTCCCAGAACCATCCCGTAGGACATGTGCTCAAACCTGCGAGCAGCCTGGCGGTCACCCGCTTCCAGTGCCACTCTTGCCGAATCCCGCAGTGTCGCGGCGATTCTCAGCATCCGGTGGGCTTGGTCATCACCCTTGGCCCGAACCCCCTGGATGAGATGTCGTACCAGGCTTTCAGGCCCCCCATCGGCCTCTGTCGCCCTCATCACCTCCGATGCCAGGTTCGCCGCCAGTTCCAGCTCTGTCACCGCATCCGGTTCATTCGGGAGAGTGGTGCGCGGTTGGTCGCCACATGCCGCTAACACTAGGCCTGTCAACGTGATGGCTGCTATCTTGTGCATTGCACCACCGCCTTTCAAGATGGATAAGCACATATTTGACGCTGGCACCGCCGCAGTGTTAACGGGTACCAAACTGCCGAAGAACTTAACGCACAAGTCCCGCACTCGTCTAAGACACCGGACCACATCTGGGAGTTTCGCGCGGTCATGAAGACACGGCAAATCACTCTGGCTCACGTCGTACTTGCCTGCGCCGTGTTCGGTCAGCCTCGCTCTTCTCCGGCTGCTCCACCGGCCGCGCCGGATTCCACGGAACGCGCCCGAGCGCTCCACGTGCTCAACCGCCTCACCTACGGCCCGCGTCCGGGAGAACTGGATCGGGTCCTGGAGCTGGGAGTGGACCGATTCATCGAGCAACAGCTCCATCCTGCAGATATCGACGATTCGGCCTTGGAGAAACGACTCCAGGCATTCGAGATCCTGAAGCTCTCCTCCGCCGATCTCGCCGACATCGTCCGTGCCGAGCAACGGGCCCGACGCCAGGCCCGGCAACGCCGGGCCGACGAGGCAAAGATGGAGAACGACAGGCGGAAACAGATGGCTCGCGCCCGCCGCAATCCCAGCAGACTACGCCGCCTCACGGCAGAGTTTCAGCAAGTCGCCGTGGTTCGGGCAGCCATGTCAGAGAGACAGCTCTATGAGGTAATGGTCGATTTCTGGACCAATCACTTCAACGTGTTCATGCAGAAGGGTGCAGATCGCTTTCTGACTCCGGACTATATCGAGCACGCGATCCGCCCACACGCGCTGGGCAAGTTCGAGGATCTGCTGGTTGCGACTGCCCAGAGTCCGGCCATGCTCTTCTACCTGGACAATGCGGAGTCGGTGACACCCGGGTCTCGTCCACCCGAGTTGGCTCGCGCGCGCAAGCGATTGATTGCCGGCCGGCCCCGTCCGATCCGCTTCGGCATCAGGCGCCAAGGCTCTCGCAACATGGGACGCACGATGGACTCGGCCCGGAGTCGGCTCAACGCTCTCGAACGCCGGCTGCCACGTGGGATCAACGAGAACTACGCCCGGGAGCTGCTCGAGCTTCATACACTGGGCGTGGACGGCGGATACACGCAGCAGGACATCGTCGAGGTTGCGCGTATACTCACCGGCTGGAGCACTCAACCGTATCGCGGCGCCAAGTTCGTATTCAACGAGTGGGCTCACGACCGCGGGGTCAAGGTCGCCTTGGGACACAGGTTCGAGGCCGGTGGCGGCGTCGAAGAAGGATTGGGTCTGCTCCACCTACTGGCGATGCACCCTGCCACCATAAGGCACGTGAGTAGCAAGCTGTGCGTTCGATTTGTGAGCGACGATCCTCCCTCAGGCTGTGTAGATGCGGCGGCGAGGGCATGGGAGACAAGCGCTGGTGACATTCGTTCAATCATGACTGCAATCATTCGATCGCCGGACTTCTGGGCCGCGGAAAACCGCGGCTCGAAGACGAAGACACCGCTCGAGCTGGTGGTAAGCGCAGTGCGGGCATTGGGCGCCGAACCCGATACCACTAACGCTCTGGCCCAGGTCGTCGGCCGCCTGGGCCAACCTCTCTACCTGTTCGCGCCTCCCACCGGCTATCCGGAAACACAGGAATCCTGGATCAACTCGGGCGCCATGCTGCAGCGTTTCAAGCTCGCCATGGGACTTGCTTCGGGCAGGATGCCGGGGGTCACAATCGACCTGGACCGGGTCACTGCTCCAACCGACGACCCGGACCATCTCGTGAGGGTTGTGAATGCGGCCGTTCTGGGTGGTGGCGCCGATCATGCCACTCTACGAGTGATGCGTGAGCAGGTGCGGAGCGCCCGCAACCCTCGCGAGGCTCGTGTGATCGCCGTGGGTCTTGCCCTGGCGAGCCCAGAGTTCCAGCGGCAATAGGGGAGGAGGACGTGGACAGACGAGTCTTTGTGAGAGCTGGCAGCCTGGCGCTGGTAAGCGTGGGACTGGATCCGATCTTTCTCACTCGCGCAGCCTACGCCAGTGGCCGCAGTCACGGACCCACGGACCGCCGGAAGACCTTGGTGTGCATATTCCAGAGGGGTGCGGTCGACGGCTTGAACATGGTGGTGCCGCACGGCGAGAAGCATTACTTCCAGGATCGCCCACGTATAGCGATTCCGGCGCCTGGCAAGGCGGGAGGAGCGCTGGATTTGGACGGTTACTTCGGACTCCATCCCGCCCTGGAACCTCTCCTGCCACTCTACCGCGACGGAACTCTCGCCGCAGTACACGCGGTAGGCTCGCCCGACACGACTCGGAGTCACTTTGACGCTCAGGACTATATGGAGTCCGGCACCCCCGGCCGGAAGTCGACGGCGGATGGCTGGTTGAATCGGCACCTGGCGCATCGACACGATCATGAAGAGACACCATTCCGCGGCGTCGCAATGGGGCCGCAGCTTCCTCGCGCACTGCGCGGTACCGCCCCCGCTCTGGCAATCGACGACCTGCAGTCTTTTGGATTCAGGGGGCGGCCTGCGCAGCGCGATCGCCTGAACACCGCTTTCGAAGAACTCTACGCGGGATCATCTACCGGCATCATGGCGTCGTCGTCGAGCGAAGCGGTCGAGGCGATCCGCATGCTCGGAGCGGCTCACCTGGATCGCTACGATCCCGGCAACGGGGCCGAGTACCCACCGGGGCGTTTTGGCCGCGCGATGCGTCAGATTGCGCAACTGATCAGGTCAGACTTGGGATTGGAGATCGCCTTTACCGACATAGGTGGTTGGGATACTCACGTGAACCAGGGGGCCAGCACCGGGCAGTTGGGACTTCATCTGCGCGAGTTGGCGCGGGGACTTTCGGCGTTCGCCACAGATCTGGGGCCCCGTCTCGCGGACGTTACCGTACTCACCATGAGCGAGTTTGGGCGCACCGTCGCCGAGAACGGTAACAGCGGGACCGATCACGGGCATGCCACCGCGATGTTCGTGCTCGGTGGAGCCACACGGGGAGGGCGGGTTCTTGGAGCTTGGCCGACGCTCGAGCCCGACAAGCGGTTCGAGGGTCGAGATCTTGCCGTAACGACAGATTTTCGTGACCTGTTTGGGGAGGTGCTGGTGCGGCATCTGGGCGCGAAGGACCTTTCTACTGTCTTTCCGGGCCACACATCTGACGTGAAGCGGTGGGTAGGGGTAATGGACGGGTGAATGACGAGGATCCCGCAAGCACGATGGAATGATCGAGTGAACTGAGCCCCTCCGTTCACCACTCAGTATTCTTGTTCGACATTCGATATTCAACGCGGTTATCTTCACCCGATGATCTTCCGCGAGAATCTTCTCGAGGGCCAGGTTGCCATAATAACCGGAGGCGGCACGGGCATTGGCTTTGGGATCGCAACGGCCATGGCCAAGTACGGTGCGAACGTAGTGATAGCAA
The DNA here is from genome assembly GCA_046757925.1 of Gemmatimonadales bacterium. GTDB lineage: Bacteria > Gemmatimonadota > Gemmatimonadetes > Gemmatimonadales > GWC2-71-9 > JAZDCZ01. The sequence goes on from JBHHZE010000010.1 coordinate 41,704, forward strand.
GCCGCAAACCGGAGCACTTCGAATCGGCCGCCGAGAAACTCCGCACCTATGGAGTTAAGGTCCTACCGCTCGAGACCAACGTCCGGGATCCGGACTCGACCAAATCCATGGTAGATCGTGCTGTCCAGGAATTCGGACACGTCGACATTTTGGTAAACAACGCGGCGGGGAATTTCTACGCTCCGTCGGCCGAACTATCGCCCAATGGGTGGCGTGCCGTAGTAGAGACGGATCTTTACGGGACGTTTTTTTGTTCTCAAGCTGTCTACCCCGTGATGGAGAGGCAGGGTTCCGGTCGGATCATCTCGATCTCCATGACACTTCATTACAGGGGTTGGCCTCAGATGGCTCACGCGACCGCGGCGAAGGCCGGAGTGGACGCCCTCACCAAGACATTGGCGAAGGAGTGGGCGGCGGCAGGCATCACGGTCAATGCAATTGCACCCGGTCCGATGCCGACCGAGGGTGCCACGAATGCGTTTGCCACCGGCGATGCCGGTACCACGACCATCGATGCGAAGTTGCGCGACCACATACCTGTCGGCCGGTGGGGGGCCCCCGAGGATATCGGGAACATGGCCGTATATCTGGCCAGTTCAGCGGGCGACTGGATCACAGGAGCTATCCTGGTGGTAGATGGAGGCAGCTCGTTGGCGCGAGTCTGAGTTTGGTTGGGAACTACATCTTTGCATTGAGAGGCGATGACGGCAATCGATTCCAACCCGACCGCGGGTGATTTGGCACGATTCGAAGCAGAGTGGAACCATCATCCTGGTCTGCGGAGTCTAGGTGCGCGTCTCGACCTTTCAACAGAAGGGGTCGTGCGCGCAGTCGTAGACCCCGTTGAACCACAACATCGAGGTGGCATGGGTACAAATGCCGTGAATGGGGCAGTAATGGCTGGGCTGTTCGATCTCGTGATAGGCCTGACCGGGTATATGCAGGCCGTAGGTCAGCGGGTGGGCGTTGCGCAACTCAACATCCAGTTCATGAGACCGGTCAATGGCGACAGGCTCGAAGTTACGGGCAAAGCTGTACGAACCGGGAAATCGTTGGTTTTCGCGAGCGCCGAACTTAGAGACGAACGAGAAGTGGTCTGCGCGCGCTGCGACGGCATCGTAGCCATCGGACGAGGTGAGCCTACCGGACCAAGCAAGATTCCTGCGTTGTAACATGACGCCTGTTGCTGGTATTTTTTTCGCACTCCATCTGACTGCCTCGCTCGTGTTGGCGGCCTACGGCTATCACCGGCTGAGTCTCGCGATCCGGTACGTGCGCCGCGTGAGGCCGCTGAGGCGAACGGCGCCGGATCCGCCCGAAGATCTCCCATCTGTCACGGTGCAGATACCGCTTTACAACGAGCGCTACGTAGCCGCACGGGTCGTCACTGCCGCAGGCTCTCTGGATTATCCGCGCTCCCTACTGGAGATACAGGTTCTCGACGATTCTAGCGACGAAACTCCGCTCCGCGTTGCCCGTGCGGTGAAAGAACTCAGGGGACGTGGCATACGAGTGCATCACGTGAGACGCAGTAATCGTGAGGGGTTCAAGGCAGGCGCGCTGGCGCATGGGCTCACTCTTGCACGGGGCGACCTGGTCGCGGTATTCGATGCCGATTTCGTTCCGCCGCCTGACTTCTTGCTTCGACTCGTCGGCGAGTTCAACGATCCTTCGGTTGGGATGGTTCAGGCACGTTGGGAACACATCAATCGCAGCAGTTCCCTACTCACAGAAGTTCAGGCGTTGCAACTCGACGCCCATTTCAGAGTAGAGCACGGCGTTAGGGCCGCCACAGGGTGTTTTTTTAATTTCAACGGCACTGCCGGCATATGGAGGCGGTCGGCGATCGAGGCTGCCGGCGGGTGGAAGGCAGATACCTTAACCGAGGATGTCGACCTGAGTTATCGCGCGCAGATGGCGGGTTGGCGGTTCATCTATCGCGACGACGTTACCGCTCCCGCCGAGGTTCCGGTCGAGGTCGCCGCCTACCGCATGCAGCAACAGCGTTGGGCGCAGGGCGGAGTGGAAACTTCCTTGAAACTCCTGCCGCGGCTCCTCACTTCGTCGCTCACGGCACGAGTGAAGCGCGAGGCGGTTTGGCACCTGACCGGTCATTTCACGTACCCAGCGTTCGTGATCCTGGCCCTAGCGGGCGTATCAGCGGCGTGGTTAGGCGAACCCCTCTACAGAGACCGGCTCTTTCTCGTAGATGGTTTGCTTCTCACCTTCGCGACAGTGTCGCTTGCATTTTTTTACAGCCTGCCCATGCAGGCGCGTTGGCCCAACGACTGGTGGAAGCGCTTGGGATTGATCCCCGCCATAATGGTGCTGGGTGCAGGAATAGCAGTTGGTCAGACGTTCGCTGTTGCACGAGGGCTCGCACGGCACAGGACGCCCTTTTGGCGAACGCCGAAGTACCGTCATGTGGGCACTGGAGATGAGAGTTGGCTGAGCGCGGCCTACCGCATCTCGGGCTCGGGCACTGCGCTGCTGGAGTTTCTCGCAGGCATCTCGATCTTGGGATGCGGCGTAACCGCGGTCGTGCTAGGTATCCTGTTACCGCCGGGATCGATGTTTCTGCTAGGCGTCGGATTCCTCATGACCGGCGGGAGCACGCTGGCTCAGCAACCGCGTCCTAAGATATGGCGCAAGGCCCACACTCCCAGTCTGCGCATCTCCGATACGGTTCCATTACGAGACAACTGCGCCTAGCTTGTTGAGCGATTCGGCTCCGCAGTTGGCGTGCCAGCCCCTCTCGGCAGCGCCCTGGGTTGCCAATCGATTGCGATCGAAGCTCCATACCACGGGAGGCCTGTATGCTGTCACAAGTGTTCGGCAAGTATCAAGGAGTAGCTCATTCGCTGATGCGAACGATCGTCGGATTCATGTTCTTTACACATGGTGCCGCCAAACTGTTTGGCTGGTTCGGTGGGTTCGGCGAACCGAATAGCACTGTTGAAATACTTTCGCGTTTCGGGGTCGCCGGTGTTTTGGAGACATTCGGAGGTGCGCTAATCATGTTCGGCCTCTTCACGCGGCCCGCTGCATTCATCGTCTCCGGCGAGATGGCCGTCGCCTATTTCTGGCTTCACGCCCAACGTGGCCTCTGGCCTTGGGTCAACGGAGGCGAACGACCCGTCCTCTATTCGTTCATGTTTCTGTTCCTGGCGACCGCCGGATCGGGCCCCTGGGGGCTGGATGCTCTGCTAAAGAGGCGTCAGGAAGAGGACAAATAGCCTAAGATGGGCCGTCTCAGATCAATTCTGTGCTGCATCGCCCTGCTCGGTGGACTGTATCCCATGTCGCTTGCGGGACAGGGCCGTGCCTTGATTGTGTTCGCGCAGGGTGGTGGTAACATACCCCTGAACAACCTCAGCAAGTCGGGCGACGACTTCGAGGGATCGGTTGCAGGAGGTGGCGGAATCGGCTTGCAGCTCGGGAGTCACTATGCCATCAGAGGTACCGTCAGTTTTGTCCCCAGCAAATACCGTGGATCGACGCTGGCATTTTCCGACAAGGACTTTGCCCGCACATTCATTGGCGCCGACTTACAATTGGGTTTTCCAAGTTTCGGTGGCCTCGCACCGTACTTTTTCGCCGGCGCCGGTTCAGTGATTATCGATCCGGATGAACCCGGGCAGGATAGCTTTTCCAAGCTTGCCGGTCGGTTCGGTACCGGGATCAATTACGTGTTCGACAATAGGTTTACCACGATCTTCGTGGAACTGGGAACCTGGGTCTACAGGTTCGATCGGCTGGGCTTCGACAAGGGCCAAGTGGACCTGACGATCAGCGCGGGCTTGGCGTACGCTCTCCCTTTCTAGCTACGAACCCTTTCCAGCTACGAACCTCCCAGGAAGGCGGCCGGATATCTTGTGACTGGATCTATTTCTCAGCCTCCCATACTTTGACCCCATGACCGAAGGACAGAACGAGAGCCCCGACCGGCTATGGTCGCGGATCGAGAAGCTGAGTGCGGCCGCGGTCAGGATTTCGGCAATACACGAAGTGGACACGGTCTTGCAGGAAATCGCCGATGCGTCCCGTGACGTCATCGGCGCTTCTTACGCGGCTCTGGGGATACTGGGGGAGGGAGGAGAAAGGAAGCTTGAGACATTCGTCGCCAGCGGCGTGACGTCCGAGCAATACGAAGCCATCGGTACCCTACCGGAGGGAAAGGGTGTGCTGGGCCTCTTGATCGCCGACCCGAGGCCTCTCAGGATTCCAGATATCTCGGCTGACCAACGATCCGCCGGTTTCCCCCCCAACCATCCGGTGATGCACTCCTTTCTTGGTGTACCGATAGTCGGCCGTCGGAGGCCGCTCGGCAACCTCTACCTCACCGAAAAAATCGGTGCGCCGGAATTCAGCCAAGAAGATGAAGCCGTCGCGGTGATTCTGGCCCGACATGCCGCCGTGGCCGTCGAGAATGCCCGACTATACGAGCACGAGGCACATCTCCTTAGCGAGCTGAGGGAACTACAGAGTTCGAGAGAACGGTTTTTCGCTACGGTGAATCACGAGTTGCGAAACGCTCTGACCGCGGTCTATGGCTGGGCAGATCTCCTGGTCCGGAAGAAGAACAAGAATACTCCACGTGCCGCCATCGAGGTATATGAATGTGCGGAGCATACGCTGGCATTGCTCGACGACCTGCTCGACCTCAGCAGGATAGACGCAGATAAGCTGCAGCCCGTCGTTCGGGACGCCGACGCCAGCGACATCGCAAAGGGCGCAATCCGCATCATCGAACCATCGGCGAAGCGCAGGAAAGTAGGCGTCAACGCGGTTGGGGCGAACGATCCCGTAGAATGTCGTACGGATCCTCAGAGGATACGCCAAATCCTCATAAACCTGCTTACGAACGCGGTTCGACACAGCCCTGAAGGTGAAGCCGTCACGGTAGAAATCCGCTCTAGCGATTCGACCGTGCGCTTCGATGTGGTGGACCACGGCGAGGGCATCGCCGGCGAGATGCAGGCGTCGATCTTTGAAGCCTTCGAACGTGCCGGCGACCAGCACGAGCGCGGTACCGGCCTTGGACTGGCGCTTTCACGACAACTTGCGCGGCTCTTGGGAGGCGATTTGACCGTGGAGAGCCAACTGGGCAAAGGTGCGCGATTCCGGCTCCAGGTGCCACGATATATCGACTAGGTGGGCAAAGCGAGGGCCGTATATGAAGATTCCTTCACGATCGATTAAAAAGCCTCTTACAACACATCATGTAGTGTTAGAGCCATGAGAATACTGGTAGTTGAGGATGACCGAAAGGTCGCGGGATTCATACAGATGGGCCTCAAAGAGGAAGGCTATGCGGTAGACCTTGCCAAGGACGGTGACGAAGCCACAACGCTGGCCCACGTCAACGATTATGACGCGATCCTGTTGGACATCATGCTTCCCAAGAAGAACGGGTTGCAGATTGCGGCAGACCTGCGACAGGAGGGCCGCCAGACCCCGATCTTGATGCTCACGGCCCGAGACACAACGGAGGACGTGGTTCGCGGCCTCGACGCGGGCGCCGACGACTATCTCGCTAAGCCATTCAGATTCGACGAGTTACTCGCGCGGCTACGCGCCTTAATTCGGCGGGGGGGTGCAACCAGAGTTGAGCGTCTGTCCTACGGACCCCTGGAACTGAATCGCATAAAGCATCAGGCCAGGGTCGCGGGGGATTTACTCGACCTCACGCCACGTGAGTTTCAACTCGTCGAGCATTTCATGCTGCACGCCGAAGCCGTTGTACGGCGTACAGAGTTACTGGAGAAGGTCTGGGACATGCACTTCGACCCGGAAAGCAATGTAGTGGACGTTCATGTAGGAAACCTTCGCCGTAAGCTCCGTGATGCAGGCTGTCCGAACATACTACAAACAGTTCGTGGCGTCGGGTTCTGCCTCAAGAAACCGGACGATTTGCCGGACTGATGCATTCCTTGCGCCGCACCTTGGCGGTGCGGTTCTCGCTCACAATGTTCCTGGGACTCTTGTTGATCTCCCTGTGGGCTTTCCTGGGTACTCACAGCAGAATCAGCGACCAGCTCGACGCTGGTCTGGGATCGGCGGAACAGTTGGAAGCCGCAGTCCTTGCGGCCCGTCTCCCTTTGGCCTTCGACTCGGCATCGAACGATCTCGACGAATTTGTTGAGCGGGTCAATCGGTTCGTAATAGTTCGGGACAGTCTCGGTAGAGCGTCGGCCACAAACACGACATTCGCAGCAAGTATTCCCGTCGACAGCGCCAGCTTCGAGGCCGCCAGGCATGGCGGAACCGCGTGGACAACTCAGATGTGGGAAAACCAACGGATCCGGTCTCTGTACGCGGCGGTGCCGGAGAACAGTCTCGAGGGATATGCGGTAATGCAGGTAGCCGCGTCCCTCGAGCCTCTCTCGAGAGCGGACCGTAGAATCTTTCTTCTCATGTTGGGAACCGTGATCTTCGGAACCGTAGCCACTCTGGTGGGGGCGGGGTGGCTCGCAGATTCGGCTGTATCCCCCATAGCCGCAGTCACTGCCCAAGCCCAGGCCATCACACCTGGGACTCCGGGACATCGCATCAGCGCCCAGGCGAACGTAACTGAGTTCAAGGGATTGGTTGGGGTTCTCAATAACATGCTCGAGCGGTTGGACGGGGCACTTCAGACTCAGCGACGGATCATCGCTGACTTGGGACACGATATTCGAACGCCGCTCACAGCCATGCGAGGAGAACTGGAAGTGGCGCTCCGGAGCGCGAGAGAGCCCGTACAATACCGTGCGGTCTTGGAGAGTTGCTTGGAAGAGGTGGAGCACCTCAACTCCATTAGCGAGGCGTTGATATTGCTCGCCAGGCTCGAAGCTGGAGAACTGAGCCCTCGCCGCACCCCCACCGACGTGTCTCGACTGATCGCCAAGACAGTGAGCAGCGCACAATCTAGGTCCGGAGACCACTCCATCGAATTCATAACAGATCCCGATATCGATACAGTCGCATCGGCCGACGGCAAGATGCTGCGAATCGTCTTGAATCACCTGCTGGACAACGCCATCACACACACACCCCCAGGGTCACGCGTTCGGGTATCAGTAACATCAGCTCCATCGAGACTCTGGGTTGCGGTCGAGGACGACGGACCCGGGATCGATGACGACGAGTTACCGTTTCTGTTTGAGCGGCTGTACCGTGGTGACGCAGCAAGATCCCGAACGGGGGGAGTAGGCCTGGGACTCACCATCGCCTCCACCATCCTCGCCGCACACGGTGGCACGATCAAGGCGGAACGCAGCCGGTTGGGAGGACTGGCTATTAGAATCTGCCTGCCGCTGGCTACCTCCGCAGAAGATCGGCCGGTTTGCCCGGCTGACGGGTAGGGTGGCGACGACGCCCACTTACCCGATATCTTGTGTCTCAGCCGACGTTGGCCCGCCCAAGGGCTGAGTCGGCACTCAACACCTAACTTGACTTTATCCAGCGCTAAAGTGAGGTCCCACAACGTGAAAACTAACCATATCCGGTTCGCACTGGCCCTGGCCGCTCTGTTCGTCGTTCCGGTGACCGTAGCCGCCCAGGCCAAGTCAGACGCCCTTCCTGCGGGCGTCACCCCGAAGATGATTGCCGACGGCGAAGCCTTGTTCAAGGGTGCCGGCACCTGCTTCGCCTGCCACGGGCAGGAGGCCAAGGGCGTGCCCAATCTCGGTGCCGATCTGACCGACAAGGAATGGGTGCACGGAGACGGCAGCTATAAAGCAATCGTGAAAACCATCACCGAGGGCACCCAGGCGAAGACCGGAGCCGTCATGCCCCCAAAGGGCGGTGGCGCCCTGACAGATGCCCAAGTTAAGGCAGTCGCCGCATACGTTTGGAGCCTGTCCCACGGGAAATAGCCCGAAACACGGAGAATAGCCCACAACAATGTGACACAGGGGATGGCTGGAGCTACAGCTATCCCCTTGTGTCCGCCCCCAAGCCGCACCCCATCTTCTCATCCTGGCTATCGACTCACCGAAGTATTAAGATCGCTTCATAATCCGCCCACCTCACCTTCATGTTCGGTGGGTCATCATTCGTGCGGCGCGAAGACCAATCGTGCCACAACTAGGGTCTGCAAGAGGGGATTCACCGACACCGAAGGAGAAGGAGATGGAGACGATATGACAGCTCGGACAGTTTGGGCGTTGGTTGTGGGGATACTCGTCCTCGGATGCTCCGCGGACCAAGAAGGCGACAACGTTCCAAGCAGTAGACGGGAAGCGGCGGCGACAACCGCCGGAGAAGCCCCCGCCGTTACCTCCCCAAGCGGCCCGATCGACCAAGCATTGGCCGACCAGGGTGAGTCCCTGTTTCAATCGAAGGGATGCATCGGATGTCACACCATAGGTGGAGGCCGCCTGACGGGACCGGATCTCAAAGGAATCACCGATCGGCGGGAGTTCGGTTGGATGGTTGCGATGATCACAAACCCGGATTCGATGCTGAAGACTGACTCGACGGCAAGAAGACTTTTTGGGGAATACATGACCCCCATGATGAACATGGGTGTCACACAGGATGAGGTTCGCGCCATCTACGAACACCTTCGGCGCAACCCACAGTAAACGGGGACAAACAATGAGGAGCCAACTATGCAATCGACGAAATTCAAATGGGTGATGGGACTAACGGCCGGAGCGGCGGTATTGGCCGTAATCGGCCTCCAGTCGTGTGCCGGCGGACGTGGGGGAGCAGATGTGAGTTCCATTGCCCAACAGCGCGGACTAACCGATGCCGATGTCGTGGCCGCTGTCAAGACATATCAGCCTACCGGACATATGGACGACTACATCATGTTCGGGTCCGGTGGGCATTCCGGCCAGGTCGTGGTGATCGGCATTCCCTCGATGCGCCTTCTCAAGGTGATCGCTACGTTCACCCCCGAGCCCTGGCAGGGTTACGCTACCGGGGCTGACGAGCACAAGAGCCTCATGGCAACAAGTCGCATGGCGGGACATGATCTAACTTGGGGGGACTCGCACCACCCATCACTGTCTGAGACGGATGGGGACTACGATGGAGAGTTCCTGTTCATCAACGATAAGGCAAACCCCAGAATAGCAGTCATCGATCTCAGAGATTTTGAGACAAAGCAGATCGTCAGGGATGTCAATATGGGTGCGAATCACGGTGGCGCCTTTGTGACTCCAAACACCGAGTACGTGATCGATGCGTCGCAGTACTCCGTACCATTGTGGAAGAGCTACGCCGACGTCGATACCTACAAGCAGGATTACCGCGGACTCGTGACGTTCTGGAAATTCGACCGCGACCGCGGTCGGCTCGACGAGTCAAAGTCCTTCTCGGTCGAACTCCCGCCATATTGGCACGACCTGTCTGATGCCGGCAAGGGCCCCTCGTTTGGATGGGTGTTCCTCAACAGCTTCAACACCGAGATGGCCACCGGTGGCATTGAAGATGGCAATCCACCGTTCGAGAGCGGTGCGTCTCAGAACGACATGGACTACATGCACATCATCAATTGGCAAAAAGCCGCGGAGGTAGCTGCGGCCGGCAAGACCCGTCGCGTGCGGGGCCAGCGTGTAATCCCCATGCAAACTGCCATCGATGAGGGCTTGTTGTACCTGGTTCCCGAACCCAAGAGCCCACACGGTGCAGACGTCACCCCCGACGGCAGCCGGATAGTCGTCTCTGGAAAGCTGGACCCCCATGTAACAGTGTACTCCTGGTCCAAACTAAAGGCGGCAATAGACAGCAAGACCTTCAACGGAACCGACGAATTCGGCATCCCGCTCATCGATTTCAACTCGGTCATCGACGGGCAGCTCGAGGTAGGTCTCGGCCCGTTACATACCCAGTTCGACGGCCGCGGCAACGCTTACACCAGCATTTTCCTAGATACGAAGGTCACGAAGTGGAGTCTCGATCCCCTCGAGGTGATCGACAAGATCGATGTCCATTACAACGTCGGCCACGTGGCCGCCGCGGAAGGTGACACCAAGTCGCCCGACGGCAACTACCTCGTATCACTCAACAAATGGTCCATCGATCGGTTCAATCCAGTTGGACCCTTGCATCCCCAGAACTTCCAGTTGATCGACATTTCCGGAGAGAAGATGCAGTTGCTGTACGACATGCCGATCGGGTTGGGCGAACCACATTATGCACAGATCATAAAGGCCGACAAACTTCATCCGATGACCATATACCCGGAGGTAGGTTACTCCCCTGAGACAATGTCGAAGGATCCAGACGCCGTCATGGGAGGCCAAGAGCGGATAGAGCGGAGAGGCAACGAGGTACATGTCTATATGACCGCGATCCGCAGTCATTTTTCGCCCGAGTACATCCGCGTGCGGCAAGGCAACAAGGTTGTGGTTCACATCACTAACATCGAGCAGGCCAGAGACGCGACCCATGGGTTTGGCATAGCCAAATACAATATCAACCTCAGTTTGGAACCCGGAGAATCGCAGAAGGTCAGTTTCGTTGCGGATGCACCCGGTGTGTTCCCGTTTTATTGCACCGAATTCTGCTCAGCGTTACACCTGGAAATGGCGGGATATCTGCTCGTGGAGCCCAGACGCTAGAGCCGTTCTGAGAACCGGGCCTCTCCCGCACGCCCGCGTCTGCGTGCGCGGGAGAGGCCCGGTAGAGATCCAGCAAACTGAAAGTGTGATCATAACACTATGGAAGACATTACCAACTTTTTTCAGGGGCAGCTGTCGCGTACCAGTCGTGTCTTGCTCGTCGTTGCTACAATCGCAATGCTCCCGAGCCTGGTCCTGCCAACCTGGCGGATCACGCTACACGCCCCACAATACCCGGAAGGATTGACTGTCAAGATTTATTCTCATACGGTTGCGGGCGACGTACGCGAAGTCAATCTCCTCAACCACTACATTGGCATGAAAGAGATCAAGGCCGATGAGTTCCCGGAGTTCCGATTCATTCCGTTTTTCATTCTGCGGTTTGCAGGCTTCGCATTACTGACCGTTCTCATCGCAAGAATGCCTATCGCTGCTCTCGGTTGGATGGACTTCGTCATGTTTGGTGCGGTGATGCTATATACACTACAACACTGGCTGTACGAATACGGGCACAACTTATCGCCCAATGCGCCCCTCAACGTTGCCCCATTCACCCCTAGGTTTCTGGGAAGCACCAGTGTTGGTCAGTTCACGGTGACAAGTATGCCTGCCTCAGGCGCCATTCTCATGGGTATTGCCGGTCTCATCGGACCGATGATCGCCGTCTACGAGTGGCGGCGACTCCGTAAGAAGGCGACATAGCAGAATGTCCATTACCGTGAGTTCCCTCATACTCGCGGCGCTGCAAACTTCCACCATTGTCGTTGGTGCAGGGGCGCCACATCAAACTATCGCGGAAGCTCTAGCTGCAGCTCAGCCAGGTGACACCATCCGTGTCGCGGCAGGGACGTATGCCGAACATATCGTTCTAGATATTCCGGTAGTACTCATCGGTGAGCGGGGTGCGGTGCTCGACGGTAGCAACGAGGGAACGGTGGTCATCGTGGAGGCCGGTGCGACGATATCCGGCTTCACGATTCGGAACACGGGTGCCGATCAATCGCGCGAGGATGCCGGTATCATGGCCGTAAAGGCAGATAGCTTGAGAATCGAGAACAACACATTCGAGGGCGTGCTATTCGGCATCTACATCAAGGAGAGTGACGCACTCACGGTCGTTCACAACATGATCACGGGAAAGGATATTCCCATTTCGCTACGTGGCGATGGCATCCGCCTGTGGTACTGCCGCGGAGGAACAATTGCAGACAATACCGTCGTGCGGAGCCGCGATGTCGTCATTTGGTTTTCTGATAGCACTGGTATTTTCAGGAATCACGTGGCGGACTCTCGCTACGGTCTGCATTACATGTACAGCGACCACAACATCTTCGAGGACAACGAGTTCATCCACAATAGCGTTGGTGCGTTCATCATGTACTCGAACGACATAACCTTCAGGCGGAACATCTTTGCCGACGCCAGAGGAACGACAGGACGGGGACTCGGATTCAAAGATACCGACAGCATAGTCGCCGAACGCAATGTCCTAGTACGGAACTCAATTGGAATATCTATCGACAATTCACCTACTACAGAAAGAATCACGAACGTTTTTCGCAACAACACCGTTGCCTTGAATGACTTGGGTGTCTCTCTCTTGCCTTCGGTACACTCGAACGAGTTTGTCGATAACGACTTCGCTGCCAACGTGCAGCCCGTAGCTGTAACGGGAGGGGGCACTGCACTCGCCAACCATTGGTACAACAACTACTGGAGCGACTACGCCGGATTCGATGCCGATCGAGACGGCAACGGTGATACGCCTTTCATACACGCGCGCTTGTCCGACGACCTGCTGGCAAAGCACGAGGCCCTCAGGCTCTTCGAGCTGAGTCCGGCTGCTGCGGCACTGAACATGTTGAGCCGAGTTCTGCCCCTCCTCGAGCCTGCACCCCTGGTAATCGACTCAGCCCCGAAAATGGCACGTGGACACGAGACAGCCCGTCGTCGCTCTACGTCCGCCGGGACGCTGGCGGCGGCACTAATCTCCTTGGCTTCTACGCTCGTTGCAATTCGCATTGCTTGGACGGCAAGTCGGCCCGGCCGGAGCACGACATGATTCGGACCCGGGCTCTGGTAAAGCGGTTCGGCGGCTGCGAGGTTCTCAAGGGTGTCGATCTAGACATCGCCTCCGGCGAGCGTGTCGCAATCCTGGGATTGAATGGTGCCGGCAAGACGACTCTCATCCGCTGCATCCTGGGTCTGACCTCGTTCGACGGCTCTGTCAGTGTCGCCAACTGCAACGTAGACAAGAACGGACGCAACGCACGCTTGCACATGGGCTATGTGCCACAGCGAGCACCGCACTTTCCGGGTACGCTCAGCGAGGTTATCGAGTTCTTCGCCGAGCTCAGGGGAATGGACGTGAATAAGGTCCGAAAGCAACTCGACGAGCTGGATCTGCCGCTTGCTGAGCACGGAGGGAAGCAAATGGGCGCGCTGTCGGGCGGCATGTTGCAGAAATCCCTGCTCGCGTTGGCACTCGCCGCAGAGGTGCCCGTACTTCTCCTCGACGAACCTACGGCGAACCTCGACTCGCGTGCACGACGCGACTTTATCGAGAGCCTGCGGGCGGTACCGGCTGAGGCAACCATCGTTCTGGCCACTCATCGTCTGATCGATGTGGAAGCAGTTGCAACGCGACTGATATTCTTGCACGAGGGCCGGTTGGCATTTGACGGTCCGATCCATCAGCTGTGGGACGGATTGGACGACCGTAGAACGCTTTGGATCAAAGTGCCACCTGACCTACGGGAGATGGCGCGGCGACAGCTCAGTGAGACCGGCGACGCACCACATATTCTGGCGACCGCCACTGCCATCGGCGTTCGAGTGGGCCGCAGTCAAATGTCCGATGTGCTGGGGTATCTGAGAGATGCGGCGATTCCCGTTATGGACTTCTGGATCGAAGCGCCGGGACTCACTGAGGTGATGGAAAAGCTTCTGCAGACCACCAACAGAAGCGACGCAGGCGATCCGTCCGCCCAATGATGAAGCATACGAGTCCCACTGCACTCTTCATTAGACGAGAACTATCACAATCGCTGCACGCTCGTTGGTTCATGGTGTACTCGATAATATTTCTTGCAGGTGGAGTGCTCTTCGCGGCCTTCGGACTCGACGACAGCATTGTCTACGGATACCGTGGGTTCGCCAAGGCGTTCGCTGGTCTGGTACATCTGGCACTAATGGCTGTGCCGCTAATGGCACTCTTTCCGGCTGCTGCGGCTATCGCAGAGGAACGCGAGAGCGGGGCACTCGAGTACATTCTTGCGCAACCTGTAACCTTCGGACAGGTCTACGCGGGCAAATGGGCCGGTGTGGGAGTCGCACTCCTGCTGTCGCTGACCATTGGCTTCGGGGCCGCGGGATCTTTTGCGATTCTGCGTCAAGTTCCTGCAACTATGGTCCTCGTCCTCTATTGCTTCGTCCTGTTGCTGGCTCTGGTCTTCATGTCTTTGGGGTTTCTTCTCTCCACGCTGACCACCTCTCGCGCCCGGGCGGTAACGTTTGGCATCGTAGTGTGGTTCGCAATGTTGGCACTCGGCACGCTTGGCGTGATGGTGGCGTTCGTACGCTGGGGCCTGCCGGAGCGTATGCTGATGGCATGGACCTTCCTGAATCCGGTGGAGGCCTTCCGCATCGGCATTATCGTGTCGCTCGATCCGGATCTCAGCCTGCTGGGACCCGTGGGCGCAAAGATCCTGGACGCTCTGGGATCGCGTGGGACGGGACTCCTAGCCGGTATCTCACTCGCACTCTGGACCGCGATTCCCGCGTTGATCGGCCTCAAGGGCTACCACGCGAAAGGGTGACAACAGCCAGCCTGTTTTATCTCCCTACCCTGAACGCCATGCCGGCACCCACAAACCAGTCGGCTGCAGCCGCGCTCAGACCCACTCCACCACTCATATCGAGCTGAAAATTGGGGCTGACTAGAAACGTTACGCCACCGTCGAACGCATGGGTTGAAGGCCGCGAGGCCTCGAGCGCCACACCTCCAAACGACTCTGCAAAGGCACCGAACCTATTTGTCAACGCCACCCCAACGACGGCAGTGTATAGGAGGTCAACCAACGTTTCGGTGCCGGATGTGGTGCCGCTACTCGTCCAGCTAGCCCCAATATTGGACCCCAACGAAACCCGCGGGCCCAGTGCCGTCGAGAAACTCAGTCGAATGTTCGGGTCGACCCGCTCACTGCCGAATCCGGCTTGGCCGGTGGGAACCGTCGCACCGCCAAGTATAGCCAAGTCCGCTCTAGACCCATCTGGTTGCGGCACCTGGTACTTGAAGCCAAGTTCGAGATCTCCAACACCGTTGGTTGCCGCAGTAGTACTCGCAGGGTCCTGCCGATCGACCAGTTCGCTGCGCATCCACCCGGCAAAGCCCACACGAGCTTCGAGACCGGGAATCACTCCTATCCTCAGCAGCGACTGCGGTACTGTGTGCGTCTTGAGTTCGGTACCAACTTCAGTCTCACTCGTATACAGCCAACCCAACTCAACCTGGATCACTCCGGGGCGGACGGCAATGCTGGACTCCGTTTGATCGGGACGATCTGTGACCAAGGGGGATGGCTTGGAAAGCCCTTCATCAACCTGGCCCAGGACATCGGCCACTACCAATAGGCTCATAGCGGTGAGAGCACAAAACGATCGGCGCAGAACGGCGAAAACGGTGGCCTCCTATGGAAACGGTGTGTTAGAAGTAGCTAATACAATAATTAGGTTCTACTAATACTATATTATACCACCTGCGACCACAAGGTCTGCGTACTCAGCCAACCAGCCAGACGGGGTAAGGGATGCATAAACACACATGGGTCGCCGCGGTCTTGATCTCAGTCTATGCCTGCGGATCGGGTGCCCCGTTCGGGATGGTGGAATTCGGGGCACTTGACCTAGAGGGCACTGTGGATACGGACTACTTAGCGCGGCAACTCGCTCCCCTCGATCCACGGTTCGAGGCATGCTATGTACGGGCTCTGAGAAAGAATCGAGCAACCGAAGGCACCATTCAAATCAAGCTCCGGGGTTCGGGAGGCAAGCTGATGGCCGAGATAACGACCAACGATACCGGCAGTGATGATCTCTCCCTATGTGTAACGGAGAATATCTCGGCCCTTTCCATCGTGGAACCTTCAGCCACCGAACCCTGGAAGTTTACCGGCGACTGGTCCATCAAGTTCCAGATCGCGCGCATGCCGTCGCGAGACAGCACGCAGTAGAGGTCGACCCGTGGATTCAGCCGCTAGCGGCTTCGGCTCCTGTGGTAGGCCGGGTGTATATCCGGTACCGGCGCCGGTTGGACTGCTCATGGCAACTGCTCAGACCTGGGGACTTCCGCCCCACCCGGCCACCATTACGCATTCGTCCGTGCCAACTCGACTTGCAAGATCCCCGCACCCATGAGGGTGAGCTGAAGCATCATTTGATCCGGCACCGGCATTGCACGCAAGCCCAGCCCTGCCGCTTCCCGCGCCACCGAATCTCCCGGCATATCCTGTAGAAGACCTACCTTCCACCTACCGATGGCCGCCTTGAACTCTTGCGCCACCGGATCCGGAGGGCCCAAGGTCTCACCGACTCCTGGAGTGATAAACAGTGGCATTTCCGAAACGAGTGTAAGCGGGTCACCACCTAGAGAACGCATGATCTCCATCGAACTTGGTCGGAAGAGTTGTGCAGTACTCTCGTCTCCCCGATCGACAAAGTATTGTCTCATGTATCGAGAGTCCGGACGTGTGCAAAACCCTCTCCCCAAGCGAAAGAACCCTTTCTCGCCCAGCCGTTCGACATCGTGCAACGTGTACCCTAATTCCTCCACCCGTGCTGTACAGAGTTTCTTCAAAAGATCGCACCGATCGGACCACGCTTCCTCAATAAGAAACCAGGGTCCGGCGGCAAAGCCCGTTCCGTGGAGCGAGATGTGGAGATCGAACTGCCCGTTCGCCCCGCGCCACCAATCATATGCGGCTCGATTCTCAGGACGAACGTCGACATCGTCTTCACGCCGAGGGAACCCGAATTCGATATCGTCCCCCGGCAGCTCCCGGACCACGCCGGACAGGTACTTGACCAGATCATACTCGGTGTCATCGGGCTGGTACCATACCTGATTCCTACACTCTCCATCTGGATTGATGTGTGGAACGATCCACCACTCGTATCGCTCGACGAGAGCGTCGTCCTTCGGGAGTGAGGACAGATATCCGCAAAAGTGTCGGAGCAATTTCGGCCCAACCGGCTCGTCAGCATGACAGCCCGCCAGTAGGCTCACGCGTATTGGTCCGCCGCCAAACCGAAACGCGCAAATTGCTCGGCCTTCGCGCGAGTGTCCTATGACTTCTCCGTCACCTGGCCCGACCGGTGCCGCGGCGAGTATTGCTTCACACCGTTCGGTCACCGCATGAGGCGCATTACGACGGGACATCAGCGCCGCCATCACCCAACTGCCGTAACTTGAACCGCTGAATCTTCCCCGTTGCCGTCTTCGGCAACTCGTCGACAAACTGCACCCACCTAGGTCGCTTGAATGCAGCGATCTCCTGCGTGCAGTGTGCGATCAATGCCTGGGCGAGATTCTCCGATGGTTCGATACCCCTTGTCAATACGACCCATGCCTTGGGCTTGACCAGGTCGGATCGGTCTCGTACGCCCGTCACCGCGCATTCCAAGACGTTCGGGTGGGAGATGAGCGCGCTCTCGACCTCAACGGGCGATACCCAAATCCCTCCTACTTTCAGCATGTCATCCGAGCGCCCTGCATGCCAGAAGAACCCATCGGCGTCTTGATAGTACTTGTCACCGGTGTGTAGCCACTCGCCCTGGAACGTCTGTCGGCTACGCTCGTATTCATGCAGGTATCCGGTCGCCGCAGTTTCACCCTTGACCATGAGATTCCCCACCTGGCCAATCGTTACCGGAGCGCCGTCGTCGTCCACGATTCGCACTTCGTAGCCTGGCACCGGCTTACCGCTGCTGCCAGGACGTACCTCGTCGGGCCTGTTGGAGATGAAAACGTGGAAGTTCTCGGTGGACCCGATCCCGTCGATTATCGTGATCCCGGTCTTCTCCTTCCATTCATGCCAGATACTCGGCGGTAATGCCTCTCCCGCAGATACGCAGAGACGTACGGACGACAGATCGTACTCGTCTGCCAGTCCCGGCACGGCCAACGCTGCGGCATAGCCCGTGGGCGCATTCAATACTACGGTTGGCTTGAACTCGTCGATCACCCTCAAGACACGGGCGGCATCCCTAGCTGAACCGGGATGCAGTACGGCATTTGCTCCGACGTACCAGGGGAAAAGTAGGTTACCTCCCAGGCCATAGACGAAGAACAATTTGGCATTGGAGAATGTCCGGTCATCCGTCCGTAGTCCCAGGACTCCCAAACCCCACAGTTCCGCCGTCAGCGCATAATCTTTGTGAGAGTGGAAGATTCCCTTCGGTGTACCGGTGGTGCCGCTGGAATAATTGAGGGTACCAAAATCTTCACGATGGGTCTTTGCACAATCGAGAGCAGGCGATTCCCCAGCTATCAACTCATCGTATCGCCGATAGGAGCCACCCATCTGACTCCCGATTACGACAATGTGTTCGAGATGCACGAGTTCCGGCAATATCGGCTCAATTGCACCGAGCAAGTCACGATGAATGAAAAGGACCCGTACGCGCGCGTCTTCCAACATGAACCGAAAATCGTGTGGTTTGAGCAGCGTGTTCATGCCGAGGGCCACTGCACCGATCTTTAGAACACCAAAGAAGCACGAGACCCACTCAATGCTATCGGGCGCCAGGATGCCGACACACTCACCCATCCGGACATCCAGTTTCTTCAGAGCGTTACCGACTCGATTGACTTCCCGGGATATCTCGCCGAAGGTCACCGAACGGCCGTCGCTATAGAGGGCTATCTTGTCTGATCGCTCAGCTAGATTCCGCTCCAGTATGTCCGCGGCATTGTAGTAGAGAGGAAGATCCGATGCCCGCATCACCTGTCGTCTACGCTCGTCCGAAACGCCAAGATGCGGGTAGGTGCACGTCCAACTTTCCTCCTTCTGATCACCTCTCTGATACCCCGGTGAATGGCCGCGACGGCACCTCCGCGCTCCAAGCTCACGTACAGTGGTTCCCCGTCCGGATGCAGGGTGAACCAGTGCGGTCCTCCCCCCACGGGTATCTCGGCAAGCTGCGTAAGGTCGGGTACTAGGAAGCCGTATACCTTGCCGGTCGCGTAGGCA
Source organism: Gemmatimonadales bacterium (assembly GCA_046757925.1). Classification (GTDB taxonomy): domain Bacteria; phylum Gemmatimonadota; class Gemmatimonadetes; order Gemmatimonadales; family GWC2-71-9; genus JAZDCZ01. The sequence continues at coordinate 60,509 of JBHHZE010000010.1, forward strand.
GCTACCCAGAGTTCGCCTTCGTCGGGCGTGAGTAGCATTCCGTGGGTATAAGTATCCAACGGAGGTACAGGCGTGTCGGGAGGTTGCGGCAGCTCGACCTTGTGCACGATTTCGTCTGTCCGAAGGTCCAGGGTTACGAATCCTGTCAAACCCGACAAGGCCAGGTAGGCCAGGGATTCATCGTGCGTTATGGCTACCGGCCTCGGAATGCCTCCCACGGGAATCTTGCGCAGAATTTCCATCGAGACCGGATCGATCACAGAGATCAAGGAATCGCCCATGGACGTCACGTAAACGCGCTCACCATTGGCGGAGGTGTATGCGTTGTGCTCGCCCCTTCCGGCAGCCAGCAGCTTCACTACTTTCATTGCATATACATCTACCACTGCCACGCTATCACCGGCCCGTAGCGGAACGAACGCGTACTTGCCGTCTTGGCTCAACGTGGGCTCGTTGGGAACGTTGCCAACTCTTACGCGATCAACTATTTCGTCGGTAGCAACATCGACCTTTAGAAGTTCCCCACTCGTCTCGACGGTGATGTACATCGTACTTCCATCGGGAGACGCGACGACTCCATGGGGCCTGGGACCCGTGTCCACCGTATCCAAAGGTCCCAGTGTTGCAGGATCGAGCCGGAACACACCCTCGTATCGGTCAACCACGTAGAGCCGCACCCCGTTCGCCGACGGCTCTCTTACTTCGGTTTGGGAGTCGTCTTGACGCGACGTGCAGGACGCTGCGAGAGTCACGCTCGCGACTACCGCCAGGCCACGCACCAGACGTCGGCCGCCACAGCCGGTTGAGTGGCTTGACCACACAGATTCATGCTTCATCCGGAAAGTCCTTCCTTTCTCAACCTACCTCTGTCGATCTTCCCTAGATGGGTCTTTGGCAATGTTTCCATGAAGACGACCTTTCGTGGGTGCTTGTACGGCTCTAGGTGGTTCCTACAGAACTCGCGTAATTCGTCTTCCAAATCTGCGCTCTTTTCGGTCGCAACTACAAACGCATGGGGCTTGGTGAGACCGCGGTCGTTGACTACACCTACTACGGCTACTTCTCTCACCGCCGGATGCGAGAGCAAGCACTCTTCGACCTCCTGGGGTGAGAGCCACTTACCAGCCACCTTTAGCATGTCGTCGCCGCGACCACAGTACGTGAAATATCCATCCGCGTCGCGACATACCATATCTCCCGAAACATACCACTCACCACGAAACGCCTGTTTGCTCTTTGCCATCTGCTGCCAATAGCCGATCGCCCTCGATTCTCCCTTCACCCAAAGCCATCCAATCTCCCCGTTTCCGAGCTCATTCCCGGATTCGTCACAGACTCTTACTTCAAAACCTGGAACGGCCTTACCCAAAGTACCGGGTTTGACGTCGCCGATCCGGTTGGACAGAAATATGTGCCACATCTCGGCCGTACCCAGTCCGTCGAGCACCTCCACACCAAACATTTCTTTCCAGCGGGTATACAACTCTACCGGCAAGGCCTCTCCAGCCGAAGTGACGACGCGGAGCGACGATAAGTCGCTCGTGCCGGCCGCAGGGTGACATACCATCTGATTGATCATTGTTGGAACGTTGATCAAGATCGTGGGACGATGTTCCGCAATCTTCGCGAACAGGACCTCGGCGGTGCAGCGTTCGGGGAAAAGCACCGCCGCTGCTCCTACCGAGAACGGGAACAACAAGTTAGAACCAGTCGCATAGCCGAAGTACAACTTGGGAACCGAGAGTGTAACATCATCCTGGGTGTAATGTATGACCTGCTTGGCGTAGCACTCGGTAGTGTTCGCAAAAGAGAGGTGAGTCTGCACGACACCCTTCGGACGGCCTGTCGTACCGCCGGAGAAGAGCCACACCGCTGCATCGTCCCGATGGGTCCGGTACGTTTCAATGTGGTCTGAAGCCCTTGCTATACGACTATCCAACTCCGAATCTCCCACGACGAGAAGTGCTGCCAGGTCATGAGCGGCACGAGCCGCTGATTCGAAGGTGGAACGTTTATCCCGGTGAACCACCGCAACTCGTGCACGAGTGTATCTGTAGAAGTGGCGTACCGCATCTTCGCCGAGGTCCGGATTGACCATTACCACAACCGCCCCGATCTTCAGAGTGCCAAATAGAGCCGCGACAAATTCCGGGGCATCGGGAAGGGCAATCATGACCCGCTGTTCCGGCATCACACCTGAATCTCGGAGCAGATTGCCGAATTTGTTGGCGAGTTGGTGGATTTCCTGATAAGTAAGAGTGTTGCCTCCGGTATGGATGGCTGGTCTGTGACCCATCCCGTCACGGATTCTAGCGTCCAGGAAGTACTCAGCAATATTAAATTCTTCGGGTGGCTGAAAGCTCATGCGTGCAATGATGCTCATTCAATGGAGAATTGGTCAATATCTGAACATGGCACATAATCTCGCCCGATGAGGGTTCTAAGTCTATTCGACTCGAGCTGGTGCGAGATCCGAGATTTGGATCGTTCCCGTACAATTGCTCTGCTCCCAGCCGGAGCCATCGAGGCTCACGGTCCGCATTTGCCGCTGGGGACAGACGTGATCATTTCCGAGGCAATGGCCCGAACTGCTGCCGAGCAGCTGGCAGCCATTGGCTACGAACCCTTGATCCTCCCCGCTCTCATGTACAGTGCCGCCCAATTCGGTGCCAACTTTCCAGGTACGATATCGCTGGACCCCGACGCAGTTTCAGCCACCATTCGTGGGATCGCCAATAGTCTGGCCGAGCACGGCATACGGGTCCTCGCGATCGCGAATTCTCATTTGGACCCGCTGCACATCGAATCTCTGAACGTCGCGGCGGAGCAAGTGCGCATGGAGACGCCCATGAAAGTCGTATTCCCCGATATTACAAGGAAGCCCTGGGCATCACGCCTCACGGAAGAGTTCAGGAGCGGAGCCTGTCATGCCGGGCAATACGAGACATCGGTGGTGCTGGCTGAGCGCCCCGAACTGGTACAGGATAAGATCAGAATGGATCTCACGCCCAATCCCTCTTCCCTTTCCGCGGCAATCCGCGAGGGAAAGACTACATTCGAGGAAGCCGGTGGACACTTGGCATATTTTGGGCGCCCCGCCGATGCTTCTCCGGAAGAAGGCCGAGACACGATCGAAACGCTCGGAGCTATTCTCCGGGAGGCGATACTGGAAACCGTAACAGATATGAGGAACGCTGATGGCGGTGGATAGACCGCTACAACATAGAACCGCGGTGGTTACAGGCGGTGGCCGCGGGATCGGTGCCGACGTGGCACGTGCACTCACCACCGCTGGATGCCGAGTTGTGGTCACAGCTCGAACTCAGAGCCAGCTAGATGGACTGGTCGAGGAATTACGTTGTGCAGGACATGATGCGTGGGCGGTTCGATGCGATGTCTCTGATCAAACGAGTGTAACTGAGATGGCCCGCGCTGCCTATAGCTACCTCGATCACATTGATATCCTGGTGAACAACGCCGGCATAGCCTCGTCGGCACCGTTGCGAACGCAGACGCTCGAAGAGTGGAACCGCCTAATGGCGATCAACGCGACCGGCACCTTCTTGTGTACCCAGGCCTTTCTGCCGAAAATGCTGACCCGAGGGTGGGGGCGTGTGGTCAATATCGCCTCTGTGGCCGGAGTTACGGGAGCGAAGTACATCGCAGCCTACAGCGCGTCCAAGCACGCGGTCGTTGGATTCACCCGTTCGGTGGCGGCAGAGGTGACTGATCACGATGTCACCGTGAACGCGATCTGCCCAGGCTACGTCGATACCGACATGACTCGCCAATCCATTGAGCGGATAACTTCAAAAACAGGAATGTCTCCGGACGACGCGCTCGCGACCATTTTGGATACCTCGCCTCAGCACCGTCTCATCGCACCCGATGAGGTCGCCGGCTTGGTGTTGTGGTTGTGCAGTTCCCAGGCCAAGGGTGTGAATGGGCAGGCTATTGTCATGGACGGCGGCGGTCTACTGGCATGACGTTCGAGATCATCAATCCCGAATCGCTGGGCGCTCCCCGAGGTTGGAACAACGGCATGCTCGCTCCAGCCGACGGGAGGATACTGTTCGTGGCCGGCCAGGTAGCGAGCGACGCCAGTGGACTAGTGGTGGAGGAAGGTTTTATAGAACAATTCAAACGTGCGCTGGAGAATGTCTTGGCCGTCGTCGGCGGTGCCGGTGGCCAAGCGAACCACATCGGGAGACTCACGATCTACGTTACCGACCTGGACGCATACAAGTCGTCCTTGAAGCCACTGGGCGAGGCATATCGGAATCTCATGGGTAGACACTTCCCCGCCATGGCTCTGGTGCAAGTCAAGGGCCTATTGGAACCAAATGCCATTGTGGAAATCGAGGCGACCGCAGTCATCCCACGTGATAGAGGAGAATCTTCATAATGTCTCTCGAACCGAGGACGTTTCTCTACGAGCATGACACGAACACCTCCGTTGCCACAATAACCCTCAACCGGCCTGATCGGCTCAACGCGCTGACATTCGATATCTACGGTGAGCTGCGTGAGACGTTCCGTCAGCTGGACACGGAAGTTGGCGTCCGCGCGATCGTTATCACTGGGGCCGGACGGGCGTTCTGCTCCGGCGGAGATGTCGAGGACATCATCGGCGCTCTATTCGAGCGGGACTACGAGGGTCTTCTGGAATTCACCCGGATGACCTGCGACCTGATCCTTGCGATCCGCCAGTGCCGGCGTCCGGTAGTGGCCGCCCTGAACGGCACCGTAGCCGGCGCGGGCGCCGTGATCGCCACGGCGAGCGACGTGCGGATAGCGGCCGAGTCGGCGAAGATTGCATTTCTCTTCACTCGCGTGGGCCTCTCCGGGGCGGACATGGGAGCCGCTTGGCTCCTACCCCGCATCGTAGGTTTTGGCCGGGCGAGTGAGTTGCTGATGACCGGTGGGTTCATCGACGCGGCGGAGGCGTTCCGTATCGGCCTCTACAATCGCGTTGTGGCACAAGATGCCCTGGCCACCGAAGCTCGGGAGTTCGCCGAGGAACTGGCCCGGGGCCCGTCGTTCGCACTCGGCGTTACCAAGGAATCACTCAACCAGGAAGCCTCGATGGACCTGGCTGCGGCACTGGACGCCGAGGCCCAGGCTCAAGCAGGCTGCATGCTGAGTCCCAACTTCCGAGAGTCCTACGAAGCATTCGTGGCTAAGCGGAATCCAAGGTTCGTCTGACAGTTCTATGCCAGACACGAATGCGGTACGGGCATTTCTCGAGAACAGTCATTTAACACTGGCAGAGCGGATAGCAGCGTTCGCGGCCAACGACATTGCACGGTTCCCACATCCATTAGACGACGCGGCCGCGAGGAAGCAGGCCCGTGAGCTGCTGACCAGCATGGGAGGTGCGGGATGGTTTGCGCCGATCGGGGAGCAAGACCTCCGGGCTTGTTGTCTCATACGGGAGGCCCTAGCCGTAGTATCACCTCTGGCGGATGCGGTCTTCGCTTTGCAAGCCCTCGGGATTACACCGTTGCTGCTGGCAGAGCACTCGGAGCTCCAAGCTCACTTGCTGCCCAAGGCTCTAGCCGGTGAGGTAATGGCAGCGTTTGCGATGACGGAGCCCGGGGCAGGGTCCGACGTTGCCGCCCTTGCGACCGTGGCTACGCGTGACGGCGACCACTACGTGTTGAACGGGGATAAGACGTTCATCTCCAATGCGGGCATCGCTGACTTCTACATCGTTTTCGCGTCAACCGATCCAACCAAAGGTCGCAAAGGTATCTCATGTTTCCTGATTGCAGCCGACTCTTCAGGACTGGAATTCGTGGGACCCCAAATCATGAGCGAGTCACATCCCATCGGTGAAATAGCGTTTCGCGACTGCCGCATTCCGGCCGACTGCATGCTGGGCAGCGAAGGCGGCGGCTTGAAGATCGGGTTGGCAACGCTGGATCGCCTGAGAGCGACCGTGGGTGCGGCCGCCTGCGGGCTCGCCGAGCGTGCCCTGGACGAGGGACTGCACCACGCAGTGACCCGTCACCAGTTCGGCAAGGCTCTGGGCGAGTTTCAACTGGTGCAGGCAAAGCTGGCCCGCATGGCTACTGACCTGACCGCCGCCCGCTTACTGGTTTACCGTGCCGCGTTCGAGAAGGATCATGGGGCCGACAGGGTCACTGTAGAGGCGTCAATGGCCAAGTCCTTCGCGACCGAGGCGGCCCAACGAATCGTTGACGAAGCGGTGCAGATTCTGGGGGGACGGGGCGTGTTGGCCAACAGCCCGGTCGATCGACTTTACCGCTCCGTACGCGCACTCCGCATCTACGAAGGGACCACGGAGATTCAGCAGCTGATCATCGCACGACACTTACTTGCAGATGTGGCACCCAGCGAGCCCAGTCAAACACTCGATACCTGAACAGCGTTGGCCAACCGAGCAAGAGGCAGCCAACCTCAGGTGGTTCCAACCAATCCGTATCGGTCGGTTGAACTTGGCCGAACGCACATGGGTTCCCGCCATGGTACCGTGGCGGGCCACCGACGAAGGCTACGTGACGCAGGACATCCTCGACTGGTACGAGCGCATGGCAGAGGGACAGCCTGGTGCGATCGTCGTCGAAGCGACCGGAGTACGTGACATACGAAGTGGGCCATTACTGAGAATCGGCCACGACCGTTTCATACCCGGCTTGAAGCGGCTAGCCGATACCATACGTTCCGCCAGTCGCGGCCGAACCAAGCTTTTTATTCAGATCATCGACTTCCAGATAATCAGGAAACGGCCGCGGCGCGAGCACTTTCTGGAGAAGTATCTAGAGATAACCGACGAGCATCGGCGTCTCGTGCGTGGATCAGACAACCAGATTCGACGCAAGCTGCTGTCGATGTCCCATGGCGAGCTTTCCGAGGTTCTCACACCGCGCGAATTGGAAGCGCTCGAGTTCGGTTATAGGGAACGAATCACTGACCTCTACAAGCCACATATCCGCGAGCTTCCCAATATGCTGCCCGAGATATTCGCGGCGGCGGCCCAACGGGCCGAGCGAGCCGGATTCGACGGCGTCGAGCTGCACTACGCCCACGCCTACACTATGGCTTCGTTTCTATCGGCCCTGAACGATCGGACCGACGGCTACGGGGGATCTAAGGCCAACCGGGTTCGGTTGCCACTCGAGGTATATCATGCCGTCAAGGCCTCCGTGTCCGCCGAGTTTGTCGTTGGATGCCGTTACTTGACGGAAGAATGCATCCCGGGCGGCAGTACCGTCGACGATGCCGCGTTCTTCGGTGTCGAGTTCGCCAGGGCGGGAATCCACTACCTTTCCCTCTCACGTGGCGGCAAATTCGAAGATGCCAAGCAACCGAAGGTCGGATGGGCGGCGTATCCCTACACGGGTCGCAGTGGATACGAGTGTATGCCTACGGTTCGATCCGACGCGGCCGGCCCGTTTGGCCGCAACATAGCCGCCGCCGCGACCGTGCGTAGAGCCATACACCAGGCGGGACACGATACGCCGGTAGTGGTATCCGGTGGCATCTGCACTTTGGATCAGGCAGAGCGTGTACTCGGGCGTGGCGAGGCAGATATCGTTGCGGCCGCCAGACAGACTCTGGCCGATCCCGATTGGTTCCTCAAGATCAAGCTCGGAAGAGGTAACGAAATCCGCCGGTGTACGTTCACCAACTACTGTGAGGGACTCGATCAGGTGCACAAGAAAGTTACATGCAAGCTGTGGGATCGCGTCGATCTGGACGAAGCCCACATCACACTGACGGATGGCGGTAAGCGGCGCCTAACAGCGCCTAGGACCCACGGCCTACGTCCGGCGCCGGCGAGTACCCTACAATGAGGATCGTATGTATCGGCGGAGGTCCGGCCGGCCTTTACTTCGCCCTCTTGATGAAGCAGGCACACCGCTACTACGACATCACAGTCGTTGAACGAAATCGGCTGGATGACACATTCGGCTTCGGCGTAGTGTTCTCCGACGCCACTCAAGACAACTTGGCTGCCGCCGACCCACAGACGCACGACGAGATGATGCGACAGGCAGCACGGTGGGACGATGTCGACATTCACTACCACGGGCATCTGATCACGTCTACCGGCCACGGCTTCAGTGGCATGTCGCGGCAGAAACTCCTCGCCATTCTAGCGGGACGTTGCGACCAACTCGGCGTGAACCTCGAGTTCGAAACAGAAGTACAAGATCCGGACGACTACAAAGACGCCGACCTGGTAGTAGCGGCAGACGGCTTCAGCAGCATCGTACGCGCCAAGTACGCCAGCGCGTTCCGCCCGAGTATTGACTGGCGGCCAAACAAGTTCGTGTGGCTCGGTAGCACACGCTCGTTCAAGGCTTTCACCTTCTATTTCAAACGCGACAAGCACGGTCTATGGCGAGTTCATGCCTATCAGTACGAGCCAGGACATTCGACATTCATTGTCGAGGCCACCGAAGATACATGGCGTGCGACCGGGTTGGGGGAGGAAGAAGAAGACCGCACCATCGCATTCTGCGAAGAGTTGTTCGCAGCGGAACTGGAGGGGCACCACCTGTTGAAGAATAAGTCTATCTGGCGGAACTTCCCCACAGTCAAAAATGAAAAGTGGTCCCACAAAAACATCGTTCTCTTGGGAGATGCTGCGCACACAGCCCACTTCTCCGTCGGATCGGGAACGAAACTCGCAATGGAAGATTGCATCGCACTCTCAACCGCACTCAACTCAGAGAATGACGTTTCAGCCGCATTGGTGCGCTACGAAGAAGAAAGACGACCCGTGGTAGAAAGCCTCCAGCGAGCGGCGGATGTGAGCCTGCAGTGGTTTGAGAACACAGAACGGTACATGGAGCTCGAGCCCACACAGTTCGCATTCAACTTGCTGACCCGAAGCTTGCGGGTAACACATGAAAATCTCCGGATTAGAGACCCCAAGTTCATCGACCAGGTGGATACGTGGTTTGCCGCGCAAGCGACTGAGCGAGGATATTACGAGAAGCAACCAGACCCTGCGCCGCCACCGCTTTTCACTCCCTTCGAGCTACGCGAAATGCGACTCGCCAACCGAGTGGTCGTGTCTCCTATGTGTCAGTACAGCGCGCAAGAGGGAACTCCAAATGACTGGCATCTGGTTCACCTGGGCAGCCGTGCACTCGGTGGCGCCGGACTGGTGATCACGGAGATGACGGACGTCAGCGCGGATGCACGCATTTCACCAGGATGTGCCGGCATGTACAACTCGCAGCATGCCGAGCAGTGGAAGCGCATCACCGATTTCGTCCACGAATACAGCGATGCCAAGATTGCCCTGCAATTGGGGCATGCCGGAAGAAAGGGCTCCACTCGCCTAATGTGGGAGGGCATGGACGAGCCACTCCGCGACGGGAGTTGGCCCATCATGGCACCTTCGGCCATTCCCTATCTCGATCACAGCCAGGTACCGAAGGAAATGACGCGAGCTGACATGGACGAAGCTAGGGATGCGTTCATTCGCTCGGCTGCGATGGCAGACGAAGCCGGCTTCGACATGTTGGAGATTCATTTCGCGCACGGCTATCTACTTGCCAGCTTCATCTCTCCACTCACTAACATCCGCACGGACGAGTACGGCGGTGAACTATCATCCCGCTTGAGGTTTCCCCTAGAGGTATTCGACGGGGTCCGCTCGAACTGGCCCGAGCACAAGCCTATCTCGGTCCGGATCTCGGCGGTCGACTGGACACCGGACGGGACGGCGCCCGAGGATGCGGTCGAGGTGGCACGGCAGCTCAAAGAGCATGGGTGCGACATAATCGACGTATCTGCCGGACAAACGGTGCCCTATGCCAAACCAGCCTACGGACGACAGTTCCAGACACCGTTCAGCGATCTCATCAGACATGAGGTGGGGATACCCACGATGGCGGTCGGCAATATATCATCGTACGAGGACGTGAATAGCATTCTGGCGGCGGGCCGGGCCGATCTGTGCGTGATGGCGCGGGCTCACTTGTGGGACCCGTATTGGACCCGCCATGCCGCTTACGAGTTGGGATACGAACTTCCTTGGCCCGACCAATACTCGACATTGAACGAATATGCTCCGCGCTTCAAGTAAAGGATCTCCCACATTTCACACAGCCACCAACGGACGCAGTCATGCCGCTCACATACTCCAGCTACTTACAACTAGACGAACTCCTATCGCTCCAACGTCCCCGGTCCGATGGTCCCGAACACGACGAGTTGCTGTTCATCATCGTTCACCAGGTTTACGAACTCTGGTTCAAGGAAATGCTCCACGAACTAGACTACATAATGGAGCGCTTGGAAGCGGGTGACACGCCGCCGGTGTTGCATACCATGAAACGGGTGCTGACAATCCTCAAGGTGCTGGTGGCACAATTGGATATCCTAGAGACGATGACGCCGCTCGATTTCCTCTCCTTTCGAGAGCGGCTGGAATCGGGCAGCGGCTTTCAGTCGTGCCAGTTCCGCGAGCTGGAGTTCGTACTTGGCCTCAAGGACGTTCAGGCTATCGCGAGATTTCCGGAGGGTTCACCTGAGCGTCGGCGTCTCGACTCTCGATATCGCAACCCATCTCTCTGGCTGACGTTCTTGAGATATCTCTCGAACAACGAATATGACATGCCGGCCGAGGCACTCGCCGCCGATCCTACGGAACCCACCGAGCCATCTCAGCTCGTTCAGCAGCAACTGATCGACATCTACCGCAACGATCCCGCAACCACACAGCTGTGCGAACGGTTGGTGGATCTTGACGAGGGGATCCAGGAGTGGCGCTACCGCCACGTCAAGATGGTGCAGCGGACTATCGGAACGAAGCGGGGCACGGGCGGGTCCGACGGCGCTGCATACCTCAAGACCACGTTATTCAAGCCCGCGTTCCCAGATCTCTGGGCCATCAGAACAGAGTTATGACGCCGTGATCGAGCCGTCTCAGCTGTACAGGACTCCAAATGCACTTGCGCCCCATTACAGTCGGTTCCGTGTTGCAGAAACATTGCGGCTCACGGGTCACTCACACCAGAGCTGGCCCGACTGCGGCTTCGAAGGACAGCAACTGGCGTGGCTCGACGCGGCAGAGTACGCTGACGAGAAGTGGGATCGTGCGTTTGCCAAAGCCGACCGGGTTCGAGACGGGTTCGCCAAGTTACTCGATGACGAGGACGGGCACATCGCGCTCGGGCAGAACACGCACGAATTGATAGTGCGGTTCCTGTCCGCCTTGCCTCTCCGAAAGCGGCCGAGGATCGTCACGACCGACGGCGAGTTCCACACGGTGAGACGTCAACTCGATCGTTTGGCCGAGGAAACCATTGAGGTGGAGAAGGTAACCGCACTACCGGCCAGCACGTTGGCCGAGAGGCTTGCCCACACTGTCGATGACAAGACCGCGGCGGTAATCGTGTCATCGGTGCTCTTTCAAAACGCTCACATCGTGCCCGGTTTGGGAGCTTTGTTGACCAAGTGTCAGAGCACCGGTACTCGACTTCTCGTAGACGCATACCACGCGCTGAATGTCGTGCCATTTTCTCTACGGAACGAGCAACTCGGCGACGCGTTCGTCGTTGGTGGAGGATACAAGTACTGTCAGCTGGGTGAGGGAAATTGTTTCCTGCGCATCCCCCCCTGTTGCAAGATGCGTCCTGTCATTACCGGCTGGTTCGGCGAGTTCGGCAGCATGAGCGAGACCGAGGCCGGCAAGCTGGTTCAATACGCCGACGGCGCGGACCGGTTTGCCGGAGCAACCTATGACCCCACGAGCCATTACCGTGCAAGCGAGGTGTTCGACTTCTTCGAGCGTGAGCAGTTGACGCCCGGATTCCTGCGACAGGTGAGCCAACACCAGGTCGGATTATTGGCTCAATCGTTCGATGACGCAGATCTCGACGAAGCAATTATATCTCGAGACAAGAGCGTTGATCTCAGCGAGGTCGGCGGATTTCTGGCGCTCCGGTCACCCCTGGCAGAATCGATCCGGCAGCATCTAGGGCAGGGCGGTGTGCTCGCGGACAATCGAGGCGACATCCTGAGGCTTGGGCCCGCACCGTATCTCTCCGACGAGCAACTGTGCGAAGCCATGGACCTTCTCGTGTCCGCGGCCCGTCCCTAGGCATCACTGCTCCACAGCAGAGGCGTTGCCGTGAAGCACTCACTGAGGACGGGCTTACACCAAGGCATCATCCTCCTTTCCCACGCGACGTTCCGCTTACGCTCACTTCCCCATGACCAGCCCGTTCGTCTAATGCATCTTCCAACATGACCAAGCGCGCCAGACGGGGCCGAGTCTAGAGAGCAAGTCGCCTTCGTCCGCGGGGTCCGCTACCCGGTCTAGCGTTCGCTTGAGCAGCCTTTTCCAATCGTCTGTCCGCTGAATATCACGTGCCATTTGCGCCGCTTCTTCGAGTGCACCATAGCGGCCCGGCGCAGTTCCCCTGCAAGCGCCTCGCGGAGTTCGCTCTCTAGCGTCTCAAGGTCGCTGTCAGTGGCAGAAGCTACTTCTCCAGAACCAACTGTAGTGGCGCTGGGTGTTGCGGCCCTACACCCTCAAATGGTCCAACTCCTACTCCACTACCTGAGAGAAGCGAATCTAAAATCCGGTTGGTTGTTCCCCTCTCCACGAACCGGTCGATCACTCTCGTCAAACATGATCTGGAGAATCGTAACTCAAGTTCACCGTACCCTTGGCATAACGACCAACGTTCACGGGTACCGAAAAGCGTTTACTTCAAACTCATCGACTCGGGATTGAATTTGTTGCAAGTGAGAGCGTATACCCGTCACCGACAGACGTCGATGTTACAGGTGTACTATGACAGACTCGACAAGCGGAAAACGCTTTCAACGTACTATGAAACGTTCAATTCCTAGGTACTCAACGTATCGATGGATCGGACGGTGAGACTGACACCGAATCCGGTCGATTCGCTTGAGTATTGTAGGGCAACTTGGGATGATCCAGACGCCAGCTCCGAGTTAACGTCGTATAACCCGATTCCGTACTCAACCCTCTTCCACGTCTCATCCCACGGTAAGATTCTTGATACTCTTGACGGATTCAGTCCCGTGGTCTCCACCGGATCGGTCTTGAAACCTCCTTGGGTGAAAGATGCTCGAACGAGTCCGTCAGCCGTCGGCTCGACGACAAATCTCGCTATGTTTTCCGTGCTACGGGTTTCACGTACCACCCCATCTCCGGCATAGACCTTTCCCGTACTCGTGATATGACTTGCTCGTCCAAAACTTCTTCCGATTACACCGTCAATCTCTTCAGCACCCAGATGAAGATGACTTCCGTCGGCGAGGTGAGTGTACATCTCTCTGGTTCCGTCATCCTGGAGAGACGTCTGGAAAGAACCCACCTTTGTCGGTCCAACGAATAGATCGAAACCGTCGCGCTTCCCCATCTCTACTAGCCGATCGTGATGATAAATTCGTCCAACGACAGATTACGGTCCGACCTGGGTAGGCTCAACTCATACCGTCCTTCTCCCATCTCACGAACAATAATGTGCCAGTATGTCGTTGGCGGTGTCTTCTTCGTTGTTGTCGTGTGTAATTGGTCAAGATGAGCGTCGATTACAGATCGTGGGATGGCGAATCCAATGTCAAGATCGACACACCCCAGAACAAAGAGGCCAGTCTCCTAAATCTCGTAAGTCGTTGATTGTCAAGAGGCGCCGGGCAGATTCGAACTGCCGAATAGAGGTTTTGCAGACC
>JBHHZE010000011.1:0-74175 GCA_046757925.1 Gemmatimonadales bacterium
AAAAGTTTCGTTACCGCGCCCAACAGAATAGCGATCGAGTCTAGCATCTCGCGTCACCCCCTTTCGGGCGGCTAAAGCCGCTTGGAAAGTGGCACACCTCGCTATAGTATGCCCGAGGCTCCGCTCTATACAGCTGACCGATTCACTCCGCTCGCGGTTTGGCTAGATCTCCGTTCGGGACACCCCCTTTCACTCCTCGCGTTCTAGTGATACAGCCGGCCCTCTAACCACATTCCCACCGACCCGAAACCCCGCCCGCAAGGGACGAGGTCCGGTCAAATCTCCGTTGTAAGCGCGACTACTGCCGCGACTGAAACCACCGATTCGTCGCGTCCAGCACCGCCAGCGCAGCAGCTTGCTCGGACGACTCCCCGGCCTCGGCAGTGCCAGTCAACAGCCGCGTGTTGCGACCATCCACTACCTGCACACCAACCACAACCAGTTCTTCGTCAAAGGCATCGATCACTTTGACACCCTCTAATTCGAAAACCCCGCTCGGCAGCGCACTGTCCAGCGCCGCCACTGCCGCCCGCGCCACTGCCTGTATCCTCGCCCGAGGCGTGTCGGCAGACTCCTCTTCACCAATCACATCCCTGCCGTTCATCTCGAGCGTCAACACGAAACGGATCCGATGCTCCCCCATGGGAATCCGCTCGAGCTTGCGGTACACAACACCCCGTCGCATCGCCTCCTGCCGTACCGCATCCCGCTCCAGCGTCTCGATGGGCCTGACCTCAGCCGTCTGAGCGACACTGATCTTGCGGTGATCGACCTTGATACCAAGATGAGCCAACAACGCGCTCTCCACGTTGCGAACCACCTGCTTCGCCGATCCGCCGCTTGCAGCCAGCACATGCACCTCGATGATCTCCCCAACCGGGGATACCACAACCCTGGCCGACAGAACACCCTGCAAACTCTGCAATAGGTTCTCAGCCCGCTTGACTCCCCATGGATCGGGCTTCCGAACCTCACCATCGACGTGGCTCGCTGCAGGCCGCGGCGGTTCCGGCTTGGGCTCCGGCTTGGGGTCTGGCTTAGACAAACTCAACGTCGCTCCTGATCTCCGTTAGTGCCCTTGGTACCTTCACTCGCTGCCAACACCACCACGTTCCCCCCCAGCGCCTTCGCCCTGTACATTGCCCTGTCAGCCTCCCGCAGCACGTCTTGCATCTTCTCCACCTTCGGGTCGTGGCACGCAATCCCAATAGAGGCTCCGATCTCCCCAACACCAAATCCCTCCGTCATCCCCAGCGCCTCCACCGAGTCCCGTACCGCCTCGGCCACCCGCTGCGCACCGTCGACATCCGTTCTGACCAGAATCAGCACGAACTCGTCACCACCGTAACGCGCCGCCATGTCGGTCTTCCGGACACTGCGCTGCAGCTCACTACCCACACCCGCCAACACCCTGTTGCCTGCGTCGTGCCCGTAGATGTCATTGATGGACTTGAATTCATCCAGGTCCACAAAGATCACCCAGAACTCTTCGCCACTACGGTCGCTTCGAGCTACCTCCTGCTCCAAGCGCGACCGCAACATCCGGTACGTTGCCAGGCCCGTCAGCTCATCCACGGCCGCAGACCGGACCGCCTCCTCGGCGCGTCGCTCCTGATACGGCGGACACTGTCTAAGAGCAGTACGCCCGTCCAACAACCCGGCGGCAAACTCCGCACACGTGGCGAATCCACACGCCCCACAGTCCCACCGAGAACCATCCGGAGCGGTGCCGATGGTCGCCAACACCCCTTCCAATTCCGCCGCACTCCACTTGTGCCCGTTGCGGATGAACGGAAACGCCCGCTCAATCCGGACACTCACCCGCGGGTCGGCCACCGGTGTCGGCGATCTCCGCGGTTCAGTCTCGGCCACCACGCTCCTGCGCCAGAAGAGCTCCTCCGGCGGACCCATTAACGGGTGGGCAAGACACCCTTCGCACGGTAGGATGTCGACGAATCCCAGGTCCATCCTATCCACCCCCACCGCCCGAGCTACCGCACCCAATCCCCCTAAACCCCGCAACTTACGGAACCTGCGACTAGCCTGATGTTCGTGCTCCAACAATCCAAGCGGCAAACCACCGGCCGCGCTCACGTGCCTCTCCCTCACCTCCGGCATCCGCTCGTAATGCGACGGCTGCCGGGCCACGTCCACACCGCACACACCCAACAGTTCATCGAGTTCGTCGAACGTCAGCGCCGCATCCACATGGTCGTCCGACTCGGCCAGGCAGACACCGGCATAGACCAACTTCGCATCCTGCCCATACAGTGCCCGATGGTACTCCGCCTCCGCCGCCAGCGGTGTCTCGACCGGAGCCAAATACGGCACCAACTCCGGGTAATCGCTCCGAATCCGCTCCACCACCACCGGGCAGGTCGACCGGATCATGGTACCCCAATGTGGGTCGGCCCATAGCCTGGCATACTCACCCGCAACGAGCTCGTCACCCAACACGCCCCGATGAACCGCCGCAAACCCCGCCTCATAACAGGCGTTCACCACCTGCTCCGGCGTGTGGGGGTAAAAATGCGCCGCCGATTCCACCGCCAGGATCAGAACCGCCTCACCACCCTCAGCCAGGGCCAGCGCGCGATCCAGGTCACCTACCGCGTCGATCGCCGAGTGAGGGCATTCGGCTACGCAGTTCCCCGATCTAATGCAAGCATCGTCGACGATCCGCACCTCGGGGCCGTCGATCGCAATCGCCTGGGCCGCGCAAACCCGCACACAGGCCAGACAACTAACGCATTTTTCGGGGTTTATCTCAAACCGCACTGATCCATGTGCCAGCCTGGGCCCCGGCGACCGAGGTTGTAGTTTTGATATCCTTAGTTAGGCTAATCGGACCCCTACTATAGCGACCACGAGGACCACTTGTCAATAGCTGAAGGTGCTTCAACACACTAAATTTCAGTGACTTACATCACTCTTTTGAGAAATCACTAGAGGGATGGTCAGCTCCCGGTCACGCTCCATTTGGCAACCCACCCGGGTGTTGGATTCCTGAAACACTCTTGCCATGCGGCACGGTCCGCGCGGGGTGGCTGTCAGAGCCCAGGGCACTCGGGTACCCCAACAACACCGGGCAGATGAAACAATCGCTGCCCTGCGGGGATTCATTAGAGAAGTAGCGGTTTGACCGGGCTGGCCAGCCCGGCGAGATTGCAGCATGTCCTCTGAGGAACCACGAACATGACACAGCGTATCAACCCCTCGCCACGCCGGACGTTCGTCACCGTGCTTTTGGCCGCGGCGTCGCTGGGCCTGAGCCAGACGACCCTGCTCGACGCTCAAACCGTCAAGGGGCGCCTGCTGGATCACGCGAGCGGGAAGCCGATTCCCGACGCCTCTGTGGCACTACTGACCCAAAGCGGGGCGGTGGTCAAGATCGCCATCGCCGATTCCACGGGCGCCTACTCCGTTCGGACACCCAGATCCGGCACCTACAGCTTCCGAGTGGATGCCCGCGGTTACAACACGTTGAACGGACTCCCCTTTACGGTCAGAAAGGGTCAGACGCTGGAACTCAACATGCAGCTCTGGAGCCTCACGGAATTGCCTGCTGTAGTAGTCACGGCCGACTCGCTTCCGCTTGCTCCGGGCCCCCTCAGAGGCTTCTACGACCGCGTCGAGAGGGGTCTGGGGCACTACGTTACCCGCAAAGACATCGAAAAGCGGGCTTCCAGCCAGTTTACGAGCCTGCTGCGACTGGTGCCGAGCGTAAGGATCGTACCGTCCCCCTACGGACAAGCACAGTTCACGGTTCGGATCAAGGGCAGCCCATGCCCGCCGATGCTGTGGGTCGACAACTCCAAATGGGGATCGGTCGACTTCGGAGAGGGCATAGACCGTGAGCTGTTTCCTCACGATCTCGAGGGAATCGAAGTTTACAGACCGTCCGAGGTACCTACTGAATTCAGCGATATCGATTCCGGTTGCGGGGTAATAGTGGTGTGGACAAGACGAGGCCCTTAGAGAAAGCATTCGGCAGACTCACACGGGCGTCAAACGTGGCGGCCGGCGTCGCCGGTCTGCTGGCTCAATTCCTGTGGGTGGGACCGCTGTCTTCACAAACCATACACGGCAGGCTGGTCGACGAGATAACCGGCGGTCCAATCGCCGGAGCCTTCGTCATCCTGTTGAGTGACAGCACGGAACTGAACGTCCGCACCCTCACGAGCGCGCGGGGCGAGTTCACGCTCAGGGCGCCGATCCCCGGCCGGTACAGGCTTAAGTCAGCCGTGATCGGGGTAAAGAGCAGGACCTCCCAGCCGATCGATCTTGCCGCAGGCCAAACCGTAGAGTTCGACTTCATCATTCGGGCTGTATCGATCACGTTGCCTACAGTGGTGGTGAGGGGCGACAAGGCCTGTCACATCCGGCGCGAGGCGAGCTTGGCCGCAGCCACTTTGTGGGAGGAGGCGCAGAAGGCGCTCTACGCAGTGGAATGGACCGAGGAGCAGGGAACTCTGCGCCACCGACTGGTTCAATACCAGAGATTGTTGGACCCGAGCTCACTGAGAACCCAGGATAGCCTGAGGTGGTCTCAGTCGGGGATATACAGAGGCAGTCCGTTTCGCACGGTGCCGATCGATGAACTCGTGACTTCCGGTTTCATCAAGCAGACGGGCAAGCACGAATACTACTACTACGGCCCGGACGCACGGATTCTGCTCTCGGAGCAGTTCGCGAATCTGCACTGCTTCTGGGTGAAGCAACGAGTGGAGGCGGGTCGTATGCTCATCGGATTGGCGTTCAGGCCGGTAGCCAAGCGGTCCGTCCCCGACATTGAGGGGGTCCTCTGGCTCGACCAAGAGTCGGCCCGCCTGCAGTTCCTGGAGTACGGATACACACGGGTTCCCAATCGAACGCGCAGCAAGCATCTCGGCGGACGGGTTGAATTCGAGCGCTTGCCCGACGGTCCCTGGATCGTCGGCAAGTGGTGGATTCGGATGCCAGTTCTCGGTGTGCGCCAGGCTCAGTTCAGCGATTTCACGTCCGAGGCCTACCTGGCTGCCATCAAGGAGATGGGCGGCTGGGTCAGAGAGATTCAGACCTTGGATGGTAAACCGATCGAGCGCGGTCTGGCTACCTCATTGGTTGGCAAAGTGGTCGACCTGGCAACCGCGGCACCGGTTCCCGGGGTCAGGATCGTTCTGCTGGGAACGAGCTACGAGACCAGAACCGACGAGAGGGGCCGCTTCTGGTTTCATGGACTGGCCGAGGATACTTACGAGATATCTTTTGCACGCGAGTTTCTCGATAGCCTTGGGTTCGTGCCGCCAAAGCAAACGGCGACACTCCGCCTGGGCCATACCGCGACGGCGGGAATCGCCATAGCCTCGGCGAGCTCGCTCTGGGAGCGACTATGTCCCTCCGTCAAGCGCTCTGACAGCGTGGGGATCGTGGCAGGCTTCATTCGCGACGCTGCCAGTGGCAAGCCATTGCGAGACGCGGAACTCACACTTTCCGCCCGTTTCCCGGGGACGCCGCCCAAAGTAATCCGGCGGCACGCGCTTTCTGACTGGGCGGGCTATTATTACGCCTGTGGGATTCCACAGCGTAAGGTGATCACGGTGCAGGTCAAGCTGGACGGCTGGTCCGGTGTCGCTACGTCAACGCAACTGTCCGCAGGAGACATAATTCAGCTGAACTTCGAATTGAGCGAGTCGGGACGAACCGCTAGGCCAGTTCGTAGTCCTTGATTTTCCGATACAGGGTGCGTTCGCCGATGCCTAGCTTTTCGGCCGCTTGACGTCTGTTTCCCCCGGTCTCGCGCAGCGCCGCATCGATTGCGGCGCGTTCTACATCGGCCATAGTCATTCCCGGTCGATAAATAACGGTGTCTCGATCGGCGATCGAACCCACTCCAACGCTTGGCACGTCACTGTCGCGTGACAGTTCTTCGTATTCCGCCGGCACAACCCGTCCCACGTCTAATACCTCGACGCGCTGCGGGACATCATCAATGCGTCGGCGCAACTCTTCGACCTGGAGCTTCAACTCCACAAGGCTCCGGAATATGAACTCCAGTTCCTTGCCCTCGACGTTCGCGGGCTGGCGGGGGAGATGTACGGGCAGGAGCCGCGATCCTGCTTCTCGGATGTCACTCGGGATGTCGCTGGCGCGGATCTCTCGTCCATGCGACAGTACAATCATCGAATCGATGAGGTTTCTGAGCTGCCTGATATTGCCCGGCCAATCGGCATTCATGAGAACTTCCATTGCTTCGGGAGAAATGCCCGAAAACCGCCGGCCGTGCTCCTCGCTCAACTCTTCAACGAACTGCTTGACCAGAATGGGAATGTCGTTCCTACGCTCCCTCAAGGGCGGGAGGTAAATAGACAAGACGTTCAATCTGTAGTAGAGATCATCTCTGAACTCGCGTAACGACACCATTTCCTTCAACGGCCGATTGGTGGCAGCGATTACTCTCACATCGACCCGTATCGGTTCGCTCCCACCCACTCTGAAAAACGCGTGATTCTCGAGCACTCGAAGCAGCTTCACCTGGGTTGTGATCGGCATCTCGCCAATCTCATCCAGGAAAAGGGTCCCACCGTCGGCCAGTTCGAATCGTCCCAGACGTCGCTCCGACGCCCCGGTAAACGAGCCTTTCTCGTGCCCGAACATCTCGGACTCCAGCAGCGTCTCGGGGAGAGCGGAACAATTGATGGCTATGAACGGCTGGTCTCTGCGTTCCGAGAGATCGTGGATCGCATGGGCGACCAACTCCTTGCCGGTCCCCGACTCGCCCTCGATCAGTACGGTACTCCTAACCGGAGCCATCAGCTCGATCTTGACCAAGACTTCCTGAATCCCCGAGCTTTCGCCGGAGATTCCGATGTGCTTCTGCAGCCGTCGGCGCTCGACGAGCCGTCTGGTGACGGCCGCGACCTCGGACGGTTCGACCGGTTTCCTGAGCCAGGCGGTGAGGCCGGTCCGGCGCGCAACCGCCTCGGGGTTTGCCACAGCCTCTTCGACGAGACCCAACGTCGAGATCGAGCGGTCCCGCGCGAGCGCGATAAGGGTTCTCGCCGTATGCTCGCCAAGCGCTCCGGTGAGGACGACCGCCTCGGGATCGGACTTCTGCAGCACTCCGGCAACATCGTCGAGAGACGATACCAATACAGTATGAAAGCCCGCCGACTCGAGCTGTGCGTTTGCACGAACCGCCATCTCGAGATCGTCCATTGTCACGAGAACATTGGTACTCATGAATGATCCGTGGGTTCGCCCCGCAACAGTTGCACGGAGTGTTCGATGAGCGGTTCGAGCGTGGCCACTCCGTCCCGCACGCCGCCCGGGCTTCCCGGAAGGTTGACGATCAACGTACTTCCCCGAACCCCTGCCACCCCTCGTGACAGGACGCTACGCGGCACTTTACCGCGGCCATCGGCACGTATGGCTTCTGCTATGCCCGGTGCCACCCGATCCAACACCGCTCGCGTGGCCTCTGGGGTCACATCTCGGGCCGCCAGTCCGGTCCCACCGGTGGTGAGGATCAGGTCGGCCGCAGCGGTGTCGGCCCAGCATGCGATCTTCGCGGCGATGACGTCGCTTTCGTCGGGCACGACCTCTCTGGCCGCCAACTCGAAACCTTTGTCGCGTACCCATCGCGCGATCGCGTCGCCCGAGTCGTCCGCACGCACGCCGCTGCTCACGCCATCGGACACGGTCAGTACGGCTACAGAGATGGACATCTCATGATTCCAGAATCAGGACGTCTTGGTCCTGACGCTTCCGTCCTTGTAAAACGGCATCGCCACAACTTCAGCAGGGACACGCTTGCCCCGACAATCGATCTCGATCGACGTACCCGGCGCGGTTGAATGAGTGGGCAAATAAGTCGTACCGATCGGTATCTGCAGGCTGGGACTGAAGCCACCACTTCTGACGATGTCGATTTTCCGACCGTTCAGATACACATCATATCCGTGTCTGGGGATTGCGCGCTGTCCGGTGACCTCATAACCAACCAATTTGCGCGTCGCGCCACCTGCACGCTTGATTCGCTCGAGCGCCGCCTTTCCCGTAAACGGGGCGCCCTTGGTCAGTTTAACGATCCAACCCAGTCTCGCCTCATATGGGTTGATGGTTTCGTCAATATCGTTGCCATAGAGCGGATATCCCATCTCGAGCCGGAGAGAATCACGAGCCCCCAAGCCGATCGGTTTGCCACGACCTTTCCCAACCAGGGAACGCCACATCACCTCGGCATGGGTGGGCCGGAAGTACAACTCGAACCCGTCCTCGCCCGTATATCCGGTCCGAGCGATAAAGCAATCGATGCCTCCAACCTGTCCGACTTCTACGTGATAGTATCCAATCTTCGTCACGTCTGTGCGAGTCAATGAATCGATCAATCCCTCGCTCTCGGGACCCTGCACAGCCAAGAGAGCTACTTCATCGGAGATGTTCCTGACCCTCACGTTGATGCCGCCCTTCTTGCCTACTACCTGCTCCCAGTCCTTGGCAATATTGGCTGCATTGACAACCATCATGATTCGGTCGTCGAATCTGTAGATGATGCAATCATCGATGAAAGTTCCATCGTTGGTAAGAAGTGCAGTGTACTGCGCCTGGCCATCATCGAGAGCCGCTACATCGTTGCACGTCAGTCTGTTCACAAATGCGTTGCGATCCGGACCCGTGATTTCGAATTGTCCCATATGAGAAACGTCGAAAACGCCGACCGATTCACGCACGGTTTTGTGTTCCTCCGTAATTTCGGTGCCATACTGAACAGGCATCTCGAAACCGGCGAACGGGACGATCTTGGCGTTGTTCTCCACGTGAAAGCTGTAGAAAGGTGTTCGCTTCAGATTATCTCCACCCATAGTGATTCCTTTCACCCCAGTAAGGTCGCGAGTAATGCTTTCTGTACGTGCAATCTGTTTTCGGCCTGCTGGAAGACCCGCGATTGCTCACCTTCGATGACCTCCGCGGTAACCTCCTCACCACGATGTGCCGGCAGGCAATGCAGAAAGATCGCTCCGTCAGCAGCGACACTCATTAGCTCGGCGTCGACCGTGTATCCGGCAAAGGCGTTCGCTCGATCCCGCGCCTCATCCTCCTGCCCCATCGATGCCCACACGTCGGTGTTCACTACGTCCGCGCCCGCAACCGCATCCCTCGGGTCTTCGAACAGGTAAACGTCAGCATTCCTCCGCGCGCGCTCGGCGAATTCGCCATTCGGCTGGTAGTTCTTGGGACACGCCAGTCTCAGAGTAAACCCCAGCGACCCGGCCGCATTGAGCCACGAATTGGCCATATTGTTACCGTCCCCAACCCATGCCACAGTTCGTCCCTCCCATCCACCCAACGCCTCAGAGATGGTGAATAGATCGGATAGGACCTGACAGGGATGGAGCAGGTCCGTCAGCCCATTGATCACCGGAACGGATGCGTGACGAGCCAACTCCACTACCTCCGCGTGATCGAACGTTCTGATCATGATCCCATCCACATAACCGGATAGGACACGCGCAGTGTCTGCGATCGGCTCTCCCCGACCCAGCTGCATGTCTCGCGACGAGAGAAACAAAGCGTGACCGCCGAGCTGGTAAGTTCCGACTTCAAATGACACTCTCGTTCTGGTGCTGCTCTTAGCGAACACCATCGCCAGAGTTTTTCCCGCAAGCGGGCGTTCGTCGTATTTGCCGGATTTCATCCTTGCAGCCAGGTCCAGCAACTCGACGATCTCCGCCGGCGACAGGTCAGAGATCTCGAGAAAATCACTTTTCGGCATACTTTTGCTCGACAATAGGTCAAAATGACAGACTGCGCTGGATTCTAGCGCGCCGTGGAGCTAGTTGCAAGGAGGGCTGTAGCGCCAGTTTTACAGAATGTATTTCCTGAGGTCTTCGTCCTCGACGATCCGGATCAGGCGATCACGCACTCTCGCTGCGTCAAACACGATCCGCTTCTCTGGCATGTCCGGGAGCTGGAACAGGAGATCTTCCAGAAGGGTGGTCATGACCGTGTGCAGTCGCCGGGCACCGATGTTCTCCATTGTGTCGTTCATGTGCATCGCAAGCCTCGCTATTTCGGCGATACCGTCGTCAGTAAACTCCAGTGTCGCACCCTCTGATGCACACAACGCCTGATACTGTTTCACCAGCGAGTTCTCGGGCTCAGTCATGATGCGGATGAAGTCATCCTGCGTGAGGCTGGACAGCTCGACTCGAATGGGAAATCGGCCTTGCAGCTCTGGGATCAGATCTGATGGCTTAGAAACGTGGAAAGCACCCGCCGCAATGAAGAGAACGTGATCGCTGCGCACATAGCCATACTTGGTCTGAATCGTCGACCCTTCGACGATGGGTAGTAGATCTCGCTGCACTCCCTCGCGCGAAACGTCTGGCCCAGCCTGCCCTCTTTCTCCCGCAATCTTGTCCAGTTCGTCAACGAATATGATGCCATGATTCTCCACGCGGTCGAGCGCTTCGTTCACAACGTCATCCATATCAACGAGCTTCTTCAACTCTTCGTCAATGAGCAGACGCCGGGCCTCGGCTATTCTGACGGTCCGCCGCTTCGTTCTCTTCGGCAGGAAATCCTGCAGCATTTCTCCGAAGTTGACGTCCGGCGAATCCATGCCTGGCTGCGGCTGCATCATGTCGATGATCGGGAATACGTGCTGTGACACTTCCACTTCGACCTCGCGGTCTTCCAATTTGCCATCCTTCAGCATCTTACGAAGCTTCTCGAGCGTACGACTGCGACGTTCGTCTCCCTCTGGTACATGGTCGGCGGGTTCCGGACGAACCTCGCCACTGCTCGAAACGACAAACAGTGGTGGCGCCGGTTCTCCATCTGCATCTGGAGACACAGCACTCGTCTGATCTCGACTTTCCGGTGCCGGTGTGGCTGCGGGCTCAGGTGGAATCGGAGGAGGAAGCAGCAATTCCACCAACCGGTCTTCAGCTCGTTGCTCTGCAATCGGATACACTTCGTCCTCACGTTCGCCCCGCACCATGTTTATGGCAGCATCGACGAGATCGCGAATCATCGATTCAACATCCCGGCCCACGTAGCCGACCTCGGTGAATTTGGAGGCTTCGACCTTGATGAACGGGGCTCCTGCCAACCTGGCGAGCCGGCGCGCGATCTCCGTTTTGCCCACCCCGGTGGGGCCTATCATAATGATGTTATTCGGAAGTATCTCCTCGCGGATCTCTTCGGGCGCCTGTTGACGGCGCCAGCGATTACGTATGGCGATCGCCACTGCTTTCTTGGCGTCATGCTGACCGACGATATAGCGATCTAGTTCGATCACGATCTGCTTCGGCGGCAGCTCCTCGAGCCACGGGAGCGCATCCGGGCCCTTGTCGGCTATTTGCAACTTCGGTTCAGATATGTTCGACTCCATAGCATCTACTCGTACAGGAGAAAGCCGTCACTTCAGTTCGAGAATATTGATGTTCTTGTTGGTGTACACACAAATATCTGCCGCTATCTCCAAACTTCGGTGAACTATGTCCCTGGCCGACAATTCACAGCTCGCCCGCAACGCACGCGCCGCAGCAAGCGCGTAGTTGCCGCCGCTCCCGATTGCCACTATTCCGTCATCCGGTTCGATCAACTCGCCACTACCGCTCACGATGAAAGAGTGTTCCTTATCACTAACCGCAAGCAGCGCTTCCAGCCGACGCAGTACACGATCGCTGCGCCACTCTTTGGCCAGTTCGACTACCGCCCGTGACAGGTTGCCTGGGGACCGTTTCAGTTTCTCCTCGAACTTCTCGAACAACGTAAATGCATCCGCCGCAGCTCCGGCAAACCCCGCGAGTACCTTGCCCTCACCAAGTTCTCTAACCTTGCTGGCGTTGGCTTTCATGACTGTCTCGCCTACCGTGACCTGTCCATCACCGCCCATCGCCACTGTCCCTGCCTGACACACGCCGAGAATGGTGGTGCTACGAACAACTGAACCTTGCCGCATGGTTTCTTCCTGGTCCTCCAGTCCTGCCGTTTCAGCAACCTTGATGCGTCACGCTCGAGGGTGTGCTTGGTGATAGATGCGCTTGAGCCGTTCCACGCTGGTGTGCGTGTAGATCTGTGTTGTGCTCAGTGACGCGTGTCCCAATAGCTCCTGAACGGCTCGCAAGTCCGCCCCCGCATCTAGCAGGTGGGTGGCGAAACTGTGCCTCATACTGTGCACCTTGAAGCCCGAGCATTCATCGAGCACTCTAAGGTATTGCCTGACTATGTGCTGTACTCCCCTCACCGAAAGCCTGCTCCCCTTCATCGAAAGGAACACAGCTCGTCGGTCCCCTCTCGAACTCACTCGTGCCAATAGATCGTCGCGCTCCATGTAATATCGTCTCAACGCCCGGACCGCGTGAGCCCCAATCGGTACTATCCTCTCCTTTTTCCCTTTTCCCCGCAACCGCACCTGCTCAGATACAATGTCTATGTGTGATAGGTCGAGACCGGACAACTCTGAGAGTCGCATTCCTGTAGAGTAAAACATCTCCAGAATAGCCAAGTCGCGAATGGACTTGAAACCTCCATCCGCAGCTAGAGACTCCGCATACTCGAACATCAGGTCAACCTGGGCCCGATCGAGAACCGCCGGAAGTTTCTTGTCGAGCTTTGGAAGACGGACGCTCGCCGCAGGGTCGGCCTCGATTCCATAGCGGGTACTCAAGAATCGATAGAATGTCCGAAGCGCAGAGATGGCACGGGTCACCGACCGCTTCGCAAGACCGCGACGATTCAGTTCCCCCATGAATCCTCGGACTGCCAGCCGATCGACCGACATCCAGTTCCATGTCGAGCGGCCGCCGAAATATTCGTCGCAGAATTCGCAGAAACTACGAATGTCCCGGCAGTACGCCTTGACTGTATACGGGGAATCGTTGCGCTCGTTCGCCAGAAAGTTGCGGAATGCGTCAACTTCTGGTCGATCTTCAGGATTCATGTAGGTATGCTCATGAGTCGCTCCGCAAACCCGCGCATCTCCGCCAAAGCTCTCTCGGCCAACAGGAGTCGTTTCCGACGCTTATCGCGTATCCGTTCATCGAGCGGGGGCAGCAGCCCAAAGTTGGCATTCATGGGTTGGAAGTTATTGGGGTCGGCGCGATTCACGTATCGCAGCAATCCACCGAGCATCGTGGTGGGCGGTGGGATGGCCGGTGGCATGTCATCCAGCAAACGCGCCAGATTCACACCTGCAAGGAGACCTGTGGCAAGCGATTCCGTATAGCCTTCCACCCCTACTATCTGACCGGCAAAAATCAGACGAGGATCGTCCTTCGTTGAAAGATGTGGCGTCAGCGCTGCCGGAGTGTTCAAGTATGTATTCCGGTGAATGCTCCCGTAACGGAAGAATTCGGCGTCGGAAAGACCCGGTAGCCTGCGCAGGATTCTCTGCTGCTCCGGAATCTTGAGTCTGGTTTGAAATCCGACCAGGTTCCACATCTGCCCGGCTCGGTCCTCCTGCCTCAGCTGCACCACGGCGAACGGCTCCTTGCCGGTTCGTGGATCCGGCAGGCCGACCGGCTTCATAGGCCCAAACCGGAGAGTGTCTCTACCCCGCGATGCCATTTCCTCGACCGGCAGACAGCCCTCGAAATAAGGGGTCTCGTCGAAATCGTGCCCACGATATTGATCGCCCCCGACCAGGGCATCCACCAAATCATAATACTGGTCACGATCCAGGGGCACGTTCAGATAGTCGTCGCCATCGCCCTTGCCGTATCGCGAAAGGCGGTACAACGGGGAATAGTCGAGCGAATCGGCGGCGACGATCGGTGCGATCGCGTCGTAGAACGCAAGCGCATCCAGTCCCAGATACTCCTTGATGCTCCTCGCCAACTCCGGCGACGTAAGTGGTCCCGTCGCCACGACCGCCGGACTGGGAAGATCCGCGATGTGAGCCCGACTTACCTCGATGTTGGGATGCTCCGACACCCGAACGGTAACTGCGCGGCTGAACTCGTCGCGGTCCACCGTGAGAGCGGCACCTCCGGGAATTCGAACGGTATCGGCCACACTCAGCAACAGACTGCCCAGTATCCGCAACTCCGCCTTCAGCAGCCCGTGCGCGTTTACCAGCTGCATGGACTTGAAACTGTTGCTGCACACGATCTCGGCAAGTCGGTCGGTCTTGTGCGCTTCGGTTCGTGCTAACGGCCGCATTTCGCAAAGCCGTACAGCCACCCCTCGCTCAGCCAGCGCCCAGGCAGCCTCACACCCCGCGAGGCCGCCGCCAATCACCATCGCGTTCACCTTGATGTCGCTGTTTCTACGCTCTCCGGAACGAATTCATGCTCGCAGTCCATGCATCGCCGATACTCACCGCGCACCTTGGTGGAGCGCTTCTCCGCGCCGACGTATCCGCATGACGGACATACATCGGGTACCGGTCGATACCAGGTTGAGAAGTCACATTTCGGATACCGTATGCAACCGAAGAACGACCGACCGCGCCGCGTTCGCCTTTCGGTCAGGTCACCAGAGCGACAGCTAGGGCACTTCACGCCAAGCGGGACCGGGCGCGTGTGTTTGCACTTTGGATACTTCGTGCACGCTAGAAACTCGCCAAACCTGCCCGTCTTGATCACCATCGCTGAACCGCATTCGGCACACATTTCACCGGTGGGACGGTCAGGTACCTTGTCCTGTTTCAGTGGCTTCGTATGACGGCACTCGGGATAGTTGGTGCAGGCGATGAACGGCCCAAACCTCCCGCTCTTAACCGAGAGTTTGCCGCCACACTCTGGGCAAGGTTCTTTCTCCAGATGCTCCACGTCGAAAGCCTCGCGAATCATCGCCTCCGTATCGACATTCTCCAGAGCTTTGGCAAACGGAGCGTAGAAGGCCTCCAAGACCGCACTCCACTTTATCTCCCCTTCTTCGACCCGGTCGAGCTCGTTTTCCATTGCCGAAGTGAACTCGACGTTGAAGATGTCGGGGAATCGGCTGATCAGCACACGGGTGACGGTCTCTCCCAACTCCGTCGTATGGAACCGCTTATTCGTGATCCGAACGTACTCTCGGTCCCGGAGTGTCGAGATGATACTACTGTACGTGCTGGGCCGCCCAATTCCGAGTGTTTCCAGTTCCTTGACGAGACTGGCTTCACTATAGCGAGGAGGTGGCTCGGTGAAATGCTGCTTCGGAGCAATCTCGAGCACGACCGCCTCATCACCCTTCTTCAGTGGCGGCAGTGGATCGAGATCCTCGAACGTTTGTCCCTCCTCAACCTCCTTGGCCTCAGCATACACGGCGTGGAAACCGTCGAAGACGGGTACAGACCCCGTGGCTCGGAACAGATGGCGACCGATCTTGAAGTCGAGCGTCATGGTATCGTAGACCGCCGGCGTCATTTGCGATGCCACGAACCTGCGCCATACCAAACGATAGAGCTTGAATTGGTCCGCCGTCAGGTGCTTGCGAATCAGTTCCGGAATTCGCGCAACGTCAGTTGGTCTGATCGCCTCATGGGCTTCCTGCGCACGAGCGGATTTTTTTGTCCTGTAGGCGTTTGGTTTTGCTGGCAGGTATTTCTTGTCGTACTTCCGTGCGATGAACGACCGCACTTGATCAATCGCGCTCGAGCCTACACGAACCGAATCGGTTCGCATGTATGTGATCAAACCAACAGCCCCCTCCGCTCCCAACTCTATCCCTTCATACAGCTGCTGAGCACACGCCATCGTGCGCTTTGCCGAGAATCCCAGTCGCTTGGCCGCCTCCTGTTGCAGTGTACTCGTGATGAACGGCGGTGCCGGTCTTTTCTTCCGCTGCTTCTTCGCAACGTCCGATACGATGAACTTCTTGTGTTTGACGGCTGCCAGAATCTTCTTCGCCGCCTTTTCAGAACCGATCTCCGGCTTCTTGTCACCGATCTTGTGGAGCTTGGCGGTAAACTTCTTCTCCAACGCCTGCAGCTCTGCTTCGATCGACCAGTATTCGACGGGCTTGAAGTCGCGAATTTCACGCTCCCGCTCCACAATCAGCCTGAGAGCGACGGTCTGCACCCGGCCAGCGGAAAGTCCGGCTTTAACCGACTTCCATAGCAGAGGACTCGCCTTGTAGCCCACCAGACGATCGAGAATTCGACGAGCCTGTTGTGCCTCAACCTTCCGTTCATCTATCTCCGACGGGCGATCCATGGCCGTCGCGACCGCATCACGGGTGATCTCGTGAAACAGGACACGGTGTATGGATCCACCGTCGTCAAGCTGCTCGGCCACATGCCATGAGATAGCCTCCCCTTCACGGTCTGGGTCGGTGGCCAGGTAAATGGCAGACGCACTCTTGGCTGAGCGCTTGAGGTCGGCTAGCGTTTTTCCCTTGCCACGGATGGTGACGTATTTCGGCCGGAATCCCTTGTCCACCTCGACGCCAAGCTCGCGCTGCGGCAGATCGCGCAAGTGACCGACCGTGGCCTTGACTGCATATCCCTTACCCAGGTACTTGCCAATCGTCTTAGCCTTGGTCGGTGATTCGACTATCACCAGGGCCTTCTTCTTAGCCGCCATCGTTCTCCATTTCATCTGCCACACTTCTGTAACACGGTGCCATCAACCAGCTATCAACAACCTGTACAGAAGTGAGCGAAAGGCCTAGTGGGAATCCGTCGTCCGGCCTAGGCCCATCGGATAACCGTATGATTTATAAATGCTTACCGGCCACGGACCGCCTCGCCAGGCCACGTGGACGGGGGAGCATATTTATCGTTAACCGCGGGTCAGCGCAAGCGCAACCACGGCATCCGCTACCTCGGCAACACTCTTGAAGTCGGTTGAGATTCGGCACTGACACCGTGAATAGAACGGTTCCCGTTCGGCAAGCAGTCCTCTGAGGCGTGCTAGCAGATCTCCATCGTTCAGCAACGGCCGCGTGCTGTCACCCTCCAGCCTACCTGCCGAGACCTCAGGACTCGTTTCCAGATACACCGTCAGCGCCCGGCTCTTCAACCCAGCCAGATTGTTGGGTTGAGCGGCCCAACCACCGCCGGGAACGATGACTGCCGGAGGCTCCTGCAGGGCGCGAAGCGTTTCTTCACGTTCCATCGCACGGAACTCAGCCTCACCGATGGAAGCAAAGAGCTCACTGATCTTTTGACCGGTTCGCCGCTCAATGATGCTGTCGATGTCGAATAGCCGGCTGGTGAGTTTCCGCGCTAGGAGTCTACCAACACTCGACTTCCCCGAGCCGGAAGGGCCTACCAGTACCACGTGACACCTCAATCTTCTTTCGCTCCCAGTTTACTCCAGCGCGCATCCAGCGCCTCGAGGTAGCGCTCATAGTTGTCACGCATTTCCACGAGGGAGTCGCCGCCGAATTTCTCAGACATTGCATCAGCCAGCACCAACGCAGCCATAGCCTCGGCGATCACTCCCATCGCCGGCACGGCTGTAACGTCCGAGCGCTCTGACTGGGCTTTTGCCTCTCCGCCGGTCTCGATGTTCACGGTATCGAGCGGCCGCCGCAGCGTAGATATCGGCTTCATTGCCACTCTCAGCACTACCGGCTCACCCGTCGTCATTCCTCCCTCCAACCCACCGGCTCGATTGGTAACTCTACTTACTCCGCCCCTCGGAATCTCCTGGCTTCGCATGATTTCATCGTGGACCTGAGAACCCCTGGTTCTAGCCGCCTCAAAACCCATACCGATCTCAACGCCCTTGACCGCAGGAATGGACATGACCGCACCGGCGAGCCGTCCATCCAGCTTACGATCCCACGATACGTGTGAGCCCAATCCCACGACTGCGCCAGAGACCACTATTTCTGCCACACCGCCCAACGTATCCCGCTCCTTCATGGCAAGATCCACTGCCTTCACCATTGCTTCACTGGCATCCGGGTCCAAGCATCTGACCGGAGACACATCTGCTGCCTCGTTGAGTGGGTTGGGCAGTGCCGGCGGCACGTTAGCCTTCACCGGTCCCAACTCAATCACATGACTCCCTATCTCGACCCCGAACTCCTTCAGCAGCCGTCGGGCTACGGCACCACAAGCGACTCGCGCTGCGGTCTCGCGCGCGCTTGCGCGTTCGAGGATATCACGGGCATCGCTGCGCGCATACTTCAACACTCCGGCCAGGTCGGCATGTCCCGGCCTGGGCCTGGTCACCCGTCTACGTCGCTTCGCCGATTCGACCTCGTCGGGTTCGGCAGCCATCACGTCGACCCAGTTGTCCCAATCCCGGTTGCGAATCAGAAGGCCGATCGGAGAGCCGAGCGTCTCCCCCGCTCGAACGCCCGAGATGAACTCGACGGCATCGGACTCGATCTTCATTCTCGCTCCTCTTCCGTATCCCGCCATCCGGCGCCGGAGCTGATGGTCGATGTCGTCGGCTATCAATGGCAGGCCGGCAGGTACCCCCTCGAGGATCGCGACCAGGCCCTTACCATGTGACTCACCCGCGGTTGTGAATCTGATCATGATGATAACTCTAGCGCAGGGTGTCAGCCTACGCCAACAAAGTCTGTCATTGTGTTCAAACGAACGAGCCCGGTTCAGGCCGGGCTCGAGGATTGTCGCTACATGGGGTATGCAGCCCCACTGTTCACCAACGCGCCTACCGCTGCGACATGCCGAATCCGGATACCGGGAACGTGTTGGTGATGCTCGGCAGCCTAACCGTTACCACACCGTTCGACGTAACACCGATCAAGATCTGCTCGTTGGTTGGCAGCTTGGCCACGCGCAGTGGCCCGATGATCGGGTCGCGAATCGGAATCGTGGCAACCTTCCCAAAGAAGAAGGTATCGAACACATCGATCTCGGGATCTTCGCTTGCGAGAAACACCAACCGATCATCCGGGTCCAAGCTCCCTCCAAAGGTGCCCGCGGTTCCTCCGACTCCGGCTTCGAATGCGTGGTCGAAGTTGAGGTCCATGCCCGGGTTGATGCCGCTCTGTGCAATGAGACCTTTTAGACGCAGAGATTCGTTCAGCACGTAGACCGAATCCGTCGTGCGGACCATATTGGTCAATCCATTGAAGTTGACCGCGATCCCTGTAACACTCGTTGCCGTGTTGCTGATAAAGTCCCGCACCCGGAAACTCTGCGTAACACCGTTGTCCTCCTCGAACGGACCGCTCAGAGAAATCGTATCGTTTGCAACTATGATGCTACCTACACAGGTTCCCGTCGTGAGGCCCGCCTGCGAATTGTATCCTACCGCCTGGGCGAACGTCTGACCTCCCACGAGTCCCCCCTCACCGATCAGCGCGTGAGTAAAATCACCCGAGTTACGGACAAAGGTCGTATCTCGGAACACCAACCTGTCGATGTCGACCATGATCCCGCAGGCCGCGGCCAGAAGGGTATCTGGGTTGGTGCCTGCGCCTCGGTCGGCAATTACTCGGAGCGTGTCGAACTGCGGCGCGGGCAGTACCTGCGCATGCTCCCACAGGAAGTGCGACGAGGGCGTTGCAGAGGTGAGGTTCTCCCAACGCACCGACCCTCGTACCGGCAAGGTTCCCTGGTCCGTCGTAGGCGTGGTTGAATAAACCGCTATGATCTGATCGGCGGCACAGGGACCGACACCCGGTCTACACGTCATCCCCAGGAACTGCGGCCGGTCGGAGAAATCGTGTCTGGTGAATTTGATTTGAATCACGTTCGTGGCGGCATCCAGCTCGGTCGTAACCTGGTCCACCAAGAAGTTGGGCAATGAGTGCCGCCGCACTTCCCTTCGCAACCGCAAGTCAACGATTGAGAGATCCGTTTCACCAGAGTTCGCAACTACAACCGTATCTCCGGCAGTGCCATTCGTTGCATCCTTGGGCCAAAGAGCGATACCCCACGGCCGTGAGCCAACAGGGATGCCGCTGGTAACAAACGACGAATCCACCACTTGGAATATCTCGAGTCTATTGAGATCCACATTCGTCATATAGATCTCGTTCAGGCTGCGGCTGTAGATGGCGTCGACGATGCGGCCTCCGGCGGGAAGAGGCTTGGTGACACCGTTCACAACGATGACGGTATCGATCCGGACCGGACCGCCCACAGTGCCGTCGATCGTGGCGGATCCTGTATTCCCGGCTGCATCGGTGGCAGTCGCACTCACGAGCAGGGTTTGGGGGAACACTGTAAAACTGAGATCGAGACCAAACGTCTGGCTCACATCTGTGAGGCCGCTAAATGCTGCCGTGGCACTCTTGACGGGTGTACCGTCGAGAAGAGTTGCCGCATAAGTGATTTGCGTGACCCCGCTGGCATCAGTGGCCTGGACCGTAATGGAGTCGGTCACCTCCACTCGCTTGGCGATCTGGAAATCCACAGTTGGAGCTTGATTATCGGCTCCGATCGACTGGACCGTGACTGTCAGTGGGGTGGCGAGAGCGGTTCTGCCGGTCGAATCGGTGGCAAAGCCTACGATGTCGAACGTGCCATTTGATGTTCCCGACGGCACCGCAAGCGTATCTACGAAATCGACTGTATCGGGCAGCGGCGAACCGCGAGTGATAGACACGCTGTCGGTCACCACCCCGGTGACTACATACCCGACCTGAGTTATTCCATCCCGTTGAATTGCGAGGACCTCGACTGGCAACTGCAAGCCCGGCGAAGCAACGGCGCCAACATTCGGCTTCAGCATCTGGACCGACAGAGCGTCATCGTTCACCAGGAACACCGAATCTTGGGCGGTGGCGGTGAGATCACTGCCATCAGTCGCGGTAGCCTGTATCGCGATCATGCCGCCAGCTGTGGAGTTAGCTGGAAGCGCAATACTGATTCCGAGCGCGATCGATGTTACCGCCGAGGTGAAGATCGTATCTATCTGCGTGCTGAAGCCACCGCTCAGGGTGATGGATATGCTCTTGATGCCAAGGTTATCCGAAGCATTGACCCCGAAAACGACGCCGCTCGCCAAACTCAGAGTATCGCCCGCTGTCTTATCGATGGCGATCGAAGGGCTAAACTGATCGCTCTCGAATCCCGGTTGGAACTGCTGTTCCCCACAACCGATGGCGGCGAGCGTAACTACACCGGCCGTGATTCCGTTTAGTAATCGAGTTCGCACGGTTTCCCTCTCGTTAGCTCGCGGCCTACTGACCAGGCCGATCCAGCACGTGCGGGGTGACCAGTATCAGCAAATCACGCCGCTGTTCACGCCGAGTTGTGAACCCGAACAAGCCGCCCACAATCGGTAGGTCTACAAGAAACGGGATACCGCTCTTTGCCACAGTGACCTC
The DNA here is from genome assembly GCA_046757925.1 of Gemmatimonadales bacterium. GTDB lineage: Bacteria > Gemmatimonadota > Gemmatimonadetes > Gemmatimonadales > GWC2-71-9 > JAZDCZ01. Next base: position 21,178 of record JBHHZE010000011.1, read on the forward strand.
CGTCACGGTCAGTCCACCGATGACTGCGGTCTCTCCATCGTCCACAAGAATCTGGCTGCCGGCTTCCTGGGTCTGGAAGGTAAATCCGACATCAGCAGGTGCGGCACGGACGGCCGAATTCTCCACTGTCACCTGCATCAACACCTGACGGTTATTGGTCACATGTGGCGTCACCCTGAGCTGCAAACCGGTCGGCACGATCGTGGTCACTGCACGGGGCGTTCCGGTACCCTGTCCGCCGGTCTGCGAACTCGCATCGATCTGTCGAATCGGAGTCCTCTCACCGACCAGTATGTACGCTTCGGTATTATCTGCGGTCGTTGTGAGAGGTTCGGCCTGGAGATCGGCAAGCTCGACCCGCTGGAGTGCGTCCACAAACGACGTCAGATTGAAACTCCCGATAGCTGTCGAGAAAATCAGTTGCAGCGCCGGCGAAGGCACCTCTGCGTCTGCGTTAGCGATACCGGACAACGCGTTACCGCCCAGGTCCACGACGTTGATGTCCCGATCGAACGTGCCCGTTGCTCGCACGGCATCCGGCACTCCATCCCCATCCGTATCTACGGCCTCCGAAGTCGAAGGATCGGGACGTGCAACGAGCCTATTGAAGAATTGTTGTGACGTACCCAGGTCGTACTTGATTCCCAAGTCCTCGATGTCCGTTCGATCGACAAAAATGAGCTTTGCCTGGATGGAAACCTGCGGTGTTCGTTTGTCGAGTTGGCTCACCAGACTCGTATCGGACGGTATCCGGCTCACGGCGTCGGTTATGATCAAACTGTTAGTTGTAGTATCAGCTACGATCTTTCCCCGACTCGATACGACTGATGCCATGGCGATCGCCAGTGCGGTAGCCCTTGCATAATTGACCGGCTTAACGACCGTTACCAGCGGCTCTGTCGAGTCGCGGGCAGCAAGCGACGCGCGACTATCCACTCGGATGATTCCCGGCGGGTCTTCCGTCGCCGTCAGGCCTTGGGATTCCAGAATGATTCTGAACGCCACGTCCCACGGCTGATTCTTGATGGTGGCGTTGATATAGGCATCGATATCTTGTCCAACTATGATCGACTTGCTGCTGAACTCGGCAAATGCGTTGGCTACATCACGAAGGTGTGCTGAGTCATACGTAACCGTCACTCGGGGCTGTTGCGACTGCGGCAGTCCCGCGTTCGGTGGGGCAAACATCGTCGTGGCTACCGGCGTGGGCTCGGTCGCTTCCACCGGTGGCACGCGATCCGCAAATGACGCGGTCGACCACGCCCCAAAACTCCGATCCGACCCGAACGTTATCCTGATCGCATCGTCAGAATATTCCAGCTGATAGTCCTTGAGCGACTCCAGCGCCAGGACCACCCTCACAACGTCCGGTCGGAGTTGCGAGTACCGGACATCCAGGATTCCACCGCGGTTCTTACCATCGTATCGCGTTCCCGGAGCCCTCAACGTTGCAGTCGTGATGTCCACAACGAGACGTGCCGGGTTCTCCAGCGTGAAATCCTGAACGCTTACCGTTCCGGTTACGTCTATGATGACCTGTGCGCGCCCAGGGCCCGGTAGAACGCTTACCGCGGTCACCTCTCCGGGACCGGCAACCTCGCTCGGCCCCGCAAGGGCTCGGGGCGCGGCCATGGTCGCAACCACGGCAGCGAGAATCAACCGTTTCATGGCATTCCCTCCTGCTTGCGCGCTCTTTGGCGCAGCACCACTTGACGTTCAGTTCCAAACTCAGAAACGATCACCACCACCTGACCCGGCTGTATCTCCGCCACTCTCATTCGACCCAACTCATCACCCACACGCACCGAGTACGCCTGGTTGTTACCGCTGGCGCTCGTATCGCGCAATACTGCCACGCTGGTAGCCGGATATCTTGGATCGTACGTGATACTCGTCACTCTGAGATCCTCCACCAGCGGACGCACCTCGCCCGATTGTATCAACGATACGAATGGGTTTCTCCCCGATCCGCGATAAGAAAACACCTCACGTGACAACTCAGTCTTTCTGGCCTGGACCGTCGCCGTGTCGATAGGTGGCGGTGGCGGTGCAACACGCTCCGATATTGTCTGCTCCGCGCTACTTCCTCCACAACTCAGCATCAGTCCGCCACAGAAAGAGACCATCAGCGCCGTCTTAGCCGCCACCTTGACCTCCCTGGGCAGGCTGAGATTGTCGCTTCACATAGGTCCTCAGCTGAAAACGTGCTTCTACTGCGGCCCCGGTCGTATCGCCGAGCGTACGCTGATTGACTACACTGGCGAGCGTGAGTGATACATCGTAGGGCACCATTATTCGTGGCAGACTAGCTATATCAGACATCAGCACACCTATGTCATCGTAGTAGCCGTAAACAGTCCAGCGATAACGATGGACGTCGAAGGACACTCCGCTCTCCACCGCGAGTGGATTGAACTCACCGACCTTGACACCGTTTTTCTTTGCTCGGTCCGAGATGTTATCGATGAGGGTCGCGACCTCGCTCCCACCCGTCGGCACCAGTAGCGACATACGCTGGAGCGTCGCCTCATAGTCTCTCACCTGCTGCCGAATGCTTTCAACCGTACCCCTGGCAAGGTCGCTTCTCGCCGAGTCCACTACAGCTTGCAGAGAATCGTTGCGGAGTCGCAGATCCTGCTGTTGTTGGATGCTGTCCGCTCTCCAGTACATCCAAAACGCGATACCACCACCTATCGCCGCTACAATGGCTACCCCCAGCAGTTGTTGCCGTTCTTTGGCCGTTATCGCCATATCTTGGACACCCCCCTCAACGTACCGTCTCCTCGAGCGGCACCGTGCGAATGAACGCAGAGTCCGCCGTCTGGAAGGTGGCCGTAATAGTAAATGAGATCACCTGCTTGTCGTTGTCCAAAACCTGCTGCGTCCCACCCAGTTGCACGTCACCGATCCAAGGCGAGTTGGCGAGGTTCCGTGTGAATCGTGTATACCCACTCAAGTCGGCAGTGCGGCCCGCAATGGTGAAGCTCACCGGGGGCGTGCTGACCTCGCTCGGTTCTGCTGTGATGTCTGGAGCCGGAGCCGGCACGAATTCCAGACTCACCAACCACGTAAAGTCCGGCAACGCTTTCGTCACTTCCTCTAATATGTGGGGCCAGATATAGCGCTCCGCATCGATGTCGCGGATCGACGCGAGTTCCGCCACCAGTGAATCACCCAGTCGCTGCTGCCGCTGTTTCGTGCGCAGAAGCGAACGGTATTGGCGAGCCAAACCCTCTATCCGAGTCGAATCTTCTTGTAGTACAGCAAGCTTCGCGCCCTCTGTGTAGTAAGTGTAGCCGACAAATGGCACCACGATCAGCCACGATCCGACCGCCGCCAACATGAGGGGATCACGGATCTTGCCAAAGAGTTCACCGAAATCTGGCAGTGCCAAGCCAGAAGCGGCTTTTCTCTTCTTCTTTTTACCGGGAAGTAGATTGATTTCAATCATTGGAACGCTCGGACTCGACGCTCAAGACCTGAGGGCCAAACCGGTGGCCAGCATCAGGAGCGGCGCCACTTCGTCCACGTTGATGGCGTCAAACACACCGTCCTTCACTTTCAGCCGTTGAATTGGATTCGCCACCTCCACAGGCAGGTTGAGTCTCTGACCGAGGACCTCGGTGAGACCCGGTATCCGTGCCCCGCCCCCACAGCAATAGACTCGCTGTATCGCACCGGCCTCCCGACTGGCAGACTGAAGGAAGGCCGACGCCCGCTCGACGCCGACAGCGATTTCATCGCCCCAGCTCTGGACGAACGGATCGAGATCCGGTGAGCGCTCGAAGCCCTTCAGAAGAGCGTCCGCGTCATCGGCAGAGAGCCCTCTCTCTCTCTGCAGATCCTCTCGGACCTTGCGCGTCCCAATAGTGAGATCTCTCGTCAACAGTGGAATACCTTCATCCAAGACATTCACATTGGTGAGTTCGTGCCCAGTGTTCAGCAGGGCGGCAACCCCCTCCATGGCCTCCGGATGATTCAACCCGAAGGCGTTGTGCAGAGCGAAGGCATCAACGTCTACTATTTCCGCCTCCAGGCCTGCCTGCGCCAGCAGCTGAACCTTGTCCTCGACGAGGTCTCGCTTGGCAGCTACCAGTAGCACATCCATCTGGAGCCCCTCGCCCTCGGGATCCAGAATCTGAAAATCCAGCTCCACTGCCTCGATGTCGAACGGAACGTGCTGCTGAGCTTCCCAGCGAACCACCTCGAAGGCCTCCGATTCCTTCATCCGATCGACTTGGATCTTCTTGATAATCACGTCACGGCCCCCGACAGCGACCACGACCCTCTTCTGCTTTAGTCCGGCCGACTTCACAAGACCCTGGATCGTATCCGACACGATCCCCGGATCCATGATTTCTCCTTCAACGATCGCGTCGGCCAAGACGGGGGTCACAGACACTCCACTCAGAATGGGCTCGCCCTTGGCGTGGTCAACCACGACAAGTTTTAGCAGTCCGCTTCCTATGTCCAAACCAACCGTTCTAGAACTTCCACCAAGCCCGAAAAGCGCCATATCTGCCTACAGATCAACGAGATAAGTGTGGTGTGAAGGCAAACTACAGTAGGGCCGACCGGCCAGTTTGTCAAGCTCCAAGATACTTTAAGCAACCGGCAACAACCTGATGACTGGCCGGAACTTACGGGATTTCTGCGCCCATCAGCCAACCGCGTTCTCGCAGAAAAAACCCGGTGCCAGACCCCACGACCGCTGCGTGCATTGCACAGCTCGAGTAACGAAGCTCGCTCCCTCCGAGAACCTGGTTCGCTCTGCCCGACGACCCCAGTGATACGACGGCACCGAGAACCCGGGCGCCGTTAGCGCTGACAGAGCCGCTGGAGACAGCGAGACCGTCGTACTCCACTCCTGGCGCCAGCGAAAGATCACCGTCCACCACCAGAATCCCCTGACCCCGCCCCCCAATAAGTTGCAGGCTCCCCAGCGAGTAGACCAGAGGGAAGTAATCTCCACACGGACCCGAGCGATCATAAGGGTCGCCCCAATTCGTCGGGGCCGCTGTGACGCAAGTCGCATTCGACGAAATGGGCGCAACCTGGAAGCTCCCGCCATTGAATACTACCGTCGCGACATTCCGGAACTCGGCCAGGCCGGCTACTCCCAGGTCCCGCAGCAATGAGGGCGGCAATAGCGAGTCCAGCATGACTCCCAGGCCACCGCTCACGCAAGTTGGACACCCCGTCACCGCCGTCGACGACGAGTCGGCCGCGGGGATGCGGACGGCAGGAAATCGCGACGAATCGGGGGGACATGTCCACCCAAAGGGTGAATGGTCGGAACCATCGATGATAGACCACCGGTCGATTTCCGTTGGTGCACTCGTGGTAAGAGCGGCCCGAGCTCTAAGATCCAACGGCTCAATGCGGACCAGCGCCCCCAATCTCTGACCGGCCGCGCTAGGGCCCCCGATCCCTTCCGCGACAACGAGGAACAGCAGTTCGTTCATCCGGGTCAAACTCCCTCGAAACCCGCCCGACCCTGCTGTTTGACCGGCGAACGCAATGCTGTCACCTATCGACAGGCGATTGTAAACACCAGTGTTCCACCGCCGCACGGGTTCGACGAGACCGCGCTCTGCGACCGCAAGAGACTGCCGCAGACGGAGCAGATTGCGACCGATACGGTGCTCCGTTAGGCCTACCAACAGCGTGATGCTTACCAACGCGCCAACTACGAATAGGGCAAACACTGCAAGAGCGAGCGCAGCACCACGCTGCAAGCGACCAACTCTCACTGTCTGGTCAGCCACGGCCGTTGCGTCATCGCATGGGGTTGTTGCGGAGGGCTATCAGAGTGCTGAGCGAATCTCGTAATACCGCACCCCCGGCTTGCGCCCGCTTGGGGGTACGCGTGCCCACACCGACCAGCACAACTTGTATTGCGGCAACGTTCGCGGGAATCGCCGTGCGGTTGCCCACCCCATCGAGATAGGTGAAGCGCAGACCACCCGGCGCAAGCGGCCCAGCGACCGGCTGCGTACTTGTCCAACCACGTCCCTTCTTCCACTCGCCGACACCCAGCCAGATTTGTCCGTCTCCACCCCTATACTGCAGATACCGAACCTGCTGGTACGCCCGGATGGCGCTTCCTGGGCGTACTGCAGCGAGTTCTGCCCTGGTCAGACCGGCAACTTGGACAGTGATTCCGGCCACCTTACCAGGGCACCCACGCGCGTAGCTGACCGATCGAATATCGGCGCGCAGCCATCTGTCGCCCGACACGCCGCCCGCGTCTCGGGCGACCCAAATCAGAATCGAGTCTCTAGCCGGATCGATGTGACGCAAACCGAAGATCGGCACCCGCCCCATGATGACTTGGAAACGCCCGATATCGGGAGCCCTACAAAGGAATGCAACGCTTCTCACGACCTTCACCGTGAGCGAACCAGCCTCCATGTGGACGATATCGCTACCTAGAGAATCTCCTGCGTCGAGCCCCCGCAAATCCATCTCGAGCGCAAACAGGCCTTCTCGAAGATTGGCACTGATGCCCGCCCGCTCAGTCTGTTGGCGGTAGAAGCGTTGACTCGCAATGACAACACCTCCAAGGGTGCTGGCGACCACAACGAGGAGCAGCATAGAAATGACTGATTCCACCAACGTGAAACCCTGCTGCTTCATGGGATGATCCGGCAGGGGATCGCCAACGCAAACGTGTCGCTGCGCTCGGGTGACGCGGAGGTTACTACTAGAAATCCGTCTGGCATTCCGTTACTGGAGACCCGCATCTGCCATTCTCCTCCTACAGAGCTTCGGCTCCACTCTCCCAAGGCATTCCCATTACAGCCCCTACTCCGCAACATGTCTGTTTGTGACCCGACCCAGAAGCTCTCTTTGGCAAGCTGGCGACCTTCCGCAGCGGTATGTGCTACTAGTGCTGAACTGGACACAAGACCAAGCAGGCCCGCCGTCAAGAGAAGGATTGCCATCACGAGTTCGACCAGGGTGACCCCCCCACTTGTACCAACCATCACACCTCCTAGAAGCCAAAAGCCTGTGTTCGACTTCACAATACCGCCTCCCCAGGAGGCGGGCCTAACCGATTTATTGCTGGGATGAACCTTTTTTTGCAGACCCCACACGATGGCGTGGGCGTCAACAACCGGACTGCTGCGGTTTGCGGGTAGGCTTTGGAAAAAGGGTGCCCCTCGGACAGTCCCTCAGTTGCAGGCCGGGCTGCCCTCCAATGTCGCAGGCGATGGTGGTGCGGCCGTGCCTACGAACATGGCACATGTGTTCGGGAGACCAGTGTAAGAAGCGGTAGCCGACCAACCGGCGATGTCTCCGCTTATCATCGTTATTACGACGTTCTTCGACGGTGTATAGGAGAACGCGGCATTCGGCACCGCACCGTTGTAGTACGTGGCGTTGTCGTAATAGTAGCTCTCCTGGGCACTGGCCAGGTTCTTGAGATCGGTCTTCATGGTGGCCACGTAGGCCTTGCCCTTGGTCGAGGCGAACTTCGGCACCGCGACCGCGGCAAGGATTCCGATAATAACGACCACTATCAGCAGCTCTATCAGGGTAAACCCACGGCGGCTCATGCGGTCCCCTCCCTCCTGAACGCTGCGCCGGATGGCACTGGTGCAAGTTTCATCCGGCGCAGCAACTCAGCTAGCTCAAGGAAATGAGGATGTTTGCTAATACGTTACCAGCAAGCGACCTCACCCTCATTCGTAACCGCCGCGTTCGGGGGTGTCCCGTTCCCAACAAACACACCGCAGGTCTTGCCGGGTGCGCCGCTGTGGGTTGCCGTGGCGGCCCAGCCCGTAAGCGACGTTGCTCCACCGGCCATGTTCACGTCTTTCGTCGAGTTGAATAGGCTGTCAGCCTGAACCTGAGCCAACGTGCCATAGGTGTTGTGATCCGTGAAGTACGACTCTTCGGCGAGCACAAAGTTCTTGAGATCGGTCTTCATGGCGGCCATGTAGGCCTTGGACTTGGTACCGGCGAACTTCGGAATCGCTATCGCGGCCAAGATGCCGATGATGACCACAACGATCAGAAGCTCGATCAGAGTGAAACCCTTTTTGCTGCGAAGCATTTACCAACCTCCCGTGGAGTGAGATTCTTGCCTGCCCGTTCCGGGGACAATCGACCGTTGACGGCGAGGTGCAACCCGCATGCCAAATTAGGGCCTATAGCGTAAGTGACTATAACACAAGATGTTATAAGATAGACGCGGAGGAGGTTGATATCGGCAGCACCATCCTGCAAGGCTATTTGCAAGGCGACTTGCTGTTCGCGACCCTGGCCCTAAGCAATTCAATGGCCCGTCGCTCGGGCTCAGGTGCTAGTGTCAGGGCGGTGTCGGCCTGGGCAATTGCGGTGCGACAGGCTCCCGCACCGGCTGCCGCCTGAGCCGCCATTTTCCGGACCACCCAAGCTCGTGGCTCCCTGGCTATCAGTTCATCGAGAACCGAGGAGGCGCTGTCGAACTGCTTTGCCGCAAGCAGGACCTCACCCCTCACCAACGCGATCCCCCTTGTTTCACCGTGCAGTCGGGACATGGCATCCAAGACCCGGCTGGCCTCATCCGTGTGGCCAGACCGCTCGAGCGCCAGAGCTAGAGGAAGCGCGGCCGATATGCGACCGGAATCGAGATCCACGGCGCGGGTCAGCAGCGTGATGGCCGGTTCATATAGATCTGAGGCAGCGTAACGTCGTCCCAGGTCTTCAAGCAATTGAGGATGATCTGGATTCAACCGGATCGCCATACGCATCTCTCGTTCTCCAAGGACCGAATCGCCACGCTCAAAAGCGTACCATCCGAGCGCCCAATGACTGCGGAACGAATTGGGAGCATCCTCTAGCAGATGGGTGAAAAAACCATCGTTGTCGTGCCAGACCGTAGCACGTTGTATGCTTCGAGCCGCAAACAATACGCTGACGACCGCCACCACGACCCCCACCGGCACATGGGCGCGGTCCCTATCCAACGAAACAAGCCCCGAGTTCACGGCACCGCTCACCGCAAACGCCCAACCCACGGATGGGAGAAACAGCAGCCGTTCGGCAAGCAGTATTTCCAGCGGAACTACCACGTTGGACACGACCGACACCGTCACGAAAAACAAGACCACACCGGCAACCAGCGGTGTCTCGTTTCTCTTCAGCCACAAGAGGCCCAGCAGTGCGGACCAAATCACCACTGCCAATGCGTGATTCACCCCGAACGCCGGTTCGGGGACCAGCTCGAGTGGTGAGTAATCAGCCGATAGATGAATCGGAAGGAACAACAGCCTCAGCCATTCTAGGGATACCGGGAGCATCACCATGGCCCGCTGCACGACGGAGCCACGGCTGAGCCCACTGGCAAGCCCGCCCGCCGCAGTCGCGTCGCCTACAACTTGATTTCTGAGCAGCAAATACACTGCGACCATCAGGACGAACGGCACTAGCGACAGCCACTCGCGCCGCACGATCGTCGTAAACTCGAGCTGTTTCTTCCGACCCACCAACATCCAGAGGAGCATCAACACGCCTGGAACGGTCAGCGCGTGCTCCTTCGCACCCAACGCAAAGGCAAACCCTGCGAGCGCCAACCCCAGCAGGCCGACCCGGGATCGAGCACTCTCCGCGATCCCTCTCTCCCACATCGCAAGCATGGCCGCCAGGTACCCAACCGCTGCCAGCAGCTCCGCCTGTCCCACCAAGTTCGCTGTTACCTCAACGTGCACTGGATGAACGGCAAACAGGATTCCCGATACCAACCCTACTGCCGGCGAAAACATCCGCGTCCCCAGGAGTGCCACGAGAAACGCAACGATTCCGTAGAGAACGATATTGACTGCGTGAAAAATCGTGGGACTGCCACCACCCACAGCCCACTCGATCGCAAGACTCACGAGTGTCCCGGGGCGCCACATCGCTCCTCCTCGATCGGGAGGCCAATAGCTCGATGTCACTAATGCCTTTAAGTCCAGGGTATGAACCACGTCGTTCTGTTGAATGATCCACACATCGTCGTACACGAATCCATTTACAATGGAAGGGAGAGCCACTACCAAAGCGACCGTCGAAGCGAGGATGCAGATGGAGAGTGTAGAACTCGTAAACCGTTCGATCAGCCCGAGTACACCCTTCATTGGTTCACCACCGCAGCCGACCCCTCGGCGGAATCTGCGATCTTGGTCAGCACGGGCATGGAGTTGGGCGATTCTCGTGGGGGCGCGTAGCGCCACACAGGCCAGCCACTATACCTTGCAAACAGTTCGTGGTTCAACTCGTATAGGTCGCGCGCGAATACGATGCCGGAATCGAGCCCCACTCTATTGCGCCACGCCAACTGTCCATACAGGGTAAAACCGTTCAGATCTCTCTTCATTTCCAGCTGACAATCCGGTGCAATCGGGCCTGGGCGAAGCCGCAAGGCCGGATCGGGCCAGTCTGGGCGGGGCCTGGGGAGCGCACCAGAACGCACGACCAGTTTCTCGAGATCGCTAGCAAGCTCGGCGGTGGAGAGCTGTCTGCCTCTCACGGCTCGGGCGAAACGGTATAGTTCACACGAGTCAGCATGTCGGAACACGCGCTCGACTAGCGCCGGTGGTGCCCCCAATCCCCACAGCTCCGTAACGATTCTACTGCTCCAACTCTCGGGCACGATTACCAATGCACGTTTGACTCCCAATCGAGCCAGTTCACGTTCCGGATGACGCTTCAACACCGCGAGCTGCGACCGATAGGTGTGCCAGCGGGCCGGCACCAGGCTCACCCATCCCCAAAACATTACGATTGTCGCGGCACCTAGAAGTGCGGTGCGGATTGTGACCGGCCCTCGGACGGTCCGTGCCCTCAACCAGGTCCAGCGGCAACCGTGCGCCATTGCCAGCGCGACAAAAGGTGCCGCGATGTAGTAGAACCGCGGCCCCGGGTAGAAGCCCGAATGCCAGTAGAAGAAGTAGAGAAGCGGTCCTGCTACGATCCCCGTCGCAACTATGAGGCTTCGTCGCGTACTCTGCCGACTCAAGATGGCCCAAAGCGCCAGTGGAAGGAGTGCGGGAATGGGCCACTCGTAGAAATAGATATGGAGCCTCCGAACAGCCGAGGCCATGTTACCCAATCCGATCAACGGCGAATAGAACCTGCCCCATGGGTCGATATGGAACCCCAAACCCGTCTCGGAACCCTGAAGGGCGGTATAGCCAATAGTCAGGGCGGATCCAAACACGCGCCAGTTGACATATCCCAAGGCGAACGCAACGGGAAGAGCGCCCAGTCCGAGCCAGAGCGCCACGTGGATGCGGCGGCTGGTGGCGAACCACACCACAATCGGAACGGTGGCGGCCACAGCATCCAGTGGCCGTGTGGCGGCTACGCAAGCCAGAAAGAAACCCGCCATGACCACCTGCTTGGGACGCAGTGTACGAGATGCAAAGACCAAGACCCATGCAACTAAGGCGAATGCGACAGACCCGACGTGGTTCATGTATGTGGCAGACATGAAGATGGTCCACGATGACGATGCGAACAGAAACGCCCCCACCAGCCCGGTGCGGGTTCCGTAGAGCCCGCGCCCCAGGAGGAACACTAGGAACACCGAGATTCCACCGAGCACCGGGTTGATCAGCCATTCCAGGTGGACCACCATTCCCGCCGCGAGGAGCAACACTTCGCCCGGTGGATACTGCGAGACCCACCCAGCTTCTGTGATCAGAGTCTGGGCGATGAGAAAGAATTCCGGTGGTCGTGGTGCTGGCGCGGCGAGTCTTCCCGCAGCAAACACACGTGCCTGAAGCAGTTGCGCGATCTCGTCGATCAGCTGTGGGTTGCGTGAGAAAGCATCGAGCACCGCATATGCACTGAGTGCTGTAAAGCCCAGGGCCAACAACGCGGCCCACAGCGGCGGTGGGATCTGCGGCAAATCTACCCTCGGCAACCGAATCTCTTCAAACAGCCGGCCGGCTATGACACCACCAACCAAGACGACGATCAGGCCGATGCTCCAGGCTTCCACCTGTGGTTGCCACACGGGGCCCTGATCGGGGGCCCCGACCCAGCGTGCAATCGGTAGCACCGGGAGAACTATGAGTCCAAACCCTATGCCAATCCACAGCAGGCGTGCGAGTGTCCGTCTCACTTGAGAAGACGCTTGCGGTTCAACAGATTGAACCGGAGGATGTGCCAGAATGCGGCAACCCCGTCCTTCCAATCTATTTTTTTTCCCTCATCGTATGGCCTTCCGCTGTAGCTAATTGGTATTTCCCAGATGCGTGCGCCCGCCTGCGCAAGGCGTGCGGTGAGTTCCACCTCTATGCCGAACCGGGTGGACACCAGGGGTAGTTGTTTCAAGAGATCTGCTCTTACCATTTTGTAACACGTTTCCATATCGGTAAGATTGAGATCGGTGAGCATGTTGGATAGCAGGGTCAGGAATCTGTTACCGATCGAATGCCAGAAGAACAGCACCCGGCGCGGCCCAGCATGGAATCTCGACCCGAAGACGGCATCGGCTTTCCCACTCCGGATGGGATCAAGGAGCGTGGGCAGATCGGACGGATCGTACTCGAGGTCGGCGTCTTGGATCACGATCACGTTGCCGGTTGCGACCTCGATACCGGCCCGCACGGCCGCTCCCTTGCCTCGATTCATGGGTTGGTGGATGACCTTTTGTATCAGGCCCATCTCGAACATCCGATCCAGAATCTCCCCTGATCCATCCGTCGAGCCATCGTCGATCGCCAAGACTTCTAGGTGGAGAGGTATTTCCTGGAGTCGTTCAACAGCGGCCTCAAGGGTTGCCGCCTCATTGTACACCGGCATGACGATCGAAAGAACTATCTCATTCCAGTCCGACGGAATGCTCACGGAAGCGGCTCGCGCAGCAATGGCTCAGCGAGCTTGGTCTTCATCATCATACCGGGCAAGCTTTCTGTAGAGAGTCGATGGATCGATTCCCAACACTTCAGCGGCCCGCGTCTTGTTGCCACCCTCGGCCTGAAGAACCCAGTTGATATAGGCTCTCTCCATGGTCTCTAAGGTGGGATTACCCGGTGGGCGGTCGGCTACAAAGGGCTGCGGTTTGGGGTCTCTGATCCGGGCCGGCAGCATGTCGAGTCCGATTTCATCTGTCGTGCTCATGACTGCTGCGTGCTCCAGTGCATTCTCCAACTCGCGTACGTTGCCTGGCCACTCGTAGATCGACATCGCATCGAGAGCATCTCTGGTGAGATGTTTTACGCGTTCAGATCTACTCTCCGCGATTTTCTTCAAGAAAGCCTCGGCTAGGAGAACGATATCCTCTCCGCGTTCCCGCAGTGGCGGAATATGGAGTGTGATCACATTCAAGCGGTAGTAGAGGTCAGCCCGGAAGGTCCCTCGTCTTATTTCTTCTTCTGGATCCTTGTTCGTAGCGGCAATTACACGAACGTCGACTGGAACGGGCTCGGTACCGCCAACTGGGAGAGCCTCACGCTCCTGTAGTACTCTTAGCAACTTCACTTGAGTCGAGGGCTTAGTCTCACCGATTTCGTCCAGGAAAAACGTCCCTCCTCGAGCCGCAATGAACATTCCTTCCTTGTCACGTACGGCACCGGTGAACGATCCCTTGACATGTCCGAACAGTTCCGATTCCAACAGCCCCTCCGGCAATGCACCGCAATTGATTGAGAAGAACGGTCCGTCGGCGCGGTCTGATAGTCTGTGAAGGTAGCGGGACAGAACCTCCTTGCCGGTACCGCTCTCACCCAGTATCAACACTGTGGAATCGGTAGGTGCAACCTGATCGGCTAGCTTCATTACTTCCAGAAACGCCTTGGATTTCCCGATCGGCTTCGCTATCGCCGACTCATCACGGCGCCGGATCTCACGTTTTAGGCTCTTGTTCTCAGCCTTGAGCGCCCGCGTCTGTGCAGCGCGGCGACATTGATTGACGAGTTCGTCGTTCTCGAACGGCTTCTGGATGAATGCAAAGGCACCGTCATTGACTGACTGGATCGCGCTCTGGAGATCCGCGTGCGCTGTCATGACGACTACGGGCATTTCCGGATCCAGTTCGCGGGCACGTTTGAGAATGTCCATGCCCGATATTTTTGCCATCTTGATATCGGTGAGCACTACATCCGGCGCCATCGAGGTTAGGGCTTCCATTCCGGCTCTGCCGCCCTGTGCCGTGACAACGCTGAAACCCGAGTTCTTGAACAGGATGCTCAGGGTTTCGAGAATCGCCGACTCGTCATCGATTATGAGGATTTGCGCACCTTCGTTACTCACGAACTCACCTCCGTGGATCTCCTGCTCGGCAGCACGACAACGAACGTAGTTGGCTCGGAGTCGGCCCAAATCAGTCCCCGGTGTGCCTGGACGGCCCGCTGAACGATCGCTAGACCCAATCCGGAGCCGCCATCGCGATCAGTGACGAAGGGTTCGAACAAGCGCTCCCGAATGTGCAATGGAATACCCGGCCCATTGTCCGTGACTTTGAGCACCGCCGCGCCGTTGAGTTCTAGATCGCGCGGTAACTCCGCAGCATTGGCTTCTCTCAACTGCACATCAATTCTATATGGTCCGTCACATGCTTGAACTGCGTTGAGTACGAGATTGACGACCACACGATGCAGCAGATCCTGATCTCCTTCAACCTCTACCGGTTCCAGGTCGACATTTATTGTGCCATCCGAAGTACAAGCAGGGTGTTGCCGTACCATGGCTACCGCATCCTCAACTACACTCGCCAGGTTGAGCGTTTTACAATTGGTTACGCGAACCCGCGAAAAATCTAGAAACTCTGTAAGCAGACCACTCAGACGGTCGCTCTCGCGGACCACCAAGCTCACCAGGATACGCTCATCCTCGCTGGATCGATCTACGTTGCCGAGTTGCTCCACGGATGACCGTATTGTGGCGAGCGGGTTCTTTATTTCGTGGGCCAGCGAGGCAGAAAGTTCCGCAACCGCCTCTAGTCGCTCCGTTCGAAGCCGTAGTTCCTGCAATCTTCGCTGGTCCGATATATCAGTGAAGATCGCCGCCACGGAACAAGGACCATCTCCTTGTACATCGAGGGGAGTGATTGTAAACCCTATAGGAAACGACCCCCCTGGCCGTGACACTTCACCGTCCCCTCTGAGCGAGCCCAGCCGCCGTTCCTGCGCGGCCTTTATCAAACGTGCCAGTTCAGGTGCCCGCTCGGACAGCGCAGCAACGAATCCGGTCTCCGACATATCACTCCCCAACAGGTTTCGGGCTGCTGGATTCGCGAACACGAGATCCCCTGCGCCGTCGACGGTGACAACACCACTGTGAATGTTTCGGAGTATATCTCCGGCCTCGAGTTTGGCGCGGCGGGCTTCGCGTTCGGCCGTTTGCGCACGGCTCGCCAGGAGTCCGGTTACCAAGAACACCCCAATGAAGACGCCGAGCTGTAACCAGACAGCGGAAGTGACCGCCACGTCTTGCCACCACACTATGTCGGCGACATACAGCAGGCTTGCAAGAGTGGTGACGAGCAAGCTGGAGGTCAGGGGCATCAACACCGCGCTTACCGCAATAACTACTATGTACAGGGCAGGGAACTGGCTCTCGGGACCGCCGGTTACGTGCACTACTATCGTCACGAGGCCGACATCAAACAGGTTCTGCCAGTAGAGGAATGTGCTTCCTGCCGGCTCCTGGCGAATCTCCGTGTACCAAAACGCCCAACCGCTCAGCAGAACGCTGGCGATCGCCGAGGCGGAAAGCAGCACTATCGTTTCCGGCGGGACCGACTTGAATTCGAAGGCGGCAGCAATGAAGATTGCGATAGCCAGCGTGACCCGTCCAAGGTAGAGCCACCGGAGCAGGCTCCGAGCGGCTCTCAGATCAGATCGACGCGCCCGCTTGGCTTCTCGCACTGCCAGTTCCTCGGTAGGATGCATCGTGTGTAGTAATTGTGAATAAGCGCTCAGGATGCAAGCCCTGACGACACGCTGCGTGCATTTTCACGCTGTGGCATCTACTAATACAATGAGGGATACAGAAAGGACCTCACCTGGAATCGGTGAGGTCCTCCACCTTCTTATCCGCAGTGCCCGACGCCTTACTATTGGACTGTCTGGATCATATCGAAGATCGGCAGGTACATAGCCACAATCATACCACCGACTATGACTCCCAAGAAAACAATCATGATGGGTTCCATGAGTGACAGCAGTGTTCCAACCGCGGCATCGACTTCATCGTCGTAGAAGTCAGCGATCTTGGTCAGCATTTCGTCGAGACCGCCCGTCGCCTCCCCTACCGCGATCATCGATGTCACCATTGGAGGAAAAACCGACGACCTCTGCAACGGCCCAGCAATCGTGTCTCCTCCTGCTATCGATCCCCGCGACTCCATGACCGCATCGTGTATCACGCGGTTACCCGCCGTGCGGGCTGTTATCTCGAGACCGTCCAATATCGACACGCCCGAGGCCAGCAGTGTACCCAGCGTTCGCGTAAATCGCGAAACGGCCGATTTTCTCAGCACATCACCCAGAACAGGCGCTTTGAGCATCAGGCGGTCGATTACCAACTTGCCGTCATCCGTACCGTAATACCAGCGAATCAGGAAGAAAAGCCCGATGGAGCCGCCTATGAGTGCCCACCAGAAACCTTGAAGGAAATCGCTCAGCCCGATTACGATCCGCGTGGGTAGCGGCAGAGCTATCCCGGCCGAGGAGAACATGTTTTGGAAGGTCGGGATCACAAAAATGAGCAACACCAGTATGGCTATGCCCGCAACCGAGAAGATGACTGCCGGATAGACCATCGCACCTTTGACTTTTCGTACGATAGCGTCGTTCTTTTCCAAAAAAGTGGCCAGCCGCAGCATGATGGTGTCTAGAATACCGCCCGCCTCACCGGCTGCAACCATATTCACATACAGTCCGCTGAACGCGTTCTTGTGCTTGTCCAAAGCATCGGCCAGAGTGTTACCACTTTCCACATCGTAGACTACCTGTTTGGTCACGTTCGACAACGCCTTGTTCTCGGTCTGCTTCCCTAGAATATCCAAGGCTTGCACCAAGGGCAGCCCCGAGTTCACCATCGTCGCGAACTGTCGCGTAAAAACCACGACATCTCTAGTGGGTACACGCCCACCCTTTTTCCGCTTCTTCTGCTCGCGGACCCGAATGACAACCATCCGGTTCTTCCGCAGCTGTTGGACTACCTGCTCGCGATTGGGAGCGTCGATAGTGCCAGTGGTCTCACCACCTGTGGCAGTCCTGGCTGTGTATTCGAATACTGGCATCCCGTTCTCCTACGGTTTAGCGTCGCCCTGCCATAGCCGCGCCCGCGCCCTCCTCACCGGGCACGGGTTCACCGACCATCCGCAGAAACTCGTTCTGGTCAGACACCACGCGCAAACATTCTTCAAGGCTCACTTCACGCGCCATGTAATGTACATACAGCGAGTCGGCCAGTGTCTGCATTCCGTGCTTTTTGCCTGCCTGCATCGCTGAGTAGATTTGATGCACTTTGTCATCCCTGATGAGTGCCCGTATGGCTGGGGTCGC
This sequence comes from Gemmatimonadales bacterium, assembly GCA_046757925.1. GTDB lineage: Bacteria > Gemmatimonadota > Gemmatimonadetes > Gemmatimonadales > GWC2-71-9 > JAZDCZ01. The sequence continues at coordinate 38,667 of JBHHZE010000011.1, forward strand.
CATCATGATCTCACACCCCATCACCCTGCCCCGTCCGGAAGACTTCTGTAGCAGCGTTTGGGTCACCACACCCTCTAGAACGAACGCGAGCTGCGCGCGAACCTGAGACTGTTGGTGCGAAGGGAAAACGTCAATCACACGGTTGATGGTTTCGGCCGCGGAGTTGGTATGGAGTGTGGCAAAGGCCAAGTGCCCGGTCTCGGCTATCGTCAGAGCGGCCTGTATGGTCTCCAGATCGCGCATCTCACCAATTAGAACAACATCGGGGTCCTGACGCAAAGCATATTTGAGCGCGTTGGCGAACGACTTAGTATCCGTCCCAACTTCACGCTGGTTTACAATGCACTGCTGGTGCCGATGAATGAACTCAATCGGGTCTTCGACCGTGATGATATGTGCCTTCCGTTCCTTGTTGATCTTGTCGATCATTGCGGCAAGCGTAGTCGATTTACCCGATCCAGTGGGACCCGTTACCAACACCAGGCCCCGTGGCCGCTCGGCCAACTGCGCCAGCGCCCGCGGGAGGCCCAGTTCGTCAAACGTCTTGACCGAGAACGGAATCTGCCGGATCACCAGGGAAACGCAGCCCCGCTGCTTGAAGCAGTTGCCCCGAAACCTTGCCAGGTTCTGGATCCCGAAAGAGAAGTCCAGTTCATCTTCGTTCTCGAACCGCTTCTTCTGATTCTCGGTCAACACCGAATACGCTATCTGCAAAGTTTCCTTGGGGGTCAACTGATGCTCGACCTTGGAATTCGCGATGTCGCCATCCACCCGCAGCTTCGGCCGTTCCCCCGCCGTAATGTGTAGATCCGATGCGTCACGCTCGATCATCTCCTCGAGCAACGACCGCAAATTGACCGCCTCGGTCTGTCCGGCTGTCCCATCAGTCATGATCTCATCCCGCCGTCTCCTTCACGACTTCTTCAATGGTGGTGATACCTTTCTTCACCTTGACTATTCCATCCATTCGCAGGGTCAGCATACCATCCTCGATTGCCTGAGCTTGGATGTCATCTGTGGAGGCGCCCCGCAAGACCATCTGGCGCACGGCCGTAGTCATGAACATCACCTCGTACAAGCCCTGACGTCCCCTGTAGCCCGTATCGCCGCATGCGCTACAGCCCGTTCCTTTGAAAAACGTGATCTCCTTTGCCTCATCTGCACCCAGACCCAACGCACTGAGTTCCTCCACACTGTAGGTATGCTCCTGTTTGCACTCCGAACAGATACGCCGGACAAGACGCTGTGCCACAATGAGGTTTACGGCGCTAGCCACGTTGAACGGCTCAATACCCATATCGATCATTCGTGTGATAGTGGATGGGGCGTCGTTGGTATGTAGTGTCGATAAGACCAAATGACCAGTCAGTGCCGCCTTGATAGCGATACTGCCGGTTTCCAAATCCCTGATCTCTCCGACCATGACGATGTTCGGATCTTGCCGCAGGAAAGCCTTCAACGCCGCAGCAAAAGTCATCCCGATCTCGTTTCTGACCAACACCTGATTGATACCGTGGATGTTGTACTCGACAGGATCTTCTGCGGTCATGATGTTGACGTCGATCCTGTTCACCTGTGACAGCGCCGAGTAGAGCGTAGTCGTCTTTCCCGATCCGGTTGGGCCGGTCACCAACACCATGCCGTAGGGGTTGAGGATGGCCCTCATCAAATCCTTCTCGGCCTTCGGCTCAAACCCAAACGTGCTCAAATCGAGCGTCAGGTTTCCCTTATCCAGTATCCTGAGAACGATCTTTTCGCCGAAGATCACGGGCAGAGTGGAGACGCGGAAGTCGATGACTTTCTGTCCCATCTTCAGCTTGATTCGGCCGTCCTGCGGTACTCGTCGTTCGGCAATGTTGAGGGAAGACATGATCTTGAGACGACTGGTCAACGCCGCCTTCAACTTGGTCGGCGGTTTCATGACCTCCTGTAACGCCCCATCGATGCGATAACGCACACGAATCTCTTTCTCAAATGGCTCGATGTGTATATCGCTGGCCCCTCGCCTCACCGCGTCTGTGAGGATACCGTTTATCAGTTTGACTACGGGTGCGTCGTCCGCGACCTGAGTGGGAGCTTCTTCGTCCTCTTCCTCTTCGATTACCTCGAGTTCATCTTCTTCTTCGATGTCCTTGAGAATGTTCTGCAGTTGCGCATCGGTCTGCTCGTAGTACTTCTCAATGGCCATCCTTAGGGTGTACTCGCCAGCAATCACCGGAAAGATGTCGTAGCGCGTTATGAACTTGAGGTCGTCTACGACACTCATGTTGGTGGGATCCGACATTGCCACGGTGAGCGTACGCCCCTCACGCTTTAGCGGCAGGACGGTGTGCTTTACCGCGACCTCAGTCGGGACGATCTTGACTATCCGCTTATCGACCTCGAAGCGGCTCAAATCTACTGCCGGCATGCGGTACTGGCGCGCCAGCATCTTGGTGATCTCGGTTTCTTCTACAAAACCGAGCTTCACCAAGGTGTAGCCGAGGCGCATCCCCGTACCTTTCTGTTCAGCGAGCGCCTGCTGCAATTGCTCCCTGGTGATCAGACCTTCGCGAACGAGAAGATCACCGAGGCGCTCGGTGCTAGCAGCAGCTGTAGCCATCGCAGCCCTGGTAGGAACCGGTGGAGAGTTGTGTTAACTCGTTTGAACCCAAGGGGTAAAGTACCGGCGCTAAAAGACGTGTCAAGGCACGATCACGAGCGTTTTGAGCCGAGCAATTGTGACACTTCCGATTCCTTTCACTCTCGCAAGATCCGCCAGTGAGTTGTACGGACCATGGGCCTCGCGCTGGGCAACTATGGCCTTCGCCCTGATCGGCCCTATGCCGGGCAACTTGGCCAACACGTCTGCCGACGCCTGGTTGAGCCTTACCAGATCAGCCTTCGACTCAACCTGTCGCACCGGTCTTCGGCCCGAAAACACCGCGTACGGTTCGATCCCTGCCAGCAGGGCCGGTCCAACCCCACTCACCCTATCCAGCTCTGCCAACGATCCAAACGAGCCATGGGAATCGCGATCGGCGACGATTCTGGCAGCTAGTGCCGGCCCGACGCGAGGCAGTCGCAGCAGTTCCTGGGCCGAGGCACGATCCAGGTCGATTTTCTCTCCCTTGACCAAAGGTCTGGCAAGCCGGGCCGATCGCGCTGCGACGCTGTCGCGACTCGGACGTGGAACATCCGTGCCGCGATAGAGCACCGCCCCCGGAGCGTCACCAGATCCCAGAATCAACCGCAGCACCAGACCTATGCCGGCCAGCCCCAGCAACAGGGCCGCTGCCTTACGATCATCTCGAGTCGCCACACTCCAGGATGCTAGACGAAGTGGCTTGACACCACATCATTCCTACGCAGGCCGGTTCCAGAAATCGCGTGCACAACTATCACGCCGGCCACGACAGCTACCTCACCAGTGCCACCGCCACGTCACCCACGATCTGAAGCGATCGCGCACTCACTTTGTCCAGGGTATCGTCCACGCTATGCCAGTAGCGGTTGTTCGGCCCATAGTCAAAATCGATCACGTCAATGGCTCTTATGCCGGCATCCCACAGCGAGACATGATCGTCAGTGATCGGGAACCCTCTTTGCGACGGGAACACATGGCGGTATCCCAATCTCGCGGCCGTAGACCAGACCCGCTCCACCACCTCAGGGGCCTTTGCGAGCGACCCCGGCTCCTGTTGGAACGAGAGATCCTTGTCGCCCACCATGTCAAACACAATGGCGAAGAGGGGTTTTGGCCCGGATGGATCGAGATGCTCGGCATAGTAACGGGATCCAATCAGCACGTCCGTCCCCTCGCCGAAGTCTCCGAAGTCCTCCCCATCCACCAGCACCAGATCCACTCCGAACGCCGGCGGTCTCCGGGCTAGAACGTCCGCAACCCCCAGAAGGACCGCCACACCGGACGCCCCATCATTCGCACCGGGAAGAGGCCGTCTCTGATCCGCCAGGTTGGCGCTTTGATCGGCCTTAGGACGCGTATCCCAATGGGCCAAGTACAGGATTCTATCCGTCAAGTCGGGCCGGAATTTTCCGATCAGATTTCTCAACTCCAGAGTGTCACCGCTCTCCGTGACGTGCGTAAACGCCTGTTCTTCGACTGAATCTGCTGTTGCTCTAAGGTGCTGCAACATCCAGTCGCCGGCACGCCGGTGACCTTCGGTATTGGGTATTCGGGGACCGAACTCCATCTGGGTCTTCACATACTCATACGCTACGGCGCCGTCGAACTCCTGCGTCGCCCCAGCTCCTGCACTACAACCCAGCGTCACCACGAGAATCACTACCATCCGTACCCTCATCTGGCCTCACATGGCGCTAGTTTTTGGTCGCCAGGAACAAACCCAACATATGCCTCGTCCGCATGCATCTCGGTCCGCACGGCTGTAAAAGCGGCTATCCAATACTGGACAACTTTCAACGCCTGAGTGGGGTATGCCTTGTATAGCATGACCAACCAGAATATAATGGACCATCCAAGTCATTGTAGACCAGAAGGTTACACCAACAGATGCGCATAGTTAGCCGCTACCTCCTGAAGCAGCATGCGGCCCCGTTCATTTTCTCTCTGCTCGCGCTCACGGGCTTCATGCTGTTGAACCAGATAGCCAAACGTCTGCCCCAACTGGTCGGCAAGGGTCTGCATTGGACCGTGATCGTGGAATTCTTTGCGCTCACAGTCCCGTATCTGATAGCAATGACCCTATCCATGTCCGTGCTGCTGGCAGTCTTGCACACCTTCAGCCGCCTTGCCAACGACAGTGAGATAACCGCATTTCGGGCAGGCGGGGTTTCGTTATTGCGCCTCATCAGGCCGGTACTATTCGCGGCCGCTGTGGTCACAGCCATAGCATTCGTTTTCGGAGATCAAATTCTGCCGCGCACGAATCACAAGTTACGCGTTCTGATGACCGACATTGGCCGTACGAAGCCGACATTCTCTCTGAAGGAGCACGTGATCAACGAAGTCCAGCCCGGCAGAGTCTTCCTGAGGGCAGCGCACATCGATCGAGCGACCTATGACATGCGCGATGTGACGATCTATCGCACCGCCAACATGAATAGCACTAGCATCATATACGCGGACAGTGGACGAATGGCTTTCGCTCCGAATCACGAAGACCTCCAACTCATTTTGTTCAGTGGTTCCGTGCACGATTTCGATCGCTCGAATCCTGGATTGTTTCAGCGCACTAGCTACCAGCGCTATCTAATCCTGCTCTCTGGTGTGGGTAGCGAGTTCGTCCGAAGACAGGGTGACAACTTCCACGGTGACCGTGAGCTGGGCGTATGCGAATTGGAGAAGGTAGCCCAAACCGCCCGGCGGAACGAGTGGCTCGCGGCCGAGCGTGCCCACGTTATCGAGATGAACGGACTGCGTGTACTTGTGGGACTTCCGACGGTCGAGCCCGACACAATCGCTCCACGACGGCGTGCGAGCCTCTACTGCAGGTTGCGAGAGTCTTTGCTGCCGCAGCAGTTGGAAGCTCAGCAGACACCGCAGCACCAACCTGGTCTGGCTCATGGGCCAAGAAGGCTCTATGTGACCGCCCGCCCGCGCCAGAGCATGAGCGAATCTCGCATGCAGGCCGATCGCGCTCGCGGATCGCGCATCAGAGCGGCCGTTTACTGGGTCGAGTTCCACAAGAAGTATTCGATTCCGGCCGCCTGCATTGTATTCGTGCTCGTGGGAGTACCTGTTGCGTTGAAATTCCCGCACAGCGGACTCGGCATGGTTATCGGAGTCGGAATGGGGGTATTCGGCATATACTACATAGCCCTAATCGGGGGTGAGTCTCTGGCTAACCAACTCAAGATCCCACCGGCCCTAGCGATGTGGCTGCCCAATATGGTGTTCGGCCTCCTGGGCACGGTTGGGCTGTGGCGACTTTCGCGCCAGGGTGTGGCGCGCAGCGGGTCACCTCTTAGGGGGACAGGAACGGACCCCACCTCCAACCTATCGCAAGAATGATTGGGCGTATTCTGGACCGCTACCTATTAGAGGAATGGTTCAAGATTTTTACGTTCACGACCGTAGGCTTCCCTCTCATAGTCATTCTCTTGGAGCTCACGGACAACCTGGACGACTACTTGGCAAGAGGCATCACTCCCGGCGCAATCGCACTGGGATATCTCTTCAGCCTCCCCGACAAGTTGTTCCTCGTTTTGCCGGCAGCGGTGCTGTTCGCGACGATCTTCAGTCTCGGATCCATGAGCCGCCACTCAGAACTGACGGCGGCCAAGGCTGCCGGGCGGAGCTTCCAACGCACGGTACTTCCGATAGTGGCTGCCGCGATGCTTGCCACCGGGGCGGGTATTGCGGTCGGCCAACTGGCTCCGAGCGCCACCCGCCGGCAACTCGAACTCCACGGTGAGTTGGAAAAGAGATCGACCAACTCACGTCAGAACTTCGTTTATAGGGCAGAAGAAGGCTGGGTGTATTCGATACGTTCGCTGAACGTCAAGCAGCAGCAAATGGCCAATCTGGTTCTCGAGCGTGAGGGGAGCGGAGCCAATTATCCCACAATCGCCGTACAGGCACGCATCGGTACGTATGATCCTACGACCGCCCGGTGGACGCTCCGCCAGGGCCGGATGCGGATGATCGCTCCCTCCACGGGAGAGGTGGCATTCAAGTTCGACTCACTACGGCTGCGCAATCTCACCGAGACTCCCGCCGATCTCCTGGTTGAGCCCAAGAAACCTGAAGAGATGACTTACTCCGAACTCGGCGGATACATAGAAGCTCTCGAACGGTCCGGAGGCGACGGGAGACAACTCAGGGTGGACCAAGCTCTCAAGATATCGGTTCCCTTCACATGCTTCATTATCGCGATCTTCGGCGCCCCTCTCGCAATTACCGCTCCCAGGGCCAGCGGAGCCCTGGGTGTAGCGTTGGCACTGGGAACCACCTTGGTGTTTCTGGTTCTCATGCAGATGTCGCGGGCCATCGGGGGAGGCGGCATCCTACCACCGGCATGGGCCGCGTGGGCTCCGAACATCGCATTCGGGCTGGCCGGACTCTGGCTATTGAAGCGAGCGCGATCGTAGATCGCTTACTCAACGGACTCCACGGCCTCCCGGCGCTTGTAGCATCTTCTCATTAGGTTCGGCGAGCGCAATCTGTACCCCGTGTTGCACCTGGGCGAACTGGATCGCGAGAACTATTTCAACTGAAGGTGGCATCCATGGACACATTCGGCTGGCTCTCGATCATCCCTCCAATCATTGCAATCGGGTTGGCGATCAAGACCAAGCAAGTTTACCTGTCACTCATCTTGTTTGTGTGGATGGGCTGGACGATCATGAGCTCGTGGAATCCGGTCGAGGGACTGATACGATCGGTCGACGTCTTTCTAGCGAAAATCACGGAACCCGACAACGCGAGAGTGCTGCTATTCAGCGCCCTGATCGGTGCGATGATTACCTTCACTCAAGCTTCCGGTGGTATGGAAGGGTTTGTACGGTGGGTCGAGCATCGAGGACTCGCTCATTCAAAACGCTCTGTCGGACTCATCGCCGTATTCGTGAGTCTCAGTGTATTCCTCGAATCCAATTTCGGACTCCTGGTATCGGGTTCGGTAGCGCGGCCACTGTTCGACAAGTGTCGTATATCGCGTGAGAAACTGAGCTACCTCATAGACGCGACCTGCTCTCCCAAGTGCATCTTGATCCCACTCAACGCGTGGGGGGCCTACGTAATCAGCCTACTTGCAGCTCAGGACGTGGCAAGGCCGGTTGCTTTGGTTGTCGCTGCCCTGCCCCTCAACTTCTACGCCATCCTCGCCATCGTTCTGGCACTCGTAGTCGTAGTGGTAGAATGGAACATCGGACCCATGCGGGAGGCAGAACGACGAGTTGCCGAGGAGGGCAAGCTTCTCAGAGACGGTGCGGAACCGATGGTGTCAGCAGATGTGGCGACGGTCCAGCCAAAAGAAGGACTCCCCTATAGAGCCGTCAACATGGTAGTCCCCATCGCAGTAATGGTTGCCACGGTACCTTCGGTTCTATGGATTACCGGGAACGGCGACATCATGGCGGGGAGTGGGTCACAAGCCGTCCTATGGGGGGTGATAGTGGGGCTTTTCGCAGCAGCAGTACTCTATAAGTTACAGGGCATCATGTCCATCAAGGAGTTGAACGACAATGTCATCCGAGGTATTCAGGGATTGATACCTCTGGTAATTGTGCTTTCCCTAGCGTTTGCGATCGGTGAAACAACTAAGGCCCTGGGCACAGGTGTGTTCTTGGCTCAGGCAGCGCAGGCTACCGTGAATCCCGGCCTGGTTCCCGCAATCGTCTTTGTCTTGGGTTGCTTCATCGCATTCTCGACAGGAACCTCCTGGGGCACCTTTGCAATCATGATTCCGATCGTCATTCCCATGATTAGCCTGTTGGGTTTGCATCCAGGACTCACCTTAGGTGCCGCCCTGGGCGGCGGCATTTTCGGAGACCACTGCTCACCCATCTCGGATAGCACCATAGTGGCATCGATGGCTTCCGCCACTGATCACATCGATCATGTCCGGACTCAACTACCTTACGCCCTCGCCGCTGCCGGGGGCGCTACCCTGCTGTTCCTCACCTTCGGCTTCCTGCTCCGATGACCCAGGAATCGGAATGAGACTCCTGAAACCCCTCGCGGTCACGACAGCGGCTTCGGCATTCGCCCTGGTCGCACTTTCGCCGCTCGTCCGCATCACCGATTCCGGCCTGGGATGCGGCGAGCACTGGCCCCTGTGCAACGGACATCTCATCCCCCCACTCGATAACGTAGAGGTCATGATCGAATGGGGACACCGCTTGGCTGCCGCTGCGGTGAGCACCTTGCTGCTCGTCATGACCGGCTATGCCTTCTTGTTCCGACACACCGTGAGAATTGCAGGCAAGCAGGGAGTTCTGAAGCTCGCCATCTTAGGTTGCATTCTCTTGGTAGTTCAAATCCTTCTCGGGGCGATAACCGTATGGAACAGCCTGCCGTGGGCCGTGACAGCCACGCACCTAGCAAACGCCATGGTACTGCTTGCAGTTCTGTCGGTGGCTGCGTTCCGCGCCCTTGAACTTCCACAAACGAGCCAAGGGAATCGGCATCACTTGTTCCGCGCCGCAGTTGCTTCCGTGGCGCTCGGTGCAAGTGCGCTGCTACTCGGGGCGATTACCGCCAACACAGGGGCCGGTCCAGCCTGTCAGGGGTTTCCACTGTGTAGCGGCCAGATATGGCCCACTGCGGCATCCAGCGCTCTTCCAACTGTTCATTGGATTCATCGCCTCGTCGCCTACGGCCTGTTTTTTCACATGTTGGGACTAACAATCAGGGTAGAACGCCAACCGACCCCAGCTGTCGTAAGAACGGCCACCCGCCTCACCTTCGGCCTGACAGTTCTCCAGATTGCGGTTGCAGTAGTCATGGTCCTAGCGAGTCTCCCCACCGTGTGGCGCTCGCTGCACGCGGTGATCGCTACTGCGCTCTGGGTGGCGTTGATTCACCTCGCCTGGACGACTGCCACAATCGATCCCCAGACTTCGTCAGCGTAGCGGAAGCTATGTCGGGAGAAATAGCTGGGTTTGGCGCACCTTTGGAGTTACCTCAGGTCCACTGTCTCCCATAATGACATTGATCTCGCTCCGTACCCCAAAGCGCCCAGCCAGGTAGACACCCGGTTCCACGGAGAAGACTACGCCGGGCACCAGTGTCCTCACATCGTGTGTCTCGAAGTCGTCCAGATGCGGACCGGAACCGTGCAGATCCTGATCGATAGAATGGCCGGTACGATGGCCGAACTCGGCGGCGTACCCCCGTTTCGCCAACAGATCACGTGCAGCCCTGTCGAGGCTAGCCCCGGTAATCGCCTGTCCTGCAGCACAGGCTGAATCCAGGTGCTCCACTACCGCGTCCCTCGCCGCCGTTACGGCGTCCCACACGTCGACAACCTCCTTGGGGGGAGTGTGCCCCGAAAAACCCATCCAGGTCTGATCCGCCCACGCCGCATGCTCACCTCTTGCCCACAGGTCGAGCAGGATCACCTCGTCTTTGAGCAGGGCTCGATCACCGCTTTGCGCGGTATTGTGGTGGGGATCTGCCGCGTGGGCCCCGAAGGCTACAATCGGCGGATCTTCCACACTCAATCCGGCGCGCTCGAATTGCTCCATAACTCGCCGCTGGATATCTATTTCGTTTACCTGCCCGGCCTCGCATACCGCAACTTCCAACGTCGATCTCGCAATTTCTGCTACGATCTCGGCGGCGGCTCGATGGGCCGCGAGTTCCGCATTCGTCCAGCGCGCAGCGAAGTTCGTTACCAGTTGATCGGACGGTAGCACCTGGGCTCCAAGACCGCTCAAGAGTTCCACTACTCCGTGCGGGACCCTGTCGACGTAGGGCACGGTATTTCCGGGAGACACTTCCATGGCTACGCGTTTCCCGGTTACTAGTGTCTCGAGTTTCTGGTGCAGCTCTTGCCATGTAGTGTAAACAACGGTTTTGCCAGCAAAGTCCTGCACGGCAGCTGCGTCTATCGAATGAACTATGGCCACGGGCGGACCTTGCGCCGGCAGCCAAACGAACACGCGTCTGGTGACCATGCCTTCGTATCCAATCACCCGCCGAGCTACAGGGTTCACTCCGTGAAAATCGTACAGCAACCAACCATCCGCTCCGGTAGTGTTCAACGCTTGCTCGAGTACTGTGGGATCGATTCGCTCTAACGCCTTCATCGCTGACCTCGCAGGTTGAGTTGCCACCTACATAGCTGGTCGCCTCTGCTGCAGCACGCTTCGTGCAACATTGCTCCGTCGAAATCCGTCAAGCGCCTCATGAGTTCCGCCAGCGCCACTCCGTAAAACTCACAGCCCTCACCCGCCGTACCTTCCGTCGACGGAAGGTCGCATCCATGCGCTACGACACTGCCGTCATCATCCCTCATCTCGAGTCCGAACACCTTCGCAACCAACCCCCTGGCAGCTGCAAACCCCATGTGCGATCCCAGCGGCCCAATCCCAACTTTCCGAAGCGCCCGGATCGGCAGCGGTAGAATCCCAACAGCTCTCCGGGCTGCCCGTCTGCCCGCCTGGTTAAACGTCAGTGCAGAATCGCTGCGCCGACTCACCAGTGTGAATAGCTGCACGACATCAATTGACTTCGTGTACCCACCCTTCCGTTCTAACTTGCGGTAGCGGTCAATTTGGGCGGCTACAGTCGGATTCATGCCCAGGCGTTTGGAAGCAATCTCGTCTCCGGGCGTGTCCATACCGAGCGGGACGGAGCCGTCAAGGAGGCGTACCGTTTCGAGTAGCGCAAGGGGAATTATGGCGTGTATTCTTGTTGTATGCACGAGGCCGAAGCAGCTGGATATGTGGCGGCGAGCAAGTTAGCCCGGAAACGGGAGATCTGCCAGGGACAGTTGCGCTACTCGGTTCCCGAGGCCATTCTATTGCATCCAGTCATGATGCATTTAGACGGTTCCGATCCCCACGAGAACTCACTTGAGGTACCTGAGTGGTAGCACGTCCAGAGCGTAGACGACTCGCGTTCGAGGCCGAGGCGTTGCCCCATCTCGATGCGGTATATCGGGTAGCGCTTCGTTTGGCGGGTGACGAGTCGCAGGCCGACGACTTGACGCAAGAAACCATGCTCAAGGCGTTTCGCTCCTGGCATCAATACAAGCAGGGGACTAACGTGAGGGCGTGGTTGTTGACCATCCTCCGCCACACGTTCATTAACGATTACCGCAAGGCACGGCGTAGCGGGAGAATGGTCGACATCGCCGATGTCGAAGAGTTCCGAGTCTTCCATGAGGTCCAGGACGCCGATCCCGAGGGTACTTTCTTCAATCAGATTGTCGACGACGAGGTGTTGCGGGCGATCGACTCTCTGCCCGACGAGTTCCGCGAGACGCTCGTGTTGAGCGACGTGGAGCAACTGTCGTACGCTGAGATAGCAGAAGTTACTGGAGTACCCATAGGTACGGTGAAGTCCCGTCTATTCCGAGCGCGACAGGCATTACAGCAGCAGCTCTATGAATACGCCGTTGAGATGGGATACATCAAGGGGGCAGAACGGTGAAGCAAGAGCATGGAATCGACTGTCACCAGGCGGCGCAACGACTATATGATTACCTGGACGGTGAACTGTCGAGCGATGATGAAAAGGCAGTGCGAGGTCATCTGCGCGACTGTGCTCCATGCTTCTCCCTTTTCAACTTCGAAGAAGCGTACGTCAAGTTCTTGTCCGCCAGGGCTAAGGCTCGCAAGGCTCCCGAACACCTCAAGCTAAAGATCTTCGAACAGGTGATGCTGATGGGAGATGAAGCCGAGGAGGAGTGACCGTTGTCGTCGCCGGCGCGCTCGCGGGAACGTTGGCGCTGATAGGCCACGCACTGAAGTGGCTCACTCGAGGAGGTACGATGGCTGCTGCCGGCGTTGGGACTGCGGTCCTTGCCGGAGCAGGACTGCGTGGCGCCAGCCTCCTGGCTCTGTTCTTCATCTCCGGTAGTCTCCTTACCAGATTCTCCCCAACGCTCGACCCTGCAGCTCGCGATCGTGCAGTAGGCACGCGCCGCAACGCCTATCAGGTGATTGCCAACGGTACCTGGGCAGCTGTTGGGGGACTGCTCCTCTGGATTCCCTCCCTCCTGGTGGGAGTGAACGGCTGGCCGCTGCTGACCGGCTCGCTGGCCGCCGCCCAAGGTGACACCTGGGCCACAGAAACCGGGGCGTTTTCGGCCAAACCACCCAGACTTTTCACCACAGGGAAAGCGGTCGCTCCCGGAACATCCGGTGGCACCACACTCCTCGGAACAATAGGCGGACTCACCGGTGTAGCCACTATGGCAGGACTCGCCATTCTGGTGGCGGTGCCCGACCGTGCGGTCGCCGGATGCGTACTCGGCGGCGTCTCCGGTGTATTGATCGATTCCCTACTGGGCGCCACGGTCCAGGCTTCCTACTACTGCAGCTCCTGCGAAGAATCGTGCGAAACGGCTCTACATAGGTGCGGGTTGGAGAGTGAACAGGTGCGAGGTTGGAGCAGGTTTAACAACGATGCGGTCAATTTCGTTGCGACGGGGGTGGGAGGCCTCATCTCGGTCGGTTACTGGCTGCTTCGGTAGCAGATGCCAAACGCAAACACCAGGATGACCATGCCGATCTATGACGCGATCATAGTTGGTGCCGGGCCGGCAGGCAGCGCCACAGCTGCACTGTTCGCCAGGCGTGGGTTGCGAGTCCTTCTCGTGGAACGCTGCAGGTTCCCGCGCGCAAAGCCGTGTGCCGAGTATCTCAGCCCTCAGACATCTCAAATCCTCCAAAACTTGGGTGCTACCGAAATCCTCCGCCGCGAGTCTCCCGCCCGACTCCGTGGGATGCGGATCGTGAGTGCGGACAGAACATCGTTTACCGGCTGGTTTGACGGAGCGCACGGCTTTCGAGCTCACAGCAACTTTGGGATCGCACTGCCAAGAAAAGTTTTGGATGCACGCCTCGCGGAGGTCGCTGTCGATAGTGGAGCCACATTACTGGACGGAACTACGGTGGAACGCATGAGTCCGGCCGGCCCGCGGTGCCGGCAGCTATTGATCCGCCAGGGACACAGGGCATCTATAGTTTCAGGCCGACTGATCGTTGGAGCGGACGGCATAAATTCGCATATCGCCAAGCAGATGGGAGTGAGTAGACGGGGCCGTCTGCGACGTATTGCCCTAGTATCACACGCACATGACGTGGCAGGAATGCACGACATAGGAGAAATGCACGTTGGACGCGTCGGATATGCGGGCATAGCTCCCGTGGGAGGAGGGCTCACCAACCTCTCGATCGTGATAGACCTCAAACACGCCAGAGTATCGGGCGCTTCCGTGCTCGTCATGCAGGATCTTCTGCGACAATTCTTTCCGGAGATAGCCGCTCGCATGGCCGACGCGCGGTTCGTCTCTCCAGTGCTCGGAGCCGGTCCGTTCTCACGCCACACCACAACCGCTTGCAGCGACCGCGCACTGCTGGTAGGTGACGCGGCTGATTTTTATGATCCGTTTACGGGCGAAGGCATCTTCACCGCGCTGCGTGGAGCGGAACTTCTTGCCGGTCAGGCCCTAGCGGCGATAGAGACCGACAAACTGTCTGCATCTGATCTCACCTCCTATGACACAGTCCGGCGGCACGAGTTCGGTGGTAAATGGAAGGTCGAGCGCATGGTTGCTTGGTTCGTCGGACACCCACTGGCACTCAACCACGTGGCACGGCGTCTGGCTGCCAAGCAACGCCTCGCGGATCTCCTAATCGGAGTCGCCGGCGATTTCGTGCCGCCTGGTCAGGTGCTTCGTCCACAGTTTTTTTGGCAACTGGTCCGATGACCCACGGGGAGCAGCGGGTCACGCCGTCCGAGTTCCGCACCCTAATAGGGAGCTTTGCGTCAGGCGTAAGCGTCATTACAGCGACCGACGGCAACGGCCGTGCTACCGGAATGACTGCTACCGCGGTAACGGCCGTCTCGCTGGACCCGCCACTCATATCAGTATGCGTCAACAACAGCGATCCTCTCCATACGATCATGCGCGGCGCCACGATATTTGCTGTGAATATCCTCGCAGAAGGCCAGGTGACGATGTCGCGACGGTTCGCCGGCGAACACGCTCTGCGATTCCACGAAGTTGCCTATACCGAGGGTCTGCACGGCGTACCTCTCCTGGACAGCGTCGTAGCTCAGATACTGTGCAAGCCATGGAAGGAAATCGAAGCAGGTGATCACTCGATGTTTCTGGGACTGGTCACTGCCGGTTCAGTTTTCGAGCGGCTACCGTTGCTGCATTATCGCGGTCGATACGGAACCACGAGGGACTTGGCATGACGCTGGGCGCGATTTCACGAATCGGCCACGAGGCGCTCGACACACGCCAATGTGAACCCGGCATAGCACGGGCCACATTGCGCGATATCGCTCGGGCGAACGCTCTGTTCGGGGGAACAGCGGCCGTTGGATTCGGCGTGGCCAAGCTTCTGGGTGGGAAGAAGAGCGGCGCCCAACTCAGCCTGCTGGACGCCGGTGCGGGTGCGGGTGACATAACGGCGCATTTGAGTCGCAAGAGTCCTCGCCGTGAAGTCGCAATCAAACCATATACTCTAGACTTCAATCGTGAGGCAGTGCGAACATGCAGTAGTAGAGGACTTGTCACGGTGATGGGAGACGTGCATTCCATCCCCTTTCGCGACGATAGTTTCGACATAGTGGTGGCAAGTCAGCTGTTGCATCATTTCGCTCGTCCTGCTGCAGCCACCATCCTGCGAGAGTTCGCGCGTGTCGCGCGGCGCGGCGTAGTTGTTGCAGATCTCGAGCGTGCAAGCCTGGCGGCGGCTGGTATTTGGGTGGCGTCTCTCCTGCTGGGTTTTCACCCGGTCACGAGACATGATTCCGTGGTCTCCGTCCAACGTGGATTCTCGCCCCAGGAACTCTCGGCGCTGTTGCGCTCAGCCGGCATGCACACCCGGGTCTATCGCCGTCCTGGATATCGGCTCGTTGCGGCGTGGAGAGCATGACGTGGAAACCATCGATCGCATATCGGTGCAAGCTCCGATCAAGCGTGTATTCGAAGTGGCAGTAGACGTAGAGCGATGGCCCGAGTTTCTAAGCCATTACCGTTGGGTGCGGGTACTGGAGCGATCGGAACATGATCGTCTGGTTGAAATGGCGGCATGGCGACCGTTCGGGCCGGTCCGTTTTCCCACTTGGTGGCTATCACGGATGCGTGTAAGCCACGACGCACACATCATACATTACACACACGTGCGCGGCCTAACGAATGGCATGGACGTCGAGTGGCAGCTGGTTGCCCGCCCACATGGCGTCGAGATCGTAATAACTCACTATTGGAAGGGACTGCCCGTGCCCGTCATCGGCTCTTTGGTGGCCAGCTGTGTCATAGGACCGGTCTTCATTCACGGAATCGCGTCTCGTACGTTGGCGGGCGTCAAGCGCAGGGCCGAATGGACGTGACAGGGGTATCCATCACCGGGCTTGGCATGGTGACGCCGATCGGCACCGGGGCCGATCAGTTCTGGGCCGGCCTGAAGGCCAGACGATCGGCCGTGCGCGAGATTACTCGATTCGACCCTACACCATTCAGCAGCCACGTGGCGGCCGAGATAGACGACTTTCACCCGGCCGATCATCTTAGTCGCAAGGCAGTCCGTCGATACGATCGATTTTCACAGCTTGGCGTTACTGCGGCCCGCCTTGCCGTCCTGGACGCCGGGCTCGACCTTCCGCGTGAAGAACCGGGCAGCGTCGGAGTAATGATGGGTTCGGCCTTGGGCGGAGTGGCCTTCGCCGAACACCAGTCGGCAGTCTACATGAGAGACGGAATCCGAGCTGTAGCGCCGACACTTGCGCTCTCGGTATTCGGTGGAGCGGTCTCCTGCAACATCGCCATCGAGTTCGGTATCACGGGACCCAACTCCACCAATGCGATGTCGTGCGCCTCCGGTACGATTGCCATCGGCGACGCCTTGAACGTAATTCGTTCGCACAAGGCCGATGTGATGTTGGCGGGAGGTTCCGAAGCCCCGTTGGCTCCCCTCTGCTTCGGCGCGTTCGCCATCATCCGCGCGATGTCCAGCCGAAATAGCGAGCCGGCGCGGGCGTCGCGGCCCTTCGACATCGACAGAGATGGTTTTGTCATGGGGGAGGGAGCGGCTGTCATCGTGCTCGAAAGGAAGGATCATGCTGTCGCGAGAGGAGCCCACATCTACGCCGACATCGTCGGATACGCCGTGACCAACGATGCTCACCATATCACAGCACCCAGACCCGATGCCAGAGAAGCTGCCCGCACGATCAAGCTCGCACTGGACGATGCCAAGATCGAGCCCAAAGAGGTTGCGTACATAAATGCGCATGGATCCTCAACTCCACTCAACGACAGCACCGAAACGCTGGCGATCAAGACCGTATTCGGAGCCCATGCATACCGTCTGGCCACGAGTGGAACAAAGGGCTACTATGGACATCCACTCGGCGCGAGTGGAGCCATCGAGGCCAGCGTATGCGCCCTGAGTATGTCCCGAGGATGGATGCCACCGACGCTTAACCTGGATGAGCCCGGTCCTGATTGTGACATCCACTACCTCGCGGACGGGGGCTTCGAGGGGCAACCCGCTGTGGCCATTTCCAATTCGTTTGGTTTTGGTGGAATCAACGCTACGTTAGTGTTCAGGCGATCCTGAACAGTGAACACTGAGAATGGAGACTCTTGATGAACACGACGGTCATCCGTCCGCTGGCGGCAGAATGCCTGGGAACCTTTGGGCTCATTTTCATCGGCGCCGGCGCTGTCCTCATGGACAGCCATACCGGTGGTGCGCTCGGCCTCCTGGGCGTGGCCCTGGCCCACGCGCTGGTCCTCTCCATTATGGTGACGGCGACAATGAACATCTCCGGAGGGCACGTCAATCCCGCCGTTACGCTGGCACTCTTTCTAGCCAAGAAAGTCGACGGGAAGCTCGCCGGTATGTATGTGCTGGCCCAACTGCTGGGCGCGGTTGCAGCGGCACTCTTGGTTCGATGGTTGCTTCCGTCCGCTGCCGGCGAACTCACGAGTTATGGGGCCCCAAAAATCGCGCCGGAAATCAACATGCTGCAGGCGATTGCAATCGAGATGGTCCTTACGTTCTTCCTCGTGAGTGCCGTGTTCGGTACCGCCGTTTCATCCGAAGCGCCAAGCGTTGGCGGCTTCGGCATTGGATTAGTACTCTTATTCGACATCTTGGTGGGCGGTCCCTTGACCGGAGCAGCCATGAACCCGGCAAGGGCATTCGGGCCGGCGCTGATCTCCATGGACTTCGAGGGACACGTGGCATATTGGGCCGGTCCATTGCTCGGAGGAGCGCTGGCTGCCGGATTGTGGGCAGGAGTGTTGCTACCCCGGAAAGCGGCATAGCAGGGAAGACCGAGGGATAGCAACTACCGATTGGGACATCACTCGCTATTCCATCTTCCTTGTCCTAATCACCAAGGACAACGCATACCCAAGTACCACTACGGCCGCAATCACGTAAGCCGCCACCATGTACACGCCGTTATCAGGGTATCCCACTCGAGGCTTCCTCCTTTACCTCCACCAAGACCGCCAACGCATACCTTTGCATCAGAAATCCCACATACAAGCACGTGAATATGGTGAGAGACAGTAGCAACGTGAGCAGCATGTCTCCCGGCAGAGACGGCGTGCTCGGCTTCAGAACGACTGGGGCCGGGTGCAACGTCCGAAACAGGTATACCGTCATGTGGATGAACGGCACAAGGACGAGCGCCATGATACCCAACACCGCCGAATACCTCGCCCGCATCTCTGGATCGTTCAACGCACCTCGTAGCACCAAATACCCTATGAAGAGCAGGAAAATGAAGAGGGTCGACGTGAGGCGCGCATCCCAGGTCCACCACGTGCCCCAAATAGGCTTACCCCAGATTGGGCCAGTGGTGAGCATCACCAACGAAAACCCAATCCCAACCTCGGCCGACGATGCAGCTATCGTATCGAGTTTGCGATCTTTGAGCCAAAGGTACAGAACGCTCGCAACCCCGGTTACACCAAACGCCAGCAGCGCCGACCAGGCTGCCGGGGCGTGAACGTAAAAAATCTTCTGCGCCGGTCCCTGGACTCTCTCAATGGGAGTGAACGCCAACGCCCGCACGTAAACACCTCCCAGTCCGAGAAGCGCCAGCGCCGTGATCCAACCACCGCGTCTGGAAATCGCCCGTGCCCTTTCATACCGCGTCATTCTTCCAGAGTCGCCTCAAACAGTAGAAAGCAAAGCCCGAGAAAGATAATGTCGAACGCCCCAAGCAACTTAAGCCAGCCAGCCAACTCGCTCAATGGCCGAGCCGCTAGAATCCGTGACGTGAGTTGCACAGCACCCACTACCGGAGGTAGCAAGAACGGCAGCAGTAATATCGGAAGCATGAGTTCCGCAAACCGGGTTTGTACAACCATCGAACTGAGCAGTGTTCCAACAGCAACGAACGCGAGCGTAGTCATCGCAGTGACAGCCAGCAACGCAGGGAGCTGTTTCCAAATGGGTAGGTCGTAGAACAGTACGAACAATGGTAGCGATATCAGCTCCACCACACTAACAAACGCTAGATTGCCGATCAGCTTTCCCATGAATACGGCTGTTCTTGATACGGGACTCAGTAGAATGCCATCCAACGCACGATTCTCCCGCTCGATCAAGAACGCCCTATTGAGGCCCAGCATCGCCGCAAAGGTAAAGGTCACCCACAGTGCGCCTGGGGCGACGTCGATCGCAAGTACAACCGTCGGATCACGGGCCAAATAAAAAACCGCGAGCACGAGCACTGCAAACACCATCGACGACGCGAAAGCGGTCCGCGTTCTCCACTCAACCCTCAGATCTTTTCCGGCTACTGCAAGCGCCGTAGCCCAAAATGAGCTACCCACTCGCAACCTCCCGGTAACGTTCGGTGACAGCAGTACAGTCGCGTCCGTTGACCGGCTCGAATGCGGCGAGTTTGCCGCCCACGAGGTACGCAACCGAACCCACCAGTCCTACCAACTCCGCTATTTGGTGGGTCGAGATCAGAACGGCCTTGCCCTGTGACCGCAAATCCGCGAAAAGCTGACAGGCTATCGCAGAACCATCGGGATCCAGTCCCGTCAGTGGCTCGTCCATCAATAGCAGATCCGGGTCGGGCAATAGCGCCCGTGCAATGGCCAGCCTTTGAGTCATTCCCCTGCTGAACGTACCTACTCGACGGTCCGCGTACTGCATAAGGCCCAGCCTCTCCAAGACCTGGTCGATCCGCGACGCATCTGGTGAGCCGTGCAGTCGTGCGGCAAACGATAGATTCTCTCTCGCGGTGAGAACATCATAAAGCATCGACTGGTGTGCTACCATCCCCATTGTTCCCGTTCTGCTCACCGTCCCCGAACTGGGTCGCAGCAGACCGGCTAGTAGCCTGAGAAGAGTAGTCTTGCCTGCGCCATTGTGACCCAGCAGAAGCACTCCATCTCCCGACTCGAGTTGGAGCGACACTTCGTCCACGACTGTGCGGTACCCGAAGCGCCGCGTGACGCGTTGGGCTATCAGCATTGACCGGGGCCGCTTGTAGTCGGGACGGCTTTCAGAAAAGGAGGCATATCGACGGCCCCAATATAGCACGGTGGCTCCGTACAAACGCTACATGTCTTCGGCCATCTCGATTTCGAACAGATCTTCCAACTTCGTCAACGCCAGCAGAAATCTCAATTCCTGACTCAGGCCACGTAGCTTGATCGCAATGCGGGATTCCGCGGCTTTGCGCTGAACTACGATAAGCGCGCCGAGCCCCGAACTGTCCACCGAACGCGTGGACGAAAAATCGATCACCAGCACGCCCCGCTTCAGCGCGCCCGCTTCGATCACTTCGATTGCCTCGAAAGCCGCGCGGCGAAACTCCATCCGCGAATCCAGACCGAGTTCCTCGGGCGCAACTACAACCCGGCTCTCGACGGTCGGCTTACTCACAAATGGCCTCTATTCACAATAGAATTCATGTTGCTCCCAGGCACTTCCTAGACGCGCTCATGCTTCCCCTCGTACCTCTGGAGCAAGAGTCGGTACCAATACCGTAAGTACATATGGCACAACGAATTAGCAACGGCGGCGTGAGCCACGTCACGGGCTCGACCTATGGCACTTCGCCCCTCAACCCGTCTATTGCAATGGCGCTCGCAGGCCAATCCGGGTTAAATATGAACCCCAAAAAGCCCCCTGCGCCAAGCACCCTATGTGGAATGTGGAGGATCTTGTGACCGAACGAATCGACACGCTTCTAGATGAATCGCGTTCCTTCGCGCCGCCGAAAGACTTTCGTCAGCAAGCCAACGTCCGGTCCAAGACCGTACACAGTGATGCATCCAGCGCACGCCTGAGATTCTGGGCGAAGCAAGCACGCCAACTCGACTGGATCAAACCGTGGAAGCGAGTACTCCAGTGGAAGCCGCCGCATGCCAAGTGGTTCGTTGGAGGCAAGATCAACGCCTCTGTGAACTGTCTCGACCGCCATATCGATAGCGCCACCAGAAACAAGGTCGCTCTACTCTGGGAAGGCGAACCCGGTGACAGGCGCGCCATCACTTACTGGGAGCTTTACCGCGAGGTCAACCGGTTTGCAAACGCACTCAAGTCTTTGGGTGTGCGACGTGGCGACCGTGTCGCCATCTACATGCCGATGATACCGGAAGTCGTCGTGGCCATGCTCGCTTGCGCGAGAATCGGGGCACCGCATTCAGTGGTGTTCGGCGGTTTTTCAGCCGACTCGTTGCGTGACCGAATCAACGACGCGCAGGCCAAAGTCGTCGTTACAGCCGATATCGGGTATCGCCGCGGCCAAACGGTACCCCTGAAGCGCAATGTCGACAACGCTGTCGAGGAGACGCCGTCTGTGACCGACGTGGTGGTGGTCAGACGCCAAACGCGGGCGGAATATGATGACTCGTTGGTGCACATGCGCTCCGGTCGGGACCACTGGTACCACGAAATCATGATGGACGCCAAGGCCTACTGCAAGCCGGCGGTAATGGATGCAGAGGACATGCTGTTCGTGCTCTATACGTCCGGCACTACCGGCAAGCCCAAGGGTATAGTTCACACCACCGGAGGGTACCTCACGCAGGCCGTTGCAACCACGCGCTGGGTATTCGATCTGAAGGCTGAGGACGTATACTGGTGTTCTGCGGATGTGGGTTGGGTGACCGGACACACGTACATCGTCTACGGCCCACTGGCCTTGGGTGCCACAGCCGTTATGTACGAGGGCTCACCCGACTGGCCCGACAAGGATCGCTTTTGGGCAATCGTAGAACGCTACGGCGTCACGATCTTCTACACCGCTCCAACTGCGATCCGAGCCTTTATGAAGTGGGGCCGTGAACACCCCGAGAAGCACGATCTGTCCACCTTGAGGCTACTCGGAACCGTAGGGGAGCCGATCAACCCGGAAGCCTGGATGTGGTACAACCGTCACATCGGTGGGAAAAGATGTCCGATCGTCGACACCTGGTGGCAAACGGAAACCGGAGGGATCATGATTACACCCCTCCCCGGTATAACCATCACGAAGCCCGGTTCGGCCACCAAGCCGTTTCCCGGTATCGCCGCCGAATTGATAGACGGCGACGGCAAGCGCATAACGGTGGGAGGTGGATATCTGGTTCTCACAAAACCATGGCCGGGCATGCTCCGCACCATTTACGGCGATGACAAGCGCTACCGGGAAGAGTACTGGAGTCGCTACCCCGGAAAATACTTTGCCGGCGATGGTGCCAAGAGAGATGAAGACGGCTACTTCTGGATTCTGGGACGGGTCGACGATGTCCTCAACGTTGCCGGGCATCGCATCGGCACCATGGAAGTAGAGAGCGCCCTGGTGGCACATCCCGCAGTGGCCGAGGCAGCGGTAGTGGGGAAACCTCATGAACTGAAAGGTCAGGTGATTTCTGCCTTCGTGATCCTTCGCTCCACCTACAAGCGCGATCCTTCTTTGGTCGACGACCTCAAGGAACACGTGGTGAAGAAGATCGGTGCGATTGCCCGACCTGAAGACATCATATTCACGGCAGATCTTCCCAAGACCCGCAGTGGCAAGATCATGCGTCGATTACTCAAGGACATCGCTGCGGGACGTGCCCTCGGAGATGTCACGACCCTTGCCGATCCCGCCGTAGTGGCGAAGCTGAAGGACAAGTATGAAGAAGACGAGAGTTAGGTCTAAGGAACCGTCTTCGCCCCAGACGTCGAACGCAGGCCCACCAGTGCAGTTAGTAGAACGGCTGCGATGACCAGAGCCGAGGCAACGCACCAGCGACACCATGCGTGGATTACGGCCGCTTCCAGATAGGTGAGGTACGCGGCAAAGCTCACGCCGCCGGTAGCCAGTACAACGATCACGACTGTGGGGGCCCGGCTGGCTACCCAGCGGGGCTGCAACCCAACTACGCTGACAACCAAGAGTGCGAGGTATCCGAGAACTCCTAGTAGGGCTACCGGCACTCCCATAAACACGGCGTACCTGCTCAACTGGACCGTCTCGCACCCACCGCTACCGCACATCATCGGCCCCATCAATCCGAGTTTCCAAAGCCAAAGATACAGAGACAAGAAGAATCCCAGGAGCGAAAGGACGGCTATCACCATCCGGTGGGTCACTGCTTGGCGCCCGCCGCCTTTACCAGGGCCTGAAGGCTGTCAAACGGAATCGCTCCCGAGACGCGGAACTGTCCCACGTCAAAGCTGGGGGTCGACCGTATCCCAAGCTTCATGACTTCCTGTTTGGTGGCCTGAATGCGACTTGCGTACCGGGCCTCCGACATGCACTGATTGTAGGCGCCCACATCGATACCGATCGTCTCTGCGTACTCCTGGAACTTCCGCAGCGGACGACTGGAAAAAGACCAATCGCCCTGGTGAAAGTAGAGCTG
Organism: Gemmatimonadales bacterium; assembly: GCA_046757925.1. Classification (GTDB taxonomy): domain Bacteria; phylum Gemmatimonadota; class Gemmatimonadetes; order Gemmatimonadales; family GWC2-71-9; genus JAZDCZ01. The sequence continues at coordinate 62,138 of JBHHZE010000011.1, forward strand.
ATCGTGCATTCCCCAGAACTCCCCCTGCTCGTCGGCACATGCAGCGGCGTGGTGGGCAAGGAGGGTCTTGTCGTGGGCATCGAGTGGGAAATCGCGGAACCTCCAGCGCACCTCACCCGTCTTGACCAACCGTTCCCGCACATCCGGCCCCGCGAGCACCGCAAAGCTCGCACACGCCGGACACTGGAAATCCGCGTATTCCACCACCTCTACGGGTGCGGAATCACTCCCCATCACATATCCCGGAAACGCCGCAGTTCCCAGCGGAACCGGTGCCTCCAGTATCTGCGTCATTTCCTTGTTACTTCTGGCAGCCAACAGCCACATCCAGCCCGCTCCGGCCAGGGCGATCACCGCAAGCCCGATATAGAACGGTTTCAGGTTCACTTGCCCAGCCATGGTAAATCCTCCTCGGGATCCCTGAAGTCTAGTTCTCCTGCCTGCTTGCGGGCTTGTTCCACTATCTTGCGATGCTCCGCGACTTCTGGCGTATCATATGTCGCCCGCACCTCGAAGTGGAATAACTCACTCCTGGCGTCGCCCATCAGTCTCATCAATTCCGGCCCGGCCGACAGCAGCTCTGCATCACTCTCGAGCTCTTGAATTCGCGCAGCGAGCGCCCGCAGCAATTCCCTCAGCCGCCTCGCTCGTTCAGGATCGTATACCGGTTCGCTTACACTCATTTGGTTGAATCCGTTCGGAAGTTCCATGATGCTCCATTGCGCAGTTGCGTACTCCCATACTATACTTTGCGGTTACGTCAATTGACATCAAAGGAGCGGAGGACCGTGGCAGAAAACAATTCCACATACACAAAAGACAACAACTTCAACCCATTTGACAAGGCCCGCGACGAACTCTTCAGCCACATCCTCCAGTGCGACGTCCTGCGCGCCAAACCCCAACACCAAAAGGCATGGTTTGACGACACAATGGAATACCTGGCAGAACGCTACTCGAATCTGTCCAAAAACGAATTGCGGGCGATTCGCTCCGTGGGGGAAAGATACTGCCAGCCGGTCATTCAGCACGGTAGCGGACAGGCCGGCACCGTAACGAGCTAACGTACCCGGCCGCGGCTCCGTCGCAAGCGGACTCCCGCAGCCAGGCGAAAGCCCCCACCTAGGCCGCCCTCCAGAAACCACGCCATGGAGCCTTCGCCACCCCGTTCCACACCCAGAAACAATACGACATACGCGCGAGTGCGGCTACCACTCAGTTCTACCGCCACTCCACCTCCAACATAGGGCCACGGATTGCTCAGCCGCCCAACACCTAGGTTGTAGGCAGCTGTCACCTCTGACCGCACGGCCACGCCACCCTCGAGCTCACCAGGACTTACCGCCACACCGAATCTCGTTCGACCGCCGGTTCTGACCGCAAGGCCTCCGCCAGCACCGATGAACTCGCTCGCACCGGTGGTCGCTATCCCCTGGGCCTGCCACTCCAATGATTGGGCGATCGCCGCACTCCTGCTCCACGACACTAAAGCGATCGCTACCATTAGCCCCCTACGCAAGTTCGATCTCGTGGTCCACCACAATGTCGGGTGCAAGGGAATGCACGACGGAACAGTACTTCTCCAAGGATAACACGACCGCTCGTCGCGCCTTCACCAAATCCAATCCGTCTCCCGCAATGCGATAGAAGAGTTTCAATCGGCTGTATCTCTGCGGATCTCCCTCACGCCGCTCACCTGTAACGTCGACAGTCAGACTAGCCACCACAACTCGCATCTTCTGCAGCATCGAGATGACGTCGGACGCGGTACACCCTGCACAGGCCAGCAACAATACCAGCATGGGGCTGGGAGCGGATTCCCCATCACCGTCCACTTCGATCGTCGGGGTCTCGGGGACGGTGCCGCCGCCGCGAAATCGCAGACCCGACCCACACCATTCAAGTCTAACCGCGCGCTTGTTGGCCACTTTCACTCAATCCCTTCCGTCTAAACGGCTGACCCTTCGCCATCAGCCCCACGTCCGCGCTCCAGCCCCCACTGTACGTAATCCGCAATGGCATAGAGCGAGATTGCCGCCGTCGCCCAGGCGAGTGGCCGCAGCAGATCGGAGCCCGCCAGAAAAGCGACCAGCGTGAGTCCCTGACACACCGTCACCGCCTTGCCGCCGGCTCTTGCCGGTAGAGTCTTCGGTCGGCGCAGCACCACCGTCCACAAAAAGCTGCCGGCAGCGACTACATCCCGCAACAACACCCCAAGGATCTCGATGGGCGAAATGAGATTGCTGCGCAACACGACCCAGAAGGCTGATGCCATGAACAACTTGTCCGCCACGGGATCGAGGACCGTCCCTACTCGAGAACCTCCTATGCGTCGCGCCCAGACGCCGTCCGCAACATCGGTCACGCCCACTACCAGCAGGATCAAGAACCGAATGCCTGCATGCTCTACCAGGAAAAACGCGATCGCCAGCGGTACCCTGATGCCGGTGAGAATATCAGGCTTCCTCATGAGCGGCCTGGCTTGCCGTGTATCTCCAGGACCTGTAGCTTCAGGCTTGTCGGACCCAGTCCACTGGGGAGAACTCAAATGGACCTCGACCTATTAAAGAACGCCGGTATCTTCGCAGATCTCGAATCTAGCGAACTCGAGCGCGTCGCCGAGATCTGCAAGCCGGTAGAGTTCAAATTTGGACAAACCATATTCAACGAGAACGAGCCGGGCAATCGTCTCTACATCATCTCTGACGGAGAGGTGCGCATATCGCGACAGGTGCCAGGATCCGGAGAGGAAGCACTCGCGGTTCTCAAGCCCGGTGCCTGCTTTGGAGAAATGGCGGTGCTGGATCGTTCAAAGCGTTCCACCGATGCGATCGCGAACACCGACTGCGTTCTCCTCACCATAACCCGGTCCGACTTCGAGATGCTGTTGGACTTCGACCGTGATCTCGGATACAAGGTCCTCTGGTCCGTCGTGCGGCTGCTCTGCAGTCGGCTACGCGTGACCAACGACAACCTGCGTTCGTTTCTCGCCATGTCTATGTTCTAGCTGGCCACATACCGCATAACACCTCATCACTTATCACTTGCCCCTGACAACGTATTCCGCTCGTCTCCCGGCTCCGAAAACCTCATACGATACCCGCCGAACATCTTCGGCGGTCACACTCCGCAACTGGTGTGCCCTCTGGGAAAAGTCGGAGGCGGAACCGTTGAGCCACGCCCGCAGGATCTCACCCGCTACCGACTCGCTTCTCTGGCGCTGGATTTCCACCAGGCCGGCCGCATAGTTACGTGCCCGATCCAGTTCGTCTTCCCGCACCGACTCCGCCGACAGGTGGCTCAGCTCGGCCAACATCGCGGCCCGTGCTTCGTCCTCGCGTTCGGGAGACATCGCGATGTACGTCATCACTACACCGGCTCTCCTTCTGAGCCACGGCATCGCGGCCACCGTATAGGCGAGCGACCGCTTCTCTCGCAGTTCTGCAAAAAGCCTCCCCGCAAGCCCGCTCAAGAGAGCGCACATTACGGAGATCGCATGCCGGTCGGTTGATCCACCGCTAGCGGCCGGAAAAGCCATAGCCAAAGCAGTTTGCTCCTTCACGCGATCCTCGAGACCGCAGTCGGATTCGAACTGTGGCGCTGGCAAGCCCGACTGTCCCGATCCCGATCCAGCGGGCCAATCGGACAGCGGGCCTAACGAACCGAGTAAGTCTTCAATACCGAGATCGCCGACCGCGGCAGCGACGGCGCGATGCCCTTTCACTTGCTCATGCCATGTGCGGATGTCTTGGTCCGTAATCGCACTGACAATTTCCGCATCACCCAGCGCCGGGAGTCCGTACGGGTCAGGACCGTATGCTTGGGACAGGACGCATTGCAGTGGATAGCCGTACATATCATCACGCAATCGACGAGCGTCCCCGGCCTGCAGCGCTCGCTCCACCTCGATGTCTTCGCTGCACAAGCTCGGCTCGAGGGCGATCGTACGAAGAAGCCGTGCCGCCTGGCGGGCTGACTCCGCGCGGACCGTGGCGCTCCATCCCAATCCATCCACGGATACCGACGGCCCGATTCCACCTCCCAGTAGCTCGGCGGCATAGAAGAGTCGATCGCGCTCGAGTCCTCCGGCGCCCTTGAGCGCCACTCGCGCTAGAAGACTCGACACCCCCGCCGTGGTTTCTGTCTCCATTTCCGGTATACCAGGTACCTGCAGGGCGATCGAGACCAAACCGGCCCCGCGTTTGGGAAATACCAGAAGATCGATTCCTTCGAACGCTACATGGGCAATGCCACCCAGATCAGTGACCTCCCGTGATACGGTCGCTGCTGAGGATTCATGCCGCGGCAAGCGAACGCTTTGTGGAGCCGCGAGATCGCAGTTTGCTGACCTAACCGGCCACCTGCCGTCATCCCAATCCGTAGTGGCGCCGTCTGGGAGATAGAAAGCTGCCGATGCATCTGCAGGGCGGAGATACTTTGTGAACGCGTTCTTCACATCGGCGGGCGTCACGCGCATCGTCTGGTCAAACAGATTCTGAGCCAGTTCATACCCGCCTAGTGCCTCTGCTTCGCACAGCACAGCCGCCCGCCCATCCACCGACTCGAATCGTCGAGCCCAGCTTGCCGCAACCAGCGAGCGCGCCCGCTCGAGTTCAACTGCGTCAACTTCCTCCTCGATCAGTTGCTCTACGATCCCAAGGCTGCGCTCGACGGCTTCGTCCAAGGTACGTGGCTCACTCTCGAGCGAAATACCGAATACTCCGAGTTCGGTAGGCGTGTAGTGCGACGATCCAACCGCGTTTGCCAATCCCGCCGATCGGACTCCACGATACAGGCGGGATCCTCTACCGGCTCCCAGCACAACCGCAGCGACATCCAGAGCAGGCGTAGTCTCGTGCAACGCATCGACTGTCCGCCACCCAACCACCACCAGCGGCCGAGCCACATCTCCGCTCAGGACACAGACTGACGCCGGAGTCCGATCGGGCTCTTTCGGGGAACCCTCAACGCTCGCCTCCGGTCTATTCCATCCTCCATAGGCTTCTTCCGCGAGACGCAACGCCGTATCTGCGTTCAGATCTCCCACTATCCCCACGATGATTCTGCCGGGGGTGTATCGCGTGGTGTAGTAAGAGCACAGATCATCTGCCGTCAGCTTCCTGAGTCCTTCCTCGCTCCCGACTCGCCAACGGCGCATGCGGTGCCTAGAGAACAACAGGCTGTAAAGTGTCTCACCCACCACCGCCGCCGGCGCATCGAGCTTTCTCCTCGCCTCCTGAACGATCACCTCGAGCTCACGTCTCAGTTCACCGCCATCCAGTGCGGCGTTGATCAGAGCATCGGATTGGATGTCCAGCGCGCGTTCCAAACCGCCTCCGGCGGCCGGCAGGACCGTGTAGTAGACGGTCTTATCATAAATCGTAGCTGCATTGAGATATCCGCCCAGCAACTGAGTGTCGCGAGCGACTTCGCCCGGTTTCCGCCGCGCCGTTCCCTTGAAAAACATGTGTTCCAAGACGTGGGCAATGCCAACCCATTCGTCTGGTTCATCGAAATAACCTGCTTTGACATGAGTTACCACGGCTACGACCGGTGCAGATGTATCCTGCTGTACCACAACGGTGAGCCCGTTGGGGAGCACTTCCCTGATGACACCCTCTGTCCACGACATCACACAAACCTAACGAGATAGAAAGACTCGCACTCGAGGGTCGTTTGTTTTGCGGCAAGAATCAATTGGCGTGTGGTGGACGTACCGTCGTCGGCGGCAGCGAGACAATCAGCGAATTATCGTCAACAGTCCAGCCGCCGCAGCTCCCCGAACGAAGCTCTCGGCGTCTGTTATCGGAATCGCCAGTCCTGTCTCGGTACGACTGCGTCGTGCAATCCATCGCATGTACTGATCCATGGAAGACTCGCTCAGCTCGCGGTCATCCATTTTCATCTGCAGAACGATTTCTTCCCAGGCGCCCGCGTAGGTGACACCGCCTGTCGTCTTCACGCGGTGAGATTCGCTCGGATTGCGCCGCAACTGCATCCCCTGCAGTTCCGTAAGTAGCGTACCGAACAGTTCGAGCTGGCGAGGGTCTCTAATGCTACCGTCGGTCTGAGTGGCCTCCACTTCTGCCAGTAGCCGTTCCGTGGGATCGGTGTTTTCGGCCAGTTCCACCAATCGAGCCGACCAAGGTGTCAACTCAGGATCATCAGCCGGCAGCCGGTAGATCGATTTCTTGAGTTCTAACAGCCGCCAAACTGCCAATTCGTCGATGTGGTCAACGGGGCTGGTTCGCTCGAAGTGAAACAGCGCGGCCTCGTACTCCCCGCGGTCGTACAAGAGGTTGCCAAGATAGATTCTGGCTTCCGCATGGGTCGAATCGAGGTCCAGTGCCCGCCTCAGCCAGTATAGTGAGCCATCCTCATCGCCCAGCCGATGAGTCGAGTAGCCAAGGCAAGCCGCGGCCTCCGATGAATCCGCGTGGCAGTCGACGGCGATCTCGAAGAACCCGCGCGCATGGTCGATCATGGCTTCGCGGAACAGCGCACGGCCAACCTGCAACATCAAATCGTGGTCTTCGCGAAAGCCGAGCGCCAGGATCCGGTCGAAGCAGCGCAGTGCGGCAGCGCGCTCGCCGAGCTTGAGAAGGGTTTCACCAACCCCGGCCAGCGCTTCCTCATGATCGGGATCTAAGGCGAGTGCTTCCTCGAAGCTCCGCCGGGCCCACGCGAACTCGTCGCGGGCCAGCCGGGCGTACGCGGCCCCAACGTGCAGATCGACCGAGAATGGGTAGAGTTCCAGGCCGTTCCTCAGAACGTCAAGAGCCTCTTCGTAGCGCCCTTCGTTGTAGAAGGTATGCGCCCGTTCGCTGTAGTCCTCTGAACTTAAGAAGGGGTCCGACACCGGCCGGGCCTCCGTTGGGAAGTCGCAACAGAATAAGGGCTAACTGTCCACAAGACAAGCGCTTGCCGGAGAACGACTGCGCCCACCCTGGCAACCTGTCGGTTCTGGAAAGGGATTCCCGAGTTCAGATCTGTCAATTTGGCGAGGGAGTCACCGATATATGCTCGGTGTGGATTCTCCACGCGCCATCGTCCCGGTCGCGGACCCAGAGGACCGTGACCGAACCGGACGAGGGCAGCCGCCTCGAACCATTGCTCACAATGTCCAGTGAGTGCCGGAACGTTGTGAGCGCCAGATCCGCGCTCAGGATTTCGATCTGTGGATTCTGCTTGACGAAATTTACGCGCTCGAGATCAGCGAACATTTCCTTCAGCCGCGCCGATTCCTCATCCCAACCATGCGACACGTGCCCATCTGCCCCAATCACCGTAAGCTCGGGAGACCGGTCATAGAAACTCACAACGGAATCGACTTCCCTGTTGTTGATTGCGCGGACCCACGCGTTCAGCTGAGCCTCCACGGCCTGCTGAATAACGCGCTCCTCACGTAACGACAGGCCCGCTTGGGAACACGCCAGAACCACCGAGCAAGCCAGTACCGAGACGCATCTGGAAAATCGCATCACTGCCGTCCTTTTCTGGAAAGCGTTCGCCTCAGAACATAACAGAGTGCCGAAGAGGGAATCGGTCGTGACCAAGTGGTATGGACACATCCTCTTCCACACCCTGTTAAGGTACAAATAGGGCAACTTGCGTCAATGTGCCAGTACGGATAGCGTAACGGCAACCGCTGGCGGGCAACTCGACCCAACTCACTAAGCTGGAGATACAGCATGCGATTCCCGGCAATTCTGGCTAGCCTCTTCCTTACTACTCCGCTCTGGTCGCAGTCCGTTCCGGGGAGCGACGATCCTAGGATTCACGATCTCGTGGCCGCAGTATCAGCCGCCCGGATCCAAACCGACATCACCAAACTCGTGAGCTTTGGTACACGGAGCACATTGTCAGACACGTTGTCCCATACCAGAGGAATCGGAGCGGCACGCCGTTGGATCAAGGATGAATTCGAACAGATCTCCCAAGAGTGTGGAGGATGTCTCGAAGTCTCTTATATCTCGGAACTCTTCCCGGCGGCTCGGCGGCTTCCCACTCCCACCAACATAGTCAACGTCGTCGCGATTCAACGCGGGGCCACGGATCCTAACCGCATGATCATAATGAGTGGCGATATCGATAGCCGGATCAGCCTCAACAGCAACGCGATCGACTCGGCACCCGGAGCCAACGACAACGCCAGTGGAATGGCCGGCGTGCTCGAGGCGGCTCGGGTGCTCACCAAGTACCGGTTCAACGGTTCAGTAGTGTACATGGGCTTGTCTGGTGAGGAACAGGGCCTGTACGGCGGAGGTACCGTGGCCCGATACGCTCGTGAACACGGCTGGAATATCGAAGGCGTTCTCAACAACGATATGATCGGCAATATCGAGGGTGGGAGCGGTGTCATTGACAACACTCATGCACGGGTTTTCTCCGATGGTATCGTACCTCTGGATGTCGCTCTCACGAATCTGGCGGGTGACGGATTGCGTAATGCGGCGCGCGACTCGAGCACTATCGAGGTTTCTGCCACAGAGTTCAGCCGGATCCTCAGACAGGTACAGTTGCGTCGCCGAACCGGAGGTGACGTCGACGGCATTTCCCGCCAGCTCGCTCGCTACGTGGACCGCGCGGCCGATCTGTACATTCCCAACTTGGATATCATGATGGTCTATCGCCTCGATCGATTCGGACGAGGTGGCCACCACACGCCGTTCGCAAACCTGGGATATCGCGGCGTCCGAATAATGGAGGCCAACGAGAACTACACTCGTCAGCACCAAGACATCAGGGTGGAGAACGGCGTTCACTACGGCGACGTGCTGGAAGGCGTCGATTTCGACTACGCAGCCAAGCTCACCGCATTGAATGCCGCAACTATGGCAGCGCTTGCGTGGGCCCCAGGACCGCCAACCAACGTTCGGATCTCCGGAGCCGTACGACCCTCCGCAAGGATGAGATGGCAACCGCCGTCTGACGCGGCAAACGTCGCCGGCTACCGGGTGTACTGGCGCTTGACCGACTCCCCTACCTGGGACTTCTCCAGATCCGTCGGCAATGTCACAGATTACACATTCGAAGGGCTCATCATCGATAACTACTTCTTTGGCGTTGCGGCGGTGGGTGCGGACGGCAATGAAAGTGTGGTGGTCTTCCCCTCACCCGGGCGCTAGGTGCCACGCCTTACACCGTATCAGAGACGCTTGTTCGTCTTTCTCAGCGTAGCGACCTTCTTCGAGGGATACGACTTCACCGCGCTGGGTCAAATCCTGCCCAACCTGCGGGCCGACATGAATCTCGCTGAGGGCGCCGGAGGACAACTCGTCTCCGTAATCGGCGTGGGCACCATGTTGGCCTATCTGCTGGTTCGGCTTGCAGACAGATGGGGCAGATTGCGTGTTCTTACGATCACTATCATGGGGTACGCAACCTTCACATTCCTGACCGGCCTCTCTCGGACACCGTATGATTTCGCGTTCTACCAGACCGCTGCACGAACATTTCTCATTGCCGAATGGGCGCTGAGTATGGTATTCGCGGCAGAGGAGTTCCCCGCAGAACGCAGGGCGTTCTTGATCGGTGTAATCCAGATGGCGACCGCCATGGGATCTATCACCTGCGCCGCCTTAGTACCTCTGTTACTACTCTCGCCGTATGGTTGGCGTACCGTGTACTTCGTTGGGGTCATCCCGATTCTCCTGGTGGCTTATGCCAGGCGCTCCCTGCGGGAAACCGCACGTTACTCTACCTATGCGGCCCAGGCTGGAGAGACAAAGCGAAGCTTTCTCGCAATCCTACGGTCACCCTATCGCAAGCGCGTTATGCAGATGGCCGTCATCTGGGGACTTACATATATGTGTACGCAGCCGGCCGTGATATTCTGGAAGGAGTTTGCGGTTGGCGAGCGAGGCTTCACCGACGGCCAGGTGGGCCTCGCCATCGCAGTCGCATCACTCGGCAGCATGCCCCTGGTATTGGTCGCCGGGAAACTTTTGGACGTTTGGGGTAGACGGTTCGGCGCCATACTGATCTACATGGCCTGTGCCGTCTCTGTCGTCGCCGCATACCAGATGAACGGTTTCTGGCTGCTGACCGTATCCCTTATGGGAGCCATATTCGCGGCCGTGGCTCTCCTTACGTTGCTCAACGCTCTCACAACCGAACTCTTCCCCACGGAGCTTCGGGGCGATGCGTTTGCTTGGTGCAACAATCTTCTGGGCCGGATAGGTTATGTCATAGCACCGTGGATCGTCGGGGAGGCGGCAGAGCGAATCGGTTGGGGCAATTCCGTGTCACTGACAGTGGGATTCGTTCTTGTAGCTTTGGTGTTGTTGTTGTGGCAACTGCCGGAAACGAGCCGCAGAGAACTCGAGGACACCGCCGCTATTGTCGTAGCGTAGTTGGTGCAGACATGTTCATGACACCAATGAGATACCAGTAGTGGAAGATCGTCTAACGGCAGTTAGAACCGCCTTACGTGGATCCTACGACATTGCTCGGCAGCTTGGACGAGGCAGCATGGCAAGCGTTTACCTGGCGGTGCGACTCGCCGATTCTCGGGCGGTCGCCATAAAAGTGCTGCACCCTGAGCTCGCCATCTCAATGGGGGCCGGCAGATTCCACCGTGAGATCTCATTGCTCAAGCGCCTGGAGCATCCCCATATCCTGCCGCTGCTGGACTCGGAGGAAATTGGAGGACTCCTGTTCTACGTGATGCCCTGTGCCGACGGCGATTCTCTGGGCACCCGCCTGGACGGACACGGCAGTTTCGAGATTGAAGAAACGATAGACATCACCAAGCAGATAGCGAGCGCCCTCGATTACGCACACGGGCAAAACGTAATGCACCGCGACATCAAACCCGGCAACATCTTGTTCGACAGGGGCCGCGCGATGCTCTGCGATTTCGGAGTGGCGCGCGCCATAGTCCAAGCCGCCGGCGAACACATTTCTTCCACCGGCGTCATTGTCGGCACGCCCTCGTATATGAGTCCCGAGCAGGCGTCAGGAAAGGGCGAGCTGGACGGACGCAGTGACGTGTATTCGCTGGCGTGCGTCGTCTACGACATGCTGGTCGGACAGCCTCCGTTCACAGGTCACTCCGCACAGGCGATCATGGCGCGCCAGGTGAATGAACGGCCGCCTTCTATCAGGGTCGTGCGACCACAAGTCCCGGACCATGTCGAACGGGCGATCTTCCATGCCCTCGAAAAGCGACCGGAGGACAGGCCTCAAACCGCCGGCCGCTTTGCCGAGCGTCTAAGCACATAGCCGAAAGCAGGCTCTGTACCCCCACCAATGAGCTGATTGAAAAACGGCTTCCGGCTCCTTGCTGGCTATCGAATACCAGTCTATTGCATTCGGTGATTCCGCCACGCAACGATACATCAGTTCGAGAATGGCAAGTGATTCGGAATCGGGCTTCGACCGGCGGAATTCCTCTAAGAGATTCGCCGCATAATCCAGTCTGTTACTCCGCAGACCTTCTTCGACGAGGTGAAACAGGACAGGAGCAAACCCGTTCGTCAGTTCATAGGCAGTTGCGAATGCCACGTCGGCCAGCGAGTCCTGCTGCGGTCCGCGAGGCAGCAGGTGGGTATACGCTTCACCCAGTCCCACCCAACCCTCAGGCCACGTGGAGTCCAGTGAGACCGCGTGTCGGAACCAGTGAACCGCCGAATCCGACCGTGCCACCGAATTAGTGGCATCGCTCAAGAACGCCCGCAACCGCGAGCGAACGATGCGCGCCGGTCCGTAAGCATCCCCGCGTGATCGAGGGCCAGTCCGACAAGCCGTGTGGCCATCCTCGTGTCGTGAAGCCAACTGGCTGCCTGAGCTGCCTTGACTGCGGCAACCGCAAAGGCTGAATCCTTTACACACCCCAGAGCGTAGATGTCGCTCCGTGCGTCCAGATTCACGGAACCCATCGCCTGCTCCGGGCTCATGTAGGCCGGCGTCCCCACAGTGAGACCGGTCTCAGTCAGTTGCTCGCTACCCAGCCGGCTCATGGCCCGGGCTACACCGAAATCCGTAACCAGGGCGTGACCTCCGGAGAGCAATACATTCTCCGGCTTCACGTCGCG
>JBHHZE010000012.1:0-69640 GCA_046757925.1 Gemmatimonadales bacterium
GCCGCGAGCCACGTTGGCCGTAGTTTTGGTTGGTCTCCAGTTGACTGCTGGGATCTTTGTTCCGGTCTTGCATGCCGAGACCGAGGCGTGGAGCACGGCCCGGACCATAGAGTCCACTCACACTAAACTGTGCTCGGTCATCCACTCTGAGGCCCGTTGTGCCACCACCTCGAGCCGGGCATTGACGGAACAGGGCGGTGGGCCTCAACTCGATTCGAGAATCGCTCTCCTGGCAGGAACGTCGGAGCGTTCTCAACCTGTATTGACAGTGTCGTATGGCAACGCGCACAGGGTACGTGCACCTCCTAGGCATCGGGTTCCAGCTGTGGGAATGCCGTTTCGTGTCCCATCGCTGCCGAAGGCGATGTGGGCTGGACCATGTAATCTAGGAGGTTTCAGGATATGGAGCGTACACTGTTACTCGCCATTGCAACAGCTTTACAAGCAGTGTCGGTCAGCGCACAGACAGGGCCGAATTATGATCGTAACTCGAATGTGAACCAAACGATTCTCCCAAGTGCGAGTGGGCCGGCTCGCCCGATGCCTCATGGGGATCACAATGCGGTCTCACGTGCTATCATAGATCCCACATTTACACACCATGCTATTCTGGAAGACGAACTGCGAGTCAATTTCTTCCGGTCTTCCAGACGTGCCACCGAGGCCCGTTCGGTCGCTACTCTAGAACTCGCTTATGCTTTCAGCGATGCGTTCGGCGCGGAGATCTTCGTGCCATATGTCCTGGACCCTGTGGATGGTATCGGGAGCCGTGATCGTACGGTGCTGGATCTCGAGGTACAGCCTCTCAAGTGGTCCTTCATAAGCGTTACAACTTGGTGGTTACGGCCGTTGCAGCCGGAGTCATACCGGTGGAGCGTTCGGTCGAGTCAGGTGAGCGCGTGTGGCGTTTTGAGCCCCATCTTTTCGCCGACGCGGCGGTTGGGCCGGTGGCGGTACAGTCGAATATGGTCGCGAGCTTTGCCGACAACGGCGAAACAGAAATAGAAGTCGCCACATCCGTTGCGCGGATGATTTTTCTTGGGAACGCAGTCTCGACGGGCCCATTGCTGGAGCTGCTTTGGGAAGTTCCCGTCAACGGCACGCCGGGCTCTCGATCGGAGCCCTTTCTTGCTCCTGGCGCCAAGCTGCAGGTACGTGGATGGTACTTTGGAGCCAGCTATCTGTTTCCTATCCGGTCCGGATCGTCCGAGCCAACGCGACTTGCCCTGACTGCAGGTTACCACGTCAGTTTTCGAAAGCGGTGAGCATTGTCCTCGTAGGTCCAGCGATTCGAGCCGAGAATTGGAAGTTCACGGTGATAGATCCGCGGAATCGACATGCCTGACTGCGGTAACTCATCTGGACCTACCGTACATCTCGATTTGAGAGACGAGAACGAGTAGAACATCCAATCACAGCCGGAGGGAGAAGTGCCCGATCACTATGTTTGGCTCATCTGGTCCAGCTTGTTTCTCATTCCCTGGGGATTGCTTTACCTACTCTTTCCCTTGCATCGGAAGGCCATGTTGTGGGTAAGCGCATTTACCATGCCTTTCGGATTAACAGAACCCATATTCGTACCGGAATACTGGGCTCCGCCAAGTCTGTTTGCCTGTTTTCTACTTCTTCCCCTGGAATCCGATGACCATGTTACATGGCGGAGGCCTTTAGCGGGATAGCCCTCAATCGATTCTCGGCGAGGTGCCGCTTTAAGCCTCCGATCTTGCTGTCGAACAACGAGCGATCCAGATATACGAGATAGAATCCTTGATCCTCAGGGTTTTCAGCGTCGTCGATCAGTGACATCACTTTGAGCGCGGCCTGAAAATAATGACTTGCGTAGATCTGGTTCAGCACGACGAGGGTCTGTGGAACGCTTCCCGATGGACGCCGGTAGATCGTCGCATGCGCGATAGCTGCCGGCGGTCCGAGCCCGAGCTCCTCCACAGACCAATAGAGCAAGTTCTGGGAATTCGGTAGTTACACCTTTGACATGAGTTCTCGGTGATAAGAACCCTCCACGGCTAATTGGGGAGAGTCGGGCGGTATCGGCGCACCGGACTAATCCGTACACACGGCGTCATACCACTTCGATGACGATCTTGCCAAAATGTCGTCCGTCCTCTAGCAGGCGGTGAGCCTCCCGAATACGACCGAGTGGCAGGATACTGTCGATGACGGGCCGAATATGTCCTTCGTTAACCAGTGAGAGGCCGGAGACCAGGTCCTCGTAGGTGCCCCCATTCGAACCGAGAATCCGAAGCTGACGGTGATAGATCTGCGGGATCTCAACCTGCGTCGTCGCGCCCGTGTGTGATCCGCAGGACACGAGCCGACCGTTGGAAGCCAAGACGCTCAGTCCGGAGGCCCATGTGGCGGCACCGACGTTGTCTTGCACGAGGTCGACTCCTCGCCCTTCCGTAGCAGACCGCACTCCTTCGCCCCAATCGGCTTGTCGATAGTCGAAAACCTCGGCAGCGCCGAGGTTCCTGGCGGAAGCTGCCTTGTGAGACGTCGAGGTCGTGGCAAACACGCGGGCCCCCAGATGCCGCGCCACTTGAATACTCATCGACGCGACCCCACCGCCCGCACCGAGGATCAGTACGTCCTCTCCTCTCTTGACGTCCCCGATGTGAACGAGCATGTGCCAGGAAGTCATCAGAACTACCGGTAGAGTGGCGGCTTCGGTGAGGGACAGGTTATGGGGCTTGGACAGAAGGTTATCTGCCGGAACCACGATGAACTCCGCTAGGCCGCCGTCCAGGTGTTCCCCGATGATCCGATGTTCGGGACAGGTAGTGGGCTCTCCGTCTCTACAAGCTTCACAGTTACCGCAGGAGATCAGGGGATAGACGATCACTTCGTCACCCAATCGCCATCGCTCGACGCCAGGGCCCAGCGACTCGACCACACCGGCGATGTCACCACCACAAATGAGCGGCAATGGAACCGGACCAAACTTGGGACCACGGCGAACACCGATGTCCAACCAGTTCAGGGCGCATGCATGCACCTGTAGCCGTACCTCACCGGTGCTAGGCTTCGGTACCGGAACCTGTTCCAGATTGATTGCGCTTACATCGCCGTGTTCCCTGAGAAGAGCGGCTGTCATTGTGCGTGTCATTTCACGGCCTCGGCTGCCGTCTGGCTCAGAGCCAGACGTGGAAGAATGCAGGTGGTCTCGTCTGGGAGTCCCCTCTGGGCGAACAGATAAGACACCGTCTTCAGTCGAATGGCAACTAGTTTGCCGTCCGCGTCGGCTGCTGGCAACGGGAGTGCCGGGAACGTTGACGCGCTAGCGCATTCGGACGCTGTGGCCATTCGGGCCATTTGACCCCTCGACATCGGGAGATGGCCCAGCGCCAGTTATCTGGTCGCGCGGATGCCCCAGCGTAACTTGTTGCGAATGGGTCGGTTGGCCGATAACATCGACGAGGTACGGACCCTGCGCCTAGCCCCATCGAGGTTCAATTCTCACCCTCACGTCTGTCATACCGAACCTCAAGCAAGCCGATCACACGTGAGGGCCACACCCTCATTCTCGATTATTGGAGGGCATATGAAGCCGATTTGGATAGCGGCACGCTTTCGCGGTCGAGTACCTTAAGAACTCCTAGTTGGGCGAGTCCCCGAGCGCCGCCGCCAGAAAGCGCGATGCCCAGTTCTCCACCCGTGCTACAAATGCAACCTTGCATGCAAGCTGACTCCTTCAATGTTTCCAGGTACTCACGCTCCTAGAAAACCGTCTTATCCGCGTTGAACGAACAGCGGTGCGCACCCCTTGAGCGCGAGACTAGCTAGCTGCGCGCCGCAACCGTGCTCGGGCTTCCACACACCGGACAGAAGTTATCCGCTCGGCCCATACGACCACCGCACTCCTGGCAATACTTGTACTTGCGCTTCGATTTAGCCACGGGGCTTACTGAACGCTGCCGAACAGGCTGGCCTCCTTCGGGGGCTTGACGTTGGTGGCTCTTAGCGTTGACAAAGAGTCCGTAACCGACCACACCTGCCAGAGCGAGAACGCCCACAACCAGGATGTTCCGCATTGCGGTCCCCCCGACCGGTGCGGATCCGGCTACCGTAACCGACGGTGTTCGATCCGGCTTGATGTACGCGACCTCCACGGATCGTTCGACGTTCGCGGGCAGACTGTCGAAAACCAATCGGTTGTAGCTGAAGCCGCTGGCGTCGGTAACTACGTTCACCGGTGCGGGGATCGTCCGAAACTGACTTGCCCGTAGCGGCTCCTGGACGCGGACGACGAGCTGCGAAATCCGGAATGGAGAGACCAGAGGGTATCGAAATTCTTTTGAACTCCCATCGAACGGGTCGTAGTAGAACTCCATGTAGAACCGTTTGGTAGCGAGCGGATATCGTACTTCGGTAATTGTATCGCCGACCGCTCGCGTCTCGAATGTCGCATGCATGTGTTGACCCTCTTCACCGAGCGCGCCAGCCATGTGAATCTGGGCGCCTTTTGGGATCAGGAATACGAAGTCGGTCGGCGTTTCGACGTCCGAGTCTAATACTCCCTGATAGATTACCAAGACACGTGGGTCATCGTATTCGGGCCAGATGTCGATCTCCATTGACCGGACGCCGACATCCGCTGTAGTGGTGGCCTGTACCCGATTCTGACTGGAGTCCGCGTGCACCGGGGCTGCCGCAATCATTCCCGCAGCCGCTAGCAATGCTATGTAAGTCATGTCACCGTCTCCCTTTCGTCTGGGAGAGGCTGGCCGCAGGATCGGCAGAAACGATCGCCGGGCTCGACGGCGGCCTCACAACTCGGGCACAAGCCACATTCGGGAATAGCGACGCCGCATGCTTCACAGAAGTTGCTGGCGGGTGGATTCACATGCCCGCACTGGGCACATGGCAACGGCCCGTCTCCCGGAGATGGTTCACCCTCGCTGATCTCCTTTAGCAAGGCGAACGCTTTCGCGCGATAGCCGTTGCAAAGCTCCGCATAGTCTTCATCGGAGAGCTTCCCCGTCTTGTATTCGAACTCCAGGTCTTTGATGGCGGTGTAGACCGCCTCCTTCTCGTGGAACAGACGGCGCCGCCGCTCCAACCGCGGGGGTGCACGATGGATCGTAGTTGCGCGCGGTACCAGCAACGGATATCCGATGAGCGTCAAACCTACGATCAGCAGCAGAAAGAAAATCGCGATTTCCATGCGTCAAACCTCGAATTCATCGAGCTCATGTTCCAGTATTGCACCGTACTTGGATTCTAGATCGTGCTCTGCGACGAGAGCGATGTCAGCGGCTTGTTCCAAACGACGCCGCTGGGTCCACGTAGCTACCGCGAGCCAGATAACGAGGCTCCCCACCAGGATAGCGGCGAACGGCGTTATCCACGCGGTAAGGTTGAATCCCCTCTTGGTCGGCGCCGCCAACACCTGCTCACCGTATGTCGCCGTCATGTAATCGATGACTTCCTTTGCGTTCAGTCCGTCGGACAGTTTCTGGCCGATGATCGCCTTCATCTCCTTGGCCGTATCCATCTCGCAGACGTTGAGTAGCTTGCCGCAGCCGCATTGGCAGATCAATTGGCTCGCTACGTTGTCGACGGCTCCCTGTGCATGTAACGGCACAGTGCCACCTGCCTGTGCTATGAGCGATGCGATCACGGCAGCGCGCAATGAAGTCCAGCTATACCAATGCCGCATGATGCTCGACCTCGCTTTCTACGACGACATCAGTTCTCGTCGACACGAGCCGCCGCTTGGGCGGTTCGGGCCACACCGCAATCAGAGTCCCAACGGTGATGACCACACCGGCAATCCAGAGCCACTCTGTGAGAGGATTGACAATGAACTTGAAACTGGCCCTGTCATCTTCGTATCCGTCTAGGATCACGTACAGATCCTCCTTCAACGTCGAGCGAATTGCCACTTCGGTCGTGGGTTGGTTGAAGGTGCGGTAAAGACGCTTTTGAGGTGCCATCGTGCCCAGAGACTTGCCGTGCTTGGCGATGTCGAGCATGGCTGCAACCGCGACGCGATTTCTGCTGGGATATACGTCCATCTTACGATACGTCACGCTGTAGTCACCTACCTGCGCCCTTTCTCCGGGACTCAGAATCGCCTTGGTCTCTTGCACGAAAGCCTTGCCCGTCACGCCGATGAAGAAGAGAACCACGCCGAAATGTACGATGTAGCCACCGTAGCGGCGTTGGTTCCGTGAGATCAAGTCGTGAAACGATGACAGCCAGCTCTTTCCGGAGATTTGTCGGCGAGCGCGGGTCCCTCTATAGAACTCGGAGACAATCGTTGCCATGACGAACCCGGACAGTGTGAACGATATCAGTGCGTACAAATGCCGCATCCCGAGCGCGAATAGTGTGACACCAACAAGCAGACCGATTGCGGCCGGCCGCAGAAAATTGCGGCGTAGATTGGCAAGTGATGCACGGCGCCACGCGATAAGCGGACAGATACCGGTCAGCGCCAGCAAACCGAGGAAGATGGGGATAGTAACTTGATTGAAGAAAGGCGGACCGACCGTGATCTTGACACCACGTACCGCCTCGGATATCAGTGGGAAGATGGTGCCCCAAAAAACGGCGAACATTGCTCCGACAAAAAGCAGATTGTTCATTAGGAAGCTCGATTCTCGAGACACCATCGAATCGAGTTCGTTCTTACTACGCAACAACGGGAGCCTCTTCAAGATGAGGCCGACCGAAAGGATCAACACGACGGCGATAAGACCGAGGAACATCGGCCCGAGGTTGCTCTCGCCGAAGCTGTGCACCGATGAGATCACGCCGCTTCTGGTTAGGAAGGTGCCGAATAGGGTCAACGTGAACGTCAGGATGATCAATGACACGTTCCATACCTTCAACATGTTCTTCTTTTCCTGGATCATCACGGAGTGCAGAAATGCGGTACCTGTCAGCCACGGCAGGAATGAGGCGCTCTCGACGGGATCCCACATCCAGAATCCACCCCACCCCAACTCAACGTAGGCCCACTGTGCTCCGAATAGGTTGCCCCAAGTGAGAAAGAACCATGAAAACACCGCCCAACGCCGAGTCGTGCGGATCCAGTCGTCGCCGAGCCGCCCAGTGACCAGGGCGGCGACGGCGAAGGCAAATGGTATGCTGAACCCCACGTAACCGAGGTATAACGCGGTCGGGTGGAAAATCATTCCCGGGTTTTGGAGCATCGGGTTCAGGCCGCTACCTTCCGGGGGAGTCACTGCGAGACGCTCGAAGGGAGGAGTGACGAACACGAGGAGTGACCCAAAGAACACCAGCAGGGTGCTGAGCACACCAACTACGTATGGTATCAGTTCTCTGTTCCTCCAGCGATTTTGGAGCACAACTACTGTTGCGAATAACGCGAGCACCCATGCCCAAAGGAGAAGGCTCCCCTTCTGCCCCCCCCAGAGTGCGGCCACCGTGTAGGACATCGGAAGGTCGCTACTCGAATACGATGCCACGTATTCGATGCCGAAGTCGCGTGTTACGAAGCCATGGATCAATGCCGCGGCGGCAACGCTCAGCAGTAGGAAGGACATCAGAACACTGTTTTCGGCACTGCGTATTAGGTTGAGTCTCCTAATCGCGCCACCGCGAAATGCGATCACCGCACCGTACGCGCTTACAACGAGACCGAATTGCAGCGCGAACGTACCGAGTTCAGGAACCATCGCTCCCCCTAATGCATGCCTTATGCATGTCATCTGACCCATCAGTCATTCGCTCTGACGTCGCTCCACAGTGGGAACACGTTGATCGCCCGAAGAGATGTTCGCCGCAGCGCGCACATCGCACGTTCGGCGGTTGGTAGGCAAGCGAATTGCCGGGCGTTCGTCTCATGGCGCGTATCACCCACGCGCAAACGAAAAGGAGGGCGGCTAAGAAAACGGTCGCTCCGAGAACAATAGTGGACATGTTGCCGGACGGTTGAGATGGCATCGCTGTGAGTAATCCAGTCAGGCCTAACACGGACAGTCCTCCTCTTGATGCACCGCATATTGCACACGGCGGACCGTCACATTGGGTTGAGTAACAGATTGTTGATTATGGACTTAGGTGCACCCAGTGCGCTTCGATTTCAGGGGCGGTGCGGGAGACCCCCCGCGCACTGGGCTATATGACCCGCGAGTAGATATGCAGACGTCGAGTGGTTCCCACTATCGGACAACTAGACGCGAGCACGCCGGAGCCTAAGTGCGTTACTCACCACCGATACCGAGCTGAAGCTCATTGCCGCCGCGGCGATGATCGGGCTCAGGAGCACGCCAAAGAATGGGTAGAGAATGCCTGCTGCGATGGGTACGCCCACGCTATTATAAATGAAAGCGAAAAACAGATTCTGCCGAATGTTCCGCATCGTGGCCTGACTCAACCGCCTGGCCCGCACGATGCCGCGGAGGTCACCCTTAACCAGTGTGACACCGGCACTCTCCATCGCCACATCGGTGCCCGTCCCCATGGCGATGCCAACTTGGGCCTGGGCCAAGGCTGGCGCATCGTTGATGCCGTCGCCGGCCATCGCCACCACGCGTCCCGCTTGCTGCAAGCGCTTCACTGTTTCGGCTTTCTGGTCGGGAAGCACATCGGCCACCACCTCATCGATTCCCAGTCTGTGTCCGACTGCTTCCGCGGTCGTCTTGCTGTCACCCGTAAGCATGGTAATGTGGATGCCCTCATCATGCAGACGCCGGATTGCGTCGAGAGTCGTTTCCTTGATCGGATCCGCTACACCGATGAGTCCTGCCGCCACGCCGTCCACCGCGAGGAACATCACGGTCTCACCGTCTGCCCGCATCGACTCGGCGCGGGCGGCGAGCTGCTCGATATCGACGTCGCGATCGTCCATCAGTGGCCGGTTCCCGAGCGCAACGGAATGTTCGTTGGCGATTCCCGTCACTCCCTTACCAGTCACGGACTGAAACTTCGTAGTGTCGATCAGATCGACATTGCGATCGGCAGCGCCCTGAACGATGGCTGCTGCCAGTGGATGCTCACTGCCTCGCTCGAGACTAGCCGCGAGGCGTAACACCTCCTCTTCACTCCACCCCTGTCCCGGCACAACGCTCACGAGCTTCGGCTTACCTTCCGTTAGAGTCCCGGTCTTGTCCACGACCAGGGTGTTGACGGTGCGAAGTGCTTCGATCGCTTCGGCATTCTTGAACAGGACGCCGAGCGTCGCTCCCTTTCCCGTGGCCACCATGATCGACATGGGAGTCGCGAGCCCGAGCGCACAGGGGCACGCTATGATCAGCACGGCCACCGCGTTGATAAGCGCATACGCCATGGCCGGCTCTGGTCCGAAGATCGCCCAGATCGCGAAAGTAATGACGGCGATGAAGACGACGGTGGGCACGAAGTACGACGCTACCACGTCGGCGAGCTTCTGAATCGGTGCCCGGCTCCGTTGCGCATCCGCCACCATTCGCACGATCTGTGCGAGCAGCGTATCTGCTCCTACGCGCTGGGCTTCCATGATGATAGATCCAGTGCCATTGATGGTTGCACCGATGATTCGATCACCGGGCGCCTTTTCTACCGGAATCGGCTCGCCAGTGATCATCGATTCGTCGACCGCACTGGTGCCCTCGAGAACCACACCGTCCACGGGGATTTTCTCACCGGGCCGAACGCGGAGCCGGTCGCCCGCCTGTACAGTATCGAGCGGCACGTCCTCCTCCGTTCCGTCGTCCCTAAGCTTCCGGGCCGTTTTGGGAGCCAGGCCCAGCAGCGCTTTTATGGCGGTACTCGTCTGACTTCGGGCTCGGAGTTCGAGCACCTGCCCGAGCAGTACGAGCGTTACGATCACCGCAGCGGCCTCGAAATACACCGCGACTTCGCCACCGGCACCACGGAATGACGCCGGGAAGATGCCGGGCAGCAGGTGTGCCACCACGCTATATACATAGGCCACGCCGACGCCCAGCCCGATCAACGTGAACATGTTGAGATTGCGTGTGACGATAGATTGCCAGGCGCGGACGAAGAACGGCCAAGCGCCCCACAAGACTATGGGTGTGGCCAGCACGAATTCGAGCCACGGCCACACCGCCTGCGGTGCGATGCTGTAGAACGCGTCGCCACCAGGTAGGTATTTCGCCATTGCGATCACAAGCACCGGCGCAGTCAGCGCGGCACTTGCCCAGAAGCGCCGCCGCATGTCGACGAATTCCGGATTCTCTTCCTCCTCCAGGGTTACGGTGCGAGGCTCGAGTGCCATGCCGCACTTCGGGCAGGAGCCCGGTCCATCACTCACTATCTCGGGATGCATCGGACAGACGTATTCGGTGCGGGTGGCTGGCGCGGCCGCAATTTCCGGCTCCAGCGCCATGCCGCACTTGGGACACGTCCCGGGAGCATCTTGACGAATCTCAGGATCCATCGGGCAGATGTAGACCGCCCCGGCTACCGGTTCCGGTGATCTTGGCTGCTCGCTCGCCGTCTCAGCCACATATTGTGCGGGTGCCGCGCCGAACTTCTCGCGGCAGTGTTCGCTGCAGAACACGTAGGTCGTTTCTCTATAGGTGTAGCGAATCTCACCGTCCGCGTCCACGCGCATCCCGCAGATAGGATCGGTTAGCTGCGCCTTGAGTCGAGGTCCCGCTGCCTCTTCTGTCGAATCCATTATGGAACTCCCGTGGTTTCGGTCAACTGACTAACTGCGGCCAAGGTGCAATCGGGATGCCGGGGTTTTCTCCGCAGCTAAGTACCTGAAAAAATGGTGACTTCGAATCTTAACGCCCGGTACCATCGCCGGATGGCCACGGGGCATGAGACCGGAACAGTGGGTGAAATGCCCCTGCCAGTTATCCACTCGAGCCTTTTACTTTTGAGACAAAGAGTCCAGGAGCCCATACTTCTTGAGACGGTATCGTAACGTGTCTCTCGTGAGACCGAGCAGGCTGGCCGTACGGGTTTTGTTTCCCTGCGCTTGGGCCAACGCCTGATCGATCAGGTCCCTCTCGAGCTCTTCGAGGTCCACGCCACCCGCGGGCAGCTTGAACCCGGGTTCGAGATCCAGTATTCGGCTGCCGAGGCGCAGCTCGTCGGGTAGGTGCTCCGGCAGTATCTCTGAACCTTCCTCCAGGATCACCGCACGCTCGATAACATTCCGCACCTCCCTCGCGTTTCCGGGCCACGAGTAGCGCTTCAGCATGGTCAACGCCTCGGCGGAGATCGTTCGCGCAGGCCGCCGCAACGAAGTGGTGATCTTGGAAAGGAAGAACTGTGCGAGAAGTTCGACGTCTTCGGGTCGTTGCCGAAGTGGGGGGATCATGATCGGTATCACGTTGAGGCGGTAGAACAGGTCTCGTCGAAACGATCCGTCTCGAACCGCCGCCTCTAGGTCACGGTTGGTGGACGCGACGATCCGGACGTCCACGCTGATATCCCGCATTCCTCCCACTCGCTTGAACGTACGCGTCTCGAGGAACCGCAGTAGCTTGGCCTGGGCACCCAGCGGGAGGTCACCGATCTCGTCGAGCAATACCGTTCCACGGTCGGCTAGCTCGAGTAGACCGCGCTTGCGTTCGCGAGCGTCAGTAAACGCGCCCCTTTCGTGGCCAAATAGCTCGGACTCCAGGAGAGTCTCGGGTAGTGCCGTACAGTTCACTTCGAGAAACGGAAACTCTCCCCGGGCGCTCTGTGCGTGAATCGCACGGGCTACCACCTCCTTGCCGGCACCGCTTTCGCCACGGATCAGAATAGTTGTGTTTTCGCTGGCTGCGACCTTTTCGACCAACTCTATCACGTGCCTCATCGCCGCCGATCGCCCGACGATCTCGACTCCAGCGAACCGCCAACTGGCTTGCTTACGCAGACCCGATACCGTGCGTTTGAGCGTTCGAGTTTCGAGCCCTTTGTTGAGCGTAATGAGGAGATCTTCCAACTTGGGCGGCTTCTCGAGAAAATGGTAGGCGCCGAGCTTGACGGCCTCGACCGCGGTCGAGATGTCTCCGTGAGCCGTGAGCATGATCGCCACGAGTTGCTCGTCGGCATCCATGAACTCTTGCAGCAGTTCCATTCCGGTGCCGTCGGGGAGTTTGAGGTCCAGGAGCGCCGCATCAGGCGGTGTCTCCTGAAATGTCTGTCTCGCCGACTGCGCATCCTCGGCAAGGATTACGTCAAACCCTCCGTCGCTTAGATGCGCCTCCAACCAAACACGAATCAGGTTCTCGTCGTCCACCACCAGCACGACTGGTTTAGCCACTTGTCATCTCCTCCGGTTGCACCGCGGGCAGTGTCACGATGAAGGTCGCACCACCGCCCGGCGTGTCCTCCAGTCGCAGTTCACCCCCATGCCGCTCTACGATCTGGTGCGATATCGGTAAGCCGAGTCCGGTCCCCTTGCTCTTCGTAGTGAAAAACGGCCGGAACACATCGGCGCGGATCTTGGCTGGTATGCCTGGACCCCTATCGCGCACAACGATCCACACGTCCGGGGGATGTTCCCTAACTGATATCTGCACCAGGGCGGCGTCATCCTGTGCGTCCAGGCTATTGAGCATCAAGTTCACCAGAACTTGCACCATCAGCTCGGGGTCGACCCGTACGGCGGTTGCCACCGACGATAACTCGAGTTCCAAGCTGGCCCCCTTGGATGTAGCTTGCGGCTTCACTATGTGGACCGCTCGTTCAGCGAGACCGTTGGGATCGACTACTACTTCTCGGATCTCCGGGGGCCTGGCGTAACGCAGCAGCTGTGAGGTTGTCGTCTCGATCCGATGAAGTTGCTGCCGGGCCTCTTCCAGCAGCGGCCGTGCCGGATCATCCAGTGCGAAATTCTTTAGCGCGAGGTCCAACGCTCCCTGCACTCCGGTCAGTGGATTCCTGACCTCGTGTGCGATGCCGCTGGCCAATTCTCCCACCGTGGCGAGCTGTTGAGCCCGCTCCATTTCGCGGTCATGGAGGCGGCCGATCTCTCGACGAGATTTCTTCAGGTCGTCCGCCATCTGATTGAACGCCTCCACCAACTGGTGTACTTCCATCGATCCGGATGGTCGAACCGGTTGGTACGGTTCACCACGGCCAAACCGGCGGGATTGGTCCGCCAAGTCTCCCAGAGGCGTGCTGATCGAACGGGCGACGAGGGCCGCGGTCACCGCGATCAAGACCACCAGGATACTAGCCGCCAGGACTGCTGCATCGCGAAATCCTGCCAACGGGGCCAGGGCGGATCGGAGCGGCAGGGCGGCCGCGAAGATCCAACGAGTGTCCGCTACGCGGGTCGTGACGACGAGAGAGCGTTTTCCGCCAATGTCCAATCCGGCCACCGTAACACTGTCTGCGGCAGCTCTGCGGAAGGCGGCAGCCAAGTCGCGGGCGGCGTGTTCGTCCCCAACTAGAATGGGCCGGCCGGTTTCGTTGAGCAGCGCCGACTCGACCTGGCCCATGAGATGTCGCGGCATCGAGAACAATCTCCCGAAATCCTCGGCACGCACGTGGCCCTCGAGCCAGGGGCCGCTGTCAGAATCACTCAGCGGAATTCCTATAACGTATGCCACGGCACCCCGATCACCCCAATGCACCACAATGGGTTGCTGACTCCATTCGGCTGCCGGGACATTTTGCGGCCAGTGCGGTGCGGACTCACGAAGGGCCACGCTGGCCAAGATCAGACCTCCGTTCGTGACCAGGCGTAAGCCGTCGAACACACCATCATCGGGGAGGCTCTGCGCGAGCAACGTGGCCAATCGGTCGGGCGCTAGACTCCGAGCCGCTTCTCCGGATCCTATGTGGCCAACTATGGTGCGCAGAACGAGGCGTTGACGCCTGAGTTCGGTGGACAAGTGGATCGCTTGCTGACTCCCCAGTTCCTGTAAGGCACGCTCTGCTTGGCTGGTGATTATGCTGCGGCTAACCATGTAGCCCACTGTGATAGCTGTACCGAGAGGGATGGCCCCGAACGCGAGCAGCAACACCAATAGCTGCGGACCGAGCCGTAGTCGCCCCCGCCAGTGCGTCACGATTCCATCTCAATGCGCACGTGAACCGCTGTGCCATTTGCCCCGATGGTTGGGCCAACAGGCACGCAGAACCACGTTCGGTCCTGATCCATTGATGCTGTAAGTCGTTGTAATACTGTCACCTGTGTCTCCACCTCCGGCGGCTCCGAAGTTGCCATGGACCAATAGCAAGCGCAAGGCCCAAGCCGCGTGCCTGCATCTATGCTGAAACAGTACAACGGCCGTCAGAGGCCGATTCGAGCGATCGCTCGAGTACCAGTAAAGGAGAACAAAATGAAGAAGCTCACAACCAAGTCGATGCTCGGGTGGGTAATACCGGCGGTCTTGATCCTGGTACCCGCGTCGTTGACCGGGCAGACATCCAGAATGCACATGGCACGATCGGACAGGACCTCCAGCGAGAAAACTCAGGCCTGTCGAATGATGCAGATGATGGGTTCGGAGGGCATGTCCGGCGGCATGATGGGCTCCGGTATGTCCGGTGGCATGATGGGATCCGGCAGGAAGAACAACCAAATGTCGAGTTCCGGCATGATGATGGGATCGCCGATGATGAGGGCCATGAGGTTCTTGCCAGCGCGGATACTCGAGCTCCGGGATGAATTGTCCCTCCAACCGAAGCAGGTCACAGAACTAGAAGGGCTGCAGGCCGCCATGAGCGCGGTCCGTCAGGCTGCGATGGTAGCAGCCCCCATGCTGCTCGAGCAGTTGAGTGAAGCATTCGAGCGCGCGCGGCCCGACTCTGCCGCTGTTGGGGCCGCCGCCGAGCAAATGCTCCAGCGGCACAATCGAATGACCGTCAGCATGTGGACGACATCGGCTGCCGTCAAAGCGATCCTCACCACCAAGCAGCTCGAAAGGCTGGCCCAGATGTCCGGCCACATGGGCCATATGTCCAAGCGAATGCATTCTGACTCTGGCCACAGATAGTCCACGATACCTCAACATGGGTCTTTTGCCCCGGTTGGTGCGCAGGCTGGCGCGGCCGGGGCAAGGCTCCCCGCCCCGAGTCAACTTCCTAACCGCTTATTCTCAAATCACTTGTAATGTGTTGGACGACATGGTGCGGCTCGTGCGACTACCAGCGCCACATTCCCAGTTGGTTCAGCCAAGAAAGTTCGGCGGGAGAAAGTTCTGAAGAATGATCCAAAGGAGACATGGAAGGTGACTGTTTCGCGTTCTGCACCGGCGTTGATCGGAACGTTAACCGTCTTGGTGGGCGCAACATCGGTAGCGGCGCAAACCGAGACGCCGCGCGACGCACTTACGGTCGACAGCCTGGTTCGAGTGGCGCTGCTGGCGAATCCGGATCTCAAGGCGATGGAGGCGCGAGCCTCGGCCTTTGAGTCCCGGATCGCCCCCGCAGGCGCTTGGGACGATCCACGCTTTTCGGTGGGGGTGGTCAACCTACCGTTACCGAGTCTCGACTTCGATGGCACGCCCATGACTCAGGGTGCAAAGTTCACGCTCCAGGAGCGCGTCGCGTTTCCGGGCAAGTTGGGTCTTCGTGAGGCGATTGCCAAGGCTGAGCACTCCACGGTCGCGGCGGAGGCAACCGACAAGCGGTTCGAGATCATCACCGCGGTTCGCGCCGCGTACTACGACCTCTACACCGTTGAGCGCAGTCTCGAGATCTCGAGACGTCACAAGGCCCTGTTAGACGATTTCGTTCGAGTGGCCAACGTTCGATACAGAGTTGGCTCGGGGCTCCAGCAGGACGTGCTCAAAGCCAATGTGGAGCGAGATCGTGTAACAGAGAAGCTGTTGCGGCAGACGGCCCAGCGCGAAGCCGCGGTGGCCCGCCTCAACTCGCTCTTGGACAGACCGCCGGGCACGCCGGCCGAGGCGCCAAATCTGCCGGAGAGGCTGGTGAGGTTGGCCTTTGCTTCAGACGACACCGCGACGGTGAAGTTTGCGGCGGCGGTGAACCAGGAACCAGCCATTCCATCTCTGGCCTCGCTGATCGATTCGGCGATTGCTCAGCGACCGCTGCTGGAAGCGTATCGCAGTGCAATCGACCGGCAACGCCTCGCAACCGATCTCGCCCGGAAGAGTCTGTGGCCAGACGTCACCGTGTCTCTGGGATACGCCTATCGGGGCGCTGGGTTGGCTGATTTCTTCAGTGCGAGCATCGGTTTGAGCCTTCCTGTATTCGCGGGACGGAAGCAGAACCGACTGATCGATGCTGCCCGGGCCGGCGAGCTGCAATCGGAGGCGGCGTATCGAAACGCGGTCAACCTCATCGCGTCCCGCCTGGCCGATCTCCGAGCTCGTCTCATTGAGGAACGCCAACAGGTTACTCTCTATCGCGATGGGATCCTGCCGCAGGCGACTGCGGCGCTGCAGTCAACCACTTCGGCCTACCAAGTCGGCAGCGTCGATTTTCTCACCTTGATCAACAGCGAGACAACACTCTACCGCTATGAGCTGGACTATCACCGACTGCTTGCGTCGTTCATGAGGACGGCTGCAGACATCGAGCGCACAGTAGGAAGGGAGATCTTTTCGCAATGAATATCACTTGGATGGTCAGGGCTCGGGGACATGCGGGTTTGCTGGCGGCGGGTCTTGCGGCTACCGCTTGTGCGCAGGCCCCGGCTGTTGACATCGATTCCGCAGCGAGACTTCAGGACAAAGCGGCAGACGCCCCCGCGATGGAGAGGATGTCGGAAGCTGGACCACAGATGGTCCATGTAACGGAAGACGAGGCTTCTCGACTGGGTATCACGTTTGCCGAGGCGAAAGTGCGCAGCCTCGACAAGACGATTCGCGCGGTGGGCTTCGTGAGAGTCGCCGAGCCGCGCATGCATTGGGTCGCGCCCAAGATCGGAGGTTGGATCGAGAAGCTCTATGTGGATTTCGAAGGTGACTGGGTTCAGAAGGGCCAACCACTGCTCGAGATTTACTCGCCGCAGCTCGTGTCGGCACAAGAGGAGTTGATTCTGGCGCGGAATCTCCAACGGTCCCTGGCCTCGAGTTCGATCCTCCAGGTTCGCAGTGCCTCTGACACACTTCTCAATTCGGCCCGCCAACGCCTCGAGTACTGGGACATTTCGGAAAAACAGATCGCTGAGTTGGAGCGAACCGGCAAGGTAAAGAGGACGTTGACGCTCGAGTCTCCGTGGTCGGGCATCGTCATGGACAAGAACGTGCTGATCGGCAGTGCGACCAAGCCCGGGCAGCAGCTCTATATGATAGCGGACTTGTCCGTGGTATGGATCGAAACTGAATTCTACGAGGCGGACCTCTCTCTCATTGCGGAAGGGCAGAGTGCCGATGTGAGTGTCACCGCGTATCCCGGCGAGAGCTTTCCGGGTCGCCTCGAGTATGTATACCCGACCCTCGATGAGAAGACGAGAACACTCAAGGCCCGCATCGCTGTCCGGAACAAGGGGAACCGGCTGAAGCCGGGGTTCTACGCCACCGTGCGCCTGTCAGCCAACGTTGCCGATAGCGCGCTCGCTATCCCGGCATCGGCGATCATACGGACCGGCGAGCGGGAGTTGGTATTTGTGGTGCAACCGAGCGGCATGCTGGAACCGCGTGACGTGCGGCTCGGGCTCCGCGCCGGAAAATGGGTGCAGGTGCTCGAG
Source organism: Gemmatimonadales bacterium (assembly GCA_046757925.1). Classification (GTDB taxonomy): domain Bacteria; phylum Gemmatimonadota; class Gemmatimonadetes; order Gemmatimonadales; family GWC2-71-9; genus JAZDCZ01. The sequence continues at coordinate 17,549 of JBHHZE010000012.1, forward strand.
GGATTGCAGCCAGGTGAGCGCCTCGTCAACAGCGCCACGTTCCTCATTGACTCGGAGTCGAATCTGGCCGCCGCCATGGCAGGGATGGCGGGAATGGCCGGAATGGGAGGCAAAGGGAGCAGTGAAGACAAACCGTAAAGTGCGTACACACCACAGCCAATAGGTAGGGGATTCCCAGTGCTCAAACGCGTTATAGAGTGGTCGGTCAACAATAGATTTCTGGTAGGATTCTTCACGCTCGCCATAGTCGGCTGGGGAGTGTGGGCGGCGATCCGAACACCAATAGACGCGGTACCGGACTTGTCAGATATCCAGGTCATAGTCTTCACCGAGTTCAAGGGTCAAGCTCCACAAATCGTGGAGGAACAAGTCACATATCCGCTGACCACGGCAATGCTGGCAGTACCCGGTGCGCGAGTCGTGCGCGGATACTCGATGTTCGGGTTGTCTTTCGTGTATCTCATCTTCGAAGACGACGTCGATCTGTATTGGGCGCGTTCTCGCGTACTGGAGTACTTGAATTACGTGTCGGGCCAACTGCCCGAAGGTGTTCGGCCGCAACTTGGGCCCGATGCCACTGGAGTCGGCTGGGCGTTTGAGTACGTCGTTACCGGCGAGGGGTACAGCCAACAGCAGCTGCGGAGTATCCAGGACTGGTACGTTCGCTATCAGTTGACCAGTGTGCCGGGCGTTGCAGAGGTCGCATCCGTCGGCGGTTTTGAAAAACAGTACCAGGTGTTGCTCGACCCGGAACGGCTGCGGGCTTATGGCATTCCGCTGAAGAAAGTTCTGAGTGCGGTTAAGATGTCGAATCAAGACGTAGGCGGCCGTCTTCTGGAACTCGGCGGTACCGAATTCATGATCCGCGGGCTGGGATATGTCGAGAACGTAGCCGACATCGAGAGCATTCCCCTGGGCACTACGCCGTCGGGTACGCCAATCCGTATAGCCGATGTTGCGACCGTCCAGTTGGGCCCCGAAATGCGACGGGGAGCGGCGGATTGGAATGGGGCCGGTGAGACCGTAGCAGGAATCGTCATCATGCGTTTCGGGGAGAACGCTCTGGATGTAATCGACCGTGTCAAAGCGAAGCTCGAGGAGATCAAGCCGGGACTGCCGGATGGGGTGAAGATTGTGCCGGTTTACGATCGAACTGACCTGATCAAGCGGGCGATAGACACCTTGAAAGAAAAGCTCTTGGAAGAGTCCATCGTAGTTGCCTTGGTGGCGCTGGTTTTCCTACTGCATTTCCGGTCTGCCTTGGTCGCGATCCTCACACTCCCGGTGGGGATCCTCATGGCGTTCATTGCGATGTACTATCTGGGATTCAATGCCAATATCATGAGCCTGGGTGGCGTTGCCATTGCCATCGGTGCTATGATCGCGGCGGCGGTACCACTGATCGAAAACCTCCACAAGCATATGGAACGCAACGGGCAGGATGGAGAGCCTCACCGCAGCCATTGGGAATTGGTGCTCGATAGCACACGTGAGGTGGGACCGGCCCTCTTCTTTTCACTTCTGATAATCACGGTTTCGTTCCTTCCGGTATTTGCATTGCAGGCCCAAGAGGGCCGCCTGTTCAAACCGCTGGCAGCGACAAAGACATTTGTAATGGCGGCCTCGGCGCTACTGTCGGTGACGCTCGTCCCGGTCGCCATGGGGATCCTGATCCGCGGCAAGATTCGTAGTGAAAGCGCAAACCCTGTCAACCGTGTCATGCGGCGCCTCTATAGTCCGGTGCTTGCGTTCGCATTGCGCAATCGGTTTCTGGTGTTGGTGGGCGCCGGCGCGATTCTGGTGGCGACGGTGTTTCCGTGGAAGCGGCTGGGTAGCGAGTTCATGCCGCCGCTGCACGAGGGATCGGTGATGTTCATGCCGACAACTCTCCCCGGGGTATCCATAACCGAGGCACGGCGCATCCTGCGTATCCAGGACTCGATTCTCACAACCTTCCCGGAGGTAGAATCGGTCTTCGGCAAGGCCGGGCGTGCGCGAACGGCAACAGACCCCGCCCCACTTGCCATGATGGAGACGGTGATCACTCTTAAGGCCGAGTCTGAATGGCGTCCGGGAATCACCTACGATTCCCTGGTGAACGAAATGGACCGTGCCGTACGTCTGCCAGGTGTTACAAACTCGTGGACGATGCCCATCAAGGCGCGGATCGACATGTTGGCAACGGGCATCCGCACCCCGGTTGGAATCAAGATATTCGGTCCAGACCTCAGCACGCTGGAACGCCTTGGTAAGGAGATCGAGAAAGCCGTCCTCCGCATACCGGGAACCCGAAGCGCGATCGCCGATCGTTCGATGGGCGGTAGCTACATGGACATCGACATCGACCGAGACGAAGCCGCCCGGTACGGGCTAACGGTAGGAGATATCCAACAGGTGGTGATGACGGCGATCGGTGGGACGGCGTTGACGCAGACCGTCGAGGGTCTAGAGCGCTACACCATCAACGTTCGGTATGCGCCAGAGCTCCGCGACACGCCAGAAGCACTGGCTACCGTTCTGGTGCCGACACCGATGGGTCCGCAGATTCCGCTCGGCCAGGTGGCGGATCTTCGGCTGGCCAGTGGCCCGCCCATCGTCAAGACCGAAAACGCATTGCCGACGGCGTGGGTTTTCGTGGACGTCGAGGGACGAGACATAGGATCCTACGTTCGGGAGGCACAGCAAGTCATTGCATCTACCGTACAGCTACCGGCCGGATTCTTCCTCCAGTGGTCCGGGCAATACGAATATATGCAGCGCGCCAATCAGCGTCTTCGGATAGTGGTACCGGTGACCCTGGCGCTGATCTTCCTGTTGCTGTTTCTCCATTTCAAGAACGTCACGCAGAGCGCGATGGTGATGGCCTCGTTACCGTTCGCGTTGGTCGGAGGTGTTTGGTTGATGTGGTTGCTGGGCTACAACATGAGTATTGCGGTGGGAGTTGGCTTCATCGCACTGGCCGGAGTCGCAGTTGAGATAGGTGTCGTCATGCTCGTGTATCTGGATGAGGCGTACCACCGTCTGTCCGTACACGGTGGGAGAGTGACGGCGGCGGCGCTTTTCGATGCCATCGGGGAAGGGGCCGGTGGGAGAGTACGCTCGGTCATCATGACCGTGACGGCCATCGTGGGCGGGCTCTTGCCGATCCTTTGGAGCTCCGGCACCGGCGCAGGAGTCATGAAGCGGATTGCCGCGCCAATGGTCGGTGGCATGTTGTCGGCAACCGCACTCACCCTGGTCGTAATACCGGTGCTGTACAGCCTGTGGCGCGAATGGCAACTGAGACGACGCCCGGTCGAAGCAATTGCGCACGAGGCCCTGGAAGATGCCGCTGCCGTGGTAGGTCCATTCAGCACGCCGGTTGTCACGGACTGACTGCGGCACCGAAATCGAGGAGGAGAAGGCGAAATGCTCAGACTCATAAAAGCGGTAGTGCGACACGAACTCCTGGAAGAGTTGGTGCAAGCATTGAATAAAGCGGGCGTGCCCCGTCTGTCCGTCAGCAACGTTCAGACGACCGGGAGTGGAGTCGATCCTAAACAAGCCAAACTCTCACAGGAATTAGGCACCGGCTACACGGAAAAGGTATTGATGCAGTTCGTCTGCGCGGCGGAGCAGGTAGATGACATCGTTAACATCGTGGTGGAGCATGCCCACACCGGTTGCCGGGGGGACGGGATAGTATTTGTGCTGCCGGTAGAACGTGTGGTGAAGATCCGAACCGGGGTCGAGGGTGTCGCCGCGTTGATGTAGATGGGTAGAGACATGAAAGATGATACCTGGTCCGGCGGCAGAAAGAGTAGCGTGAACCGCCAGTGGGTGGCTGTCGGGACGATTCTGATGGCGCTGGCGCTGGTGTTGGGATTCGGCGTGGGGCTGACGTCGGAGTTGGGCGTAGTCCAGCCCGGGAGCCGGGCACCCAACTTCACAGCGGTCAATGTCGCAACCGGTGACACCGTTCGTCTGGCCGATTACGCGGGTTCGGTCGTGCTGCTCAACATCTGGGCGACCTGGTGTAAGCCCTGTGAAGAGGAAATGCCGTCTATCCAGCGACTCCATGAAAGACTGGAATCCGAGGGACTCAAGGTGGTGGCGGTCAGCATAGACAAGGAGGACCCGGAGAAGGTTCTGGCATGGGTCAGGCAGCGCAATCTGACATTCGAGGTGCTGCAGGATCGACCTGGCCGCATCGAGCGACTCTACCAGACCACCGGCGTTCCCGAGACTTTCATCATTGACCGGGACGGAATCATCGTCAAGCGCGTCATCGGCGCGAGGAAGTGGGACGTCCCGGCTGAACTGGCCGGCATCAGGCGCTTGCTCGAGTCCAAACCAATCGCCGACATCAAGTCCGGCTCGTAGCCAAAGGGGCAAATCACCCGACGCTAGGGTCAACTACCCTCTGAGAGGTGGCCACACCTTCCCCGCATGACGGCGTAACCCATTGTCCCACAACGTGATAGAGCCGCCCGCCATTGCGGCATCTTGCTTGCCGATCAAGCCGTTGGGAACCACGGAGGATTATTATGGCAGAGCAGGTCACCTATGACTACGGACTGTGGGGAATGGTCGTCTTCAACGTTCTCCTGTTCGGGTCGTTCGTGCTGGGGTTCCTCAGACCGCGCCGCGCGGTGGAGTGGCGCTCACTCGGCGTCTTCTCGGCATTCATCGTAGCATTGTTCGCCGAGATGTACGGATTCCCACTCACAATCTATCTGTTGAGCGGCGTTCTGGGGCTCAGCTTGGGGGGAGCGACACCGTTTGGTCACCTCCAGGGTCATCTACTTGCCACCGTGTTCGACCTGCCTGGTTGGGCTGTACTCGTAGTTTGCCAAATCGGGGGCTTGATAATGGCCGCAGGCATCTGGGTCATGTGGAGAGCTTGGCGGCAGATACACGGAGGACGGGGAGCGCCGATTACCGACGGGATGTACCGACGAGTGCGCCATCCGCAGTACAGCGGACTCTTTCTGGTGACGGTCGGCATGCTCATCCAGTGGCCCACAGCCCTGACGGTCCTGATGTGGCCACTGCTCACCGTGGCCTATTACCGCCTGGCGATGCGGGAGGAGCGCGAGATGATCGAGCGCTTCGGCGCCGAGTACGAGGAGTACCGTCGGCAGGTACCCGCTTTCCTGCCGTCGTCCCTCAGGCGACTGCAAGAACAGGAGGTATAGCATGGAGTGGCTACGGGAAAACTGGTTCTGGGTTGTGGTTGGCGTGGCGTTTATCTGGATGCATACCAAGATGCACGGGCGCCACGGCGCACATGGGGGACACGGTGGTTGCGGTGGGCATGGTGGGGGCGCGAGTGATCTCGAGGCACACAGAGAAGGGAAGGAGAAAACCGATGCTCAACACTAAGATTCTAACCTGGTCGCTTGGCCTGTTCACGGCGGTGAGCTTTCTGGTGTGCGTGGCCTACGGGCTGATCGTGCCGGAGTCCTTGCACATGACTGGCTGGCTCGAGGAGATGCTGCCTGGATTTGACTGGCTCACACCCGTTGGCTTTTTCATTGGTCTCGCAGAGTCGTTCCTATACGGAGTGTATGCGGGCCTGGTGTTCCCACCGATCTACAATTTTGTGCTTAAGCGATCCGGTGTGACCGGTGGGAAGCCGCCACGTTATATTGTTCCGCTGTTCGGAGCACCTACCGATCGGGAGCGATAAAGATGGCAACCACCATTGAAATCGTTGGAGCCGGCCCCGCGGGACTTGCGGCCGCGATCACGGTAGCGAAACACGGCGGACGCGCGATTGTTTACGAACGTCACAGGGATGTGGGACAGCGGTTCCACGGCGACTTCCAGGGGTTGGAGAACTGGACCACGGCCGGTGATGTGCTCGACGAGTTTGCGGCGATGGGGATCGAGCCTACGTTCGAGCACACGCCGTTTCGGGAATGTGTGTTCTACGACCCAGCGGGCCGTGAGTATTACTATCGCGCGGCGAGACCAATTTGGTACCTGACCCGGCGTGGGACGGAAGTCGGTACGTTGGACCAGAGTCTCAAGGCTCAAGCGCTGGATGCCGGTGTCGACATCCGCTTGGGCGCCAAGAAGGACCATCTGCCCCACGGCGGGATCGTGGCCCACGGTCCCCGCCGCGTCGATGCCATCGCGGTGGGCTACCTGTTTGAAACGGATCTGGCCGACGGCGCCTTTTGCGCCGTCTCCGACCGACTTGCTCCAAAGGGCTATTCGTACCTGTTAGTCGCCGGAGGCAGGGGCACGATTGCTTCCTGCATGTTCGCGGATTTTCACAACGATAAGCAGTATCTGGAGCGCACGGTCGAGTTCTTTCGGCGGAAGGTCGACTTCCAGATGCGGAACGCTCGGGCCTTCGGTGGTTACGGCAACGTCCATGCAGATCGCCGGGCCCGGAAGGGTAGGATTCTCTATGTAGGCGAGGCCGCAGGTTTCCAAGACACGCTGTTCGGTTTCGGCATGCGCTATGCTCTTAGGTCGGGACATCTCGCGGCTCGAGCCTGGCTCTCCAACAAACCCGAAACATATGATCGGTTGTGGCGTGGGAGCATGGAGAACCTGACGAGACTGGCAACGGTCAATCGCTACATGTATGAATTACTGGGCGACCGAGGTTATGCGTTCCTCCTGCGCAAGATCGAAAGAGCACCGGATGTGCGCGACTGGCTGCGAGTCTATTACACTAGGGGCCGATGGAAGTTGATGCTCCACCCTTATGTGCGACGACACTCCGTGCAGAGAAAGCCCCTGGTTAAGGAATGCGTTCGAGGTTGCGACTGCACCTGGTGCCGTTGTCCTGACGACCGTACTGAACTCGCCTCGGCGGGTAAGCGAAAGGCCTCGTAGTTCGAGGTCCACGGCTGAGCCGGGGTTCCCACAGATTTGACCACCGAGCAGTTGGTGAGTCTCTCTTCACAATAGTTTCACGTATCCTTGTGCGTGGGTCGGGTAACCTTGTGGCTCAAAGTCTTATCACACGAGCTGTCCACCAGTGTTTGTCAACCTGCGGTTGTCATGCGGTTGCCACCGTGAGCGATACCTGGCGTTAACGTTGCTTGCCGGTGTCACTTTCGGCTGTAGCGCCACGGACTCCGCAGGCCCGCTATCGGGCACCGAACGAATGGCACTGCGTTTGCGACAGCTTCCCGAAAACCTGGACCCGACGCGCAGCCCCTACGCCAACTCAGCGCGGGCGGATGCCATGATGAGGGCGAATCCCCCGTCCGACGTACGCGGCCGGTTCCTATTTGAATACGAGTTGGCCGAACAGTTGCTGTTCGCCGGACGCTTCGATGAAGCCATTGATCGCACTCAGCGGATACAGCAGGCGATCGCGGAATACGATCGGGCTGCCGCAGCCGCTCTAGAGGTCCCTGCCGAGTTCTCCCTATTAGTGCAACGCCTATTGGGCATGGCGTACTTGCGGCGGGCGATACGCGACCATTGCGTCGAGGACCGGCGAACGTCCGATTGCCTCTTGCCACTTGATACTGGCGGCGCGGACGCCGGACTCCGTGTCGCACTCAGTTCGTACCTCGCCACGCTCGATAGGCACCCGGACGATCTGCGAGCCCGTTGGTTGCTCAACGTCGCATGTATGATGCTCGGAGAGTACCCCGATTCCGTTCCCACGGAGTGGCTGATACAGCCGGATGCATTCGAGTCAGAATACCGGATCGATCGTTTTCCCGACGTCGCACCTGAGCTTGGCCTTGACGTAGTCGGACGGCTTGGCGGCGTAATCATGGACGACTTCGACAACGACGGCAACCTCGATATAATGACGTCCGCTTGGGGCCTCAACGAGCAGCTCCACTACTTCCGTAACAACGGGGACGGAAGCTTCGCCGACCGGACACAGGATGCGGGATTGGGCGGCTTGGTTGCAGGAATGAATCTGTTTCAAGCTGACTACAACAACGACGGATGTCTCGATGTCTTCGTCACGCGCGGCGCCTGGTCGCCGAACGGTCGTCCCAACTCCTTGCTGAGAAACGACTGCGCCAGCGGGTTCGAAGACGTCACGGAAGATGCCGGCATCTTGTCGGTCGAGGCGACACTTGCCGCGAGCTGGGGTGACTATGACAACGACGGATGGATAGACCTGTTTGTTGCGAACGAATCAAGAGATACCAATAGTGTGCAGAGTCAACTCTTTCACAACAACGGAGACGGAACATTCCGCGACGTCGCGCGCGAGTCAGGTGCTGGCGTTATTGGAGTCAACAAGGGAGTGGTGTGGGGTGACATCGACAACGATGGTAGGTTGGATCTATACGTGTCCCGCCTCGGTCAGGCGAATGTCATGTTGCGCAACCTGGGACCGGACTCGGCCGGCACCTGGCAATTCGCCGACGTGACAGATGTGGCTGGAGTCGCAGAACCGGTGGAGAGCTTCCCCACGTGGTTCTGGGACTACAACAATGATGGCTGGATCGATCTCTTCGTGTCCGGCTATCGTGCCCAACTCGGCGATATCGCCGCCGAGTACATGGGCCTTCCGCACAGCTCCGAGCGTCCACGGTTGTATCGGAACAACGGCAATGGCACCTTCAGCGACGTCACCACGGCCACCCGCCTCGACCGCACCCTGTTTGCAATGGGAGCTAACTATGGAGACCTCGACGGTGACGGATGGCTCGATTTCTACGTGGGTACGGGCGATGCCTATCTTCAGGCCCTGATTCCCAACCGGATGTTCCGCAACTCCGGCGGTGAGTTCTTCCAAGATGTGACGAGTTCCGGGGGATTCGGACACCTCCTAAAGGGACACGGTGTGGCGTTCGGCGATCTGGACAACGACGGTGACCAGGACATTTACGCGGTGATGGGCGGGGCCTACGAAGGCGACCTCGGCCGCAATGTCCTCTTCGCCAGCCCGGGACCGAGCAACCCATGGCTGACGCTCATCCTGGAAGGTGTCGAATCCAACAGAGCGGCAATCGGTGCACGTATTCATGTGACAATTGAGACACCAACCGGCCTGCGGGACATCTACCGAACAGTTGGAAGTGGTGGGAGCTTCGGGGCTAACAGCCTGCGGCAGGAAATTGGTCTCGGGAACGCCACGGCCCTACGCCGGGTCGCCATTGTCTGGCCGACAACCGGTGCGACAGATGAGTACGCAAACATGGTTGTGAATCGAGCCTACCGGGTTCGCGAAGGCGGATCCCGTCCAACCCCTATCGATCTCGCCGCCATATCTTTGTTTGCTCGCTGAGCACCCGCTACAGGGGGGCGATGTGGCCTATGACATGGCCAGGCGAAGATGTACGCGATGTGGTCGGCACCCCGGGTGGGTGTGCTCTTCTAGCCGAGGCTGTCGGCAACATATGAGGCCCATCCCGCGTTGATAGGCCATGGGGTGGTTGCAAACGCGCGTCAAGGGTGAGAAGCACACGATCCGACATCTCACGATCGTCGGAGTGATTGTCCTATGCGGATGCGGTACGAACTCGGCGGGTGATACGCCGGATAGTACCGGTCGATGGGGCGGTACCGATGCCGCGGCACGGCAGCCGCTGCCCGAATCGCATCAGGTCGACAACGTGATGGCCAGAATAAGAGGCCTGTCCCACAGCGGGGACCCCCTCAAGCTCCGCTATATCACGACCGAAGGTATCCCCACGAGTGAGGCGGAGTTTCCGATTACGAATAGGGGGTCGAACTGCCACATCCAAGCGGTTCAGCGACTGGGGCAGCACGGAGCCTTCGTGTTCGCAGGCAATTCCGCGGCGCCGCGGCGGCGCCAGCTGAATTGTGCGGACCCCCAACCCGGACGGGGTGCGCACCTGTTTGTGGCCCGAGTCACATCGAAGATCGTGGATGCGAATGGCAGGCTCGGTCCCCTCGAAGCGCCCAGCAACGGCGATGGAGTTACCGCCAGCGTTCTGCTCAGCGAGGGCATGTCCGAGTATTTCCATCCCGGCGGATTTCAGGCCGTGGGTTCGATCGTGTTTGCTGGATTCGATAACAGGCAAGAATCTATCGTCGAGGTGTGGGATGTGAGCGACCCCACCGCGCCCACCAGAATGCGTCGTCTCGACCCGGATCTCACGCAGCGGCACCGGGCTCTGGCACTGGGTGTTGTCACGGGCCCTCACGGCGAGTACCTACTGGCGGTGCAGGGGAACGAGGGAGTGGTTTACTTCTACCTCGAGCGGGACGCCGGGCCACGGCTTGTATTCGACTCGGCCGGCGTATTCGACCCCGGAGCCCGGTCTCCGGGGTTCCGCATGCAGTGGCAAAGTTACACCGGCTTCAACCTGGTGGCCGAGACGGGCGGAAAGTTCTACCTCGTGGGCATCGACAACGATCACGGTTCCGTTCGCTGTCCGTCCTCCGAGAGCCCACGGGCGTTCTTGGAGGCTGCGATAACTCCGGCGAACACCATAGTACACGTATACGAATTAGTGGGGGTCGACTCCAGAGGGCGGCATCTCAGTCCGTTCGATGCAAAGGCGATCACGCGCACGTTCCTGCGGGTCGGAAGTCGCATGCTGGCGAGTCACTATGGTGCCGGCTGTGCCGGGGCGGGTGTGTACGCCACACCCAAGGGCAATCTATTCATCTACCTGATGAAGCAATGGGGAGTCGGCGGCACGGTAAGCGTATTCGAGCACGCGGGGTCCGCGCCGGCCAGCCCGCCGGAGATTTGCCGTCACTATCCTGCGATGTTCCAGGACGAGTTTTACAGGGGACGCCGACTCCTGCTGGATCGCGACGTCGCCAATTTGCGGAAGGAGGGCTTCGGCAAGAAAGCCTCCTCCTTGTGTGTTCCCCGAGGCCAGTGGATGCGCGTGTATTACAAGACCCGCTATCGCAAACAGCCGCTCGTCTTGCTTGGACCGAGCGATTCCGGTTCCACGGCTAATGGGATCGAGCAACTCGGGAGTCGCTCGCGTATCCGGAGTTCTGACTGGAACGATGCGATCCTTTCCGTCCGGGTCGGCCGTCGTTAGTGGCGGACCACCGACGTCTCGTCGCAGCCGCACTTGAGACAAGCTCGACTCGCGCCGTCTTGAGCACCGCGGTATCGCGCGCTCGTTCAGTTACTGTAGGGGGTGTCTCCAAGTGAGCCCCTGGAACCGCGCGTAGTCTCTGTCGGTTGTGATCCACTCGCAGCCCCACTCGATAGCCAGAGCGGCGAGATAGGCATCGGGCACCAGATTACCCCTGGCGCCGCATTGCTGGGAGAGGTCACGGAAGATGTCCCAATGGCGAGCACCGGGTGTGACCATTACAGCATTGGGACTAGTCCGAATGGCGTCGGCAAACGCGAACGATTCCTCGGGTTTGCTGGGGATCCGATACACGCGAGGGTGAGTGCATATCCGGATGAAGGAACTCAGCACCAACTCGGACACTCCCACGTTAGCCGCTCCCGTGAGCTGTTCCACTAGCCAAGCGTGGTACTCCTGATGCCGCTCACTATCTACGCGGAAAGCGTATAGCAGGACGTTGACATCGCAGAGGATCACACTCGTCCATCCATCACGTCGTAGAGTTCTGCCGAGTCGTCGAGGTCTATGCCGGGCAGGGTGCCGCCCCCCCCTGATGTGGGTAGCTCCAGCGGCCGACAGTCGACCGGAGCTGGGCGTGCGAGGTAAGCCAGGAGCGCTTCCCGGATAACCGATGTGAGGCTCGTTCCCTGCTGGAGTGCACACCGTTTGGCCTGCTGAAGTAGATCGTCCTCTAGGCGCACGGTGGTTCGCATATGTTAAAATGTCATATAAGAACATCAATATGTCAACAATAGGAGTGCTTCTGGGGTTATGTCTCGCTTGTCATGCGGTGGTGGCGGTGACGGCCGTCCCAAAGACGAAAGCTTGCCGCTTGCCCACTTGCACCAGTCCCACTTGAGCGCATCTTCAATTCCCTGATCGAAATGTCCGGAGGAAAGATGAGAGTCGCTGTACTACGGTCTGCCGTGATCGTTCTCGGATTGACGGCGTGTTCGGCCCAAGGGGGAGATGGTAGCTCGAGTTCAGAGGAGGCCATCACCTCGTCCATTCCTGACGCTATTGTCGGCAAGGCGCCCCCGCCGCAAGGTGAAGCTGTCAACTATGTCCCGGGCGATGATTCGACGCGCGGGTACCTCGCCGTACCGGAAGGCGACGGACCGTTCCCCGCGGTCGTTCTCATCCATGAATGGAATGGGTTGGTCGATCGCGTGCGACAGGTTGCGGATGAATTGGCGGCCCAGGGGTACGTTGCCCTAGCAGCCGATCTCTATCACGGGCAGACGGGCAGCAGTCCTGGAGAGAACCGGGCGCTCGCGACCGAGGCCCGCAGTCGTCAGGACGACTTGATCGAGAATCTGGATTACGCGCAACGCTTCTTGCGGCAACGGTCGGACGTTACGGGCAAAGTCGCCGTAATGGGCTGGTGCTTTGGGGGCGGCGTCGCGCTGAGCTATGCGTTGGGCGGCGAACAACATGAGGGCACCGCGATCTTTTACGGCAGGCTGGTGGAAGACCCGGCCGTGCTGGCCAAGTTGAGTCACCCGATATACGGCACGTTCGCGGGGCAGGACCGCGGCATACCGCCCGATCACGTGAGGCGCTTCGCCGCAGCATTGGACAGTATCGGCATCGAGAACGACATCCATATCTACGATCCCGTGGGCCACGGCTTCTGGCTACATGTGGACGGCGACCCGGATGTGCGCGAGGCACCGGCCAGCGACGCGTGGAGACGGCTCAAGGCCTATCTGAAGAGGGTCTTGGGCTGAGATCACCGGCCCTGCCGGCAGGCGCGGACAGTCAATGAAGACGAGCGCTGACGGCGAGAGAATACTGGGGCCCGGCCGGTATGAATCCCCGCCCGTCCAGTGGAATCCTTACCGCGAACTCGGGCCAGGTGGGTCCCGCGCGAACGGCTCCAGCTAATTGCAGGGTGGTGAGCCTGCGCTTGGTGGCGGTGAGGATACGGTCAGATCGGAACCGCTTTCCTCGCAATCCGTCGACTGTCACTTTGAGCAAGGACCACTCCCGCGGGTTCCAACCCACCTCGGATAAGAACACGAACTCGTTGCCCGGGTCCTTCAGCAGCCTGCCGTTGGGGTACCGCTTGCGGTAGCCCAGCCAAAGCTCTCCGTACGCGGGAAACGGCCAGAAGGAGTGCCCGATCTCTCCAAAGACCTCTGCGTCCCACTGGCCTTCACCAACTGGGATTATCTGGCCGTCACGGGGAGAGTCACCTATGGGAGTCTTGACCCCTGCCCTCAGTGCCAACGGCGTGCTGCCTTTGAACAGCGTGATCGGTTGCCAGCGTACCCACGCTCGGATGTCACCGAACCCCGTCGTTCGCAGGTCTTGAGCGGCATCGGAGAAGCGCAGGTCAAAGTAGGGAACTTGAAGCCACACATCGAGATTGGGCTGCACTCCCACTATGACATCGGTGACTACGGCTCTTGCGTCGGACGTTCCGTTTGTGAGGTAGCGCTCCCGCTCACCGACAACGCCGAAGCGCTTGTCTGTTTTCTGCCTGAAGCCGGCTACCTTGACCCAGACTCGGCCGGCTCTGCCCTGGGTCCACTGTGCTTGGGCCGGGCTTGCGAGCAGAAAGAGTGCAAAGAAAAGCCATCGGTTGCGAATTCCTCCCACTCAAGACCTTCCCAACACGAACGGGACGAGCCAGGCCCGGTCGTCATCGTCTAGGAAATGCTGGATCAAGACACCCATGGTGATTCCGAACGCCAAGTGCGCCACAAACGTGATGATGAAAAGTTGGGGCCATGCATAGTTATAGCCGAACAATCCCACCATGGGCCCCATCGGTGGTCCCAGCATCATGCCCAACTCCAGCACCTGTGCCCACACGGTCGCCCATATAACTGCGGTGACGTACGAACGTCTCTTCCCCCAAACGAATGCGTAGAAGAGACCGAAATTTGCGCCGTTCAGATAATGGACGAACAGCCCTACCGGGTAGAGCGTCGAAAAATTGGCGCTGCCGGTTGCCATTTTCCCGAACATAACCGGGGTGTCTCCAGGTAGCCAACCGTGGATGACACCTGCCTGTCTGACCGCGTCAAGGGCCACAGTGGCGAGTGCTCCCATAAAGAATCCGACGGTGATACGTCGGTAGATATCGGGATATCTCTTCCTACAGTACCAAGCTATAGCTGCCAGAATCACTAGGGCCGGAACCAGTGCGAAAGGAATGTAAAAGCGGGCAAACTCATGGGCTGTCGCAAACACGCGAGGTCCCATTCCCACACCTTTGAGATACTGGGCGTACCCAAAGGATAGTGTCACTAGCTGGATCGGTACGGCGCCACCGGCAACAAAGGCCACTGCTGCCAGGAGCGTCCTGCGTGAGTCTGGCCGTGACTGCTTCATGGTCCGACGCTCCTTATCCGGTGACTGACCCGACTACGCGCTCGACGATTCCGCTCAGTTCGCTTGCTATGCTATCCAGCCCTTGGTAGGGAGCGAACTGGTGTACGGGGTTTTCATACCTCACCATCACTTTGCCATTGGGTGCTTCCATGACGAGTATCTTGAGCGGCGGCTCTATGCCGCCGTTGCGATTGGCCTCGATGATCTGCCTCATAAATCGCGGATGAAAGAACAGGATCTGGCGCATTCCCTTGGTACGCATGCCGACCATGCGCAGCATCTGCTGCGGATTGATCTCATGAATGACCATGAGGTTTTCGGCTTCGATCGCCTGCTTGACTCGTGTCAGGGTTTCTTCAAACCCGTATGCCGATGGCCGGGTCACCAGGAACTCGGGCGTAGGAGCCTTGCCTTGTGCGTTGAGTCGGGCGGCGAACGATGTCATGCAAACTAAGGCCACCAGAGTGGCTCCAATTCCATGCTGGATTTGTGATTTCATTGTTTTCTCCGGATATGCACGTGTCAGTTGTGTTTCATGCCAAGCTAAACCCGGTACTGTGGTGCAGGGTCAAGGGCTCCGGTGGCTTTCTGCCACGGGCGGATAGAGATTGCGGGCATGCCGAAGCGTCACCGGCAGTTTGGCGAGACGGAGCGAGAGGAGTCAGCGCAGGGGCGATGCGCGGTGAGCGTGGACGAGCCTCCAGTTCCAAAGCGACGCCGCGACTAGTGCCAGCAAGCCCAATCCCACGACGATACCAGATAACCAGAGGCCACCCGCGGCCAGCGCAGAGGCGGCCCACGCCAGCGCCGACGGCCCATTCTTGTGGTGCCGGTTTTTCTCCGACCGGAGAGCGAAGATGGTAGCACCTAGAAAGAAAATGAGTAACGGGATGAGGATCGCGTCGGAGATGACAAAGCCGAGCCCAATGGCCGAAAGTGCGGCGAGGACCGGCGCTGCGCCCAGGCAGCAAAGCGCCGTGAAGATGCTGCCTATTGGTCCCCACTTGTCTGCGTGCATCTATGCATTTCTCCCTCAAGCTAGGGATCCCTGCGTCTTTTTGGGATCTTGGGTTGTATTGCCACGCCTCCCGCCCGGTGCAGTGACTAGGCAGCACAGCAAGACAGCTGCGCAACGTCCTTGTCGAACGTCTGCGCGGCGAGCTTGATTCCCTCCGACAGCGTAAGATAGGGGTGGAACGTCGCGGTTATGTCTTCGATGGTTAGGCCGAACCGGATCGCGATTGCCGGCTCTGTGATCATCTCACCGGCCTCAGGGGCAAGGATGTGCGCCCCCACTATGCGGCGCGACTTGGCATCGGCCACCAACTTGACGAATCCACGCGTGTCGCGCGCTGCTATGGCTCGCGGTACGTGTTCGAGCGGCAAGATCGATGTGATTGGCTGGTACCCTTGGGACTTGGCCTCGGCCTCGGTTAGGCCGACCGTCGCAGCCGCAGGATCGGTGAACGTCACCCGCGGTACGGCCGTGAGATCGTACGGCCGGGAGTCGTTTGCCAAAGCGTTTCCGGCGGCGACCGCGCCTGCGTACGCCGCTACGTAGACGAACATGGGTTCGCCTAGCACATCGCCGGCAGCGTAAATGAGGGGATTGGCGGTTTGAAGGCGATCGTCGGTTACGATGTTTCCACCACTTCCGAGCTGCACACCTGCTTCTTCCAACCCCATGTCGGCTGTATTGGGTTTACGGCCCGTGGCGACAAGCAACTGTTCGGCTGCTACCGTTGTAGTTTTACCTGCTTGCTCGTAGTGCACGGTATAGTTGGCGTCTTGCTCAACGCGCTGGATCTTGACATCGGTCAATATCTCCATGCCTTCTTGACGAGCGTATTCCAGCAGGGCCTTACCGATGTCGGGATCTTCCTGACGTAACACGGCGGACCGGCGTGACATGATAGTCACTTTGGTGCCGAGCCGAGCGAACATCTGACCTAGTTCCATGGCGACGAAGCCGGCACCGATCACGAGCATGGACTCAGGTAACTTGGGGAGATCCATTGCGGTCGTGCTGTCTAGGAACCTCGTGTCGCTGAGCCCCGGGATGGGTGGAACGCGAGGGGACGATCCGGTCGTCACGATCACCTTGCCGGCTTGGAGCACTTGTGTGTCTTCGAGCGTCACTGTTCCGTCTCTACCAACCCGTCCACGTTTTTGGAACAGCTCTATTCCTCCGTACGACTGCAAGACGCTCCAATACTTTGCCGTACGCAGATCGGTCACCAGAGAATCCTTTTGAGCCCGGATCGCGCGCCAGTCGACGGCGCCATCGGTTGCCGGGACCCCGGCGAATCCGTGATGCTGCCGGCGGTGGTTGGCCTCCGCGGCACGGATCAATGTCTTGGATGGTACGCATCCGACGTTGACACAGGTTCCGCCCAGAACGCCCGCGTTGACCATCGTCACGCTCGCACCCAGCTCCGCAGCCTTTATCGCCGCGGCAAATCCCGCCGATCCACCACCCAACACTATCAGGTCAAACGAGCGGTGAGATTCTGTTGTGTTCGACTCACATGTGGGGCAAGATCCCTTAGTAGTTCGCAAGATATTTCTCTCTTCTTAATTCTCCGGATGTCTCTGTCGGGTGTCAGGCTCGATCACGTTTGCATGATATCCGGTCATGCGTTCCAACTCGCCTATGAATTCCGCAGGGGAGGTCCTCGACGAGTCGTAGCTGACTTGCGCGCGACCCTCTTCATACGACACCTGGGCTTCCTTTACTCCGTCAACTCGTTGCAAAGCCACACGGGCTGCCGCTGCGCAGCCGGTTCACGTCATGCCCGTCACGTTTAACGTCACTGTTGTGGCGCCCGCGGGCGAGTTCATTACGGGCATTTCACCCATGTCCATGGCGTCGCCGTGGTTGTGGCCCGCCATCTTGTCGTGATCGCGCTCGGGAATCTGGGCCACTATCCCGATGCCCAGCGCCGCGATCACTCCAGCCCACTGTAGTTTCGTCACGGCCCTACCTCCGTTAGAGCACCAGTGTTTGCCACCGGGGATACGTCGCAAACAGTATCGCGACTCCCGTAGCGATCCAAAGCATCGTCTTCATGCGCCGTCGTACTTTGGGATCCGCGCATACCTTGCCGGCATCGCAGGCCTTCTGTTCTTCACGGTGCAACAAGAAGAACCCCAGGAACAGAAAGAGCGCGGTACCGCCTAGGAAGTATGGCCTAAGTGGCGTGAAAGTCGCCGAGAGCCCGGCACCTGAAACACCCGCCGTAACTGCAAGCAACGGGCCCGCACAACAGAGCGCCGATGCGCCCGCCGTCACTATTCCTCCGATAGCACTAAGCAGTGTCTTACCCATTTGTCACTATTCCTCTTCGTCCAAGAACTCGAGCATGGGGCACTCGCCGGTGGGCACGCGAGCCTCACACGACTCCACGAACCGCTCGAGTGCCTTCTTTAGGGCCCCGAGTTCGGCGATCTTCTGCTCGACCGTCGCGATCTTCGACAGCGTCTTTTCTTTAACCGCTTGACACGCGCTCACGTGGTCGATCCTGAGCGCCAAGAGTTCGCCGATCTCATTGAGCGAGAATCCGAGATCCTGTGCCCGCTTGATGAAGCGGATCTGCCGGGCCGCATCTGCGGAGTACTGTCTGTAGCCGGCCCTCGTCCGGTTCGGCGACTCTATGAGCCCCCTGCGTTCGTAATACCTGACCGTTTGGATATTCACTCCAGCCTTCGCGGCGAGCCGGCCTATCGTCATTGCCATCACGGATCTCCGGAGCTAGCAACATCTAAGATAAACCTTATACCATGGTACAAGGTCAAGGGGCACTTGTCAGCGGGAATGACCGCGTGCACCATGAGATCGACCGGAACGTGAGGACTTGGGTGTAAGGATGAGAACTGAGAGGCCGGATCTAGACTCGATTGTCGCTGGACTGGCGCACACAATGGTCCGGTTGACAGTGGACGAGCAGCGAACGGCGACCGAGCTCTATTGTCTTTTGGCAGAGGGTCGCCCGGTGAGTATGGCGCGACTGGCGGGGGGTGTTCGTCGGAGTGTTGAACAGGTGAAGCGTGGGCTCAACGCGGGCGGGCTCAAGAATTTGGTGTACACCGATGGCACCGGTTCCGTGATCGGCTTCGCAGGGCTGGCCATCGATCCCACGCACCATCGACTGACCGTGGGCGGTAGAACACTGTACACCTGGTGTGCCTGGGACGGGCTATTCATTCCCGGGGTGCTCGGCGAGACTGCCAGCATCGAATCGAAATGTCCCGTAACCGATCGGACAGTCCGGGTTTCGCTCGCACCCCGTCGATTGAATTCGGTCGACCCGAGGGAGGCTGTTGTTTCGTTCGTCCTACCGGAGGACCAGCTGTTCGAACAGTCCACGCAGGAGACGATCAGCGGGTTCTGTCGCTACGTATATTTCTTCGCCTCAGCTGATGTAGGTGCCGGTTGGACGGCGCAGCATGAAGGTACGTTTCTGCTGTCTGCACAAGAGGCATTCGAGTTGGGGCAGAGGTACAATGCCTTGCGGTTCGGCGCGGTGCTGAAATCATGAGGACAGCGGAGAATCCGGCAGTGTTCGAGTGCTCCCTACCGTACCGGCCCCGAGTTCTGTATTCTGTCACTCGGTGAATCGTGAGATATAACAGACGAGGGTACGTGTGCTTCTAGACAGAAACCCCGGCCGTGGGACGAGGGGATGGATCGTGGTGGCGTTGTGGCTCACGGCTTGCGCGTCTGGATCCGCGATGGCTCTGTTCGATCAACACGCCTATGAAAACGCGACATCCCTCAAGGCCGAAGCGCTGGCGCTGATGGATCGTGCGGTTGATCCGTTTCAGATGCATGGAGACGAGGTGCACTATTTCATGACCAGAGTTGAGGCCGCGTACGAGTACTCCAAGGGAATTCCCAAGAACGGGCCATCGGCGGCGCAGTGGGAGATCTTGAGGGCGAGAGACGGAGCGCTTCTCTGGGGATTCTTCGACCTCTGGAAGCGACGCGGCACTCTGATCGCAGGGGACATAGAGGCCGGCAAGAAGAATGTTGCGGACGCGTTCGACTCGATCATTCGGTTAGAGGCAGAGAAGATCAGGAGGGAGTAGAGAGCTCGTGACTGAAAGAGGGGCAGAGGACTTCGACCGTTTCCTGGAGACGTTGGAAGAACGATTGCTTGTACTCGCACACGAGCTGATAGGTGACCATGCCAAGGCGCTGGTCAGCGACGGTCGGGACTTTGTTAGAGATACTGAGCACGATCTGCGCGAGTGGGCGGCGAAGTTGGCAAGTGGGAAAATGACGACAGAGGGGTTTGCACTGGTGGTGCGGGGCAAGGCCGATCTTGCCAAGATGAATGCTCTCGAAAAAGCGGGCTTGGCGGCTGTCAAGGTAGACAAGCTGCGGCGTTCTCTGATCGATGCGGTGATTGAGACGGCCACTGCCTTGTTGGTACCCAAGGTTTGACGCGCGGGTATTGCTGAAGCGTGCAGCAACCGTTTCGTCTCAAGGTACTGACTTTCAATATCTGGGCACTTCCTGTAGCTATACCTGGTGCTGATCTACGCCGTCGGTCGGAGCTACTTCCCAAGGCCATCGCGGCATTGGACGTCGATTTGGTGGCATTGCAAGAGGCGTTTCATGCCCATACTCGGCGGACACTCCTTTCGGCCCTGGGGCACGGCTACGCATGCCACCGTGATGCTCTAGCTACCCGCAGAGTGCTCGGTCTACTTCGGTTCGACACAACCGGCGGACTACTCAGTTTTTCGCGCTACCCGATTGTGCGGCAACGATGTGTTACGCTTGATCCTCCAAGCGACGCCCGCTTTACCGAGAAACTCGCTAGGAAGGGCGTGCTGCTACTAATCGTGAAAACACCGGTAGGTGAAGTGGCATTCGCCAATCTGCATTTTCACGCGGGGCCCGAGGCTCGTTCTGTTCGCATACGGAGGGAGCAATACCGCGCACTGAACAGGTTGGTGGACGAACTTCCTGCTACCTTGCCCCTCATTGTGGCGGGTGACTTCAATACGTTTACGTCGATCTCGAGCGGTAGGCGCGGGCATGTAGCCCGGTCGCGGGAGATCGAACCCATGATAGAAGCCGGATTTGTCGATACTGCCGGTGTAGGCGATCACGGATTGGTACCCACCACCTACGCTGCGGGAGAGAACAGATTCACCAAATTGTGGTACCATGGTTCCGACGCAGATCAACGGTTCGATCATGTCTTCTACAGGCGGTCCGAGCATCACGAGATTGTGGTCGAGCGAACGGCAATCGTATTTGACAATCCGGGGCGACCGCTGTCCGACCATTACGGCGTTATGACGGAGCTGCTGCTATCGAAGCGTAGCCATTGAAACTCGAGGACATGCGGAACCGTATGGCGGAACAACTCTGTTTACAGTGGCGCATATACCACTTCCACCGAAAGTTTCTCACGTTGGGAGCTGTTGGCGTGTGAAATCAGTTTGCTTCTCCTACATCTGTATTCTAATCCTATCTTCAGGGGTAGCCGCAGTTGCCTCGAGCCAAGTGCCCACTACACGGTCCGGGACCCTCATAAGCGGTACGGTACACGACTCGATGACCAACAGGCCGGTATCATTTGTAATCGTGAGTGTGAGCGACACCAACGTGTCTACTATTGCGAACCGGCGCGGCAGGTATTCCCTGTCGCTGCCGGCGGGCGAGTGGAGAGTCGAGTTCCGCAAGATCGGTTACAGGATGCAGGCAGTTACCATTTCGGTCGGGAGTGACAACCTCACAAATGATGTTGCAATGGCGCCGCTTCCCTTAGAACTCGCTGCGGTAACTATACGCGGAAAGCGCGATGATGCGGCTACGAGAATCATACGCCGTGCTATTGAGCGGAAGAACGATGTCCTGGCACGGATCCATGATTATCGCTATGACGCCTACATAAAGTTTGTCGTTCGGGATCTGAACAAGAGTGCCGACTCGGCAGACGCGATCTTCCTCTTGACGGAGACTCAGACCCAGGCCTATTGGGAGCAACCGGACAAGTACCAGGAGACCATCGTTGCGCGCAAGCAGTCCAGCAACCTCGACGCCCAGAACAATCTAGTATCTGTTGGACAGATCGTGAATTTCAACAAGGACAGGGTCGATCTTCAGAAATATTCGGTCGTGTCCCCTATCGCCGATGATGCTTTGAACCACTATCACTATTACGTGGCGGACACGTTGTATGAAGGAGGCCGGACTGTGTTTCGACTGGGGATCCAACCCAAGTCGGATGCGGAGCCGCTATTTGTGGGAATGATAGATATTGCCGACTCCACATATGATGTTCTCGCCGTAGAAGTCGGCGCAAACGCGGCAGTTAGGTTCGAGTTCTTTGACAACCTCCGATACCGCCAGCGCTTCTCCAATGTGAGTGCCGACTACTGGATGCCGACAGAGATCCGATTCTCCGGACAAGTACACCTGGGCGTGCCTATTCCGGGATTTCCCGAGCAGCTCTCGTTCGTCCATACGGCCTTACTGCAGGACTTTCGTTTTGATGAGGGGCATCCGCCGGTTGGGCTGGACGAGTTCGAAGTGGTCGTGGATAGAGGAGCCGATGATGTTGACAGTCTCGAATGGGAGAGTCGTAGACGGGTGCCTCTGACAGAAATAGAGTCGACCGCCTACGAACGGATTGACTCCTTGGAGCATGTGCCAAAGCCGGTGGGCACCAAGATATTTGAGGGTACGCTGGATGCCTTCTTGCTGACCTTCAATCGCGACTTCTTTCACTTCAACAGGGTGGAGGGCGGTTATGTCGGAGCGGGCGTTACTCTGCGAGACATTCGTCCTGACCTGATCGTGAGGGCAAAGTCGGGCTACGCTTTGGAAAAAGAGAAATGGCAGCACCAATACGGTGTGCAATTTCGGCTGTCGGAGAGACAGAGACTGTGGCTTGGAATATCTTACCACGACGAAGTCATCAGCCGTCCTACTGTAGCTCCTGGTATCCGTAATACCACGCACCTAGCTCTGCTGGCGCGACTCGATCCATTGGACTACTACGTCGAAGAGGGATTCACGGTATCCCTGTCAACCAAAGTTGCTGATTTTACGCAGCTTCGTCTCCAGTACAACGATGTAGATCAAGCGTCGATTGGCGTTGTCACGGACTACGCGGTGTTCGATCCCGACCGGCGCCAGCGGTCTAACCCGCCGATCGTGGACGGGAGACTGCGCTCGATATCGGGCACGCTCACGTATGACTCGCGAAAGCTGCTCAAGCTGAAGGGCCGCGATTTCTATATCAATAGCTTCACACGAACCAGGATGTCGGTGGGTGCGGAATATGCGACCCCCGACTTGATCCACACCGACTTCGACTTTTTTCGCTACTGGGCACGGTTCGAGAGACGACAGCGCACGCTCAACCTGGGCATGACAACGATCAGCCTTTTTGCCGGGGCGTCGTCGAGCAAGCTTCCTCCCCAGCGGTATTACACAGTTGATTTTGGGAACGGCGTCTTTTTCGAGGGCGGCGGTTTCAATACCCTGAACGAGACAAATTTCTCGGGCAACCGAACCGCCTTGTTTTTTCTCACGCACGATTTCGATCAACAGTTGTTTCGCAGGAGCCACATCCCGCTAGTGAGAGACATCCCGTTCACGTTCAGCGTGCATGGCGGGGCTTTCTGGACGGACTTTATCGACCACCGTCCCAACCCGGGTGATGCCAATATCTTGATCGCACCGAGCGCTTACGGTGAAGTGGGTTTCGGCATCGGGAACCTCACCCCCATGATTTCTCCTTTCAACTTCACCGCATGGTTCACGTGGCAGGTTTCGTCCTACGATACGGACCGATTCGTATTCAGGATCGGTGTGCCCGGTCCGTAAATGGGCGGACTACGGGAGCGCGGCCGCCTTCAAGAGGCCGCATCATGGAGATTGGGACGTGAATCGAGAAACCCTAGGCTGAGGCGGTTCGGAACGCCGTCGATCACACCTTAGGTCTCCCGACCCTGGTAACACTGGTTATCGGGCACAGGTCTGTGCCCGTCCACCGTCGATGGCCACGGTCTCACCTGTAATCCAGCCCGCCCGTCTCGAGGCCAGGAACGCTATTAACTCCGCGATCTCCTGCGGCTCTCCGACTCGACCGAGAGGATGTGTTTCCGTACTGTGCTCCAGGAACGTGGCATAAGACTCCTCGTCCATCCCACCGCTTCTATGCAGCCCGGTCCGCACCACACCGGGGTTCACGGCATTGACTCGTACACCGGACGCCGCGAGCTCGAGTGCAAGACAACGCGTGAGCTGGTCAACGGCAGCCTTGCTTACGCAGTAGGCCAGAACACCGGGGAATGCGCGCGTGCCGGCCACGCTGCTTACATTGATCACGGTGCCTTTGCGTTCTCGTAAGAGTGGCAGGGCACAGCGCGTCAGGCAGAACACCGAACGCAAATTGATCGACATCATCCGGTCCCATGCCTCGAGATCTGTGGAGTCCCAGCTGCCCGCAACCAGGATGCCCGCCGCATTGACGAGGATGTCCAGGCCGCCCAGTCGTTCTCGCGCAGCTGCCACGAGGGTGTCGGTGAACGAATCGTCTCTGAGATCTCCGGCCACCGCAACGCAACGACCGCCGGTTTCGGGGCCCTCCTCGAGTTCCGAGAGTGCAGCTGCCCTCCTGGCTGTGGCTAACACCCTGGCTCCTCTGCTCGCCAGGAGTTGTGCGGTGGCGCGTCCGATCCCGCTGCTTGCACCAGTTACGAGTGCGGTCATTCCATCGAATTCGGGCATTGGTGTAGAATCCGTATCATGGTTGGCTGGTTTATTAACGGTCACATGAAATTACTGTATTCGTGCCGCTCTGTCTCGCTGCGTGCTTCGCGAGTAGATTCGGAGCCGGTAGCTTGCAACCCAACGTCTAATCCAGGGGCCAAGGCATGAAGAGAATAATTGTTCGCGTTTTCGCCGTGGTGGCGGCCGGAACCGCAGTGCTCGCCGCATCGAGATGGGATCGGGAAACCGTGATCGACAGTGCGCTGCAGGAAGGTACGGTGACCGTGTTTGAGAACGTGACGGTCATACCCATGGATAGGGAGCGCGTCCTTCCAGACCAGACGGTCGTCGTGGCGGGTGAGCGCATAGTTGACATGGGTCCAACCGCCAGCGTTCGAATCCCCGGCGGCGCCCGGACGATCGACGGGAGTGAGAAGTACCTGATGCCCGGCCTGGCGGAGATGCATGGCCATACTCCCGTACCGCAGGGCAACCCGAATACTGCCTTCGTGAAGAATATGATGTTTCTGTATGTCGCAAACGGAGTCACGACTGTTCGCGGTATGTTGGGTGCACCGGGTCAGTTGGAGCTGAGGCGGATGGTTGCCAGCGGTGAGATACTTGGGCCAACTCTCTACCTTGCAGGCCCCAGCTTCAACGGGAATTCCATCGACTCTCCCGAGCAAGCGGTGAAGCGGGTCCGCCAGCAACACGATGCCGGTTGGGACCTGCTCAAGGTGCATCCGGGATTGACCCGCTCCGAGTACGACGCCATGGCGATCACGGCGTCCCAGGTGGGTATGCGGTTTGGTGGACACGTGCCCTCAGACGTTGGCCTCATACATGCAATCAAGATGGGACAGCAGACGTTTGATCATTTGGACGGGTTTCTGCAGTATGCCGGCGGTACGGACGGTCCCATCGATGAGCGGAAGCTGGGCCAAGCCATCAGGATGGCCCGGGATGCGGGCGCGGCAGTTGTTCCCACCATGGTGCTGTGGGAGGTTGGGGTGATCGGGCTAGGGGACGTGGCGGAACTCGTCAAGCACCCCGAGCTCCGGTACTGGCCGCAAAGCCAGATCGACGCTTGGACCGCACGTCTGCGCAGGCGGCAGTCAAGCCCCGACTTCGATACGGAAAACGCTCTCGTCTTTGCCCGCAACCGCAGGAGGACTCTGAAGGCACTGAGCGATGCCGGACTTACGATCCTGATGGGAACCGATTCACCACAGATTTTCAGTGTGCCCGGGTTTTCGCTGCATCGTGAGATGCGGGCAATGGCCTCGGCGGGCATGACGCCTTATCAGATCCTCGAATCAGGCACCAAGAACGTGGGGTCTTACTTCCAGGGTAAAGATTCGTTTGGAACGGTCGCCGTAGGGAGACGCGCGGACTTGATTCTCTCCAACTCGAATCCGCTGGATGACGTGGCGAACGTGGCCGACCGCGCCGGTGTAATGGTACGCGGCCGTTGGTTACCGCGAAGCTTGATTCGACAGCGCCTGTCGGAGATTGCCGCCGCCTACGAGAACTAAGCCGGCATTGAGCCAAATGGATCTTCGAGTGACGGACTCTGCGGTGTCAGCAACTCGGCGCCGTTCTCGGTGATGAGCATATCGTCTTCGAGTCTCACGCCGAACTCGCCCCGGATGTAGATCCCGGGTTCATCGCTGAAAGTCATGTTGGGTGCCAGCGGCAGGGTGTTGCCCTTGACCAGGTACGGCCACTCGTGTCCGTCCATCCCCATGCCGTGTCCTACCCGGTGGGAGAAATACTTATACCCGGGGCCGTATCCGGCATCCTCGATCACCTTGCGGGCGGCGGCATCCACCGCCTGACACTCCACTCCCGGACGAGCGGTTTGGAGGGCTGCAGTCTGGGCCTTGAACTCGATATCGAACACCTTCTTCATCTTGTCGGTTGGTGTGCCGAGGACGAAAGTGCGGCTCAGATCCGAGCGGTAACCCTCGACGCCGCAGCCGCCGTCTATGAGGAGTATTGTTCCCTCCGTGATCACCTGCGGAGTGACCGAACCATGTGGCAGTGCGGAGAACTCGCCAACTTGGACGCCGGCTCCGCCCGAGAACCCCAATTTCCGGTGAGCCGCGGACACGAGTCCCCTGAAATCGTTCTGGGTCATTCCTTCGTCAAGTGCGCGATAAGCTGCCTCGTATGCTTTGAGGGTGACCTTGGATGCCAAGCGCATGAGTTCGATTTCATGTGGTTCCTTGATGGAGCGGCACCCGGCCGTAACGGGCGTTGCACTCACGGGGTGGGCGGCCCGGGCGGCGGCCCCGACGCCGTCGCTGAAAACGAATCGCACTGTTTCCTCGATACCGATCCGGCCAGTCGCAAGGCCGCGTTTCTTTAGGCCGCCGGCTACCAGGTCGTAGGGACTCTCATGCTCGTTCCATGTTAGCACGTCGGCCGTGCCTTTGAGGGGTCCGCGATCGATTTGCTCTCTCGCTCTGTCCTCCTCAAAGGCGGGTGTCACGACGAAAGACCTGCCCGACACGGGTAGCACAACCGCAAACAACCGTTCGCTCAGCCCCCAGCGGATGTTGGTAAAGTAATTCAGGCTCGTGCCGCCCGTGAGCATGACGGCGGAGAGTTTGTTGTTGCGCATTAGCTCCCGCGCCCGCTCGATTCGCGCCTGACGCTCCTCAATCGTGATGGGGCGGGCCTGGTCCCGCATCGATTCGAGAGACGCTATTGATGGTGGGAGCTTTTCGTCTGCGTCGTCTGTCGCTCCGATCGTACCGCATGCCGTTCCGGCAAGTGCGAGAGACGATATTCCAAAGAACTCTCTGCGTGATACCATTCGATTACTCCGGTGGGGGCAAGAGTCGTCTACAGTGCTGAAAGCTATGCGGGAACGGACGGCCGTCAATTGGTACGAGTATCAGCCCAAATAGCGTTGTCCAAGCTTCCGCGCCCAAAAGATGCCGGCACCCATCCCAACCATGCTCACAAGGAATGCTGTCATCATTCCGCCGAGGTGAGCACCGATCCACCATCCCAATGTGCTCCCGATGAACGCTCCCAGCGTTGCCGCAAGTTTTTCCATTGGCATACTCCAACACGGACGGGGATCCAATCGCTCGAGCGCAAGCGACGCTCAATTGTCACAGTCCAACACTCCAGATGTCGCCAACTATAACATAACCAAAGGGAATCTCGTGGACGACTGTACGATCCGTAGAGGTTCGTCTGATTACATTAGGTGCGCTGGCAGACCAGAACCCAGGTCCCGGGAACCGTACATAGGAGAACCTCGCACGTGTCCTCAGTAATGCAACGGATGCAGTCACGGACGTTCCGGCGGTCCATAGTCGTGCTCTACACGATCGGTCTGCTGATAGCCACGCTCAGCCCGCTGCCGAGTACGTCGTACGACGCGGTGAGGGGAATCGACAAGCTGGTTCACGTTGTGCTTTTTGGAGGACTGTCGGCCGTGCTCTATTGGGTCGGACTCTCGGGGACCTGGAGAGCGATGGGGACGGGCGTGGCGATCGCCATTGCCACCGCCGGACTGATCGAGATCTTGCAAGGTCTGCTGGCGTACAGGAGTGCAGACGGCATGGACTTTGTGGCCGGCTCTATTGGGGCGGTAGTCGGAGTCGGTGCGGCGACAGGCATGGGACAGGTATGGAGTAGACTCCTCGTACACCGCAAGTGCTCGGAGCCTTCCTAGCAGCATCGTACCGATCGAGTTATGCTACGGTCAGGTTGAGGACTTCAGATGTGAGTGTGCCGATGTTAGTCAAGATCCGTTCGATTGCGATCCACGCCGCCGTATCGCTCTTTGCCGGTATCGCGGTTCTAACCGACCCGGTAGCGGCGCAAGAATCCATTACAACTCCGAAACAACAGCTCGGGTTCAATATCGGCGATGACTATCATCTGGCTACGTATAGCCAGCTCTCGGAATACTGGCACAAGCTGGAGTACGAATCTCCCCGCATGAGGCTCGAGGAGATCGGCAGGACGGCGGAGGGGAGGCCGCAATTCATGGCCATAATCACATCGCCTGAAAACCAGCGCAACCTGGCTCATTACAAGGATATTTCGCGGCGTCTGGCGCTGGCGGAAGGGCTGACTCCCGATGTGGCCCGTGAACTCGCGAATGAGGGTAGGGCGGTGGTATGGATCGATGGCGGGCTCCACGCCACTGAGGTTCTGGGCGCCCACCAACTGATGGAATTCGTGTACCAAATGGTGAGTAGAACGGACGGGGAGACGGTGCGGATCCTCGACGATGTGATCATTCTGGCGGTCCATGCCAACCCTGACGGCATGGAATTGGTCTCGAACTGGTATATGCGGGAACCGGACCCGACCAAGAGGAGGAGCGGTGACATCCCGCGCCTCTACCAGAAATACGTCGGGCACGACAACAATCGCGATTTTTACTTGGTCGCGCAGCCCGAGACAGAGAACATGGCCCGCATCCTCTACCGTGAGTGGTTCCCGCAGATCCTGTACAACCATCATCAAGTGGGCCCGGCCGGCACCGTCATGTGGGCTCCACCCTTCCGTGATCCACCGAACTACAATTTCGACCCACTCGTATCCTTGGGCATCGAAATGGTCGGCAACGCGATGCACAGCAGGTTCATTGTCGAGGGCAAGCGCGGAGTGACGACGCGGAGTGGTGGTCCCTTCTCGACATGGTGGAACGGAGGGCTCAGGACGACGGCATATTTTCACAATATCATCGGGCTTCTCACCGAGACAATAGGTAATCCGACACCGGTGGATATTCCGCTGATTCCCGCTAGGCAGCTCAGGAGTAAGGACAACCCATTTCCGATCGAGCCACAGGAGTGGCATTTCCGGCAGTCGATCGACTATTCCCTGACCGCCAACATGGCAGTGCTGGATTATGCAGCGCGATTTCGAGAAACGCTGTTGTACAACATGTACCGAATGGCACGCAATTCCATCGACTATGGGAGCCGAGACCATTGGACCATACATCCCAAGCGCATAGAGGCTCTTAGGGCGGCGGTCAAAGCGGAGGGCGCCGAACCAGAGACGATTGGACCGGCAAGCGGTGCCCTCGCGGGGTACTTTTCACGCGGTGTGCCCAAGCGCTTCTTATCGGTGCTACATGATCCCAAGGAGCGCGATCCCAGGGGATATATCTTGCCGGCAAGCCAGCCTGATTTTCCGACAGCCACCAAGTTCGTCAACACGCTTATCAAGAACGGGGTGACGGTACTGCGTGCGACCGGTGCCTTTGCCGTGGGTGACAAGCGTTACTCGCCTGGCTCTTATGTGGTCAAGACGGCACAAGCGTTCAGACCTCACATCTTGGACATGTTCGAACCACAGGACCACCCCAACGATTTTGCGTATGAGGGAGGCCCTCCAACCCCGCCCTATGACAATGCGGGATACACCTTGGCATACCTCATGGGAGTGGAATTCGACAGGATCCTGGATGGATTCGATGGCCCCTTCGAGACGATACGAGGCTATGCTGTCGCACCATCGGGACATGTAACGCAGAAGCCCGGCGCGGCCGGGTTTCTGCTCAGTCACGAGCAGAACGATGCGGCGATTGCGACAAATCGGTTGCTTGCAGCAGGCGAGGATGTCTATTGGATCAAGAGCCCACTCGAAGCCAACGGGAAGTCGTATCCGGCCGGTACGATCTATATTCCCAATAATCCCGGCGAGGTGGCACGGTTGACACGGATAGCGTCGAGCCTGGGGATTTCTGTTGATGCGATAGCGGCAGCCCCGAGCGGTGATGCTTTGAAACTGCGCCCGGTGCGAATCGGTCTGTGGGATCAATACGGTGGCTCAATGCCATCTGGCTGGACGCGGTGGCTGCTCGAGAAGTTCGAATTCCCGTTTGAGGTTGTCTATCCTAAAACCTTGGATGCTGGGAATCTCAGCGAGAAGTTCGACATACTCGTGTTCGTTACGGGTGCGATACCGGAGTCCGATCGGGAGAGCGGAGGCTTCGCTGAACTGTTCTCTCGGGAACCGGATCCCAGCAGTATACCGGCAGAGTATCGGGAACGGCTCGGAAGTATTACGGTAGCCACCACGGTACCACGGCTGATCGAGTTTCTGGAGCAGGGTGGAACGATCATCACGATCGGTAGCTCGACCATTCTGGCGCGACATGCGGGTCTACCGATGGCGGACCACCTCGTGGACGGCAACGGTAAGCACCTCACACAAGACGTGTACTACGTACCAGGTTCAGTGTTGCAAGTGAGGGTCGACAACTCGCGGCCACTGGCCTACGGTATGAAGCAATATGCTGACGTGTTCTTCGACAACAGTCCGGTATTCAGAATGCTTCCCGATGCACAGATGAGAAAAGTTGAAGCCGTGGCGTGGTTTGCCAACGATACTCCTCTGAGGAGTGGTTGGGCGTGGGGCCAGAACCGCCTAAACGGAGGGGTTGCGGTAGCGGAAGCCAAGGTTGGCAAGGGCAATTTATTTTTGTTCGGACCGGAAATCTTGAACCGCGGCCAGCCGCACGGCACTTTCAAATTCTTCTTCAATGGCATATACCTGGCCGGCGCGACCACAGTGAGGTTGGATCTAACGAATTAGTGGAGCATCAAGTTCCGCGCTCGTCCTGGAGGTGTAGGAATTCCAAAACCGCGGTCTCCTGGAGTCGCAGACGAGCTGACGGACGCGCCCGCCTGTGTTTGGTCGGTGGCGGTGCCGCATCAATCACGGATCCCTCCATGTATGCCTCTATGATCCTTGGATGGATATAGTACTTTCTGCACACCGCGCGCGTGTTACCAAGTTGTTTGGCCACGAGATCGATTGCCTTGACTACGTTCGCCCGGGCTTCCCGTTCGGACGTGGCGGGACCCATCTCGCATAGAGTAGTTGCCGCGAGCATCGTGCCGGCCCACGTGCGGAAATCTTTGGCTGTGATGTCCTCACCCGAGATCTTCTGCAAGTAGTCATTCACGTCCGCCGAGTCCAGCACCTGCCGTTGCCCGTCGTCGTCGATGTACTTGAATAGCTCCTGCCCAGGCAGTGTTTGACAGTGCTGCACGATAGATGCAATCCGGCGATCGGTGATCGCAATCGACCGGGTGACACCACTCTTCCCACGGAACTCGAACCGCAGTGTTGAGCCATCGACCTGCACATGTCGGCGTCGTAGAGTCGTGAGTCCATAGGACTTGTTTTCTTTGGCATACTCGTCGTTACCCACCCGGATCAAGGTTCGTTCGAGTAGGCGTACTACGGTGGCTAGTACCTTCTCACGCGGTAGCCCGGGTTTCGACAGATCACGTTCGACGCGTTGACGGATTGGGGGTAAGAGCGTGCTGAATGCGAGCATGCGATCGAATTTGGTCTCGTCTCTCACTTCGCGGTATCGAGGATGGTAGCGATATTGCTTGCGGCCCTTGGCGTCTCTAGCCGTTACTTGAATGTGCCCGGTGGGAAGCGGGCAGATCCACACATCGGTCCAGGCCGGTGGAATCACCAGAGCCCTGATTCTCTTGAGTTCCGCCCGGTCTCGAATCAGGCTGCCGTCTGGGTTATAGTATGCGAAGCCACGGCCGGATCGCTTCCGGCGGATACCGGGATCGGCGTCGGTCACATACAGTAATCCCGCGGCCTCAGCGGACTGTGCGTGCTCGTCGGGGTGGTCTCTTGATCCCACCAGCTGTCCTCCTTCTTGCGGCGCTGTTTGTCTAGCTGCACCTATCGGCGGCGACTCGTATCCGCTGCCGTTGTCCCTCCGTGAGCATATCTTGCTCCACAATTCGCCTGACTATAGTGGCAACAAAGGAGTATCCTCGTGCATCGGCCGACAACCAACGTTGCCATTCCAGCTCATCCAGCGCCTCATCGAGGGACCGTCCACCCAAGTCCGCGCAACGACCCAGGAGATCGACGGGCGCGGGTCTGCCGATCACGGCGGCGGCGGAGAGTAGGTTCTGTGCAGGCTTGCTCAGCCGGTGGAATCCTACTCGCACTGCCGCCACAATCGGGTCGGGCAGGTTGCACGGAAGCGTATCGGTAAGAGTTCTGAGTGGCTTGGGCCAGGCGCCGTTGGTTTGCTCGATATCCATGCCCAACGCGACGGCGTGCAGCAGTTCCACCACGAGCAGTGGGAACCCAGCCGAGTCGGCTGCCACTCTTCTGGTAAGCCTATCTAACTGATCTCCCGTATATGTCGGCAGGGCCCACTCCGTGAGCTCACGTATGTCACGTAGTTGCAGTTCGCGCAGGGCCACAGTGGCGCCGGCAAACTGCCTGCCAATCTGGGCGCGCAATTGATCCACTTCCTCGCGCATGGGGGTGGAGGTGGCCGTGACGCATAGGAACAGCGGCCGATCTGCGACGTCTCTGACAACGCTACCCAGCGTGAGGAGTGATTCACGATCGCAGTACTGGGCATCGTCCACGAGGAGAAATATCGGGCGCTCGGACGATATGGCCCGAACGACCTCCCCTAGGGCTGGAGTCAAGGATTCCTGGGTGGGTTCCGACTGCCCGAAACGATCGGCCCACTCCGGGATTCGCTGGGCAAACGCGGAGATGGCGCGTGGCGGCGCTGTGGTTAGACCTGGGGCCTCCAGCATGCCTCCGCGAGCCAGGCCCAGGACTCCTGAATCCGGGACGGCCAGGTCGCCCTCCACCGCCCGGAAGACAACTGTTACGGCGCCGTCCAAAGCCGCGCGCGAAAGGAGTTCCTCGGCAAGCCGCGTCTTCCCGACTCCGGCGTCGCCGGTTATGCACGCTATCGATGCTTTCCCTTCCGCTGCGGTCCGCCACGCGGCGAGCAGTTGTGCGAGCTGGGTCGATCGGCCTACGAGCGGTGCCCGACGTGACTCGGCGCCCGAGACCGCGCTGGTCGGGACGTGTGCTGGAAGTTTCCACTCCTTCTGGCGTCTGATTCGGTCGGCGAGGTCGGCCGTTTCGATGTCAGGTGCGACACCCAATTCCCTCAGTCGCTCTGTGTGAATCTCGTAGTAGTCCAGCGCCCGGGTTCGGTTGCCCCCCAGGGCCAGGCTCTTTAGCAAGATCCGCATGGCGGCGGAGGAACCGGGGTCCATGACGTGGGCGCGCTGCGTGTTTGCCGTCGCAGATCGCGAGTCTCCGGCTGACAGGTACTCTTCCGCACATCGAACGAGCACGTCAACGCATCGACCGCGCCAGTATAGTCGCTCTGAGCTGAGCCAGTCTTCGAACTCAGACGCATCTTGTATCGAGAGCCCTTCGAGAAACTCTCCGCGAATCAAACTTGCGGCACCTCGGACATTTCCTTTGTCTTCCAATCGCTGGAAGTCATCAAGATCGAAGTGTACGGCGCGCTCGCTGAGCCGTAGGCGATCGTCGCTTACCGTCATTCCGTTGCCGCCCAGGACTTTGCGAAGGATCCGTATTGCCTCTCGCAGTGAATGGCGGGCTCTCTCTTCCGGCCTGTCGGGCCAGAGCAGGCCGATGAGATGTTGCCGGCTTCGCATCCGGTTTGGTGACCTGGCCAAATAGACAAGCAGAGCCAAGTTCTTGCGTTGTTTCAGTTCTGCAGGCGGATCGGTACCGTCTTGCGTGATCACGCACGGTCCGAGGGCCAGTACTTCTATCATCGTTTGCAGCTGCGGCCGGCTATTGCGGTTGCGCGGGACTTGAGAGTCACAAAGCTTGTGTCCACGTCTCCAGGAGGGGTCGAGTTGACACCCAGGGCCTTTAGTGGTCTCTCGACGATCGCACTCATATCCGATGGCTTAACTGTTTGCGGAGAATCTGGCAGTCACCGGCGCCCAGTCAAGGCCGAGTGGGTGCACGAGTTATCGGAAGCTGGTGTTCCTCAGTATGCGATCAGCTAGGTTGGTCGCTTCTGTGATCTCGCGTGCGGTGACGGAATCAGGCACGGAACTATCCGAGCGGTATTGGGGGCTGGCCAAGATCTCGGCAAAGGATGCATATAGGATTGCGTACAATGCGAGGATGCTCTCGGATGGTCGATCTATCCAACCGAATGGACGCTGGCGTGCCGCAGATTGACTGTGGTATACGTCGAACAGGAGTGCCCTCGACCGCTCGACGTCAACCCATCCCAACATGCCGGCTGCGGTGATGCCATGACCCGGCTCGATCGGTTCGGACATCAGCTTTCGCACCATACCCTGACTGAGCAGGTACTTTTTGAGACCCATCCGTTCTCCATAGTTCCCGGTGGTGCGCGAAAGATAGATCGGCCTCTTTCCGAGATTGTCGCGGATGAGCTGCAGCGTGATGATACCCGAGCGCTCCAGCACTTGCGGAGGTATGGTTGCGCGGAGAGTCCCGAACTGGAATGCAGTACTATCGTTGAGCTGGACGAACGGCGGGAGATTGTCCAAGTCCTCGTAGCTGGGCGATAGAATCGGCCCCGTGGGCTTGGGCCACGATCGCCCACGGTACACTTGCAGTGCGTTCAGGCTATCGAACGGGAAGATCTCGCGGCGCTTTATTTGCCGGTTATGCCATTTCGTATTCATCAGCGACAGATTCGCCAGGGTCACGTCACGGCGCACCCCTTCAACTTCTTGTACGTACCATAGCGGGAAAGTATCGTTGTCGCCCGCAGTGATCAGGATCCCGTAGGGCTCTACCGATTGGAGCATGTCCCATGCGGAGTCCCGAGGCAAAGTCTCGCCCTTACGCGATGCAGAGAGGTGGTTGCCGTATAGGGGAATCAGGCACAAGATCAGCACGGGTGCTGCCGATACGATACCCACTGGTCGATTGGCGGAGTCATTCCCGGAAATCTGGGCGATGAAGTTCGCGGTCGCGGCAAATCCGAATGCGACCCACACTCCCCAAAGCATGAAAGACGCAATGTAGAAGTAATCCCGCTCTCTCACTTCGCGTACCAGGTTCTCGCCGGGACGGATGGAATAACCAAACTTGAAATCGAGGTAAAACACCAGCATTAATGTGACGGTCACCATGAGTGCCGTCATCATCGCCGCCGATCTGCGGTCACGCAACCAGTGCCACACCGCTCCCAACAAACCCAGCCCTCCGAACAATGCGGCCA
Source organism: Gemmatimonadales bacterium (assembly GCA_046757925.1). Classification (GTDB taxonomy): domain Bacteria; phylum Gemmatimonadota; class Gemmatimonadetes; order Gemmatimonadales; family GWC2-71-9; genus JAZDCZ01. Next base: position 52,647 of record JBHHZE010000012.1, read on the forward strand.
ACCCCTGCTGGATACCGGCAGACCAGTCGCGCCCGAACTGCCACGAGAAGTACTGTAGGTAATTGATGTACTGCCACACTATGTCGGCCTGGCGGGGTATGAGCGGGCCCTTTTGGTACTGCTGCCGGCTCAACACCGCCCTCAGCGTTTCCCATGTGGTGGGCTCGCCCTCGTTGATGGGGGGATACAGTCCGGCGCGGATTAGGAGAAAGAAGAAATTGAGAGACAAACCCATGGCGGCAACTACTACGGCCGCCGTCGCAAACCGTCCATCGCCCGTGTACACTGCGAACGCGAGTGGTAACCCGATGGCAAGGGCCACCAGTCCATAATAGGCACCATTTTCGGCGCCCTTGTCCAGCGCACTCGGTAGGAAAACGAACATCGCTGCGATCACAGAAAAAACTAGTAGCTTGGCCCATTCTCCCGCGCCGGCCTTTTCTAAGCGCAGAGTCTCCAGTACGAGCACCATTATGGCTGGAGCTACGAGTAGCCCCATGGTGTGATTCGTCGAGGTGAGAGCCAGCAGGTAAAGGATGAGAATCAGCAGCTTGTCGCGGGAGTTCCCCGGGGCACGATCCATCCACCGTGTGCCCAGCCAGAGTACCAGCCCGATGGAAAGCAGGCTCAACGTATATACTTTCTCGTTCACTACCGATTGATTCCAAACGGTAAAAGCGGTGGCGCCCACTAGAACACCGGCAACGGCAATGGAGTATCTGGCGAGTTTGTCGGTTATCAGCGTGCGGAGGAATCTTTCCGTTACGAGAAACAGAAATCCTGAAGCAAGTGCGCTCGATACGGCTGAGAACAGATTCAATCTTCTGCCGTAGTTCTCGGCTAGCGGCAGCCATCCCCACAGGTTCGCGAGTAGTACGAACAGAGGGTTCCCGGGCGGATGAGGGATGCCGAGTGTCTTGGCAGCCGCCATGTACTCGGACGTGTCCCAGAACTGCGTCGTCGGAGCAAGAGTGGCTACATACAATCCGAGTATCGCGGTCGAAACCACCGCCGCAAGGGCGTACGGCGACCGTTCGGAGGGTGGCAGAGTGTCTTGGGTCATTTCAGAATTAGTGGCGGAATTGTCTGCAACCGGTATGCAGCATTGTAAGGCCGTGTGTGTTGGCTGCCTCGATCACCTCGTCATCTCGGACCGATCCCCCGGGTTGTATGATAGCGGTGATTCCCGCGGCTGCGGCAGTTTCCACGCTGTCGGCGAACGGAAAAAAGGCGTCCGATGCCAGTACCGATCCCTTCGGATCGTGTCCCTCCCCCCTGGCCTTGTGTATCGCGAGGAAGGCAGCATCAACTCGGCTCATTTGACCAGCGCCGATGCCGATTGCTGCTTCGTGCCTCGCGAGCAAGATAGCGTTCGACTTAACCCAGGAAATAGCCGCCCACGCGAATCGCATGTCGCGGCGTTCTTCCGGAGTCGGCGAGCGCTGGGTCACGGTTTTCCAGCCCGATTCGTCGGCCGAGGCGATGAACCGGTCTTGGATCAGGAAACCACCGCGAACGCGCTTATAGTCGAGCGAAGGTCGACCGTCCGGTAGCGGCAACTCGATCACACGTAGGTTCTTCTTCCTTTTGTAAACGCTCAGTGCATCATCGTGGAACCGTGGAGCGACCACGACCTCAACGAACGTGTCGGCCATAGCCTCGGCAGTTGCGAGGTCAACTATTGTGTTGAAGCCGACGACCGACCCAAATGCGGACTTGGGATCCGTGGCCAAAGCGCGCCGGTAAGCGTCCAGCGCATCGATGCCGAGTGCTATGCCGCACGGTGTCGTGTGCTTGATGATAGCGCAGGCTGGTCTATCCGGCCACGGTGCAACCGATTGACTTGCTGCCTCTATGTCCTGAAGGTTGTTGAACGAGAGCTCCTTGCCGTGAAGTTGCCGCAGAGCGTCGATGCCGCGTCCTTCGCGCGTCGAATACAACGCTGCGCGCTGCTGAGGATTCTCACCGTATCGCAGTTCTTGAACCCGCTCCAACACCAAGGACACCGCCGAGGGGAAGTAGTCGGCGTCCTGGCTCATGAACCTCGCGATAGCCGCATCGTATCCGGCGGTATGACTGAAAACCTTGGCAGCCAGTTCTTGCCTGAACGGGTAATCGACCTGACCCTCCGAGAGCGCTGCGATTACCTGGTCGTAGTCCCGGGGATCCACCACAGCCAGTACGTCGGCATGGTTCTTCGCAGCCGATCGCAGGAGGGAAGGCCCTCCGATATCGATCTGCTCGATTGCGTCCTCGAACTTTACATTGGGGTTGGCGACCGTTTCGCGGAACGGATAGAGATTCACGGCGACCAGATCGATCGGGGTGATCGCATGCTCTTCAAGAGCTGTCATGTGGGACTCGGCGTCCCTGCGCGCCAGGAGCGCCGCATGTATCGATGGGTGCAAGGTCTTCACCCTGCCATCCAACATTTCCGGGAACCCCGTTATTTCTTCGACGGCCTTGGTCGCAACGCCGCCTTGATCGAGGGCAGCTGCAGTGCCGCCGGTGGAGACTATCTCCCATCCCAGGCCTTCCAGCCGGCGCGCGAACTCGACGACGCCTCTCTTATCGGAAACCGATATCAGTGCGCAGGGCAGATAGCCACCTCCTCCCATGAATCACTCGTTGGGAACATTCGTGTAACTCCACCAGCTCTTGCCGCGTTGATAACTACCTCTGGAAGGATCTGGTGCTCCACCGCAAGCACGCGACGTCCGAGAGTCTCCGGCGTGTCGTCCGATGAGACGGGGACCGGCCATTGGGCAACGATGGGGCCTCGGTCGTATTCCTCACTCACTAGATGGACGGTCACTCCGGTTACGGTGGCTCCGGAGCGAATCACCGCGTCATGCACTTTGCTGCCGTACATTCCGGCTCCACCGAACGACGGGAGAAGTGCAGGATGAATGTTGATCATACGACCGGCGAATCTCACCACCACGTCTTGCGGTACGAGCTTCAAGTATCCGGCCAGCACCACGAGGTCAATATCGCACTCCTCTAAAGTGGTCAGCAGGGACTGTCCGTCTGCGGGATCTGCCAATACATGGCTGGAGATACCGGCTTCGCGGGCCCGCTGCAAAGCGCCTGCGTCAGGTCGATTGCTGGCTACCAAGGCTATCTGAACCGGTGCCGGTGCACGGCATCGTTGGATCAGAGACTGGAGGTTTGTGCCGCTTCCGGAAGCGAGCACGGCCACCCGCATGATTGATGCTCCTGGCACCCCTATGAGCGACACTCGGAAAGAATCACGGATTACACTCGGACTTTTCCTGAATGGGCAATGCGCCCGAGGTGGCGCGCAGGACATAGTTGCCGTGTTGATTGGGTTTACCGGTGGTCATAACCACCTTGAGAGGATGTTCCGAGCCCGTCACCACGAGTCGGGCGTTGCACTTTCCGGCGCCGTCATCGTTGGCGTCACGGGCGGTGGCGAATCCTTGGAACAGGGCCAGCCTGGCATCGAAATCATCCGAAAGCAGATCGATCGTTGCCGTCTCGCCCATGGGATATCGAGTGCCCACACCTGAAAAAAGCTCTTGCCGAGTTTGCTGTTGGGCGGCCCCAGTTTACCCGGAATCGAGTCTCCCACGGATAGTGTGTCGTTGACCTCCAAGAAACCACGGCAGCGCTTCTTGCTCGGCGGGTCCGTATGACCAGTCGCCAAGGAGATATTGAACTGACCCGTCTGGTGTGGCGTGGTACTGGTGGCGTACACGATGTAGCGGCCCGTCGTGGGAAGTTCGTACTGCAAATGGGCATTGCACGCTCCGCCGCTGTTGTCGTCGTCCTCAATGATGGTATCGCTCGAATCGGCCAATAATAAGTTCACATTGAAGTCGATGGAGGACAAAGTGAGCGACAAAGAGTCACCCTCTTCGCCGGAGAACACAAAAGCCTTGTAGTAGTATCCGTTCTGTAGTGAATCGTCGTTTACTGTCAGGAAACTCTGGAGAGTTTCGCCGTAGGACATTGTCACAAACCCGGCTTCGTCCGCGCCCTTGGGTGTCCCTTGTCCCAGGGCGGGAGTCGACAAAGCCAGCAAGGCTGCGCTCAGCGCTGTTGTAATCCGTAGAGACACAGACGAGTCCTCCGTCACTTGGTGTGTGTTATTGGATTGAGGCCGACGGCGGAATTTCGCTACAAATCCCGCGAGACACAATGCCGGGCTGCTGCCACCGCTTCCGCCACTGCGGGTATCTCCCTATCGGTGATTGTCCGGACGTCGAGGAGGACGCGTCCCTCGGAGGCACGTGCGATTACTGGTGGCGCGTTGTTCCGCAGAGCGGCCAGGAAGGCGTCGGTCGACGTGGCTGCGACTGCGACCAGCCTGGTGGCCAGCTCGGCCCCCGGGAAGGCCCCGCCCCCTACGGCCGAGCGGCCCGGTTCCGTTGTGGACTCGGGTATCAGTTCGGCCAGGCGCCGTGCCCGCGCCTGGAGGTCTCGCTGGTCGGCCGTGAGCATGGCAAGACAGGGAATCTGGCCTACCGCCACTTTGGGGTCTCGGTGGAGCAACAGGGTTGCTTCGAGCGCCGCTATCGTCAGCTTATCCGGACGCAGTGCTCGGGCGAGTGGGTTGGCGGCGGCCTTGGCGATCAGCGCTTTCGGGCCTACGACTATGCCCGCCTGCGGTCCACCGACCAACTTGTCACCCGAAAACACCACAACGGCTCCAGTTGCCACGCTGGCTGATACCAGCGGTTCCCCTGAGAGACCGTACTCCGAGAGATCCAGCAGCAGTCCGCTGCCGGCATCGTGGATGACCGGTATGCCGTGCGGGTCACCCAACGCCACCAGGTCGCCGAGCGCCGTGTCCTCGACGAAACCAAGCTGCTGAAAATTGGATTGGTGAACCTTGAGCAAGACACGGGTGTTGGGGTTGAGCGCTAGCCGGTAATCGGAGAGCCGGGTCCGATTCGTGGTTCCCACCTCGACTAACGTGGTACCGCTTTCTGTCAGGATGTCGGGTATCCGGAACGAGCCGCCGATTTCCACGAGTTCGCCACGGGATACGACTGTCTCACCGTCTTGGGCCAGGGTATTCAGCAGCATGAACATGGCGGACGCGGCGTTGTTGAGCACGATGGCGTCCTCGGCCCCGGTGACCTCGGTTAGTAACCGTTTGAGATGGGTCTGCCGAGATCCTCTGTGGCCGGTCCTTGTGTCCAACTCTAACGTGCTGTAGCCGAATCCGTCCAGGATCGCTTTCCGCGCGGCTTCGGCCATTGGCGCACGCCCGAGATTCGTATGGAGGACCACGCCCGTGGCATTGATGACGCGCGTGAGCGAGAGACGGGTACGCACATTTATCTCACGCTGTACCTCCGCCAGCCATCCGGCGGTGGGAGGGTCTCCGGCGCGCGTGCGGGCAGCGTCAAGTGCTGCTCGGATGGAGTCGACCACTACAGCGCGCGGCGCCGTGTCCAGCAGACCGGCAGCCTCTGCTTCCAACAGCAGTTCGTTCACGGATGGTAGATTCCGGAGCTTGTCGCTCATGTCGAGTCTGCCGCTGCAGGCACTGCAAGCACCGCCTGCGACTCTTCCACATTTCCCAGGACGTTTGCGACGCGGGCCAAGATGAGGTACTTGGCTCCTGGAACCACGGCCGAAACCAGCCGTAAATGCAAATCCGCAGCGAGCTTAGGCCGGGTGGCTAGCAAGCCGGCGATGCGGCTCGTATCAGTTGTAGCCGGGGCAAGCACGGCCTGCGCAGCAGTATCCACCGGGCTGGGCGCTTGGACCTCGGCCGAGTCGGCCGGCTGCTCCGCTGCGGCAGCCTGGGCGGAGCGCTTGAGGGAATCCTCGACCGTCTTGACCGAGTCGTAGGTCGCAGCGGTCCACACGTTCGCGATCGCCACCGCTTGGCTGTCGGGCAGGAGGAGCAGATCCACCGCGGTGTCTGGTGGGACTCCCGGCTGCAACATCTGAGTGAAACTGATTCGGATCGTGATGCTGTCTACCAGAACCGCGTTCCGTACCCGGGGTCCGACGCTGTCGTGTGCAAAGGCCCACAATTCGCCTGAAACGGCGGAATCCAGTTGGACAGTCGTGCTATCGAACCATTCGCGACGATCGCGTTCGTGATTGCCGTTCTTGTCGATCGTCCCGATCAAGAGGTACTGACCCGGCGGCACCGCACTGAAAGTGAAGTCGCCCACCGAATCAGCTTCCGTGAAGTACACCAGCGAGTCGGGAAGCACTATGAGCTCGACTAACGCTCGCGGTGCGCTCCGTCCCTGTTCCCAGTTCAGCACCGTGCCGCTCACTTTCGTCGCCGGGATCTCCCCCCCGGTTGAGAAGATCACGGTTCGTGTGGAATCGAGGCGGTTGTTCCTGAGGTCTGCTATGCCTCGTAGCAAGGTGACTTGGTACACCACGTCCCGATGCCATCCGTCTTTGGGCTTGATGGCTATCGCGCTGCGTTTCCAAGAAACCTTTATCTCTTTGGCACGGGGCGATACCAGCACCAACTTGTCGAGCCCGTTCCCGGATCGTTCGTTGATAACCTCATCGAATTTGATGATCACATCGTCGTCGAACCCTTCGATCACGGCTCCTGAGTCGGGCGTAATACTGAGTATGACCGGAGGGTCGAAGTCAGGTGGTCCTCCCGGTGGTTCGCCCATGCTGGCGCAGCCCGCGCACAGAGCGCTCAACAACCCAAGGCGCGCAGTTTTGCGGACAGTACCTCCCGCTGCTCCTGCCACGATCGCTCCTTGGCGCGCTCCCGCTCGACCACGTCCGCAGGTGCCCGGCTCACGAATTTTTCATTTTTGAGCTTCGCCGCAACGCCCGATAATTGTCTGTCCAATCGCTCGGCTTCGGAGGAGAGTCGTGCGCACTCCTTTCTTATGTCGATCGCATCGCCCAGCGGCACGAAGACTGAGGATCCATCCGAGAGCACGGTGTGGGCGCCCACCTCATCCGGTTCGCCGTAATCCACTTCCAGTTCGCCAACCTTCGCCAGCCTCGCAATCGTTTCCCGTTCGAGTTCAAAGACCGCGCGTGCGGCCTCGTCCGCGGGCTCCACGACAACACGTAGCAATGTAGATGGGGGAATATGGTACTCCGCTCGGTCGGTTCTTACCGCCGTAATGAGTGCCATGATCTTACCAAAGAGATCCTCCGCCTCGGCATCGGCGAAGTCGTCGTCCGGTGTGGGCCACTCCGACGATGCCAGCAGCTTGCCGGCTGCGCCAGGCATGTGCCGCCACAATTCTTCCGTCAAGAACGGCATTATTGGATGCAGCAGTTTGAGTGCGGTGCGAAACACGTGGCTCAGTACGCCGCGGGCGTGTGCTCCACCGGCCGCGGTCCCGTACAGGCGAGGCTTGACTTGCTCCACGTACCAATCGGCCAACTCGTCCCATACAAAATGGTAGATCGCGTTCGCCGCCTCGTTGAGTCGAAAGCGTTCGTATGCGTTCGTGATCGATTCGACCGCTCGCCGGCAACGTGCTAGGATCCAGCGGTCGGCCAACTCGAGTTGGATGGCACTCAGATCGTCAGGTGGCGTGATCGGTCCGTCCATGTTGGCGACGATGAACCGACCGATGTTCCAAATCTTATTGGCGAAGTTGCGACCTGACGCGAACGACGCCTCCAGGTCGTCAGGGTCCAGGATGATGTCACTGCCCGCGGCGCCCCCGGCCACGAGAGTAAACCTGAATGCGTCGGCCCCGAAAAGCGACACGACTTCGAGAGGATCGATCCCGTTGCCTGCCGACTTGGACATCTTGCGATGTTGTGTGTCGCGTACAATGCCGTTCAGATAGACTGTATCGAATGGCCGCTCGCCCATAAACCGATAGCCGGACATTACCATCCGAGCGACCCAGAAAAAGATGATGTCCGGTCCCGTAACCAGGGTGCTACCCGGGTAGAATCGGTCGAGATCGGCGGTATTCTCCGGCCAGCCCAGGGTGGCGAAAGGCCACAGCCATGACGAGAACCACGTATCGAGTACATCCTCGTCCTGGTGGACCGGGCCACCGCATTCCTCGCAGTTTCCCGGACGGTCCATGGCGACCGTGATGTGCTGACAGGCGTCCGCCTCGCAGTACCAGGCGGGAATGCGGTGACCCCACCAAAGCTGACGGGAGATATTCCAGTCGCGGATCTGCGTCAGCCAATTCTCGTATACGCCACCCCAACGCTCCGGGACAAACCGAAGCTTACCTTCGCGATAGGCGGCCAAGGCCGGTGCGGCCAGGGGCTCCATTCGTACGAACCATTGATCGGACAATCGTGGCTCCACGATGGTGTCGCAGCGATAGCAGTGTCGCACGGCGTGCCGGTAGTCATCGACGTGCTCCAACTGGTTCGCCGAGCGCAATGCAGCGACGAGCTGAGCTCGTGTTTCAGCCCGGTCTACTCCGTGAAACTGCTGAGGGACGCGCTGGTCGGTCGCCATCGTCGCTTCCTCAGTCATGATGGACGGTCGCTCGAACCCCCCTAGAGTATCGGCGATATCGAAATCATTGGCGTCATGGGCCGGTGTCACCTTGAGCATTCCGGTACCGAAGTCTCGTTCCACAGCCGAACTGGTGCGTACGGGGATCCGGACACCACTGAGAGGAATCTCTACCAACGCCCCGTCCAGGCCCGTAAATCGTTCATCCTCAGGGTGAAACACCAGACAAACATCGCCGAACATCGTCTCGGGTCGTGTCGTTGCAACTACAACGAACTCCTCTCCCGACGCGGTTTTACCGTCCGGAGCGTGGACGATGCGGTACTTGATGTAATACAGATGATCGTCACGATCTCGGAACTCGGCTTCTTCGTCCGAAAGTGAGGTGAGGCAGCGTGGGCACCAATGAATTACGCGTTGCCCGCGGTATACCAACCCGTCCCGATGGAGATCGACGAACACCTTTCGCACCGCGCTCGAGTATTCCTCGTCGAACGTGAACCTTGTCCGCGACCAGTCACACGAGCAGCCGATGGCACGCAGCTGCTTCAGGATGGAGTCGCCGGTCTTGCCGACATGTTCCCAGACCCGATCGACAAACCGCTCTCGTCCCAAGTCGTGGCGGGTCTTGCCTTCCTGCGCCAGAAGTCGCTCGACTGCGTTCTGTGTAGCGATACCGGCGTGATCGGTACCGGGCAGCCACAGGGCCTCTCTGCCTCTCATGCGCTCGAACCTGATCAGCGCATCCTGAAGGGTGTTATTGAGCCCGTGACCGGTGTGCAACACCGCCGTGACATTGGGCGGCGGGATGACTATTACGTATGGTTCCTTTGCGGAATCCACCGACGCACCGAACACGCCGGCATCGAGCCAGCGCTCGTACGTCTCCGTCTCGATCGCGGAAGGATCGTACCGTGGGGCAAGTGAAGTCGTTGTCACTGGGAATCCGGGTTGGGTCGACAAATCAATCCTTGTCCAGTTCCAACGTGACCTTGCGAGGTAGGGTGTCGTGTCCCTCGACCAAGACTCTATTGACGACGACATCGGCGCCCGGTACCTGACCCGCCAGCTCCCCTGCCAATTCGCGCAACGGCTCATCGGGCACGATACCGGTGATGTCGACGATACCATCGCCCAGAGCTTCGGCGTCGAGGTCAAACTCGGCGAGTGCCGAACTCTCTTCGAAAACCCGTTTCGTGGCTCGCTCGAGGCCATCCAGATCCTCGTCCGGCTCATCAGCTGCGGTAGGCCGCAACCGCCTCACAACATTCCTGATCGGCTCGGTACCGCGATCGCCCAACCACTCCCAAAGGAAGAGGCCCCCGATAACGCCGACCCCAATGCCCACGACTGCCGACAAAGCTATGCCGGCGACCCCGTAGTCTTCTTGCTTTACTCTTACCAAGTGACCTCCCATGGCAACCCTTGAGTGCCCATGCTACAATATATACGACTCAAACGACTTGATTGGTATAGTGACCATGTCCGCTGACCCATCCAACGATCTCGTCTCCCGGCGCATGCTGGTGCTTGCCGCCGTTCTGAGTGTTATAGTCCTGGTTGGGATAGCGCTGTTCTTCCTCTTCGCAGGCGAAGTGCAACCCGTGCTGGTAACGCACGCCACACACACGACTCCACTGACTCCATGAGCCATACAATTCTGCTTACTCTACCCGACGGATCCCAGCGGGAGATGCCCAAGGGTGCTACCGCTCGCGCCGTCGCCGAGGCTGCGGGACCAAGGCTGGCCCGTGCGGCTATTGCGGCGGACGTCGACGGCGACGTGTGGGACCTGGACCGGCCCATTACGCGTGATGCGCGCGTCGAAGTCATCACGGACAGGAGTCCACGTGCCCTCGATGTCCTGCGCCATTCGACCGCGCACATCCTGGCCACGGCGGTCCGTCAACTGTTTCCGGAGGCCAAGATAGGCTTCGGACCCCACATCCAGGATGGGTTCTACTACGACTTCGAGGTTCCCCAGCCGTTTACACCGGAGGACTTGGAACGCATCGAAGCAAAGATGCGTGAGGTCGTTGAGTCCGAATACAAGTTCGTGCGTGAGGAGGTAGATCGCGACGCGGCACGGGAGCGTTTTAAGGACGATCCTCTAAAACTCGAAAGACTGGAGGAACTGGGGGACGACGAGATCATTTCCATTTACACGGATGGTCCCTTCGTCGATCTATGCCGCGGCCCGCATGTCGAACACACCGGCAAGGTCAAGCACTTCAAGCTGATGCATGCAGCCGGTGCTTATTGGCGAGGTGATTCGAGGCGGCAGATGCTGCAGCGGATCTATGGCACCGCGTGGTTCAAGAAGTCTGACCTCGACGAGTATTTGCGGCGGCTGGAGGAAGCCGCCAAACGCGATCACCGGATTCTGGGCAAGAATCTCGACCTTTTCAGCATCCACGAAGACACCGGGCCGGGCTTGGTTTTGTGGCATCCCCGAGGTGCGACCGTCCAGTTCGAACTGCGGCGCTTCATCGAGGACGAGTTGCTGAGTAGGGGTTACGATCTGGTCTACACCCCGCACGTAACTCGCGAGGATCTCTTCTACCGTTCGGGCCACCTGCCGCTGTACGAAGACAATCAGTTCCCGGCCATGGCCGCGGCCGGAGGTGATTCGGTGGACGTCAAGTACCGGGTCAAACCCATGAACTGCCCAATGCACGCCCTGGTCTACGCGAGCCGTCAACGGTCCTACCGCGACTTGCCAATCAGATTGGCGGAGATTGCGAACGTGTATCGCAACGAGTTGTCGGGGACTCTACACGGTCTGCTCAGGGTGCGCATGCTGACCATGGATGACGCTCACGTGTTCTGTAGAGAAGATCAGATCGAAGACGAAATCTATCAGATAATGGAGATTGTGGACGTGGTGCTCAACCAAACGTTCGGCTTCCCATACCGGATCGACATGTCCACGCGGCCCGAAAAGAAAATCGGCACAGACGAGATGTGGCAGGTGGCGGAGGATGCGCTCAGACGGGCCCTCGACCGCAAGAATCTGACGTACGGTATCGACGAAGGCGGAGGAGCTTTCTACGGACCCAAGATCGACATCAAGCTGCAGGATGCCATTGGCCGGGAGTGGCAGGCGTCCACGATTCAGCTCGACTACCAACTTCCTGAACGCCTCGGATTGGAGTACACCGGCGCCGATAACAGGCCCCACATGCCGATCATGATTCACCGCGCGATCTTCGGCACGGTGGAGCGGTTCGTGGGATGTCTGATCGAACACTTTGCGGGCGCATTCCCCGTGTGGCTTTCACCCGAGCAGGTACGCGTGCTCCCCATCTCCGAGGAACAGAGCGAAGCCGCGCACGAAATCCGGAGGCGCCTCAGGGCAGCGAAGATCAGATGTACGGTCGATGACCGCAACGACACGCTGAATTACCGGATACGAGATGCTGAACTGGTGAAGGTGCCGTTCATGGCGGTGGTGGGAAAGCGTGAGGTCGAGGAGGGAACCCTGGCGGTGAGAGTGAGAGGAGCGGGCAAGAAGCAACAGATCATGAAGATCGAGGAATTCGAGGCCAAGGTGTTGGCCATGATCGAGACTCGTGCGCTCAAGGTAGAGAATTTGAGTTCTGAGGGGTAATTTAGAGTGAGACTTAGGGAAGGTGCGGTTGGAAATGGGGCCGTCCTGATGCTATACCCGTGACAGTTTGGTGCACGAATGTCGACTAAGGATAGAAATCCGGTCATATTGAGTGCGGTCCGCACGCCGGTGGGCAAGTTCTTGGGTGGTCTGAGTACGCTCAAAGCCCCCGAGTTGGGTGCGATAGCGCTGCGGGAGGCCGTAAACCGAGCGGGAATCGATGCGGATGTGGTCGAGGATGTAATCGTGGGCAACGTAGTGCAGGCTGGTGTGGGACAGGCTCCGGCGCGGCAGGCAGCCATTCGGGCGGGCATACCTGGAGAAGTGCCGGCGGTGACCGTCAACAAGGTTTGTGGCTCCGGTCTCAAGGCGGTGATGCTTGCCGCTCAGGCCGTGAAGGCAGGTGACGCAGATTGTGTTCTTGCGGGCGGGATGGAGTCGATGTCAAACGCGCCTCATTATGTCACCGGACTGCGGAAGGGAACGAAGTACGGCGACCAACGGCTCGTCGACGGTCTGCAATTCGACGGTCTTTGGTGCTCGTTCGGCGATACCGTGATGGGCAACTACGCCGAGTACACCGCGGAGAAGGCGGGGGTGACCCGTGAGGAGCAGGACGAATTCGCGCTCGCCAGCCACAGGAAAGCGGTCGAGGCGGTGAATAACTGTAAGTTGTCTTCCGAGATCGTGCCGGTCGAGGTCCCGGGCAGAAAGGGCGTCACCACTGTCGAAAAGGATGAGTGTCCTCGCTCCGATACTTCGCTGGACATACTCTCGAAGCTGCGACCGGTGTTCCAGAAGGATGGTACGGTCACCGCCGGCAATGCGCCGGGACTCAACGACGGAGCGGCGGCTGTTGTGGTAGCCTCGGAGGCTTTTGCCGTAGCCCACGGGCTCGACGTGTTCGCCCGCATCGTTGGGTATGCCGCCGCCGGCGGTGAGCCCAAGGACCTATTTTTTGCACCCATAGTGGCGGTTCAAAACTTGATGCAGAAGACCGGCTCAGAGATTGGCGATTACGACCTGATCGAGGCGAACGAGGCTTTCGCCGCCCAGGCTTTGGCGGACGGGAAGGCGCTTGGTTGGGAGTGGGATCGCGTAAATGTCAACGGCGGCGCGATCGCGATTGGGCATCCGTTGGGCGCGAGTGGCGCGCGAATCCTGAGCACGCTTCTCCATGCCATGTCGGATAGAGGGGTGTCCACCGGGCTGGCGACCCTTTGCCTGGGTGGCGGCAACGCCGTGGCTCTAAGTGTGGAGCGTAGCTAACTAATGAATACAATAGACTCGACTCACCAACTCAGAATGACCCCGAATGCCGTCGTGCGGCGTTCGCTGGCACTGGTGGCAGGATCGCTTCTGGTGGCTCTGGGGGCGCAGGCCGCGATCCCGCTTCCTGGGACGCCGGTGCCGCTGACCTTGCAGGTCCCCGCCGTACTGATTGTCGGCGGTTTGCTGGGTCCTCAGTTGGGGGCGGCGAGTCTCGCGATTTACCTGGCTCTAGGAGCCGCGGGCTTGCCGGTATTCGCGCCTGTGGGGGTGCCGGGACTCGCCCGCCTGTTCGGGCCGACCGGAGGTTACCTGCTGGCCTACCCGCTCGCAGCGGCTGTGGTCGGGCGGTTCGCCGTCCGGAAACGGAGCGTCGCGACGTTGGGCGTTGGGCTGTTGCTGGGACTTCTCACGATCCACGCGGGCGGTGTTGCGCAGCTCGCCGTTCTGGGAGGGGATGTCAGGTCGGCCGTGTCACTGGGATCGCTTCCGTTTCTGGTGGGTGACCTCGCCAAACTGGTTGTGGCCTGTTTTATCATCCGGCGCCTCGCATCGAAAACCAGCGCGCTCCTCTGAGAGCGCGTTAGTTTTTTCTGAGTAGCCGGTAATGCGCGCTATCCTGAAGGCGCTAGGTGCCGTGGCAGGATTCTACGCAACCGTGGCGGTTGTAACGGTGGCTCTGGTCTGGCCCATGCCCGAGCATTGGAAGCAGGGCAGTGCCGGGCTGATTCTGTCAGCAGCCGCTACCGTAATCGCCGGGCTGGGAGTGTACGCAGCGCTCGCTCGTGTGGGTCGCCTCGACCGGGCCGCGCTGGGCTGGACAGGTGCCGACGCGGCCGTGAAGGGGTTTGTGACGGAGTTGGGATTGGGGGTAGCCATGGCTGCGGTGGCACTGGCGTCGGCGATGCTGTTTGGCGGTGCTCGCATGGCGGTCGCGTCGGGGACGGCGATCGACTACCTGCGGGGCGCGGCTGGTCTCCTGGCGTTGCTACTCGTAGCCGCGCTGGCAGAGGAACTCCTGTTCCGCGGCTATCCGCTTGCACGGTTGTCGTCGGCGGTGGGTAAGGTGTGGGCCAGCCTGTTCCTAGCCGTGGCATTTGCCGCGGCGCATGTCGGAAACCCGAGCGTTTCAACCCTTGGGTTGGTCAATATAGGCTTGGCGTCGCTCGTCTTGAGCGCGGCATTCTTCACGCCCGGCGGGCTTGCGGCGGCGTGGGGGCTGCACTGGGCTTGGAACGCGGGATTGAGCCTGGCGGACGCGCCGGTAAGCGGTGTGGTTTTCGATCTGCCCACACTCGATTTCACGGTTGGCGGCCCGCAGTGGTTTACCGGAGGACAGTTTGGGCCGGAGGGCGGTGTCGTGAGCTCGGTCGTCATGGTAGTGGCACTCGCGCTCTTGGTTTGGCGCAACGGAAACTCGAGGAGAAAGACATAGCATTGAAGCAAATGGCTGTGGTGGGCGCAGGAACTATGGGCAACGGTATTGCACACGTGTTTGCCCAGGGGGGTTGGAATGTGACGCTGATCGATGTCGTTCGAGGGCAGCTCGACGCTGCGCTCGAGACGATCTCCCGAAATATGGATCGGCAGGTCAAGAAGGGCGTCATGTCGGAGGACGAGAAAGTCCAAGCGCTCGGTCGCATAGTTACTGAAACCACCCTCGACCGGGTACGAACAGCTCAGTTGGTCGTCGAAGCCGCCAGCGAATCGGCAGACATAAAGTTCGAGATTTTCGAGACTTTGGACCGCGAGACGCCGGCAGATACGATACTCGCGAGCAACACCTCTTCCATTTCGATCACCGAGATCGCAGCCCGGACCAAGCGGGCTAATAAAGTAATCGGCATGCACTTCATGAACCCGGTGCCCGTAATGAAGTTGATCGAGGTTATCCGTGGTCTCGGAACGTCCGATCAGACTACGGCGTTTGTACAGGATACGGCCAGAGCGCTAGGGAAAGAGCCGGTTGAGGTGAATGATTATCCGGGCTTCATCTCCAACCGCGTACTCATGCCGATGATAAACGAGGCTATCTACTGTGTCATGGAAGGTGTGGCCGCACCTGAGGCGGTGGACACGGTCATGAAGCTGGGCATGAATCATCCCATGGGACCTCTGACGTTGGCGGACTTGATTGGCCTGGACGTATGCCTGTCGATCCTCGAAGTTTTACATGAGGGGTTGGGGGACCCGAAGTACCGTGCCTGCCCGCTTCTCAGAAAGATGGTCGCCGCCGGACGGCTGGGGCGTAAGAGCGGCCGGGGATTCTATGACTACGCCTGAACTGCTGGAGCAAGTTGAGGAGCAACGCAACGAGATCGTGGCGTTGGCGCGAGACTTTGCGCAGAGCGAACTCGCTCCGCATGCCGCGGAATGGGATGGCGACAAGCATTCGCCGCCGGAAGTCATGCGGCAGTTGGCGGAGTTGGGGTTCTTTGGGTTGCTGATCCCTGAAGAATACGGCGGACTGGGGCTCGACACCCTAACCTATTTGATGATCATCGAGGAGATGGCTGCGGCTGACGCGTCGACCGCGATCACTCTTTCGATCCATAATTCGTTGCCTGCCTCCATGCTGCTTGCGCACGGCAGCGAGGAACAAAAGGAACGGTGGCTCCGCCCAATGGCTGAGGGTGATGTAATGGCGGCGTTTTCACTCTCCGAAGCAGACAGTGGCTCAGATTCGGCGGCCATGAGAGCCGAAGCGTCTTGGAGCGGCACAGAATGGGTGTTGAACGGGATGAAAGCCTGGGTCACCAACGGAGATAGAGCTGATCTCGTCGTCATGATGGTCCGGAGCGACACCCCCGGCGACCGTAAGGGTGCTCACGGGATTTCGGCGTTTCTGGTTCCGGGCAACGTCACGGGCATGACGCCGGGGGAACCGGAGGACAAGATGGGTCTGCGTGCCTCACCCACTGTCACCCTCACACTCGAGGACGTGCGGCTGGGGAGCGAACATCTCCTGGGGGAGGAGGGAGAGGGGTTCATCTATGCCCTGGAGGCTCTGGATCAAGGCAGGCTCGGCGTTGCGGCACAGGCGATAGGCATCGCTCAGGCCGCGCTGGAACATTCGATAAAGTACAGTGCCGAGAGAAAGCAGTTCGGCGAACCGATAATGAACTTTCAGGCGATGCAGTTCAAACTGGCCGATATGGCCACACGAGTTGCCGCTGCCCGTGCGCTGCTGCACGAAACGGCGCGGTTGAAGGACCGGGGGGAGGCCCTGGGTCAGCGTTCGAGCATGGCAAAATTGTTTGCCTCCGAGACGGCGATGTGGGTTACTACGCAGGCCGTGCAGGTATTTGGCGGCTACGGTTATATGCGGGACTATCCGGTCGAGCGGCTGTTTCGTGAGGCGAAGGTGACCGAAATCTACGAGGGGACAAGTGAAATCCAGCGAATCGTTATTGGCAGAGGACTCCACGATAACTAGCGCCGACAGGGATTTGTCTCTGGATCGGCATTTGTTCAACATGATCGCTCAGCACGGACACGAGCAGGTGAGTTTCTCCTCCGATCGTGAATCCGGCTACAGAGGTATCATCGCTATCCACGATACGACACTGGGACCGGCTTTGGGGGGTACAAGATTCTGGAACTACGATACCGATGCCGAGGCTTTCACGGATGTGCTGAGACTATCTCGGAGCATGACTTACAAGGCCGCCGTGGCCGGTCTCAATCTGGGGGGTGGCA